>NZ_JBHSRS010000013.1:0-405398 GCF_042659145.1 Polaromonas aquatica | reverse complement strand
TGTGTAGCTGACTCTCTTCATGACTTTTTCTCCTTTTCAATTTCGACCTTATCAGGTGTCTATTGAAACGGGTCAAGTCCACTTAAAAGTCATCGATACATCAAGCATTGGACTTTTATAAGCAGCGGGCGAAGACCATTTCCGACTACTAGCAAGCTTGCGTCCATGTCGGCAAAAACGGCCATCCACATCGTTGCAGAGCCAAATACGGCCATGACCAGGAACACAGACTTGATGTCCACTGCCAAGGTAATGCTGCCAGAGAATCGCGTAAGTCCGCTTTGCAAAGGCTGGCGGCGTTTATATCGCGGCGGCCGTGATACGCGGTGGGTTGCCGACGCTATCCGCCTTGAGGCCTAGGACTCGGCTGGAGCCGCTGGCACTGGCCGTGAGACTAAGATTGACGCGCTGGCGCACTTGAAGGGACGCATACCGCCCAACGACGTCTGCACCGACCGTATGGGATTGCGCGATCACGCCAGTTGTCCACCCGAACTTGATCGGGGACCCCTGAACCGTCTGTACACAAATAAGGATCTGCATGGCCGCCACGATTGAACAAGTCCGCATCGCCGCCGAACTGGGCGTGTCACGCCATTTCGATGCGGCTACTGAAATCGCCCGTCGCACTGCTTTTGTCGCAGGGTACGTTCGATCCGCCGCAGCGCAGACCCTGGTGCTCGGTGTCAGCGGCGGCGTTGATTCCACAGTGACCGGCCGGCTGTGCCAGCTGGCGGCCGAGCAGCTCCGTAGCGAGGGCCTGCAGGTGCGCTTCATCGCCATGCGGCTCCCCTATGGCATCCAGGCCGACGAAGCGGACGCGCAACACGCGGTAACCTTCATCGCTCCAGACCAAACCCTGAGCGTCGATGTAAAGCCAGCTTCGGATGCCGCGCTTGCGGCGCTGCATGCGGGAGGACTGCGCTACGCGGATGCGTTCCACGAGGATTTTGTATTGGGCAACATCAAGGCCCGCCAGCGCATGATTGCCCAATATGCCGTGGCCGGGGCGACCGGGGGTCTAGTGGTAGGGACAGACCACGCCGCTGAGGCCTTGATGGGCTTCTTCACCAAGTTTGGCGACGGTGGCTGCGATATCGCACCTCTATCCGGATTGACAAAACGTCGGGTCAGGGCCATTGCATCGGTACTCGGCGCCGATGCGGGCCTCGCGGGGAAAACTCCCACCGCGGACTTGGAAACCCTGAGACCCCAACGTCCCGATGAAGCCGCGCTGGGTGTCAGCTACGAGGACATCGATGACTTTCTGGAAGGCCTGCCAGTTGACTTGGCTCCGTCTCAGCTAATTGCGGCAACTTACCGTCGCACAGCGCATAAGCGCGCTCTACCCGCTGAGCCGTCGACGTAAATGGCAGAGGTGCGCGGCTATGACGTTAAAGCGCCTGCGCCAAGCCACTGAGAATGCCGCATTCCCTGGCCGAGCGAACGGTATCGCAAGAGCGACGCAGCTTGATTAACTGTTGCTCCAGCGCCTTGAGTTCACGAATTTTCGACCTCACTTGAACGATATGGGCGTCGACCAGCTCGTTGACCTCGCCGCAGTCCAGCTCCGGCCGGTCCCGGAAAGTGAGCAAGTTGCGGATCTCGTCCAATGTCATGTCACGTGATCGGCACCGACGAATGAAAAGCAGGCGCTCCAAGTGATTTTCGTCGTAAAGGCGGAAATTGCCTCCACTGCGTGCAGGTTCCAACAGCAGGCCTTCAGTCTCGTAAAAGCGGATGGTCTGCACCTGGCAATCGGCGCGTTTTGCGAGTTCTCCAATTCGCAGCATCTTGAACCCTCGCCAAAAAGCTTGACTCTATAGCAACTTTAGGTTGCCTAATATCAAATCTACCAAAAACCCCGCCTTACAAACAGGAATCCCCATGAGTCAAACGGAATCTTCATCCTGCGGATGCAGCACATCGTCGAAGTCCGACACGGCCACTTATTACATCGACAACATGGACTGCAAAAACGAGGAGGCGATGATCCGCCAGAGCCTGGGTGCGCTCGACGGCGTGAGCGCCCTGGCATTCGACCTTAAACAACGCACACTGGTGATTACGCACACCTTGCCCTCTCTCGGCGCCGTTGAAGATGCCTTGCGGAGCATCGGCATGCGACCGCAGCGCCGAGCCGCTGGCCTGACCAAGACGCTCTACAGCGTCGAGAACATGGACTGCCCAAGCGAAGAGGCTTTGATTCGCTCCCATCTCGCAAAACTCGACGGGATAGAAGCCCTCGAGTTCGATCTCAAAAACCGCACGCTCTTAGTGACCCACGATGAGCAAGCTCGCTCCGCAATGGAATCGGTGTTCACCTCCATCGGTATTAGGGCCAAGGTCCAGGCTGACGGCGTCCAGTCCGCCGACGAGCGAGTCGTGTTTCAGATTGACAACATGGATTGCCGCTCTGAAGAAGCCATGATCCGGGAGCGTTTGAGGCAGCTGGACGGCGTGAAAACACTGGAATTTGATCTCCCGCAACGCAAGCTGGCCGTGACCTTGAACGCTGCAGCACTGGCGCCCGTGGAGGCCGCTTTGGTGTCGATTGGCATGCGCGCCCAACGCGCTGGATCCGCGCAAGCACAGGCTGTCCCCGCTTTGACGGTAGCGCCCGAGCGCGCGCCGGTGGCCCAGGCCGCGAAGGCTGGCAATGAAGTCACAGTCAGCTACCGTATCGAAAACATGGATTGCCCCACCGAAGAGGCCTTGATTCGTGACCGCCTGGGCAAGGTCCAGGGCATTGCCAAGCTCGAGTTCAACCTGATGCAACGCGTGCTGACTGTTGACCACACCCTGCCGTCCGCTGAACCCATCGAGCAGGCTCTCGCTGCGATCGGCATGAAGGCGCAGCGCCAAGGTGCCGCCGGCGTCGCCACGACAGTGCTGCAGATCGCCAAGATGGATTGTCCGACCGAAGAAGGACTCATTCGAGGAAAGTTGGAGGGCATGACAGGGATCGCCGACTTGCAGTTCAACCTGATGCAGCGCACCTTGACAGTCCAGCATTCACCTGAGGCTCTCACCCAGGCCGTCACAGCCATCGAATCGCTGGGATACGAAACCGTGGTGCAAACCACGGATGAACCACGTGATGCGGACTTACCGGTGCCGAAGACCAACTGGCTGCCGATGATTTTCTCGGGAGTGGCGGCTGTACTGGCCGAAGTCGTCTACTGGGCCAACGGCGGCATCCACTGGATGGTGGTCGCACTCGCGCTGGTATCCATTGCCACCGGCGGGCTCAGCACTTACAAGAAGGGCTGGATCGCGCTGAAAAATCTCAATCTGAACATGAACGCGCTCATGGCCATCGCGGTGACCGGTGCCATGGCGATCGGCCACTGGCCCGAAGCAGCGATGGTAATGTTCCTGTTTGCCCTGGCTGAGGTGATCGAAGCCAAGTCTCTGGACCGCGCCCGCAATGCGATTCGTGGCCTTTTGGAGCTGACACCCGCCACCGCCACCGTCCGCCAGGGCGACGGCGCCTGGCTGGAAGTGCCGGCCAAGGAAGTTGTGCTGCAGGCTGTAGTGCGGGTCAAGCCGGGGGAGCGCATTGCCTTGGACGGCATCATCACCTCTGGCAGTTCCGCGATCAACCAGGCCCCCATCACCGGTGAAAGCCTGCCGGTCGAGAAAGCCGAGGGCGACCAGGTCTTTGCCGGCACGATCAACGAGACCGGCTCCTTCGAGTACAAGGTCACCGCTGCCGCAAACAACTCGACGCTGGCACGCATCATCCATGCCGTCGAGTCGGCCCAGGGTAGCCGCGCGCCAACCCAGCGCTTCGTCGATCAGTTCGCCAAGGTGTATACGCCCGCCGTGTTTGCGGTGGCCGTGCTCGTTGCTGTTGTTCCGCCGCTCGCTTTCGGTGGCGCCTGGTTTGACTGGATTTACAAGGCGCTGGTACTGCTGGTGGTAGCCTGCCCATGCGCGCTGGTCATTTCTACGCCAGTCACCATCGTCAGCGGCTTGGCCGCTGCCGCCAGACGCGGCATCCTGATCAAAGGCGGTGTTTACCTGGAGGGAGGGCGCAAGCTCAAAGTTTTGGCCCTGGACAAGACAGGAACCCTGACCCACGGCAAGCCCGAGCAGACTGATTTCGTTGCCTTGAGTGGCGACCAGCCCATGGTGCAGCGCTGGGCGGCCAGCCTGGCAGCGCGCTCAGACCACCCAGTGTCCCAAGCGATTGCTCGGCACGCCAAGCAAGCCGCAACGCAGGCTCTGGAGGTGCAGGACTTCAAGGCGCTGCCCGGCCGGGGCGTCAGCGGGCAGATCGCAGGCACTTTGCTACATCTCGGCAACCATCGGCTGACACAGGAGCGCGGCTTGAGCACGCCGGCGTTGCAGTCGATGCTGGAGGGATTGGAACGCCAAGGCAAGACAGCGGTCATGCTGATGAACGAGTCGGCGGTGCTGGGAATTTTTGCCGTGGCGGACACGGTCAAGGACAGCAGCAAGAAGGCTATCGCGGACCTGCACGCCATGGGCGTGCGCACCGTGATGCTGACCGGCGATAACCAGCACACGGCCAACGCGATAGCCGCTCAGGTAGGCATCGATGAGGCACGGGGTGACCAGCTTCCCGAGGACAAACTGCGCACCATTGAAAGCCTGGCGGGCGGCCAGGGCCAGGTCGGCATGGTGGGCGACGGCATCAACGATTCGCCGGCGCTGGCGCGCGCAGACATCGGTTTTGCCATGGGCGCCGCCGGCACCGACACGGCCATCGAGACGGCGGACGTCGCCCTGATGGATGACGACCTGCGCAAGATCCCCGCGTTCATCCGGCTGTCGCAGCAGACCGCACAGGTGCTCACGCAGAACATCGTCTTGGCGCTGGGGATCAAGGTGATCTTTGTAGCGTTGACCTTCACGGGCCAAGCCACCATGTGGATGGCGGTGTTTGCCGATATGGGCGCAAGCCTGATCGTGGTGTTCAACGGCTTGCGTTTGCTGAAAACGCGCGACGCGTGACTGTGATTGGAACTGGCGACATGGGACTGCTGCGGCACTGGGTGTATGACTGGGGCGGTCTCAACACCCAACTAATGCTGTGGATCAACCGATCCATGCCGGCGGACTGGATCGGCTTTGCACGCTTGCTCTCCGCAATCGGCAGTTATTGGGGCGCGCCACTCATGGGCGTGGCGCTGCTGGGCTGGCGGGCCGTCAAGCGTTCCGAGCCCGCGGCGCTGGCGCCGTTCCGGTTCGGTGTCGGCGTCCTGGTCGCCATACTCCTTGCCTGGACTGCCAAGGCCGCGTTTGCACTCCCGCGACCTTCGGACCTGTATGCCAACGATATGGCTTGGGTGCTTGGCGCACCCGACAGCCTTTATGCCTTTCCCAGCGGCCATGCTGTCTATACTGCAGCCGTCGTTGCCAGCCTCTGGCCCCTGGGTCCCTGGCCTTTCCGGCTGCTTCTACTCGCAATCGCGGCAGCCGTCGGCTGGTCCCGCGTGGCACTGGGGGCGCACTTCCCAGCGGATGTTGTTGCCGGCTTCCTTCTCGGCGGTGCTTGCGTAGTAGCGACCCATGGATGGGCCGTGTCGTTGAAACGAGCAGTTGCCAAGTGGCGGGCCAGGCGATGAGCTTCGAGTTCGCCGCAGTGCTTCGCCTGGCGGGCCGCATCGACACCATCAATCGCTGGATGGCGTTCGCGGTGCGCTGGGGCCTGCTGGCCAATGCCGTCCTCATCGCCGGCAATGCGTTCAGTCGCAAGCTGCTGGGCATGGCGTCGTCGACCATGTACGACGTGCAGCCGCACTTCTTCGCGCCGGTGGTGCTGCTGATGGCAGCCTTCACGCTGCAGCGCGATGAGCATGTGCGCATAGACATCTTCCTGATGCTGCAGATGGCAATGGTAGGCATCCTCGCGGTGTTCCCCGGTATCGCCAGTACGCCGCCACCGGCAGCCACGCTGACCGACAAGCAGGTGAAGGATGCGCTACGCATGTCGCCGGAGCCCATCTCCGACCCTTCAGCCGACCCGATTTCCAAGAAATGAACATGCAAACTCACCGTCCCTGGCCTTGGTTTTTTCTCGCCTTCGCCGTACTCGCCGCCGATCAGGCCGCCAAAAGTGCTATCGACGCCGCCACACCCCTGGGTTGGTGCCATCCGATTACGTCTTTTTTCAACTTGGTCCACGTGCTGAATCCTGGCGCAGCCTTTAGTTTTCTTGCCGGGGCCGGTGGCTGGCAGCGCTGGTTCTTTCTGGGCATCGCGATCATGGCTTCCGTCTGGTTGATCTGGATGTTGCGGCAACCTAGGCCGCGCAGCGAGTCGCTGGCCTTCAGTCTGATCCTGGGAGGCGCGCTGGGAAATGCCTTTGATCGTGCCGTGCGCGGCCATGTCATCGACTATTTGGATTTCCACCTCGTCGGAAAGCACTGGCCAGCCTTCAATGTGGCGGATATAGCCATCACCCTGGGTGCGGCTTGTCTGGTATTTGTTTCCTTCATCGCTGCCAGGCCACCGCAACAGAAGGCATAAATTGTCCAGCTCGGGTCCGAGTCTTACCATCATCCTTTGGATCATGACCGACATCGGCTTGATGTCGCGTGGCCAGCGGTTTGCTGCGTAAGTCCGCGAACCCGCCCATGGTCCGCCAGTCCCGAGGATCGCGGTGCACGTAAGCCTCCTACAAAAAACATGCCTGAGCAGTGCCTCGCCCCCGATGATCTTGCTGCAGACCACCCCAAACGTCGTAGCATTTGTTGCCTAAGTGAGTTCAGTGCATTGCACGCGTGTTGCCATGTGCAAGTCGTGCCGATCGGCACTGTCACTGGGGCAGGCCAACTCTATGCGCACTTTTGGACGGACATTGCGACCCTGGAAATGCCTTCGTATGAAAATCGGTGAACTCGCTAAACTAACCCAGACCCAAGCGGAAACCATCCGCTTCTACGAGCGCGAGGGCTTGTTAAATGAACCTCCGCGCAGTGAGGCAAATTACCGCCTCTACGGGCGCGAGCACTTAGCGCGACTCGGCTTCATCCGGAACTGCCGTTCGCTCGACATGACGCTCACGGAAATTCGGACGCTCCTCCAATTCAAAGACGCACCAGAAGAAAACTGTGCGCAGGTAAATGCGCTACTTTACGAGCACATAGGACACGTAGCCACACGCATCAAGGAACTGAAGATTCTGCAAAAAGATCTGAAGGCTTTGAGGGAGCAATGTACAAGCGACCGAATCGCTTCGGATTGTGGCATTTTGAGCCGCCTGGATGAGGCTGCAAAGCTTTTTCCACAACAAGACATTATTCGCGATCACTTGGATCACGTTCCCGGCATTTACCAGACTGTGGGCAGCACAGTTGTCGCGAATCCAAAAATGAGAAAACGACATTAATGCCGCATGTAGTCTCAAAAAAAAGAGGACTTACCAGAGGCACACATGGTGCCCCGGTCTTTCTTCAACTTTCTCAGAATGGCCTAACGGCCCATCTCCTTCTTGCAGATCAAAACCGCCTTCACTACGTTGTCCATAAAATCTGGCGGTATTCTGCGCGAGGACTGACCCATGGCCTTGAGTTCTTTGAAGCTGTAAAACTTGAGCATCTTGTCATAGGTGCAATCGCAAGCGGCCTTGTCCGTACCGCTCTGAATGCATCCCGCCAGATACTCGCCGCGAGCCTTGGACTCCTCACTCGAACAGGACGCCAGGACGGTCATGCAAAGGACAAGACCGACCCTCAAAACCGCATTGAACATCCGGTTCATCGCAGCACCAAAGCGCAGCCCAGCATCACGCCAATGACCAGACCGATGACCTGAGGCCCCACTTTCCAAAACACTTTGATCCAGATCAGGCTGAGCATCCCGCCACCTGTGAAGACCGCATCAGGGTGTGCAAACTTGCGGATGGCATCACCGATCAGCGCCCCGGCAGTTCCCGACGCGGTTCCCACAATCACCGCGAACAGCTTGGCAAAGAAGCCCGCACGCAGGACCATGGCCGAGCTATTGAAAGTGCAGGACAGGATAGCCAGGATAAGGGCCGCGATGCCCCAGATAATCGCCGACTGGATGAGTTCTTCGTTGTTGTTGTTTTCCATAAATGATGACTCCTCGTTTTTGTTGATGTTTCAGCGCTTGCCTAGCAGCGCGTCTTGGTAACCGTGCTCACGCCACTCTCGTCAGGCTTCATGTTGAAGTCAACGGTGCTTTCTGAATCGGTTTCCAGGATGTAGCACTCGCCCTTCTTGGCACGCGACAGAACGCGGTAAGCCGGCCACTTGTTGTTGACGGTGACACGGCCCTTGTTGGTCGTGACTTGGACGTAGACACCTTCGCTACTGGCCAGGTCGGCATCCTTGGTCATCTTGACCTTGGTCGGGAAAGCAGAAGCGGCTGTCGCCGCCAAAACGAGAGCCAGTGCAATGGCAGATTTGTGCATATTTGAATTTCCTTTGCTTGAATGAAATGAGTGAATAGATAAGTGGACGAATCAGCCGGTCGCTCTAGAAACCCGTATTGCAGGGAAAGCGACGACCAGGCGGCGGGATGGCTTTGGTGGCGTTGGTTCTGGGAAACACGACGGTGCCCAAGGCGTACTTCAGTACGACATCACCTTTGCGGATGTCTTCCATGAACAACAAGAAATTGCCACTGCCCACACGGCTGTCGGACTCCATGGGTCCGTCATAGGTGTGGCCGTTGACAGTCAGGGTGAATTTCTGGATGTCATGACCCGTGCTGAGCCGGGTCAGCGAAACAGTGGCGGTCTTGTCGGTGCCCGTTTCCTTGGTGGGGCAAGCGATGTACAGCCGCAGGTCCTGCTTGTCAGAGAAATACTCCAGGTTGCCCTGGCCGTAGCCGCTTTTCCAGTCCGCGCTGGCGGCACCTGTCATCACCATGGCTGCAGCAAAGGCGCTGATGGATTTGAGTGAGCAGATCGCTCGATAGCCGTTTTGAGTCATTGAAATGTTCCTCCTCAGTAAGTTTGTTGAATTGGTTGATGTCGATTGAGAAGCAGCCGGGCACAGGCTTCTTCAGCTCTTAGTAAAGACACGATCATTAAATGAGGTGTTTGAGACTCCTTTAAACGTAAAAAAATGGCCGACTGGATATCGACCTGGATTTATATGGCTACTGTCCAGCATGAAAATGCACTGCCCAATAATCATAATAGGCTTCAAACACCGTGGCTTTAAACACCTCCTGTTTAGATCATCGGAGGCATGCCACATGTTGCAAAAACCAAGCAGGTTTCCCTTTCCCTCCGGTTGATCTTCGCCAGAAACATCCGCCTCGTCAGGGTTAACGCGGGAATATCTCAGGAACGCATGGCCGCCGATGCGGGGCTGGATCGGGCATTTGTCGGTACGCTGGAACGGGGCCAGCGCAATATCTCCATCGACAACATCGAGCTGATTGCCAAGGCCATAGGGATGGCGCCCCATGAGCTGATGCATCCGGACCTGGCACAAATCCACGGACTGGACGCAACCATCCTGCGCGCCCCACGCACTGCAAGGCCCTACCCCGCCAAAAAGCGCTAGATCGGCTCGTCAGTGCGCTTTTGTGGGTTCGTAGCTGCTGGCTTCAAGGTGATCAGGTTCAACAGCTGTACCTTGCTGGCCTCCCCTGTCAGGTGCCGACAAATCAGCGGAAAGGCGATGGCCGCACTTTGCGACCTGGCGCCTGACCGCTTCAGCTCAATGCGAACATTGTGGGCACAGGCCCATGGTTCGCCAGCATGGGAATCCAGCAGAAGCAAGGCCTTGGCAAAGTCTTTGTCATGCTGGACTTCTATCTCCACGCCTATCACCGTCGCCCAGCGGCTGGCTGTTGCAGATTTGAACTGCAACAAGCACAAGCCCCCTGAGCGCAGTACGTCTAGCGCGGTTTCACCCATTTCTACCGGGTTATGCGTGGTTGCTGATTTGAGGGGATGGGTTCCAGTCAGATTCTCCAGAGCACGAACGCAACGCAAGACGCTGGAGCAGCCTGGATGCGCAGCCCGTCCCAGTACATCCTGAGCCATAAGCTTGCGCTCTAGCGTGAGCTGGCTACGCGGCACAGGCCCGAGGATGAGCACACACTGCATCACACTGGTGAGCGCGCAGACCTGTGCTGACCCAGACTTGAGAACCGGCAGTTTGTGATACCGCAGGTGCTTGGTAGCCTGGGCCAGGTACTGGATCTCGGTATCAAACCGTATGCCTGCGGCAAAGACATGCTCAAGGCGCACCACGGGTCGTCCCACCGCCGGCGCTGGATGTCGCAAGCACCTTGTCCGCGAGTTTGTCGGCAAGGCCTGTCGCCGCTTTGGCAGGTTGCTGCCCAGTATCAGAAGTGTTGGTGGGCTCAGGATAGAACTCTTCCAGCACGCCCTCCACCTCTTCAGCCGACTCCTCAAACACCCCGGCAGCAAAACCTTTGCGGGAAGCCTCGTCCAGCGCAGCCTGGTCAAAACCCAAGGCCTTCCACTCATCCCGCTGCGCGATAGCCGCAGCCACGGCAGCCGGCAAGGTCATGCCCGCCCGCACCGTCAGATCCACGTAGTAGATCGGCGTGCGGTAAGACTGCGATGTCGATTTGCCCCGTAGCCTCAGTTCCAGCGGCAGGGTCGAGAGCAGGCCGCCCGAGACGGCATGAAAGTACTTCAGCCGGGTCGACAGCGTTCGGATGCTGTTGTAGCCGGTAGTTCTGAAGATAAAACTGCCAAGCTCATCTTCATCGCCAATGCGCACGTTCAACCGGCCGTAAGGCTTGCAGTGCCCGCCTATGGCCAGTTCGCATGCATCCGGCGTGGGGCATGGCAAGGTCTTCAGACCCTCACCCGTCAGGCGTTTACAGGTTTCCCCGTTGCCCACACACATCTGCCGGCCGGTCTTGCGGTCGAACAGGGTGTAGTTGGCCCTGAGACTCAAGTCCGGGTCGTCGAACATCAAGCGTATGGGAATGCTGCGGAGTTTGGTTTCAGGGGTTTTGCGGAGGGATTTGTCCAGGGGGTGGTTGACCCAGCCTTCGCGGTTTTGAACCTGGGTGGTGATGGTGAATTCGTCGTCCTTTTCAGGAAGACGCAGGCCGTCTTTTTCGACGACCTTGCCGATGGAGATGCGGCCAACGATGGGCGGCGTTAAAGCGAGTCCTTTGAGCATGTATTTTCCTTTGTTTGCTTCGAGCCCGCCCCCGTCTATACACAGAGGGGCGGGCTAATAGACCCCAGTGGATGGGGCATTGGGGTTGGCTCAGTCGTTGATCAGGAAGCGCCGCGATCCGGCTTTGGGCAGGCTGTAGCGCTCCAGGAGATCAGGCTGGTCCTTGAGCAGGGTTTCCACATCTAGGGCTGAGCCGTCCTTGCTGCGTTTCCAGGTCACATCCCCGTTCTCGAACACGGCTTGGCTGGCTTCACCCATGCGCTGCTGGATGCGCTGCTTGAGTTCAGATTCCAGTTTGGTGTGGGCTGCCAGAAACTGCCGGACAGAGAGCAGGTCCGAGAAGGCTGCCGACATGACCAGGTCCCTTGAGAGGTCTATGGTCTTGCCGCAGTCTTTCGGATAGAGCGCCCGCAAAGCCACATCTGCCGAGTCCGAACCGTCCGACGGCGGTTGTTCGTCCAGCTCGACATAACTCCAGAACTGGCGCTCCAGGAGCATGAGCTGTTTGATCATGGGCTCGTTGCGTTCAATCCGGTGCACCTGCAATTCCTGTCCGCAAATCAGGACCGCCACGTCAGCGACCTGCTTCCCCGTCACGGCCAACTGGTGCAACACCTGCAGCTGGATGTATTCAGGGACACCGTCTCGCCAGAGGCGTGCACCATTCATGCCTGCGGTCTTGCACTCCAGGATCTGGACATCTGGCACACCCACGACCTCACGGTCCAGGTTGGCCAGCATCCAGGGTTCTGACGGATGCTGCAGGACGGCGTTGATGCGCCTGACCTTATGACCGGTGCGTTTTGTGTAATGGGCTGCGACTATGGGTTCCAGCAACGTGCCCCAGTACATGGGGCTGGTTTCGTCGTTGGGGTCTGTTTTTGGGAGGCCGGCGTCGCGGCCAGTTTTCTCCATCCAGAGTTCGAGCTGGGACTTGTAGGGATTGAGACCTACGGCAGCGGCTGCATCTGAACTGCCCACCCCGCCTTTGCGAACCGTTAGCCAATCGTCCCGGCTGAGGTCGTTGGTCTTGACCAGCTTGAGGGCTGGTTTGGGCCTGTCCTGCTTCTGGATCTTCAGCGCGTTGTTCATGGCGCTTTCCTTTCAATATTGGTTGAACAAAGCAAAACGCCCCGGCCAATGAAGGTCGGGGCGTATGCTGTCTTGGGGATTTGCCTGCATGCGGTCTGATTGCCGCCTGCCTGCTGTCTGCTCAGGCAACCAGTTGCATGGCATGGTCCAGGGCACGCTGCTTGAGATTGGCACCTGCACCAAACCACGCGGAGTCCATGCGGTAGTCCTGATTGCGTGCCCGGCGTTCGTGGTCAACGTATTCGGTAACGGCATTCAGAAGCCCCCAAGCTGTACCACTGGCAGAAGCTAGGTCGGCTCCCCTGCCCTTGCCTTCGTACATGGCCTGGACTTTCTTCAGCGCGCGTTCATTCATGAGGCCTGCAGCAGGATCAGAATGCCCATCGGTCTGGCACATGACTTTCAGGAAGTAGTTCATGGATTCGTGGCTTTTGACTTTGCGCTCGGTCAGGGTCTTCATGCGGTACATGAAAGAATCCCATTGGGAGACGGCAATGCCGAGTTGCCGCTTGACCAATTGGGCGTCGAAGACGGTGCTGTGGGGCACCCTGATGGCGCTGGTGGCCCCGGCCAAAGCCACAGCAAGGGTGTTGTTGCAAACGACCCGCACTGTCGTGGGTGTTGCCGTTGTGGCGAGGGTGCCGTCGCAGGAAGTGGCCAGCAGGATGTAACCCTTGACCACGTCCTTGCCTTTGAGGCTGGTTTCCTTGCCGGTTTTGGCGAGAGCCCAAAATTTCTTGCCAGCTTTGAGCACACCTGCGGTTTCCAGCTCGAAGCCTGAGACTTCCGTGAGGTCGCGGTAGAACTCCAGGACGGCTCGGGGCTGGACCACCTGGTAGCGCTGGGAGACGACGGATAGGGGGGCCTGGGTATCGCTGCGGTACAGAACCTTCTGCTCATCGAAGGATTTGATGGAGCCGAGGGGGCCTGCGCTGTCGGTCATGTAACGGACCGGGGTTTCGCAGATTTTCCAGTCCATTCCGGCTTGTTTGGCCCAGATATCCAGGGACTGTTTGGCCGGGAGCTTGCGGCCAAGAGTGTGCCAGGGGGTTTCGCCTGTAAAGGCCATGGTGGCGATTGCGTGTGACATAAGTGTTTCCTTTTGCTGTGATGAATGCAATGAAGACGCGCACGGCTACGCCCCGGCAGAAGCTGCCGGGGCACATGAGTGCGCTATGGGTTGGGAGGGGAAAGTGAGAAAAAGCCCGGCGCGGCAGCTGCCAGCAAGACTTGAGGGTTTACAGCTACTGCTGGTAGACCTCATGGGAAAAAGGCGTCTCGGACTCTCTGCCTGGGCTGGTCGAGCTGGTAGAGCTGTCGCTGAAGGTATGGCTGCAGGCAACGCACCGGTAGTTGTTGAGGATGTTTTTGTCGACGGCTTTGCCTAACGTTGTTCCGACTTCGCAGCCAAGAATTCCACCGAAGATGCCTCCCAGCACGGCACCGGCGATGGTGCCTACAAGCGGCCCTGCAGGGGGCGCAATCATGCCGGCAGTCCGTCCGATGCGGGCACCCTTGATGGCACCACCAATACCGCTGGCTGCGCCTGCGACTGTGCCGATGGTGCCGCCTGCACGAGCGGCGATGTTGCGGGGAAGGATATGGTCAGATTTGCATTTGGGGCAATGATTTAAAGACAAATGAATGTTCCTTTTGAGGCGTTGAATTAAGGGTTGATGGGGTTGTTTGGTCTGGTGGGTGGATCAGTGGGGCTCTCTCCTGATCTTTTCGGCATAAAGCCTCAGTCCAATGGCGGACAGGGCTCCGGCGGCAAACACAATAAAAAACGCCGCCAGGGTCTCCAGCGGCGAGGTATTGGTGGGCATGGGTATTCCTCAGGTTGTGGGCAAAGGTTGGAGATGGGGTGAAGAAAGGCCTTCAGCCTCACGGGCTTCCAGCAGGATCTGACGCATGAGTTCGCCGAAGGACTCGGCTTGTGAGGCTTGGGGGAAGTCGGCTATGGTTTCTATGCCGCCTGTTTCCAGGTGCAATGCGACGCTCCAGAAATCTGGAGAAACGGTTAAGGCGTGTTCGTTGGCCTCGAACCGTTCAATGCCGTGGTTTGCGCTGATGCAGGGATACACCTCGATGGCGTCGTATTCTTCCAGAGCAAGGACGGGGCTGGCCAGGCTGAAGGTTTGCAGTTTGTGCTGTTTGCCGGGATCGGCAGGGTTGACAGTAGAGGCGTGCTGGAGCCGGTAAGCGTCTTTGGGACGCAGTACGGTGCTGCCGATTCCGGTATTGAAATACTCCAGCCCCAGGCCGTCCAGAAGAGCCCGGTGGTGAGTGTCGGGGATTTTGAAATGATTTCTGGCCCAACAGATGGCGGCTATGGCTGCGGGTGTGACAAGACCTTCGGGGTGCAGTCGCCAGCACAGGTCTGTGTCGACTGTGACCAAGCCGTCGGTTTCATTGGGTGGGATGTAGGGCTCGAATTCCGTGGAAGGATTGGTTTTTGTTTTAAATGAGACGGCATCAGCTTGTACCGGTGATGTGGAATGCCCATGAGGGCTAAAAGTCTGGGTCATGAATAGCTCCAGGTGAGGTGGCAGCAAATGGCTGCTTCTAGAGTGGATGGAAATCACTGCAATTGGCGAGTCATGCGGCGCTTGATGACACGGGCATAAAAAAGCCGACTACCCAGTGAGGGCAAGTCGGCCTTAGTGTTCAACGTGAAGGGGGTTCGTCGGGGACTCAACCCGGACGCAAGAAAGTCATATATCGCCGAAAAAGTTTGAGATCCAGACAATCAACCATCAATCGAGCCAATGCATAGGGCTTTCCTGATCAAGGACCAGCTTGAGAAATAGGCCTCTTGAGAACCAAAAGGACATTTCTGCAGCAAAAGACCATTGATCGCTAGACTCTTGCAAAAAAAGCAATACTGTTTAAAAATACAGTCATCAATGTTCACAGGAGATTGGTCATGGCTAGCTACATATTTGTATCCCCTCGCTCCGATCCAGGAATGGGACGACCGTTGGCCGATCCCATTCTCCGCGCGGGAGTGCGTCCCACCATGGGAACGTGCAGGCCTGATCTCCGGCGCTTGGTGAGCAAGGGGGATCAGATATTTGTCATCAGCGGCAGCATGGGGAAGCAATATCAACAATACGTGATCGGTGGCCTTGAGATCGACACCAAACTCGAAGATCAACTCGTCGCTTACCGGGACTTCCCGGAAAACAGACTCCAAGACATCGCCGGTCAACGACTAGGCAATATCATCGTTACGGCGGACGGTACTCAAGATCCACGCGACAAGCATTCGAATTTCGATACGCGTATTCGAAATTATTTGGTCGGAAAAAATCCAATCGTTCTCGAAAGCAATCGCGAAATCCAATTGGGTCGTGAGCGATCAGTGGATATCCTGGCAGATGTATTCGATAAAAGGGCAGCGCATAGCATTCGAGAAATCGTCGGACGTATGCGCAAGCTTTCGGACGATCAAGCTGGGCGTCTTCGCGCCGCGCTCCTAGACCTCAAACGTGAGGCGCGCCCGTGAATAGCATTTCCGACCATTTAAGCAGTCGTCGCCTTACGGTGAATACGGCGGCGAAAAATGCCGGATTGTCAGTTGAGAGGTTTCAGGCGGTAGCCTCAGGAAGCGAGGCAACGCTGAGCGAAATGCGGGGAATCGCAAAAGCGCTCCGCGTGCCTCTTTCAACGCTTGTAGACGACGCACCAGCTGAGCCAATAAAAGTTCTATTTCGACAAACGCTGGGGCAACGCGAATTCAAGGTCTCCACTTCTGTCGATGTCATTTCTGAGCAGATCAGGGACACGCTGATCATTGCCGAAGGCCTTCCGAAGAACACTTCTTGGCTTGATCTTTTTCGAGGCATAAAACCCACTCTGGAGGCGGCCGAAGGCTTCGCGGAGTTGTTTAGAAAAGCTTTTGGCCAACTTGATGATCAAGAACCCTTCGACCACCTTCCACGTGTGGCCCACGAGCTAGGCATCTATTTGCTGTATTGCCGGGACTCCAGTGTTGAGGGCGTATCGGCAATTGTCGCCGAGCGAGCGATCATCCTTCTAGGTCCTCGGAATTTCAAGCCTCGAATGCTTTTCACTATCGCCCATGAAGTCGGACATCTCGTGGCGCACCACGATAAACGCGATGGCGGCTATGCAATGCTGGATCGCGAGGCGGATTTCAACGGCATACCAAAGTCATCCAATCGTGAAGAGGAAAAGTTTGCAGACGCGTTCGCTTCCTCTCTGGTTTTGCCCAGGCATGGCGTTCTGGTGGCAGTCAAAGCGATACGCGAACAGCTCAAAGCCACTGGGCCGCTAGGGGACATAGAAATCTTGTGGTTGGCCCACCTGTTCAATGTCAGCTTTGAAGTGGCAGCGCGTCGATGTGAGCAATTGCAGTTACTGCCTCCACGAGGCGCGCGCGCACTTTATCAGCGGCTCATGGACGACTTCACCAATCCAGAACGACGCGCGGAGGAACTAGGTATTCCGAAGCGGGCGGAAATTGAGATGGACGTATCTCCCTCACTGCTCCTGGCGGCGGTTCAGAAAGTGCGCTCAGGAGACTTGTCAATTGGGCGAGCAGCGGAGTTGCTCAATGTTCCTGTCTCGAAGCTTTTTGTAGCGAACACCGAGTCTGCCGTGTGATTGTCATCCTCGACGCGTCGACATTGTTCAATCTCGCGAACGGGGAAACATTCGGGACTATTTTGAAACTGCCTCAGAAGCGGTTCATGGTTAGCAAAGTCGTGAGAGGCGAATCGCGAACCATAGCGGACGCGATCGATGAGGCTGTGGAGCTCGGACACCTAGGCTTGGTTGACGATTCGCTCATCTCAGTCAAGCAGTTTTCTGAAGCGAGGCATAGGCTTCAACTTGACGCAGGCGAGACTGAATGCATTTTGGCGGCAGCCGCGATGGGCTGCAGCGTAGCGTGCGATGACCAAGCTGCGCGAAAAGCCATCATCAGGGAGCTAGGCGAAACTCGTTTGACCGGCTCAATCGGCCTTTTGAAGATCGCTGTAGGCGCTCGCGCAATCACTTCGACAGAGGCGTTCAAGGCCTACGAACTCATGCGGAGTCGCGGTGGTTTTCTACCAGCACGAACCGCAAACGCGTTTTGCTGTTAAATCGCTTCAACTCGCAGCCCCAATTTGTCGTTCCGAAGAGGGTTGGCGCCATTCTGACCCAACGACTGGCGGATTGACACAAAGGGATTGCCGATCACTTTTTTCATTTGAGTGGTAGCTTTGAACCATTTTCCGCACTCGTCACATTCATGGTCAATGTGGGGAGTGAAGGCCATCGTCCCCTGATCAAAGTGAGATGCGCCACAGTGGGAGCAGATCAAATTCACCACTCGCCCCTCCAAATGCGGCATCGCGCTTTGGGCCATGAATGTCCGAACCTGCGCCGCATCAAGCTCGATGCCATCGATTTTGACTTTTGCGTAAGTGTTGTCCAAAGAAGGCATCTCTTCAACTTCATCGACAAACCCATGAAGATGAATTCCCTCCTCTTCGGCTTTGCTCGATGTCCAGATGATTGCGGGATTCGATCCCCATATTTGCAATCCACCTGGATAGTCAGCCTGCTTGATACTTATATTTCTTGGCGCCGCGACGCTTTTACGCCGTTTGGTTTCGATCAGCGTCTTCACCCGCGCCAATGGATTTCCGATTCCATGCGCCGTATCCGAAAAATGGCGTCCACAACCGTGGCACTGGTGACGACGGTGCATATGGACCGAGAACCAATCTCTATCTAAATGTTCAAAACCGCAGTAGCCACAGGCTACCGAAGTAGTCTCAAATCCAAACACGCCTGAAACCATATAGTTAATTGCATCGATCTCATCCACTTGCGCCCAACCATCGGACAGCAAGTCCATAGTTACGGGAATACGCAGCTTGCGATAGGTCCAATCGATGACCTTGTTACCGCCAGCAGCCTCCCTAGCGTGAACATGTATGCCACGGTCCACCGGCCTTTTTGTCGTGTCATATACCGCTGGCACGGACCCCCAAAGGGCGACTCCGCCTGAATATTGATTGAGATCGAGATCCAACGTCTCCGCAGCGGTAATAGGAACATCATCCGCGGCAACGCACTTGTCTGCCGGGGTTCCATACTTTGCCGTCGCGTTAGCATGATGGAATAGACACCAGTAACGGGTACCCCCATCCCTTCGTTTACCTACGTCGACTATGTTGCAATCCATCTGCGGTCCTCGTTGAATTTATGCGCCCTGTCTCTGTGCGTCGTTCTCATTATGTTTGACGTCGAGCTGCCGTCGTCCTCCTGCAAGTAGCTGAGCAGCATTTCTGAAGTCTTGAAAGAACTCGGCGATGTAATTTGGGCATCGCGCATAGCAAGACGTCCCGACTTGGACAAATGACTAAGCATTTTGTTTAGACTTAGCTGCACCGGATTGCACTAAATGACAGGCGCTTTGCAACTATTAAAAGCGGGGGAATAATTGGGGGAACGGGCTGCGATATAATTCACCAAGTTAAATAATGACGGGCCTTTCAAGGCTAGATAGGAACGACGCCTCTTCCGCCAAAGATTAATTCAATTTGATCTTATGCAGTCTCCAAACTGCCCTGAAAGCCCCACTAGCTGGGGCTTTTTTGTGCCCGGTCATTCCCCAAAATCGCCTGGTCTTTACAAGACCGACATACACATCCTCTTGTTTTCCGGAATGCCCATCATCACATCCGTCTGGCAAAGCGCTTTCGCTCTTTGAAGGGATTCCCATGCAATATGCATCCATCATTCAACGCGCAGCCAGGTGGCTTGCGGTCGCCGCATTTTTAAGTTTCGGTTTCGCCATGGCCCAGTCTGAGCCCGGCATGAACGAAATTTATGCAACAGCCCGGGCCGGCAAGCTGGACGAGGCTCAAAAAATGATCACGCACGTCCTGATCACGCACCCGGACAGTGCCAAGGCTCATTTCGTACAAAGCGAGCTGTTTGCGCGCCAGGGCAATTTGAACAAGGCCCGGGATGCCCTTGGTGCAGCGGAAAAGCTGGCTCCGGGATTGCCGTTTGCCAAGCCTGAAGCTGTACAAGCCCTGCGTTCGCAACTTTCGGCCAGGAACGTGCCTTCCGTCACAGGTGATCCGCCAGTGCGCAAGCTGGCCCCGGTTACCGCGCCCTCCTCCTCATCATCATGGGGCCTGCCTCTACTGCTGGCAGCCGGCGTGATAGGCGCGGGTTATTTCATCTTCCGCCGCCGGGCACCGGTACAAGCTGTCCAGCAACCGGTCTACGCCAATCAGGATGGCTTGAGCGGTCCCCAGACCTTTGGAGCCGCAACCATGCAGCCAGCTCCTGGTCAGCCGCCAGGTAGCGGGCTTGGCGGCCAGGTCATGGGCGGGATTGCAACGGGCCTGGCGGTAGGCGCCGGCGTGATGGCGGCAGAGGCCATTGGCCGAAACCTGATGGGGAGCCGCAGCCAGACCGGCCTGCTGCCGGAAAACCGTTCAAACAACGACTATCAGCCCGGCACCGCAAACACCGACATGGGTGGCCAGAACTTTGGTGTCAATGATCCCGGCTCCTGGGACGATGCCGGAGCCGCTGACGCCGGTGGCGATTGGGACAATTAAGCCGGGTTGGTCAATACGCTTTGCCGCTGGAAAGCCAGGCTGCTACGAAAACCAAACCGAAGAATCAGCCAGGACTGATCTTCAGCTTGAGTTTTTCGATGATTTTCTTGTTGTTGCTCGTGGTCGCATCCAGTCTCTGCCGAAGCTCTTCTATGGAGCCGTTTTGAGGGTAGTCAAAACCTTGAGCCGCAAGAACCTGGCGATATTTTGCTGAACCGATGACTTTTTGCAATTCGCCCTGTATTTGATCGGCAAGCGGCTTGGGTGTGCTGCTCAACATATACACCCCAATGCCAGCGTTGGGCATGACAAGGTCCGGCATTCCCAGCTCGGCAAAGGTCGGGACATTGGGCAGATAGGGGGAACGTGCAGCGGCCGCAACTGCCAGTGCATTCAGCTTTCCGCTCCTGACAAATGGAAGCACGGTGCTGACGACATCGAACGTCAACTGGACGTGGTTTCCCATCAAATCGGTCAGCGCGGGAGCCGAGCCCTTGTATGGCGCCACGACCATGGAGCTATTGCTTTTTTCCCGGAGAATTTCGCTCAAAAAATCTGATCGATTCCCGGGACT
Source organism: Polaromonas aquatica (assembly GCF_042659145.1). Classification (NCBI taxonomy): domain Bacteria; kingdom Pseudomonadati; phylum Pseudomonadota; class Betaproteobacteria; order Burkholderiales; family Comamonadaceae; genus Polaromonas; species Polaromonas aquatica. The sequence goes on along the minus strand of NZ_JBHSRS010000013.1, from coordinate 385,017 downwards.
GAGGCTCGCGATGCTGACTGACTGGGGCTTGAGCCTGGCATATTCGAATAATTCCGGGATATTACGTGGCGGAAAATCAGGGTTTTTCACTAGGACATGGACCATGCTTGCAGCTTCCGCCGTGTAAGTAAAGGTCTTGAGCGGGTCGTAGGGCATTTTTACGGCGAGCGGGATATCGGTAATGAGGCTCGATGGTCCGACCATCAGGGTATGGCCATCGGCGGGTGCGCTCATGAGTGCCCGTTCGGCTATGACGCCTGAGCCACCTGGCTTGTTATCCACCAGGACAGTCTGTCCAAGGTCGGCTCGCAGTTGCTCGGCAAGCAGGCGTGCTACTGCATCCGAGATACCGCCAGCTGGCGCAGCGACTATCAATCGAATGAGCGTGTCAGGCCACTTTTGTGCCTGTGCTGGTGGTACCGCAACCAGCAAGGACACGACGGATACCGCAAATACCTTTAGCCTCAATGAGTTAAATATCATGTTGTTTGACCTTAAAAATATCGATGATCCGGTCAGGAGAGTTCGCGAATGAGCTCTTCAGCCTGCAGCCACTCGCCAAAACCGGATGCGGGATTGAGGTGCCCGACGTTGCCCAGATCTATCGTCTGGCTACCCCAGGCCCCGGCCAGTTCGCCCACACGCACATACTCTCCAAGCGGATCATTCCGGCTCATCGCCACCAGGCTGCGAAACGGGAGGCGCTCGCGCGGCACGGGCAGCCAGCCGCCAGCCTGCAAGGCATCCAGGCCCGGGTAGCCGGCCGGCATGGGGCTGTCGAAATCTGGAGGGGTTGCCAACAAAGCGCCGCGCACCGCATTTGCATGGCTCGTGGTCCTGGCCCAGTGCGCCACCATGATGCAGCCTCCGCTATGCGCAACGATCACCACGGGGCCCTCAATGGCGGCAATCTCGCGCTCGATGGCGTTTATACGGTCAGCGCAGTTCAGGTCCTCCCGGCCCATGGGCGGCACCGTACGCGCTTGAGGCAAGCGCGCCGCAAGCAGGGTTTGCCAATGCTCGCTCACATGGTCGCGCAGACCGGGGACAACAAGAACGGTTGGGGTCGTTGATGTCATGTTGACCACTTCTCAGTACGGCAAGTCACCCATGATTGCCGTGCGCTCCATCTTGCGATGGCATGGCGGGTAATCCATCACGGCGTAGTGCTGTGTCGAGCGGTTGTCCCAGAAGGCAACACTGTTTTTCTTCCAGCGAAAACGCACCTGAAATTCGGGAATGTTCGCCTGGCTGGTCAGGTAGTTGAGAAGCTGACTGGAACCCGGTGACTTGTCCAGGCCGAAGCGCACGTTGGCCGGCGTGTTGTAGTTGGTGAAGTGCGTCGTGAAGCTTGCATTGACAAAGAGAATCTTCTCATCGGTTTCGGGATGAGTGCGAACAACCGGGTGCTCAACGTCCGGGTACTGAGCCTTCAGCGCCAGGCGCTTTTCGATAGGCATCACGGCGCCGAAGCTCTGCTCGATACCATGGCGCGCGCGCAATGGGGCGATCGTCGTCTTGATGTCCTCGGGCAACTGCCGGTAAGCCTCGACCATGTTGACCCACATCGTGTCACCGCCCACGGGTGGGCACTCGATACAGCGCAGCACCGCGCCTAGCGGAGGCTTTTCACGCCAGGTGGCATCGGTGTGCCAGGAGTTCTCGTTGCGTTCGGGAGGACTCTCAGGTGTTTTGTAAATCTGGACCAGTCCCGGATGATCAGGATGGCTGCCCACCACGGGATGGTCCTCCAGCTCGCCAAAACGGCGCGCGAAGGCCACGTGCTGGGCGCGCGTGATGTCCTGGTCGCGGAAAAATATCACGCGATGCTTTAGCAGCAGCGCCCGGATCTCTGCCATCAGCGAGTCGTCCTCTGCTGCCGCGCCCAGGTTAACGTTGCCGAGCTCGGCGCCAATCGTGCATGTGAGCGGCTCGACCTGGATCGAATTGCCCAACGAAGCCGCACGAACCACTGCGGGCGCAGCTTTCAAAGCTTGAGTCATGATGGTTTATCTCCTGTTATAAAATGGCGCGATAAGTCAAGTGTGGCTGTGGCAAAGGGGCCGCGCTTGACAATACATGACAAGCATTTAGCATTTCATGCCAATCCTATCTACCGATGTCATCCCTTGTCCGTGCTGCGTGCCTCACTAACTACAGTGCGGTGGCCCTTGCCGCCGGCTTGACCCCGGCCCGCATGCTCCTGGACGCAGGGCTGAGCCCCAGCGTATTGCATGAGCCGGATATCATGATCCCGGTGGAGCGTTTCGGGCAACTGCTCCAGGCCTCTGCAACCATGTCGGGCAACGAAAGTTTCGGACTCTGCATGGCCGAGTCACGCCTGTTGTCCAATCTTGGGGCGGTCGGATTGCTGATCCGTGACCAGGCGACACTGCGCGATTCGCTTTACATGCTGATGCGCTATCGGACGTTGCTCAACGATGCGCTGTCGCTGGCGATCGAGGAAAACGCCGGAACGGTCGTTATCCGGGAGGAAATAATGGCTGGCAGCGCGCATCAGCCCACACGCCAAAGGGTTGAACTGGCGCTGGGGGTCATGGTGCGCCTGATACGCCAGCTCCTCGGGGCCGACTGGCAGCCGCGGCGGGTGTGTTTCGCGCACTCTGCGCCGCGTGACCTTGGCACGCATCTGCGCCTGTTTGGCCGTTGCGTCGAGTTCGACCATGACTTCAACGGCATCGTCTGCGCGAAAACCGATCTTGATGCACGCAACCCATCGGCCGATCCCGCTATGGTGCGCTATGCGCAGCAACTGATAAACGCATCGGCCAAGTCGCAGGGGGCGACAATGTGCGAGGACGTGCGCAGCGCTATCTTGCTGCTGCTTCCCAGCGGGCGCTGCAGCATCGAACAAGTGGCCGAGCACTTGGGCGCGGTGTGCCGAACGGTCCAGCGCCGGCTGGATGAACAGGAGCAGAGCTTCTCGTCGATGCTGAACGACATCCGCAAGGAACTCGCGGCACGTTATGTTCTCGAGAGTGATCGCCCGTTAACCGAAGTGACAGCGCTGCTCGGTTTTTCTGCACCCAGCAGTTTCTCGCGTTGGTACCAGGCCCAGTTCAGTTGTAGCGCCAAGGAAAGCAGGTCAACACGCCTCGCTGCCCGCCGCCGTACAGCGGCATGAGCATCCACACGCCCAACGCCAGCTTCACGCCACACCCGTCCAGGTTGCCTGATGGGCACCCAATTCAGGGGGAGGCAAGTCAGCCTTTGGCCGAACGCCATCCATCAGCATTGGATTGGCAACCATGGGCGGAACCGACTGATCACTCGAATCCAGTTTCATGCCGCGCGCGGCCACATGCGGGTGGGCCATAACCTGGGTGATGTCCAGAATCGGTGAGCACGGGACGCCAGATGAGTCCAGCACCCGAACCCACTCCGAGGTGCCCCGCTGCAACGTCCATCCGGTAATCATGGGTACCAGCGACTGGCGGTTTTCAACCCTTGCAGGATTTGTGCTGTACCGCGCATCGCCCGACACAAGGCCCTGGCCGGCCGCCTCGCAAAAACGGGCAAACTGGCCGTCGTTTCCCACAGCCAGCACCATGTGGCCATCGCGCGTGGGAAACACCTGGTAAGGAACGATGTTCGGGTGCGCATTGCCCATGCGGGTTGGCGTCGTGTTTCCAATGAGCTGGTTACTCCCCTGGTTCGCCAGCATGGCCACCTGCACATCGAACAGTGCCGCATCGATGGTGCGACCACGCCCTGTTTGCTGTCTTTCATACAAGGCAGCAAGAATGGCCGTGGTCGCATAGACGCCGGTCATCAGGTCGGTCACGGCCACCCCTACCTTTTGGGGCTCGGCGCCCTTCTCGCCGGTGATGCTCATCAGCCCGGCTTCAGCCTGGATCGCAAAATCGTACCCAGCCTTGTGTGACAAGGGGCCATTCTGTCCATAACCGGTGATGGAGCAGTAGATCAGCCGTGGGTTAATGGCGCGCAGGCTGGCAGCATCCAGCCCGTACCTGGCCAGTTGCCCCACCTTGTAGTTCTCGATCAGCACATCAGCGTCTCGAACCAGGGCCTGCACCTGCTGAATGCCTTCAGGGCTGGCGATATCGATGGCCACTGAGCGCTTGCCCCGATTGGCGCAGATGAAATAGGCTGCAACCCGCTTCTCGCCCTCCCCCCACCAAGGCGGCCCCCAGGTACGGGTGTCATCACCTGCTCCGGGACGCTCGACCTTGAGGACGTCCGCACCGTAGTCGGCCAACAATTGGCCGGCCCACGGGCCCGCCAGCACACGAGACAGGTCAAGTACGCGCACGCCTGCCAAAGGATGCGGTGTTTCGCCTGCACCGCTGGCGATCCCGGGTGCACGAGCGTGTGAATGGTCCATCTGGAATTCCCTTGTTCAGGTTCAAGCCAATGTCAGGAGAAAGCGGCAATGCCGGTGATGGCGCGGCCCAGAATGAGTGCATGCACGTCATGCGTGCCTTCATAGGTGTTGACCACTTCCAGGTTGACCAGGTGACGGGCCACACCGAACTCATCGCTGATGCCGTTGCCGCCCATCATGTCGCGCGCCATGCGGGCAATGTCCAGCGCCTTGCCGCAGCTATTGCGCTTGAGTATGGAGGTGACTTCGACCGAGGCTGTACCAGCATCCTTCATGCGCCCCAGTTGCAGACAGCCTTGCAGGCCCAGGCTGATATCAGTCAGCATGTCGGCCAGTTTTTTCTGGATCAACTGGTTGGCCGCCAGGGGCCGACCAAACTGGTTGCGGTCCAGCACGTACTGGCGCGCGCGGTGAAAACAGTCTTCGGCCGCGCCCAATGCACCCCAGGCGATGCCATAACGCGCGCTGTTCAGGCAGGTGAAGGGGCCCTTCAGGCCACGCACATCAGGAAAGACGTTTTCTTCCGGCACGAACACCTCGTCCATCACGATTTCTCCGGTGATCGAGGCACGCAGGCCCACCTTGCCATGGATGGCGGGTGCACTCAGCCCTTTCCAGCCTTTTTCCAGGATAAAACCGCGGATCGCGCCTTCGTCGTCCTTGGCCCACACAACGAATACGTCAGCTATCGGGCTGTTGGTGATCCACATCTTGGCGCCGGTGATCGAGTAGCCCCCCGGCACTTTCTTGGCGCGGGTGATCATGCTGCCAGGATCGGAGCCATGGTTGGGCTCGGTCAGGCCAAAACAGCCCACCCATTCGCCACTGGCCAGTTTCGGCAGGTATTTTTGTTTCTGGGCTTCGGAGGCAAATTCATTGATGGGCACCATCACAAGTGAGGACTGCACGCTCATCATGGAGCGGTAACCGCTATCGACCCGTTCGACTTCGCGTGCCACCAGGCCATAACAAACGTAGTTCAGGCCGGAGCCGCCATACTGCTCAGGGATGGTGGCGCCCAGCAGACCAAGTTCGCCCATCTCATTGAAGATGGCGCGGTCGGTTTTTTCATGGCGGAAGGCGTCTTGCACACGCGGCAGCAGGCGTTCCTGGCAGTAGGCATGGGCAGCGTCGCGCACCTGGCGCTCTTCATCACTGAGTTGCTGGTCCAGCAGAAAGGGGTCGGACCAGGAAAAATGGGGGGCTTTATTCATGGCGTGTATCTTTCCTAAAAATGACGATAGCTCATAGTACTTTTGACGCACCATTAGAAGCAAACGATTATTTTTCAAGCTGATATGAGGTTTTCTATTAAATGGAGCGTTGGCTGATGCAGAATTGCGTGAGCTGCACACCTCCACATGAGACCCTCTTATGCGCCGCAAACTTCCTTCCACCCAGGCACTCAATTGCTTTGAAGCCGCGGCGCGACACCAGAGCTTTACACGTGCGGCACAAGAGCTTGCCCTGACACAGGGAGCCGTATCACGCCAGGTGACGGCACTGGAAGCCTTTGTCGGGGTGACGCTGTTCAAGCGCAGCCAGCACGGCATGACACTTACCCCTGCCGGAGAGGACTACGCGCGCCTGGTGTCACGTCGGCTCGACTCCCTGGAGCGCGACACGCTGGACCTGATGGGTCGTCAGGACCAGGGCGACGCCCTGACGCTTGCGGCCGTGCCTACCTTTGCCACGCGCTGGCTGATCCCGCGCTTTCCGCTCCTGGCACACGAACAGCCGCAGCTACAGGTTCATATCGAAACGCGCACTCGCCCCTTTCTTTTTGGCGATACTGGGATTGACGCCGCGCTTTACGCCGGCACGCCAGAGCAGGTACGCCAATGGGCGGGTACCCAAGCCACACTGCTTTGCCCGGAGGATGTGCTGCCGGTATGCAGCCCGGCGCTGTTGACGGACATGGGCGAGGTGAGCCCCGAAATTTTGGCCAGCATGCCCTTGCTGCAGCAGTCCACGCGCCCAGAGGCCTGGCGAGACTGGTTTGACGCCCAGGGTATTTATGCACCCCGCTCCATGGCAGGACCAAGGTACGAGCTTTTTTCCATGCAGGCGGCCGCCGCGAGTTGTGGCCTGGGCGTGGCACTGATGCCAACGCTGCTGATTCAGGCTGAATTGGCAAGCGGTGCGCTGGTCGTGGCCTGCCCCAGACCTTTACGAGGTCAACGCGCCTATTACCTGGTGCAACCAGACTTGCAGGAGAGAACTGCGCTGACCTGTTTCAAGGAATGGCTGCTGAGGCAAAGTCACTAAACTGAACACATCCAGCTTTACCGCATGCAGCCATCTTCGAAAATGCGGGATGTATGGCTCAGTTGGGGGTGATCTTGAGATTGAGCCGTTCTATGATTTTTCGATTCTGCTCCGTGGTCACAACCATTTTCTGCCGGAGCTCCTCGACTGAAGCATCTTTTGGTATATCAAGGCTTTGCGCAGCAAGCATTTCGCGCAATTTTGGTGAGTGCACTGCCTTCATCACTTCGTGCTGAATCCGATCACCAAGCGGCTTGGGCATGCTGCTCAGGATAAAGACTCCGATGCTCGCATCAGCCAGGACAAACTCGGGCAACCCCAGTTCTGCAAAGCTGGGCACATTGGGCAGATACGGGGAGCGTGTGGGCGATATGACTGCAAGTCCCTTGATTTTGCCGCTCTTGATCGTCTGGACAACGTTACCGGTCACGGTCTCGAAGCTCAGTTGAACCTGGCCCCCCATCAAATCGACCATGGCAGGGGCCGATCCCTTGTATGGAACGACCAGGATGCTGTCGCCACTTTTTTCCCTGAGCATCTCGCCAAGAAAATGCGAGCGTGTGCCGATGCTGACATTCGCTATGCTTACAGACTTGGGGTTGCGCTTTGCATAATCACTTACTTCTTTAACGTTGTTTGGCGGGAAACTCTCATTCGCAACCAGGACATGAACCATGTTCGCAACTGCCCCGACGTAAGTGAAGGTCTTGACCGGGTCGAAAGGCGTCTTGACGGTGAGCGGAAAGTCGGTGAGCAGACTCGATGGCGCCACCATCAGGGTGTAGCCATCAGCAGGTGCGCTCATCATCGCCCTTTCAGCCACGACAGCCGAACCACCGGGTTTGTTGTCCACCAACACCGGCTGACCCAGATTGGCCCGCAATTGCTCAGCTAGCGAGCGCGCCACGTTATCGATGATGCCGCCAGGCGGCGCTGGAACGATCAGGCGTATGGGTTGATTCGGCCACTCCTGCGCCATTGCGGGTGATACCGCAGCCAGACAGGAGAGGACAGTTATCGCGAAGAGTCTCGGTTTCAATGAATTGAATATCATGGAAGTTCACCTTAAAAAGTGGAGTTCTCAAATAACGAATATCGATGACCCGGTTGTTTTCCGGCCCTCAAGATCACGATGCGCCTGCACAGCATCTTCGAGGGCGTAGCGCTGATTGATCTCTATTTGGATGCGACCTGCCGCCACATGGCCGAATAGTTCATCGACCAGTTCAGCCTTTTCGACCGGATCTGCAATGTAGTCGGCCAAACCTGGACGGGTAATGTATGCGGAACCCTTGCGTGCCAGGATCGCGGGGTCAAAAGGGGGGATTTTCCCGGAGGCAGTACCCACGCACACCAGCAAACCCCGGCGCTTGAGCGAGTCCAGCGAAGACATGAAGGTATCTTTACCCACGCTGTCGAAAACCACGGAGACGCCCACGCCGTCGGTGAGCTCACGCACGCGCTTGGCCACGTCTTCATGGCTGTAGTTGATGATGTGGTCGCAACCGTGGGCGCGTGCCACTTCGGCCTTGGCCTCGGTAGAGACGGTTCCAATCACATTGAGACCCAGAAGCTTGGCCCACTGGGACACGATCAGGCCCACGCCACCGGCGGCGGCATGCAGCAGAATAGTTTCCCCGCCCTGGAACGGGTAAATCCTGCGGCACAGGTAGGAAGCAGATAGCCCCCGCATGGTCATGGCCGCCGCGGTCTCGCAGCTGATGCCTTCGGGCAGCTTGATCAGCGGTGCGGTGGAAATCAGGCGCTGCGTGCTGTAGGCGCCCAGCGTGTTGGTAAAGCCCGTGTAGGTCACACGGTCACCGATCACAAAGTCGGTCACGCCGGCACCGACGGCCTCGACCACGCCGGCCGCCTCGTTGCCTATGCCGCTGGGCAGCGGCACCGGATAGATGCCGCTGCGAAAATAAGTATCAGCAAAGTTCAGGCCCACGGCCACATGCCGCAGGCGAACCTCTCCCGGCCCCGGTTCACCAACTTCAACGTCCTCAAAACGAAGCACCTCGGGCGCGCCCGTTTCGTAGAATTTCACGACTTTTGCCATTTGTTGTCTCCTGTTATGTATGTATCAACGCGGTGGCTTCAGTTCGGCTTGCGCAGGAAGCCCTGGTTGCCTCCCTTACGGTTGGGCGCAAAACCATTTTCCTGAAGCGTCTGGTCCGCCGTTTCGTAGAAGACACCAATCTTCAGAATCTCGCGAGCCTGCTTTCCTGTCGCAATCGGACGACCAAATTCGCCGGCAATACGCACCAATTGCTTGATCTGATCGACGGAGCTGGCCTTGCCCGTGCGGGTCTGGTTCCAAAGCACGTCTTCAATGCCGCAGCGCACATGCAGACCCAGGGCCATGCCGATCATGTTGATGGGCAGCACGTTGAGCACCGAGCTTTCCACCGTGATCACGGCGTTATCGGGCGCAGCGCGCAGGAAGTTGGCCAGGTTGTAGATGTTTGCCTGGTCCATGCCGCCGCTGATGGCAACCCAGTTCATCACCAGTGGGCCTTTGTAGACGCCGCGGCGAATCATCCGCTCTATCGTTTCAAAGCTGTTGATGTTGTAGCACTGGAAGGCGCTCTGGATGCCGGCTGCGCTCAGGCGGCGGATATGCTCTTCGGCCCAGCTGGGGTTCGAGGGCACGATCATGTCCTTGTAGGTGGAATAAAGGTGAGGGAATCCGCGCGAAACGCCACGGAAATCATCTTCGCCCGCATGCTCCGTCACATTCATCTGCGTCGTGTTGACGGTGACAGTCACCTGGTCGGGTGTCGGCGTGAGTTCGGCCAGCATGTGGCGCGTGTCGTCGCTCAACCACTTGGCGGCCGAGCCATCATCTTCGGGTGCGAAGCTGATGGAGCCACCCACCTGGATCACCATGTCGGGCACAGCCTTGCGCACCCCGGCGATCAGCTCATTGAACATGGACAGGCGCTTGCTGCCCTTGCCATCGGCTTCACGCACATGCAGATGCAGCACTGTGGCACCGGCTTCGTAGCAATCCACCGCCTTCTGGATCTGCTCTTCCATGGTGATGGGGATATCTTCCGGAAAGTCTGAGGGAATCCAGCCCGGCGCATAGGGAGCGGCCGTAATGATCAGAGGCTGCTGGTTCTCGGGATAGAGGTGGCCGTCAAGGAAGTTCATGGTGATGGGTCTCCAGGTTGAAATGTGAATATTGAGAATGTCGAGCGAGGCCAAAAACTTGAGGATTCATTTGTGGCGAGGAGAGAATCATCTGGCTTTGCACCATGGACCACTTAACATTCCATGCCTTGGACTTGGCTTTTCATGACAGCAGCTAGCCGTTTTGGAGACGGACTATGTGAGTCCGGGAAAAGGCTTTAATGCTTGGCGTTATTGCGCTGACCGCCAATGGCCTGGCGGTTGCCCGGAGTACCGGGGACGCAGGCCTAGAACCTGTCCACACATTCCTGCAGAGACTGTGTTTATGCAAACGTCCATTCGCGACAAAGGCAAGCAAGGACCTGAAAGACCTTGGCGCAATGAACGAATTACCGGGACGGCTACTGGTCAGAGCTGCATCCTGGTGCCATCGATGCCTTATTTCAATTTCTCAAGAAACGGCGCCAGCAGGTCCAGGGGAAGCGGAAAGACGATGGTCGTATTCTTGTCCGCACCTATGACTGTCAGCGTTTCCAGGTAGCGCAACTGTATGGCCTGGGGTTGCTGCGCCAGTATCTTCGCTGCTTGGAACAGCTTTTCGGAGGCCTGCAGTTCCCCCTCGGCGTGTATCACCTTGGCGCGCCGCTCGCGTTCTGCTTCTGCCTGGCGGGCAATCGCCCGGATCATGGACTCTGTCAGGTCGACCTGCTTGATCTCGACATTGGCAACCTTGATGCCCCAGGAGTCCGTTTGCGCATCAAGCGCCTGCTGGATGTCCATGTTCAGCCTCTCGCGTTCGGCCAGCATGTCGTCAAGCTGGTGCTTGCCCAAAACGGATCTCAGCATGGTTTGCGCAAGCTGGCTGGTTGCGTTGAGATAGTCAACAACCTGGATGATGGCCTTTTGCGGATCTACAACCTGAAGATAGACGACGGCGCTGACTTTTACCGACACGTTGTCGCGCGAGATCACGTCCTGGGTCGGAACCTCAAGCACCACCGTACGCAAATCCACCCGAACAACCTGCTGGATAAGGGGGATGATGATGACCAGGCCCGGCCCCTTGACCTGCTGAAACCGCCCGAGGGTAAAGACAACGCCACGCTCGTACTCGCGGAAAATACGTATCGCACTGCAAGCAAAAATAATGACGAGGAGCAGAATAATCCCGCTGGCAATCCAGTGGAGTTCGATATTCATTTGTATCTCCTTTAGGGTCACCGGGTCTGTCATGGTCGGACGCCCTGCCCTCATCCTATTCCCAATTGCGCGCAGGCGGGAGTAACCACCGCGAACGTGCTGTTTTCGCTCCTGCCAAGGGGTTGCCTCAGGGGAGCGGAACGAACCGCAGTGCGATCGGATTTGCACGCAGCAAGGGGACACGCCCTCACGTGAATGAACGTAAAAAAAAGCCACCTTATGGTGGCTTTTTACATTTTTAGTCGGGCCTGCTTAGTTCAGAGGAGACTTTTTGCCGTCCTTGTACACGTACAAGGTGATCGCCGGGTTTTTCAGTTCGCCATTCGGCTCAAACGCAATGGTAGTGGTCACGCCCTTGAAGTTGGTCTTGATCAGCTCGGGGGTATAGACCTTCGGGTCGGTCGAGTTGGCACGCTTCATGGCATCAACCAGGACAAAAGTCGCGTCATAGGTATAGGGGCTGTAAACCTGAAACTGGTTGGGGTACTTTGCGTCGTAACGCTTTTTCCAGGCTTCGCCGCCAGGCATTTTGGCCAGTGACGCGCCACCTTCAGCACAAACAACATTACCGAGGGTCTTGGCGCCTGCAGCCAGTTTGGCGACTTCAGCCGTACAGATGCCGTCACCACCGAAGTATTTGACGTTGTTCATTCCAAGCTGCTCCATCTGGCGCAGCATGGGGCCGGCCTGCGGGTCCATGCCGCCGTAGAAAATCGCGTCCGGATTTTTGGCCTTGATGGCCGTCAGGATGGCCATGAAGTCGGTGGCCTTGTCCGTCGTGAACTGCTCGTCCACCACGGTCATGCCTTTTGCCAGGGCAGTCTTCTTGAACACTTCGGCAACACCCTGACCATAGGCCGTACGGTCGTCGATGATGGCGACTTTCTTCAGTTTCAGCGCGTCTGCCGCGTAAAAAGCCAGTCCGGCGCCCAAAGCGTTGTCATTGGCAATGATGCGGTAAGTGGTTTTGTAACCCGGCTTGGTCAGGTTCGGGTTGGTTGCAGCGCCCGTGACATGGGGGATGCCGCAATCGTTGTATACCTTGGACGCAGGAATGGTGGTGCCGGAGTTCAGGTGGCCGACCACGCCGGCGACCTTGGAGTCGCACAGTTTCTGTGCCGCGGCTGTGCCCTGTTTTGGATCAGCCGCATCATCTTCAGCAACGATTTCAAACTTGATCTTTTTACCGCCGATAACAATGTTTTGCGCGTTGAGGTCTTCAATGGCCATGCGCACGCCGTTTTCATTGTCTTTCCCGTAGTGGGCCTGCGAGCCCGACAGAGGTGCGACATGGCCGATTTTGACGACCGTGTCCTGTGCTGCAGCCAGGCCACTCAAGGTAGCAAGAGCGGCCACAACTGTCAGTTTTAGTTTCATTTGCATAAAAACACCTCCGGTTAGGAAATTATCGTTAAGGATGAAGAGCAGATTTTTTTACTCTACGGGCGAGAACATATCGCAATTTTCGCGCCCGCACCATAGCAACGTCCCTAGTTCAATGTGGCTAAGCGGGTTTACCCGGGAGGTAGTCGGGCCAGGCGGATTAGTGCACTAAACAATTAGTAACCGGAGCCGTACGAACACCCCGAGATGGGAACCGTCAACCCCGGGCGGCCCAGCAGCCAACCGTTATTCCCGGGCCGGGTGGGCTGGCAACTCTTGCGCCACGGCCTGGCTGACCGACTCGCGCACCACCAGTTCAATTTCCTCGCGCAGGCGCGGGCCCAGGGCCTGGGTATGGGTCAGGATCAGTTGCCCCACCGCTTCCCTCAGGCGCCGCTCCAGTACCAGGTCCACACGCTGCATGACGCGATGCACCACCTGGTCTTCGAGCTGGCTCATGGACGCTGGCTTGGGCGCTTCGGGCGCCAGGAAGCCCGGCACCTGCCCCGGTTGCACAACCTCGGTCAGTGTCGGTACAAAACGCGGCGGGACGGAAGCACTGCTCATGCGGACTCCCGATTGGCCGCGAGATCATGCTGTTTGAGCGCGTAACCCCTGTCCTTGTAATGCTTCCAGCGGCCACGTCCCAGCAGCCGGTCTTCATCATGGCCCGACACAACCTCAATGAAGCGCTCAAACCGTTCAAAGTCGCCTGGGATGGTCTGCCCCAGGTTAATCAATACACTGTCCGGCGGGCAGCCGTCCAGCCGCTCCGCGAGCAGCAGCGGCGTGGCCGCCAGGCTGTGGGCACTCGCAGTGGCCAGGCAATGCGGCACAAATTCGGTCGGGGAAAACTGCCATAACAGCTGATCAAGCTCGCCCAGGAGGCCTGGCTCTGCCATCACAACCGCCTTGATGCCGTTGCGGTGAACCTTGCGCAGCAAACGGCAGCCGTACAGCAGTTTGTCGGGCACATTGAAATGAAATTCAATTTCTGTCATGCCGCGCGAGGTTTTGAGGCGGGCTTGCGCACTGGCCTGGCCCCGGTAGCCGCCTTACCGGCCTGTTTTGCCTTCGTTTTTGCGATCGGCGTGGCCTGGCCCAGCAGATAGTCCACCAGTAGTGCCACGGGCCGGCCGGTCGCACCTTTGGCCGCACCGCTTTTCCAGGCCGTACCGGCAATGTCCAGATGCGCCCATGGAAATTTGGCTGTAAAACGCTGCAAAAATTTTGCGGCCGTGATGGCGCCGCCCGCGCGGCCCGCAACATTTGCAACATCGGCAAAATTTGTTTTCAGCCCTTCCGCATAGTCTTCGTCAAGCGGCAGGCGCCAGCACAGGTCGAGCGATGATTCACCGGCATCCGAAAGCGCTTTGGCAAGCGCATCATCACTGCTGAACATGCCGCTGCGCACGCCTCCCAGTGCCACCACGCAGGCGCCCGTCAAGGTTGCGATATCAATCACGGCCTGCGGCTTGAAGCGTTCGGCATAAGTCAGGGCATCACACAACACCAGACGCCCTTCTGCATCGGTATTGAGGATCTCTATGGTCTGGCCGCTCATGCTGGTAACGACGTCCCCCGGCTTGATGGCATGACCATCCGGCATGTTTTCACAGGCCGGGATCAAGCCGATCACGTTGATCGCGGGTTTCAACTCGGCCAGAGCCCTGAAAGTGCCCAGCACGCTGGCGGCGCCGCACATGTCAAACTTCATTTCATCCATTTCCCCTGCCGGCTTGATGGAGATGCCGCCCGTGTCAAAGGTAATGCCCTTGCCCACCAGCACCACAGGCGCTGCCGCTTTTGCGGCGCCGTCATAGCGCAGCACGATAAAACGCAAGGGCTCTACGGAGCCCTGAGCCACGGCCATGAACGATCCCATGCCCAGCTTTGCGACCTCTTTGGGACCTAGAACATCGGCCTTGACCTTCGGCAGCTTGCCCAGTTCCTTCGCAGCCCCCGCAAGCAGGATCGGCGTGGCGTGGTTGGCCGGGCGATTTCCCCATTCCCTGGCCAACGCAATGCCCTTGGCAAGCCCGACCCCTTTGTCAAAGCCCGCCTGAGCCCTTGATCCGTCGGTAACGGCCAGCACCACACGCTCCAGTGCAGCGGTCGCGGCCTTCGATTTGGTCAGGGTGTAGGCATAGCCTGCATCACCACAAGCCACCACCGCAGCCCGCACGACTTCCACGGAAGGCTCATTCAAAGCGGCCAGGCTGAGGACAACGCGCCTGATATTGCCGTTTTTGAGTCCATTCATGGCGGCCGTCACGGCGGTTCGCACGTTTTTCGGACTGCCGTCGCCTACCCCCGCCAACACCAGGCGGGTGGCCGCAATGCCCACCGTACGGTAGCCGGCCAGCAGCTTGCCCGGCTTTGCTTCAAAGTCACCAGACTTGACCGCCAGCGCCGCGAGTTGCGATACCGGGTCATCGCCAGCACCCTGCGCCAAGGCCTCCTGCGAAATGAGCACCACCAGCGCATCACATTTTTCAGTGCAAACACGGGCGCGGGTCAATGTTTTGAGTTCAAAGTCCATAATTGAAGGTCTGGCCGATCAGAAATAAATAAAGTAAAAAGCCAAAAGCGATTTTCAGTCAATGTTATTCCAATCTTCGATTCGCAGAGAGCTCGCCCGCAGCTTCGGGGCTACGCTGGTAGTTCTTATCACCATCGTCCTGACCATTGTGCTGATCCGCACGCTCGGCCAGGCGTCCCGCGGCGTCATCAGTCCTCAGGATGTGATGCTGTTCATGGCCTATTCCACGCTGGGTCGCCTGCCCACCATCCTGACACTTTCGCTTTTCATTTCCATGGTGAGCACCCTGACACGCATGTACCGCGACAGTGAAATGGCCGTATGGTTCACCAGTGGCCAGGGACTTGCGGGCTTTTTAAGGCCGATGCTCCGCTTCTCATGGCCGGTTTTGCTGATCATCGCCCTGATGTCCCTTTTTGTCTGGCCCTGGACCAACCAGCAGACCAAGGACATGCAGGAGCGCTACGGCGGCCGCAGCGACCTGGACCGCGTAGCGCCCGGGCAATTCCAGGAATCCTCCAGCGGCAGCCGGGTTTTTTTCATAGACCGGGATGCCTCCGTCGACCAAAAATCGAGCAGCAATGTCTTCATCGCTGCAAATGAAAGGGGCAAAAGCTCGGTCACGACTGCACGCTCCGGCCGGATAGAGACCACCGGCGACAGCCAGATGCTGATCCTTGAAAAAGGACAACGGCTTGAAAACGAAATAGGCAAGTCAGCGCTGAAGGTCAGCGACTTCGAGGAATATGGCACCAAGACGGGCGATTCTGCCCAGCTCGATACCAGCGAACCGGACGCCAAGCTGCTGTCCATCCCCGCTTTGATCAAGGCTCCGACCCGTGCAAATGTCAGCGAGCTGGCCTGGCGGATCGGGCTGGCGCTGGCGGCGATCAACTTTGTGGTGCTGGCCGTTGCGCTGGCCAGCGTCAACCCGCGGGGCGGACGCAGCGGGAACATGATTTTTGTGGTGCTGACATTTCTGGTTTACAACAACCTCATCAACCTGGGGCAAAGCTGGGTTTTTGGTGGCTCCATCGGCTTCGGGCCCCTGTTGGTGCTGCTGCATGGCGGTGTCTTCCTTCTTGGAATCGCCTGGCTGGCCAAACGCCATAACAACTGGACCTTGCGGGCAGCA
Source organism: Polaromonas aquatica (assembly GCF_042659145.1). Lineage (NCBI taxonomy): Bacteria > Pseudomonadati > Pseudomonadota > Betaproteobacteria > Burkholderiales > Comamonadaceae > Polaromonas > Polaromonas aquatica. Next base: position 368,985 of record NZ_JBHSRS010000013.1, on the reverse strand, counting down.
TTGCGCTCTTCGCGCCGGCCAGCCGGGGCAACACCAGGCGAGGCATCGTCATGAAAACCATTCGTCGCCTGATTTACGGCGAAGTGCTGGCCTCGATTGCGATGGTGGCACTGGGTTTCCTGGCCCTGTTTTTCTTTTTTGACCTGGTCGACGAACTGCAATACCTTGGCAAGAACAATGGCTTGCCGACTGCAAACGACATTTACCAGATCAGGCATGCGCTGCTTTATGTACTGCTACTGGTGCCCAACCATCTGTACGAACTGCTGCCCATCTCCGTGCTGATAGGGACCATTTTTGTCATGGCCAGGCTTGCCCAGAGCTCGGAATACACCATCCTGCGCACCAGCGGACTGGACCCATGGCGGGCCCTGAAATTGCTGCTCGGCCTGGGTGCCTCTTTTGTGGTCCTGAGCTTTCTGGTGGGGGACTATTTGGCGCCGGTCAGCGAACGGGCGGCACAGCTGCTCAAGGCGCGTTACCAAAGCGCCATCACGGTGGGGCAAACCGGCGCCTGGCTAAAGGAAAAACAGGCCTACAACACCTATGTTGCCAACGTCAAAACCCTGTCGACCCGCAACGAAATGCAGGGCGTGCAGATTTTTGAGTTTGACAACAAGGGCCTGGTTGTCTCCACGACCCAGGCAGCAGTAGCCACATTTGGGGAGGATGACTCCTGGATTTTGGCAAATGCCACACGCACCGAATTCGACATACCGACGGGAAAAGCCCTGCCTCCAGGCCCTGGCAAGCAGGCTGCCGGCGTGACCCGCAATACGCTGGAAAGCTTCCGTTGGCCTACAGAAATCACGCAGGAGATGGTGTCAGTCGCGCTTCTCAAGCCGGAACGCATGAGCACAGTCGACCTTTTTAACTACATTCGCCACCTGAATGCCAATGGCCAGACGGCCCAGCGTTATGAAATCGAGTTCTGGAAAAAGGTCTTTTACCCGCTCAGTTGCCTGGTCATGGTGATATTGGCCCTGCCCTTTGCCTACCTGCACTTTCGATCGGGCGGCATTGCCACCTATGTGTTTGCCGGCGTGATGATAGGCATCAGCTTCTTTTTGCTCAACAACGTTTTTGGCTATGTCGGCAACCTGCAGAAATGGCAGCCATGGGTAGCAGCGGCAACACCCGGACTGCTTTACATGGCGATTTCCCTGGGGACCTTTGGCTGGCTGGTGCTAAGGCGCTGAATTCATGATCACCGGCATTATTCTTCTCGCCCATGGCTCGCGTGACCCGCAATGGCGCCTGCCGATTGAAGCCGTGGCATCGCAGATCCGGCAGCGCCAGCCGGCGACGCAGGTACGTTGCGCCTACCTGGAGCTTTGCACCCCGACGATGGCCCAAGCCGCTATTGATTTAATAGCTGGCGGCGCCCGCCGTTTAAGGGTTTTCCCCCTTTTTCTTGGTGTAGGCCGGCATGCGCGCGAGGACTTGCCTGTGCTGGTCGAAAATATCCGGGCTGCACATCCTGGCGTGGAAGTTGAGCTCCTCCCCACTGCGGGTGAATACCCCGCGCTGACCTTACTGATGGCGGATATAGCGCTTTCCTGATTCTTTCGTATCGGCGCGAAGCGGCCAGCTGCAGCGCACTCTTAGCGCATTTCAGGCATAATAAAATCAATAATTAGTCTGGATTCGATATGAACCTTCATCAATTCCGCTTTGTTCAGGAAGCGGTCCGCCGCAACCTCAACCTCACCGAAACCGCCCGAGCCCTGCACACCTCCCAACCGGGCGTTTCCAAAGCCATCATCGAGCTGGAAGAAGAACTTGGCGTTGAGATTTTTGCCCGTCACGGAAAACGGCTGAAACGCGTCACCGAGCCCGGCGACCATGTCCTCAAAAGCATAGATGTCATCATGCGCGAGGTCGGCAACCTGCGGCGTATCGGCGAGCAGTTCTCGGCGCAGGACAGCGGCACCCTGTCGATCGCCACTACCCATACGCAGGCCCGCTACGTGTTGCCGCAACCGGTTGCCAAATTGCGCGAGGCCTTCCCCAAAGTCAATGTCAGCCTGCACCAGGGCTCACCCGACCAGGTCGCCAAAATGGTGATTGATGAAGTCGCTGAAATCGGCATTGCCACCGAATCGCTGACCCAGTACGCCGAACTCGTGACCCTGCCCTGCTACGAGTGGCAGCACGTTCTGGTGTTGCCGCTGGCTCATCCGCTGGCAAGCAAGGAAAACATCACGCTGGAAGACCTGGCCGCCGAACCCCTGATCACCTACCACCCGTCTTTCACGGGCCGTACCAAGATTGACCAGGCTTTTGCAGCCAAACGCCTGGAGCCGCGGATCGCTCTGGAAGCCATCGATTCGGACGTCATCAAAACCTATGTGCGCCTGGGCCTGGGCGTGGGGATCGTTGCAGAAATGGCCATCAAGGATGATGGCACCAACAGCGACCTGCTGGCCATCCCGGCTGGCCCACTATTCGGCGTCAACATTGCGCGCGTGGCCTTCAAACGCAGCGCATACCTGCGCAATTTTGTCTATACATTTGCGGAACTGCTCGGCGACAAGCTGAACCGCAGCCTGATCGAAAAAGTCATGTCAGGCCACATCAGCGACTACGAAGTGTAAAACCCGGAAAACATTCGAAACCATGAGCACAGTCATTGAGCGTACGCCGCAACTGCAAACCAAATTGCCAGCTGTCGGCACCACCATCTTTACAGTGATGTCCACGCTGGCATCGGAAAAAAATGCCGTCAACCTGGGTCAGGGCTTTCCTGACTTCGAGTGCGACCCGAAACTGGTCAACGCCGTCACGGATGCCATGACCAGCGGCCTCAACCAGTACCCGCCCATGGCCGGTGTGCCGGTGTTGCGCGAAGCGATTTCCGCCAAGCTGCACAAGCTGTATGGCCGCAGCTACAACGCCAACACGGAAATCACCGTGACGGCAGGCGCCACACAGGCCATCATCACGGCCATCCTCGCCGTGGTGCATCCGGGCGACGAAGTGATCGTGCTGGAACCCTGCTACGACAGCTATGTGCCCAACATCGAACTGGCTGGCGGCGTGGTAGTTCGCGTTCCCCTCACACCCGGCACCTTCCGCCCCGACTTTGACAAGATCAGTGCCGCCATCTCACCAAAAACCCGCGCCATACTGATCAACTCGCCACACAACCCCAGCGCCACGGTGTGGACAGAGGCCGACATGCTCAGCCTGCAGGACATCCTGGCACCAACCGACGTGCTGCTGATCAGCGACGAGGTGTACGAACACATGGTGTTTGATGCCGACAAGGGCCAGACACACCAGAGCGCAGTCCGTTTCCCCGGTCTTGCGGCGCGCGCCTTCATTGTCAGCAGCTTCGGCAAGACCTACCACGTCACGGGCTGGAAGGTCGGCTATGTAGCGGCCCCCGCCGCCCTGACAGCAGAATTCCGCAAGGTGCACCAGTTCAATGTATTCACCGTCAACACGCCGGTGCAGTACGGACTGGCCAGCTACATGCTTGACGCACGGCCCTATCTTGAGCTGCCGGCTTTTTACCAGCGCAAGCGCGACCTGTTCCGTAGCGGACTGGCCAAAACACGCTTCAAGCTGCTGCCCAGCGAAGGCAGTTATTTCCAGTGCGCGGACATTTCAGAGGTCAGCGACCTGGGCGAAGCCGATTTCTGCAAATGGCTGACAAGCGAGATCGGCGTGGCTGCGATTCCGCTATCGGCGTTTTACGGCGATGGTTTTGACCAGCGCGTGGTGCGCTTTTGTTTTGCGAAGAAAGATGAAACACTGAATGCGGCCATCGAGCGGCTGGCAAAGCTGTAGTCCATCGCTGTCGTCATTTGCTGACGGTTGAGCGGGCCTTGTACCTAGCTGCTTCTGCCCCGTTCCCGGCAAGAATAAAGGCAGACCACAAGGAGTGTTTTTATGTCTCTCTCGCTCATCCTGCTTATCGTTCTTATCCTTATCCTGGTTGGTGCCCTGCCGACCTGGGGCCACAGCCGTAGCTGGGGTTATGGCCCAAGCGGTGGTGTGGGCCTGATCGTCCTCATCCTGGTTGTCCTGCTTCTGATGGGCCGTATTTAAATCCCGCACCACTTCAAAAGCCTGACATCAACCGCTCAGTTATCTAATCTTCATTGAAAGGTCTGGGCTTAGCTGTTGAGTTGGGCCCAGGCCTTTTCCAGCCGTTTCACGCTGACCGGCTGCGGTGTACGCAGCTCCTGCGCAAAAAAGCTCACGCGCAACTCCTCCAGCAACCAGCGGAACTCCTGCATGCGTGCATCTGTCGCACCTTTGCGTTCTGCCAGCAGGCGCCAATAACGCTGCTCCAGCGGCTTGAGTTCCGCCATGCGTGCGGTATCGCGGGCCGGATCGGTCCGCCATTTCTCCAGCCGCGCAGTGATCGCCTTGAGGTAGCGCGGGAAGTGTTGCAACTGGCCGTAAGGCGTGGCGGTTAAAAAGCGTTTTGGCACCAGCCGCTGCAGCTGCTGGGCCGCATCGGCTGCGGCCTCAGTGGCATTTTTAGTGTCCTTGATCTTGCGCTGGGCCACTGCAAACTCAAGCAGGATGCCCGCTGCCAGGCGCGCCACCTCAGTCGCAATCAAGGTCAGGCGGCCGCGCCCGTCGTCCACCCGTTTTTTGAATTCGGTCTCGGTCGTCGGTAAAGGGTCAAGCAAAAAGGCACGGTCCAGCGCCACTTCTAAAATCTGCCCGCGCAGCTCTTCCAGCGTACCGCCGCCGGAGTTGTCGGCTGCGCGGCCAACCAGCATGTAGGCTGTCGCCATTTTCTGCAGATCGGGCAGGTTTTTTTCGAGGTACTTGAGCGCGTCCCTGATCTGCAGCGAAAACAGCCGCCGCAGGCCGGCCCGGTGTTTGGCCGCTGCCACGTCGGGTTCGTCGAACACCTCTATGGTCACAGCATCGTCCAGGTCGATCAAGGCCGGAAAGCCGATCAGCGTTTGCGCACCCTTGCGGATTTCCATTAGCTCGGGCAACTCGCCAAAGCTCCAGTTCGTGTACCGCTGAGGTGTTTTTACTGCGTCAGGTGCTACTGTTTTAATAGCTGGGCGCGCGCTTTCTACCTGGGCCAGAGGCCTTTTTTGTCCTGAATTTGACGAAAAACTGGTATTTTCAGGGTTTGGCGGCGCAGAAACAGCCAGGTTTTTAAGTCCGGCAAGCGCCTGGAATGCACCTCGCGCCTGCGCGCCCAGCTCGCCCTTGAGGCCGCCGAGGTTGCGGCCCATGCCAAGCTGCCGACCGTGTTCGTCCACCACACGAAAGTTCATGAACAGGTGCGGCGGCAGCATGTCCAGCTTCATGTCGCCGCGCTTGATGTCCAGCGAGGTGGCATCGCGCACCAGCTTGAGCACGGCATCCGTCAGCGAGCCGCTGCCGAACACCTGGGGATCGTTCAGCAGGCCAGCCATGCGCGTTGCCGTCTCGGGCAATGGCACCAGCCGTGAACGCGGACGCTGGTGCAGCGTTTTGATCAGCGCCTGCACCTTGTCCTTGAGCATGCCGGGCACCAGCCACTCGCAGCGTTCTTCGTTGACCTGGTTCAGTGCAAACAAAGGCACATCAACCGTCATGCCGTCCTTTGCATCACCGGGCTCGTGGAGGTAGGTGACGAGGCAGTCCACGCCGCCCAGCCTCAGCGTTCTGGGGAAGGCCTGTGTGGTGATGCCGGCGGCTTCATGCCGCATCAGTTCTTCACGGCTCAGCAGCAAAAGTCTGGGCTGCTTTTTGACTTCTTCCCTGTACCAGTGCTCACAGCTCGCGCCACTGCAAACATCGGCGGGCAGTTGCTGGTCGTAAAAGGCGTAGATCAGTTCTTCGTCCACCAGCACATCCTGGCGGCGCGCCTTGTGTTCCAGATCCATCACCTGCTTGATCATTTTCTCGTTGGCGGCGAGGAATGGCAGCTTGGTGTCCCAGTTGCCGGCCACCAGCGCTTCACGGATAAAGACCTCGCGCGCCGCGACCGGATCGACCCTGCCAAAGTTGACGCGTCGCCCGTTGTAGATCGCCAGGCCATACAAGGTGGCGCGCTCCAGCGCCGTGACCTGCGCGGCCTTTTTCTCCCAGTGCGGGTCGAGCAACTGTTTTTTCAGCAGATGGCCGGCGACCTGCTCTATCCATTGCGGCTCAATGTTGGCGATGCCGCGGCCGAACAAGCGTGTGGTCTCGACCAGCTCGGCCGCCACAATCCAGCGGCCCGGTTTCTTGCTGAGTTTGGCGCCCGGGTGACGGTAAAACTTGATGCCGCGTGCACCCAGGTACCAGTCTTCCTCATCGCTTTTGCAGCCGATATTGCCAAGCAAACCGCAGAGCATGGACAGGTGCAGTTGCTCGTAGCTGGCGGGTTTGTCGTTCAGGTGCCAGCCCTGTTCGCCGACAACACTGTGCAACTGCGAGTGGATGTCGCGCCATTCGCGCACCCGGCGGATATTGACAAAGTTTTCGCGCAGCAGGTTTTCGTACTGGCGGTTGGTCAGCTTGTGAACGGCATCATGGCCGCCACGCGAGTCCCCTAGCCACTTCCACAACTTCAGGTAACTGCTGAATTCGCTTTTCTCGTCGTCAAACTTGGCATGCTGCTGGTCGGCCTGCGCCTGCTTGTCCATGGGCCGGTCGCGCACGTCCTGCACGCTCAGGGCGCTGGCAATCACCAGCACCTCATCCAGTGCCTGCCGGTCCTTGGCCTCCAGGATCATGCGGCCCACGCGCGGGTCCAGCGGCAGCTTGGCCAGCGTGCGGCCTACCGGCGTCAGTTCATTGTCATCGTCCACTGCACCGAGTTCGGCCAGCAACTGGTAGCCGTCTGCGATGGCGCGGCCCTGCGGTGGCTCGATGAAGGCAAAGCTTTCGATCGTACCGAGGTGCAGCGACTTCATGCGCAGGATCACGGAAGCCAGCGAGCTGCGCAGGATTTCGGGGTCGGTAAAACGCGAACGCCCATTGAAGTCCTGCTCGTCGTACAGGCGTATGCAGATACCGTCGGCGACCCGGCCGCAGCGTCCGGCGCGCTGGTTGGCCGCCGCCTGCGACACAGGCTCGACCATGAGCTGCTCCACCTTGCTCCTGAAACTGTAGCGCTTCACGCGCGCCGTACCTGCGTCAATGACGTAACGTATGCCCGGCACTGTGAGCGAGGTTTCGGCCACATTGGTGGCCAGCACAATACGGCGGCCGCTGTGGCCGTCAAAAATGCGGTCCTGCTCGGCCTGGGAAAGGCGTGCAAACAGCGGCAGCACTTCGGCATTGCGGTTCAGCGGCTGGTGTGCAAGGTGTTTGCGCAGGTGGTCAGCGGCTTCGCGAATCTCGCGCTCACCAGGCAGAAAAACCAGGATATCGCCAGCACTGTGCGGGCTCAGCCAGAGTTCATCGACCGCATCTGCAATCGCATCATTCAGGTCGTAATCACGGGATTCCTCATATGGCCGATAGCGCTGCTCCACCGGAAACATGCGGCCAGACACCATGATGACCGGCGCCAGCCCTTTGCTTGACGCAAAATAATCCGCAAACCGCTGCGCATCAATCGTCGCCGACGTGATCACGACCTTCAGGTCCGGCCGGCGCGGCAGCAACTGGCGCAGGTAGCCCAGCAAAAAGTCGATGTTCAGGCTGCGCTCGTGCGCCTCGTCAATGATGATGGTGTCATAGGCCAAGAGCTGCGGATCGGTCTGCGTCTCGGCCAGAAGGATACCGTCGGTCATGAGCTTGACGGAGGCGTCGCGGCTCAGCCGGTCCTGGAAACGCACCTTGTAGCCCACCACGTCGCCCAGCGGGGTTTTGAGCTCTTCGGCGATGCGTTTGGCCACGCTGGACGCCGCAATACGCCGCGGCTGGGTGTGGCCGATCAGCCGTCCGCGTTCGCCCGCCGGGTAATTGAGCTTGCCGCGCCCCATGGCCAGGGCGATTTTCGGCAACTGGGTGGTTTTGCCCGAGCCGGTTTCACCGCAAACAATGACGACCTGGTGCGCCTGCATGGCGGCCATGATCTCCTCGCGTTTGCCCGATACGGGCAGCGATTCCGGAAACTCGATCACCAGCCGTGACGGCACGGCTGGGGTGGATGGCGGTGGCAAAGGCGGTGACGACAATGAAGTACTGCTCAAAGCCCCTGATTATCGGTGTTCGGGACCGGTTTGTTGCCGCCTATGCCGATGCCAGCACGGGCAATTCAACAATTTCGCCGCTGGAATGGTCAAACCAGGCAAGCCGGCTCGCATAACTCATGGCCGTACGCGACATGCCGCGCGCCATGGCAATGGCGCTTGAACCGCGCATGGCCGGATTCGACACGATCATCACGCCGACCCCGATCTCCGCCACCCAGACCGTGTTGTCGCTCTCGAACCGGGCAACGTCCCGGCTGGTACCTAGCGATACCGATTTGCGCAAGCGCGCCTCCACCGAACGCGCCACATTGATCAGCCGCCCGCTTTCCCTGCAATTTCGCATGATGAGCAGGAAGCCATCATGGCCCAGCCGGCCCATGTCGACATGCGCCGGCACCGACCGCCGCAGGCGCCCCGCGCAGACAAAAAGCGCGCTGTTGACCGCAACTGCACCATGCAGCTTGTTCAGTGCGTACAGATTGGCGATGGTCAACACCATCACCCCCAGAGGCTCCTCAGGTTTATTGCGAAAACTCTTGAAAATCGCACCCACCATCTGGCCGGTTTCGGCATGCGAGCGCATGCGCGTAACCGGGTCATAACCCGGGCCATGGGCCATGACCTCATGCAACTCGATCAGATAGGCATAACGGGCCCACAGCACGTAGGCCAGGGTGGCAAGGTAAAGCGTGGCAGCCACGGCGCTTACCGCGTGCAGGGACCACAGCGCCTGCTGCCGGTTCAAGGCGATCCAGCCAAGGCCATCCAGCGCCACCAGCATGCAAAAAACACAAAGGACGGCAGTCCAGGCCAGCCGCACACCACGCAAGGCGCTGCGCAAACACACGCCCAGTCCTGCAAGCCCAAGCAGGCAGGCCATGCCAATGCTGAGCGTCAGGGATTGCAGCGGCGGCAGCCACCAGCCCGCCATCATGATGCAGGCGCACCATGCGCCAAGCCCCCACATGGCGCGCTGCTGTTTCGCGCGTGAACGAAGAATGCCGAGAAGCGCCAGCAACTGGTAGGCCAGCATGCCCGAGACGGTCGTCGCCAGATGGGCCAGGAAACGCGCCAGCGCATCGGCGTTTGAGATGGGCAAGGCACCCAGGAATGCCAGCACAAAAAAGGCTGACGCCAGGCCCGTCAGCGCAGCATTGAGCGATATCCGGTGCAATGAGCGCACGAACGCCAGCCCGGCGCCCGCCAGAATCAGTGCAGTCGTGCCAAAAAAGCAGCCCCATAAGCCAATTGCCAATTTTTCCATCGACGCTGAAGATACCCGTCTCTGCGCAATCAGGCAACCCGCAAGGGGCTGATAGCCGGACACCCTGTATCCCGGGCGACACGGCGCCGCGTGCCTTACACTCATTTCCGTTGACTGGCAGTCCTCCTGGACGCAGCCGTGCCCCGCCTTCACTGCCATTTGCCAACCTTAACCTTTTGCTCCAACCGACCCCGAAAGCGCGCCCATGTCCGCCGTCTTCAATTTCACTTTTGTGCCCTGGTTCCGCTCGGTGGCGCCCTACATCCACATGCACCGCGGCAAGACCTTTGTCGTCGGCATTGCCGGCGAGGCGATTGCCGCCGGCAAGCTGCAGCACATTGCGCAGGACCTGGCGCTGATCCAGAGCATGGGCGTGAAGATCGTGCTGGTCCATGGTTTCAGGCCGCAGGTCAACGAGCAGCTCAAGGCCAAGGGCCATGCGGCCAAGTATTCGCATGGCATGCGCATCACGGACGAGATTGCGCTCGACTGCGCCCAGGAGGCCGCAGGCCAACTGCGCTACGAAATCGAGGCGGCCTTCAGCCAGGGCCTGCCCAACACGCCCATGGCCGGTGCCACGGTGCGCATGATTTCCGGCAATTTCATCACCGCGCGGCCAGTCGGCATACTGGACGGCGTCGATTTCAAGCACTCAGGCATGGTGCGCAAGGTCGATGCGGCCGCCATCATGCAGACGCTGGACCTTGGCGCCATGGTGCTGCTGTCGCCGTTTGGTTTTTCGCCGACAGGTGAGGCTTTCAACCTGACCATGGAAGAAGTCGCCACCTCGGTGGCGATTGCCATGCAGGCCGACAAGCTGATCTTTTTGAGCGAGATCCCCGGCATTCGCATCCATCCCGACCAGCCTGAGAGCGAAGACAACCCCATAGACACAGAACTGCCGCTGGCCGCCGCAGAAAAACTGCTGGCCACCCTGACCCCCGGCGAACGCCCGACGGACACCGCGTTTTACCTGCAGCACTGCGTCAAGGCCTGCAAAGCCGGCGTGGAACGCAGCCACATCCTGCCGTTTGCAGTAGACGGCTCACTGCTGCTGGAGGTCTACGTGCATGACGGCATAGGCACCATGGTGGTGGACGAGAAACTGGAGAGCCTGCGTGAAGCGACGCACGACGACGTCGGTGGCATTTTGCAGCTCATAGAGCCCTTCGAAAAAGACGGCACCCTGGTCAAGCGCAGCCGCACCGAAATCGAACGCGATGCGGACCACTACACCGTGGTCGAACACGACGGCGTGATCTTTGCCTGCGCCGCGCTTTACCCCTATCCTGAAGCCAAAACGGCGGAGATGGCCGCCTTGACGGTGTCCCCGCAAAGCCAGGGCCAGGGCGATGGCGAAAAAGTCCTGAAACGCATAGAGCAACGCGCCCGCGCCGCCGGCCTGCAAAGCATTTTTGTCTTGACCACCCGCACCATGCACTGGTTTATCAAGCGCGGTTTTGTACAGGTCGACCCGGAGTGGCTGCCCGAGGCCCGCAAACGCAAGTACAACTGGGACCGCAAAAGCCAGGTGCTGGTCAAAAAGCTCAATTGACCTGCGCTCGATTCTTTCTGGGCCTTATGCCATAAGGGGCTTGTGCAGCAGTTTGCTGCGCTGGCGTATCGGTTTTTCGAAATATCGTTCGCTGAGCAATGCAAGACAAAAAGAGACAAACACCACAACAGCCGTCAGCAGCAAGCGAGCCGGCATGGGCCACTCCCCGGGATCTGGAATACCCAGACGGGGGGAAACCACAAACGCAAGGCCAAAAAAAATAACTGGATGCAACAGGTACACGCCGTAGGTCGCATCGCCAAAGTGCCGCGCAACACCGGCCGTCGTTTTCGTCAAGTCCAGCCGGCTCGCCAGGCTCACCAAGGTAAAACACAAACTGCACAGCAGGATGCCGCGCCAGCCCGTAAGCTCGTCTCCTTGCCGTACCGGATTGACCGCAAACATCAGCGCAAACCCTGCAACCAGGCCAATCAGGCCCAGACGTTCAAAGGGTAAAGCCTTTAACGCGCCCCTGCGCTTTGCGGCCCCCAAGAGGCAACCTCCCATAAAGTACGCCGCAAAAGCAGGGGCTTGATGGTAAGCCTCAGCATTTGAAAAATAGCCGCTCGGCGCACCGATCGTCAAAGCAATCCACGTGATCTGCAAGGCAAGAAGGGCACCAAAAACACCCCATGCAATCCAGCGCGATCGCAAACTCCAAACCAGGAATGGAAACAGCAGATAAAAAATCACCTCGATGCCTAGCGACCACCCCCCCACCAGTACCGCATGCGTTGACGGGTTGTAGAACCCGAACAAAAGAGACGCATTAAGCAAATAGGCCACCCACAAATCAGCAGTTGCACCGTCCTTCAGCAGTTTCCAGGGCAACACAAGCAGCATCAGCGCCAGATACAACGGTGCCAGCCTGAGATAGCGGACCCACATAAAACTGGTGAAGGAAAACCGGTTTTCGGCAATCCGGTCTATGTAGGTGTAAGCAAGACTTGCTCCTGATAGTACAAAAAAGAGATACACCCCATAACTGCCGAATGTATGAATATCTATCACCTTCTGCCACATAAGCAGGTGATAACCCGCCACAGCAATCGCGCACAGTCCCCTTAGCAAGTCCCAGCCAAGCACACGATCCACTGATTTCATAAAGAGTCGAGCATTAAAGTATCCGGGCGATACAGCCATTGTGCATATTCATCAGCCAGTTGCTGGCTGGCCGCTGTGGCCGCGCTCCAGGCCTTCACCCTCGCCTGCACATCCGCGCCGTAGCGCGTGAAGTCCGTTCGGTCCGGCAGCTTGCCGTTGGGCAAAGTCTTGACCCATAGCGGATCGGGCGCGAGCAGCACCATGTTGTCCAGAAAATGTGTAGCCTTGTGCCGCCACTTCAGTCCTTTGTCCAGCCAGCCGGGCACCACGGCTTTCTGGAAGTGGGGATAAAGGACCAGTCCGGCCCCCGGCCGCTCTCCGGGGCTTGAATTTATGCCATTTTGGCCCGTAGCCGGCGTTCCATGAGCGCAGCCCGCTATCAAATTGGAAGCATAGTTCAGATGCAGGTGGTAGTCGGTGATGCCGCCGTCCCAGTAGGCACCAGGCGGCGCGCCGGGAATGTTGTGTACGGAACGCAGCACAAAGGGAATGGAGCAGCTGGCCTGCAGTGCCGGGTTGAAGTTGGCCTCATTCAGGTGAACCTGCCGTGTGCGGTAGTCGCCAGTAGCAAATGGCAATGCCGTTTCCGGCGTTGAAAACACCACGCGCTCCAGCCACCCGCCCATGGCCTTGCGGTGCAGGCTGTTGGCAAGGAATACCCCAAGATAGCCGAGCGGCGTAGCCAGCCTGTGCTCGCGGCCCAGCATGTGACGGCCGCGCGAGGTGACGATGTGCAGGCGGTAGCGCGGGTGTTGCAGCACCTCCCGCACCCTGCCGCCGTAGAAATCCTTCAGGCTCCGGCCAAACTGCTCACTCACAAAATCGGCAGTCGGGCGTTTCTGGCCGGGTTGCAGCTCGTAGTGCTGGTGGATGTAATCGTGTTCCAGCCGCCTGAAAGCGGTGACGGGGTCGTTCAGGCAGGCCGTCGCCATTCGCCAGGCCCCTATGGACGCGCCTACAAGATGCACGGGGTGCGTGGTTGGCGCCAGCCAGTCGCCAAAAATAAAGCGGTCCAGCGGGCCGAGGATCAAACCCTTGGGGCCGCCCGCCGCACCGGGGACCACACCAACGTCTGTTGGCTGCAAGCCATTCTTCTCAATGTGCGCCCTGGCTCTGGGGCCTGCGTAAATGCGTAGGGCTTGCATGAAAAAGAGCGGCCGGAGGGTTTCGCTTTATTTTTTCAGCGCGGCCAGCTTGCTGAACGCCGACTCCATGGCGGTAGAGGCCGCAGGCTGCGGCGCTCCGCGCCCGCCATAGCTGTCGCCCCTGCCCCCCCGATTCTGGTTATGACCGGGACGGGCACCTTCAAAACGGTTGTCACGTGGCGCATCCCGACGCGCTGGCGCGTCACCCAGCTTCATGGTCAGGCCTATGCGTTTGCGCGCCACGTCCACCTCGGTCACGCGTACCTTGACAATGTCGCCGGTCTTGACGACCTCGCGTGCATCATTGGTGAACTTGTGGCTGAGCTGGCTCACATGCACCAGGCCGTCCTGGTGCACGCCGATGTCCACAAACGCGCCAAAGGCCGCAACGTTGCTGACCGTGCCTTCCAGCGTCATGCCTTCCTTCAAGTCCTTGATGTCTTCCACACCGTCATTGAAGCGTGCCACCTTGAAGTCGGGGCGTGGGTCACGGCCCGGCTTTTCCAGCTCGGCAATGATGTCCTTGACCGTGATCACGCCGAACTTCTCATTGGCAAACAGCTCGGGTTTCAGGGTTTTGAGCATCTCGGCTCGCCCCATCAACTCGGCCACCGGTCTGCCGGTGTGCACCATGATCTGCTCGACCACGGGATAGGTTTCAGGATGCACGCCCGTCATGTCCAGCGGATTGCTGCTGGCGCGCAGGCGCAAAAAGCCCGCGCTTTGCTCAAAGGTCTTGGCGCCCAGGCCGGTCACCTTGAGCAGGTCGGCGCGGCTGGCAAACGCGCCATTGGCATCACGCCAGCGCACCACCGACTTGGCAACGGTATTGCTCAGGCCCGAGACGCGCGCCAACAAGGGCACGCTGGCGGTGTTCAGGTCCACACCCACGCTGTTCACGCAATCCTCGACCACGGTGTCCAGGCTGCGCGCCAGGTCGCTCTGGTTCACGTCGTGCTGGTATTGGCCCACGCCAATCGATTTCGGATCTATCTTGACAAGCTCGGCGAGTGGGTCCTGCAGGCGGCGCGCGATGCTGGCCGCGCCGCGCAGGCTCACGTCCACGTCGGGCATTTCCTGCGAAGCGAACTCGCTGGCCGAGTAGACAGAGGCGCCGGCCTCGCTGACCACGACTTTTTCAATCGCCTGCTCGACCTTGGCCATCAGCTTGATGAGGTCAGCCGCCAGTTTGTCGGTCTCGCGGCTGGCAGTGCCGTTGCCGATGGCGATCAGGTTCACACCATGCTTTTCGCAAAGTTTGGCCAGCGTGTGGATGGAACCATCCCAGTCCTTGCGCGGCTCGTGCGGGTAGACCGTGGCGGTTTCCACCAGTTTGCCCGTGGCGTCGACCACAGCCACTTTCACGCCGGTACGAATGCCCGGGTCCAGGCCCATCACCACGCGCGGGCCGGCGGGCGCCGCCAGCAGCAGGTCGCGCAGGTTGTCGGCAAACACCTTGATGGCGACTTTTTCGGCTTCTTCGCGCAGGCGGGTGAAAAGGTCGCGCTCCAGCGACAGGCTGAGCTTGACTCTCCAGGTCCAGGCCACGCTTTTACGGATCAGGTCATCCGCCGGCCGGGCTTTGTGGCTCCAGCCCAGGTGCAGCGCAATCTTTCCCTCCGCGATGCTTGGCTTGCCGGGCTCGGCCAGCTCGGGCAGCACCAGCTTGGCGTCCAGGATTTCCAGCCCGCGGCCGCGGAACACCGCCAGCGCGCGGTGCGAAGGCACACGGCCAATCGGCTCGTCATAGTCAAAGTAGTCACGGAATTTCGCGTTGTCGGCGTTGTTCTCGTCCTTGCCGCTGACAAGCTTGGAGGAGAACAGGCCTTCGCTCCAGAGCCAGTTGCGCAGCGACTGCACCAGCGCGGCATCTTCCGCCCAGCGTTCACTCAAAATATCGCGCACGCCGTCCAGCACAGCCTGCACCGTGGTGAAGTCGTCGCCACTTTCATTCTTTTCTGCCTTGACATAAGCCACGGCTTCATCGGCGGGCACCAGCGACGGATCGGCAAACAGCCTGTCGGCCAGCGGCTCGATGCCGGCTTCACGCGCGATCTGGCCTTTGGTGCGGCGTTTGGGCTTGAAGGGCAAGTACAGGTCTTCCAGGTCCTGCTTGGTGGCCGCCAGGTCGATGGCGCCGCGCAGCTCGGGCGTGAGTTTGCCCTGCTCTTCAATGCTTTTCAGAACTGCCTCGCGGCGCTCTTCGAGCTCGCGCAGGTAGCCCAGCCGGTATTCAAGTTCTCGCAACTGGATATCGTCCAGCCCGCCCGTGGCTTCCTTGCGATAACGGGCAATAAACGGCACGGTGGCGCCGCCATCCAGCAGTTCTACCGCTGTTTTGACCTGATGCTCCTGGACTTTGATTTCTGCCGCGATCTGGCGGATGATTTTTTGCATAGTGGCGTAAAACGGAAAAAACGGAGGCTTGGACAGGCCCACAAAGGCCTGTGAAAACAATTCAGCGACCAACGCAAAACGGGGCGTCTTGCGCAAACCGACGCTGCGGGGAGGCATTGTCCCACAGCCAAATCCCCGGCCTGACCCGACAATTGGGCAGTCCAAAACCCGCAATTCGAGGAGCCCTGCATGCGCGCAAGAACCATTTTCCTGATTGTCTGCATCGTACTGGTGGCAGCCTTTGCAGCCCTCAACGTGGACGAATTCACGCGCTCCAGCGTGCTCAGCCTGGGCTTCACGACCATCCAGGTCCCCCTCGGCATGGTCATGCTGCTGTTGCTGGTGATTGCCACCGTGGTCTTTCTTGCATCAACGCTGTACATGCAAAGCGCCAACCTGATCGAAACCCGCAAGTACGCACGTGAGCTGAATGCCCAGCGCGAGCTGGCCGACAAGGCCGAGGCCTCGCGATTTACCGAGTTGCGCAATTACCTTGAAGCACAATCGACCGCTACATTACAGCGCGAGGCTGCCAATGCCACGGTGCTCGCCGAACGCCTGGCGCAAACCCAGGCCGCATTGGTACAGCGGCTGGAGCAGTCCGACAACGCAACCGCGGCCTATATGGGCCAGCTTGAAGACCGGCTGGATCGAAACATCGGCCTTGCCAATCCCCGTTAACCGGCCGGCCTTCTTACGCGCCATGTAAGAAACACTTCGGGACCGCGACTAAAGGCAAACGGGAACGACAAAAGCACAAGCTGAGGAGTGTTTTGGCGTTTTCGAGCCCAACCGCCCTTGCCTCCCGGAGATGATGCCATGCCGCTGTCCGCCAACTTCTTTGCTACAAAATTCATAGCTATCGGCGCTCTGTTTGCGGTCACCGCAAGCGCATTTTCACAACAAAACCAGTGCGCCGTCACATCCGGCCCCACTATCACGCCTGTAGTTGAGCTGTACACCTCCGAAGGCTGCAGCTCCTGCCCACCCGCCGACAAATGGGCCTCGTCACTCAAGGACAAAGGCATCGTGGTGCAGGCATTCCATGTCGGTTACTGGGACTACATCGGCTGGGTGGACCGCTTTGCCGCACCGGCCTACACCGCTCGCCAACGCGACATCGCCACAAGGAACAAGCTGCGCAGCATCTACACACCACAAGCCGTACTCAATGGCAAAGACTGGCCCAACTGGGGCAGCCAGCCCGCAGGCAGGGAGCCGGCACACCTCAGCATTGCCTTGAAACAAATCGGCACCGACCAGTTTGAAGCCAGCGTAACACCCGTGGCTGCACAAGCGGCATCGCCGTCATGGTCGGCCTACTGGACCATTACCGAACACGGCCACAACTCCCGGGTGCAGGCCGGCGAAAATGCGGGGGAATTCCTCAAACACGATTTTGTAGTGCGCCAGTACACCCCTGCAGGCGAATATAAAACCAGCGATGCGGCCTCGCAAAAACTCGGCTTTCGCAGCATCGCCTCCACGCCCGGCCATGCACGCCAGGTCAATCTGGTCGTGTTCGACACCAAAACCGGCCAGACACTGCAGGCCGTGAGCCTTCAATGCCCGGTATAGCCGGGCCTGGCCGCACTCCACGACGCCGCAGCGCGCACTTCAGGGTTTTCTCTGTTTCAGTGCAAGGCGTAAAACTTCCAGAAAACTCTGGCAGGCCGACGACAGCGAGCGCCCCTTTTTTGTCACGATAAAGATGTCGCGCGACACGCGAGGCGACTCCAATGTCTTCGTGACCAGCTCACTGTAATGTGAATAGGTCGCATAGGCCGAAGGCATGATGGACGGCCCCATGCCGCTGGCCGTCATCCAAAGCCCGGTAGAGAGAAAAGAGATTTCATTGACCACCTGCAGGCTCACCCCCGCATTGGCAGCCGCCACA
This sequence comes from Polaromonas aquatica, assembly GCF_042659145.1. Taxonomy (NCBI): domain Bacteria; kingdom Pseudomonadati; phylum Pseudomonadota; class Betaproteobacteria; order Burkholderiales; family Comamonadaceae; genus Polaromonas; species Polaromonas aquatica. The sequence continues at coordinate 351,527 of NZ_JBHSRS010000013.1, read as the reverse complement.
TCCACCAGCTGGCGTACACCATAGCCCGGCCGCCCCGCGATCACACGATGGCCTTCCAGATGGCTCCAGCGCAAGGTCTTGATGCCTGCCAGCGGATGGTCCGGCTGGCACACAAGGCAGAGCCGGTCACGCATCAGGGTCTGCAGTTCCAGTTCACCGCCAGCGCGCTCGGGCGTGCCGATGCCGAAGTCCACATGCTCGCCCAGCACGCGTGACGAAAACTGCTCCGGTGCGCAATCATCCACCACCACCTGTACCTCCGGGTGCAATGCACTGAAGCGGCGGATCGCGTCCGGCAGCAGCATGCCGGCCAGTGTCGGCGTAATCGCAAAACACACACGGCCGCGGCGCAGCACACTCAGGTCGCCAAAAGCCGCGCCCAGCGAGTCCACATCCCGCAAGATACGTTCCGCCACCACCGATGCGTCGTGGGCGGCCTGCGTCGGCTGCAGCGAGCGCGTCGTCCGGTCAAACAGGCGGGCCTGCAGCCCTTCTTCGAGCTGGCGTATCAGCACGCTGATGGCGGACTGGGTCACAAACAACTGGGACGCCGCCGCACCCAGCTTGCGCAGGCGATACACCGCCAGAAAAGCACGGAGCTGCCGTACGGTGGGCGAGAAGTTTTTATTCATGAATAAAAATTATAAATAGTCTATAAATTTTCGATTTACAAAACAATAAAGATGACCTCCAATGCGACTGGAATGACGGCAGCCCGCTACGGCGGATAGAAGATTTCAAACCGCAGGAGACAACACCTTGAGCATCACCGCACCACGCGCCTACAAGCGCATAGCCACCGAAGAAGCCTGGGCCACGCCCGAACTTATCCAGCATTACGTCAGGATTCTCGATACCGGGTCACTCAACGACCCCGGCTTTTACAGCCTGTGGGGCTTTTTTGGCAAGAGCCAGACTCCACGTGCACTCGACCTGTTCAACCGCATACAGGACATGGGTGAGCGCCGTCTCGCCGACATGGACGATACCGGCATCGACATGCAATTGCTGCTGCTCACGGCCCCCGGCGTACAGATTTTTGATGCGGCAACGGCCACCGCACTGGCCACATCGACCAACGACCAGCTGGCTGAAGCCATTCGCCGGCACCCCACCCGCTTTGCCGGCCTGGCAGCCGTGGCCCCGCAGGCGCCGCAGGCCGCAGCAAAGGAACTGGAGCGCAGCGTGAACCGGCTCGGCCTCAAAGGTGTGGTGATCAATTCGCACATCCAGGGGGAATACCTCGACGACGAAAAGTTCTGGGACATCTTTGCGGCCGCCGAGGCGCTGGATGTGCCGGTCTACATTCACCCGAATACGCCATCGCCGCAGATGATCCAGCCCTTTCTGTCCCGCTGCCTGGATGCCGCCATTTACGGCTTTGCGGCCGAAACCGGCCTGCACGCACTTCGCCTTATCCTGAGCGGGGTATTTGACCGCTTTCCAAAACTCAGGATCGTGCTGGGTCACCTCGGCGAGGGGCTTCCCTATTGGCTTTACCGCATCGACTTCATGCATGCGGGCATCGTGCGGTCCAACCGCAGCGAGGGCGTGAAGCCACTGAAGAAAAAACCCAGCGACTACCTGCGAGAGAATTTCTACTACACCAACAGCGGCATGGCCTGGGAGCCGCCTGTCAGTTATGTGCAAAAGCTCATGGGCCATGACCGCGTGATGTATGCCATGGATTACCCCTACCAGTACGTGGCCGAGGAAGTCACCGCCATGGACAACCTGCCTTTGAGCGACGAACACAAGAAGATGTTTTTCCAGACCAATGCCGAGGCGCTGTTCAAGCTTTGACCGGCCTATAAAAAAGGGCAGCGACACCATGAAACTTATCCGACTCTGGTTGACGACTCTTTGTTTTGCATGCGCAAGCAGCCATGCCAATGCGCAGGCGACCACCCCATGGCCGGCCAAACCCATCCGCCTGGTGGTGACTTTTCCGGCAGGAGGCAGCAGCGATGCTGCGGCCCGCATTGTTGCGCCCAGGCTGGCCGAACACCTGGGCCAGCCGGTGGTGATAGACAATCGCCCCGGCGCGGGTGGCGGGCTGGGATTGGGACTGGTGGCCAAAGCGCCAGCAGATGGTTACACCATCGTGCTGGCATCGGCCGGCGGGCTCACGGCCAATCCGGCGCTGTATCCCAACCTTGCCTACAACCCCGGGCGTGATTTCGCCCCCATCACCCTGTTTGGCACCAGCCCATTCGTGCTTGTAGCCAACCCGGCGCTGCCGGCCAACAATGCGAAGGAACTGGTGGCACTGGCCAGGGCACAGGTCGGCAAGCTCAGCTATGCCTCTGGCGGCAGCGGTACCGCCATGCACCTGTCGGGCGAGTTGCTCAAGTCGATGACGGGCAGCTATATCCTGCATATACCGTATCGCGGCAGCGCACCTGCCGTGATGGCAGTCATGTCAGGAGAGACCTCGCTGGCGATCGCGGATATCGCATCCATCCAGCCGCAACTCAAGTCGGGCCGGCTGAAGGTGATAGGCATCATGGGCAAGGAGCGTTCGACACTCGCGCCCGACATGCCAACGCTGGCCGAAAGCGGCGTTCCCGGCTATGAGGCGTCCGGCTGGTTCGCAATCCTTGCGCCCGCGGGCACGCCAAAAGCCATCATTGCCCGCCTGAATACAGAAATCACGGCGGTACTGCGCCTGCCCGAAATCCGTGAGCGCTTCGCCGCTGCGGCCCTGGAACCACTGACAAGCACGCCGGAGCAACTGGGCGAACTGATGAAAACCGAAACCGTCAAATGGGCAGCTGTCATCAGGCAATCAGGCGCCAAGGTGGACTAGCACCGTTTAACGCAAATCAGGCTAATCCTAACGGTGTGAATTCAAGGCAGGGCAAACCTGCAAATAATGCCGGGTTATGCCTGTAGGGATAAATGGAGACGGGAAACGCCGGTGGCGGGCTTTCATTCATACTAGGACGTGTCATCATCGATTTTCCACCCTGCCCTACGCGCCCATGACCAAAACCTCGACCGACAAAGCCAAAATCAAGTTTTTACTGCTGGAGGGCATCCACCCTTCCGCCATCAAGGTGCTCCAGGCAGCCGGTTATACGCAGATTGAAAGCCTGTCCGGTGCGTTGCCTGACGATGAGCTCAAAGCCAGGATTGCCGACGCGCATTTTGTCGGCATACGATCACGCACCCAACTGACGGCTGATGTGTTTGCCCACGCCTCAAAACTTGTGGCCGTAGGCTGCTTTTGCATAGGTACCAACCAGGTGGACCTGAACGCAGCGCGCGAGCGCGGCATCGCCGTTTTCAACGCGCCGTTTTCCAACACCCGCTCGGTCGCCGAACTGGTGCTGGCCGAGGCGATCCTGCTGCTGCGCGGCGTGCCCGAGAAAAGCGCAGTGGCGCATCGCGGCGGCTGGCTCAAGTCGGCCGACAACGCCTATGAAATTCGCGGCAAGACCCTGGGCATCGTCGGTTATGGCTCCATAGGCACGCAGCTGTCGGTGCTGGCCGAGGCGCTGGGCATGCAGGTGGTGTTTTTTGACGTGGTGACCAAGCTGCCCCTGGGCAATGCCCGCCAGGTGCCGGTGCTCAACGATTTGCTGGCCCAGTCCGACGTGGTCAGCCTGCACGTGCCTGAAACCCAGGCCACGCAATGGATGATAGGCAAGGAGCAACTCGCCGCCATGAAGCCGGGCAGCGTGCTCATCAATGCCTCACGCGGCACGGTGGTCGAGATTGATCCGCTGGCCGAAGCCCTGCGCGGAAAAAAACTGCTGGGTGCGGCGATTGACGTCTTCCCGGTGGAGCCTCGCAGCAACAAGGACACGTTCGAGTCACCCCTGCGCGGCCTGGACAACGTGATCTTGACGCCGCACGTGGGCGGCTCGACCATGGAAGCCCAGGAAAACATAGGCATAGAAGTCGCCGAAAAGCTGGTGAAGTACAGCGACAACGGTACCTCGACCTCATCCGTCAACTTCCCCGAGGTGGCGCTGCCGGCCCACCCGGGCAAACACCGTTTGCTGCACATTCACCGCAATGTGCCCGGCGTGCTGTCGGAAATCAACAAGGTTTTTGGCGTCAACCACATCAACATCGCCTCGCAGTACCTGCAGACCAACGAGGCTATCGGTTATGTAGTGATAGACATTGATGCGGCCCACTCCGACGTCGCGCTGGCCAAACTCGCTGAGGTGCCTGGCACCATCCGCAGCCGCGTCCTGTTTTAGTTCATATCCATGGGGTAGCTCGAGTCCGTTGCCAGCACAAATGAAAACCGCCAGCACAAAAGTCCGCTACGGAGCCCTGTCGATAGGGCTTCACTGGTTCATGCTGCTTCTGCTCGTGGCGGTGTATGCCTGCATGCTGTTCAGCAGCAGCTTCCCCAAAGGCAGCGATACCCGGGCCGAGCTCAAGACATGGCACTACATGCTGGGCCTGTCCGTTTTTGTCCTGGCCTGGATCCGCCTTGCGATCAACCTGGGCAGCCAGACACCGCCTATTGAACCCGCCCCACCAGCCTGGCAGGACTGGCTCGCCAAACTGGTAAAGATCGCGTTTTATATCCTGATGATTGGCCTGCCCGTAGCCGGCTGGCTGACGCTCAGCGCCAAGGGGCAGCCGATTCCGTTTTTTGGGCTGCAATTGCCTGCATTGATGGCAGAAAACAAAAATGCCGCCGGCTGGCTCAAGGACATCCATGAAACCGGGGCCACAGCGGGTTATTTCCTGCTGGGCCTGCATGCTGCCGCGGCCTTGTTTCACCACTACGTCGTACGCGACAACACCCTGCGCCGCATGCTGCCGGGCCGGTCGACGTAAGTCCTCCGGAAAACCAGGTCGTGCCCGGGAGCCCGGGCACCGTTCGGCCACGGTGCGCTGCGACCAATTCAGCGCAGCCGCTTACAGACACAGCCTTTGGTTTCGCATATCCTGTCTGGACTGGCAGACAGAAAGTATGGTTTTTTGGCACCGCAAGGTTTTGTTAAGGAAATGCATGGGCGCTTTCACGCTGGAACACAGCCGGACCGCTTATGGCGCAGACATTGCGCTATACGGCAGCGCGGTACTGGCATTGGCTGCGTTCCTGTTGCTGGCAAGCCCGCACTCGCAGTGGCTGGAAACAGCGGCCGTCACTGCAGCGGGCCTGGCTAGCTGGAGCATGATCGAGTATGTATTGCACCGCTTCATACTGCATGGCCTGCAGCCCTTCAAGAGGTGGCATGCGGAACACCACCACCGGCCAACGGCGCTGATTTTCACGCCTACCATCCTGAGCGCCACGCTCATTGCCGCACTGGTTTTTCTGCCGGCGCTGATGCTGGGCAATGTGTGGCGGGCCTGCGCACTGACGCTGGGTGTATTGATGGGCTACCTGGCCTACACAGTCACGCACCATGCCACACACCACTGGCGCGCCGGGAACGGCTGGCTGAGGAAGCGCAAACAATGGCATGCGCTGCATCACCACCAGGTTGAGCGGGCAGGCTATTACGGCGTGACCAGCGGCTTCTGGGACCGCGTGTTTGGCAGCGACAGGCCGGCCGGCACATCGACGGACGGTTCGACGAACCGTTGACGGCGCGGTATAAACGCAGGGATTGGGGACGATAAAAGCGCCTGAACCGCAAGGAGACTCAATTTTGGATGCAACCCAACCCGATGCCCCCGGCCTGAGCAATGCCGAACTGGTGCAGCTTCACATTCGTGTGATCGCGCTGGAAAACCTGGTCATCGCCCTGCTCGCCAATGCATCTGAATCCCAATTGGCCCAGGCGCGCGAAATGGCCACCTATATTTCGCCAAGACCGGGCTTTACACCGCACCCGCTGACCATAGGCGCGGCCGCCGAGATGCTGCACCTGGTTGACCGGGCCGGCCATTTCCGCGATCCTCCGCAGGCGTGATCCAACCCCAACATCCCGCGAAAAAGAACAAACCAGACCATCTCACCACACCATGCACACCACCACCCTCCTGCTCTTTTGCCTGGTTGCACTCGTTGCCATTGCAACCCCGGGCCCCACTGTTTTGCTGGCCTTGTCCAATGGCGCACATTACGGCCTGCGCCGTTCGTTGCCGGGCATGCTGGGCGCGGTGTTGTCGGACTTTTTCCTGGTCGGTGCGGTGGCGCTCGGGCTGGGCGCACTGCTGGCGGCCTCGGAGTTCTGGTTTTCAATGTTGAAGTGGGTGGGCGCCATCTACCTCGCCTGGCTGGGCTTGCGCCTGCTGCGCTCGCGAGGCGGGTTCGAGCTGCCGGCCAACGCGGCGGGCAAGGCGCAAGGCAGCAGCCGCGCGATTTTTTTGAAGTCTTTCCTGGTGGCGGTCACCAACCCCAAGGGCTATTTGTTTTGCTCCGCCCTGCTGCCGCAATTCATTGACCCGGCCGCAGCGCAAGCGCCACAGTACCTCACGATAGGCATCGCGTTTGCGGGCCTGGATTTTGCCGTGATGCTGGTTTATGCCTTTATAGGCGCACGTGCGATCCGCCTGCTCAAGGCCTCCGCCACGCGCTGGATGGACCGCCTGTGCGGCGGCGCCCTGCTGGCGCTGGCAGGCTCTTTGGCCTTTTACCGCCGGGCCAATAGCTGAGCGTCTACCAAACCGCCCCGCCTTTCGCTATCAAATATATAGCTTGCTGCGCGCATCCTGAGCCGGCCGCAGGCACTTTTCATGATTATTTGGCAGGCACCTGCAAGCCAAGCAGGTTGGCCAGCGCTTCGGTGGGCATGGCGCCCTCCTGCGTCACAAGCGCGCCTGTACGAGCATGCGTACCCACAATCGTCGGGATGGATGCGAAACCAAAACTGGTTAACAGGGCCGTATTTTTGGCGACGGCTGCTTTCTGCGCATCGGTGTCGCTGCGGGCGCTGATGCCGCCGCCCTTGGACATCATGGAGGCTTCGTGCTCATCCATCGCGGCGGCAGGATCGGCTGCGGCCAGTAGCGCAGCGCCCTGCGAGGTGCTGGCGCCGTTCAGGATGCCGACGGGAATCCAGACAAACTTGGCCTGCGACTTCAGCGGCTTGGCCGCGTACCAGAGCGCGCTGCAGTGCGGGCACTGGGAATCAAAAAACACATAGACGGTGCGTGCGCTCATGGGCGCGCCGACAACAAAGCCGGTGGCATCGGCCGCAATCGCGGCGACAGAGACCGGCACAGACGCGGCCTTGGCCGAAGCGGCTGGGGAAGAATCGTTGCAACCGGAGATCAAAAGGCTGGCGGCAAGCAATGCGGCGGAAAGGAATTTGATGGTCATGGTGATGAAACGGTAAAAGCGATAAAAGTGGTAAGGCCAAGAATAGCCTAGAGGTATCAGCCCTGCTTGACGTACACCTTCTCACCGGAGAAAACCTGACAAAAGGCAGGGAAAGCGCCATCAATGGTCATCCCGGCAGACCGGCTTAATGAAAATCCCGGCTCGACGTGCCCAGCCGCCCCAGCAGCGGCGTCAGGTCTTCCAGCCGCTGCGCCACCAGGTTGCGCACCGCGCCATAACCCTTGAGCGTGCCGCTTTCCTCGCTGCGCTGCCACACACCGTACACCGCCAGCAGGCGTGCATGCAGCACTTCGGCGCGCTGCTGCTCACGCAAGGACTTCCAGACAATCACATTGACCGGGCCGGTCTCGTCTTCAATCGTGACAAAGATAGTGCCTTTGGCGGTTTGCGGCTGCTGGCGCACGGTGACGATGCCGCAGGCTGCGACTTCCTCGCCATCGGGCAATACATTCAACTCGGCCGCGCTGAGCAAGCCTTTTTTGGCCAGGCGCGGCCTGAGCAAGGCCAGCGGGTGGCGCCGCAAGGTCAGGCCGGTGGCCTTGTAATCGAACAAAATGTTTTCGCCTTCGGGTGTGTCGGGCAATTCAAGTGCGGTCTCGTGCGTGGGAACGGACCTGAGCAGCAGCGGCGCGGGTTTGATGGCGGAGGCCTCCCACACCTGCTGGCGCCGGTGACCGGCCAGCGGCTGCAAGGCGTCGGCGGCGGCCAGGGCGTTGACCTCCTGCGTGCCGAGCTGGGCACGCGACACCAGGTCTTCGGTGGACGTGAAAGCCGCCTCTGCGCGTGCCGCCACCAGCCGCAGCGCAGCGGCTTCACGCAGGCCTGTGACCAGGCGCAAGCCCAGGCGCACCGCTGGCTGGGCCTTGCTCCGTTCGGGCTGAGCCTGTCGAAGCCTTGCCTGCGTCACGGCGGAGAACCCTTCGACAGGCTCAGGGCGAACGGAGGGTTCTTCCAGCGTGCAGTCCCATTCACTGCACATCACATCGACGGCGCGCACCTCGACGTCGTGTTTGCGTGCGTCCTGCACCAGTTGCGAGGGCGAATAAAAGCCCATGGGCTGGGAGTTGAGCATGGCCGCCAGGAAACAGGCCGGTTCATGACACTTGAGCCAGCTGCTCACATAGACCAGCTTGGCAAAACTGGCGGCATGGCTTTCGGGGAAGCCGTAGTCGCCAAAACCCAAAATCTGCTTGAAGATGCGCTCCGAAAACTCGGCGCTGTAGCCGTTGCCGACCATGGCGTTCACCAGCCGGTCATGAAAACGCCCTACCCCGCCCTCGCGTTTCCAGGCCGCCATGGAGCGGCGCAAATCGTCGGCCTCGCCCGGCGTGAAATCGGCGGCAATCATGGCGATCTGCATAACCTGCTCCTGGAAGATGGGAATGCCCAGGGTGCGTTCCAGCGCCGGATTGAGTGCCGGGTATTCGGGCTCGACTGTGCCGGTACGTTTAAAAATCTCTCGATTCTTGAGGTAGGGGTGGACCATGCCGCCCTGGATAGGCCCCGGCCGCACGATGGCGACCTCCACCACCAGGTCGTAATAACTGCGCGGCTTGAGGCGCGGCAGCATGGACATCTGCGCCCGGCTCTCGATCTGGAACACGCCCACGGTGTCGGCCGCGCAAATCATGTCGTAAGTTTCCTTGCACTTCAGGGGAATCGTGTGCATCTCATACTGGCTGCCGCGTGTCTGGTTCACCAGCGCCAGGCAGCGGCGAATCGCCGACAACATGCCCAGCGCCAGCACATCCACCTTGAGCAGGCCCATCGCTTCCAGGTCGCGCTTTTCCCACTGGATGATGCGGCGCGCCTCCATGGACGCCGGCTGCACCGGCACCAGCCGCGTCAGCTTGCCCTGCGTCAGCACAAAACCGCCGACATGCTGGCTCAGGTGACGCGGAAAGCCTATCAGTTGCGCCGCCAGGTCCAGCCACTGCATGAACGGGCCGCTTTCTGCGCCCAGGCCGGCTTCGGCTATTTTTGCCGCCAGTGCTTCGCGGCCGTCAAACCAGAAATGCTCTTTGGCAAACCGTTCTATCAAATCGGGCGCCACCCCCAACGCTTTGCCGACATCGCGAATCGCGCTACGCGGCCGGTAGCGGATCACGGTGGCAGCCAAGGCGGCGTGGTCGTGGCCGTATTTTTGGTAGATGTACTGGATCACCTCCTCGCGCCGCTCATGCTCGAAATCCACGTCGATATCTGGCGGTTCGCTGCGCTCGCGGCTGATAAAACGCTCAAACAGCAGTTTGCTTTCTGTCGGGTTGACGGCCGTTACACCCAGGCAATAACAGACCACCGAATTGGCCGCCGAGCCGCGCCCCTGGCAAAGAATCTTCTGCTCATTGGCAAACCGCACGATGTCATGCACGGTGATGAAAAACATCTCGTAGCCAAGCTCTTCAATCAGCGCCAGTTCAAACGCAAGCTGCACCCTGATTTTCCGGGGAATGCGGCGCGAATAGCGGTTTTGGGCCCCTTGCCAGGTCAGCCGCCTGAGCCACCGTGCGGGCGTTTCCGCGGGCGGCACCATGTCGTCCCGGGGGTAGCTGTACAGCTTGCGAATCTCGTCCAGGTTAAAGCTGCAACGCGCCGCCACCTCCTGCGTGGCACGCAGCAGCGCCGCCGGGTAAATGTCGGCCAGCCGCATGCGCGGCCGCAGGTGCGCCTCGGCATTGGCCTGCAGCGCAAAGCCGCATTCATGCACGGATTTACCCAGCTTGATGGCCGTCATCACGTCGTGCAACGGCTTGCGCGAGCGTTTGTGCATCAGCACATTTCCTGCCGCAACCAGTTGCATGCCGGTGCGTTCGGCCACCGCCTGCAACTGCTGCAGGCGCAGCGCATCGTCCAGGCCTTGCAGCAATTCGACGGCCAGCCAGGCATTCAAGCCAAAAAGGCCTTTAGCCCAGACGGCATGAGCGCAAAGCGCTTCTGTATTGATAGCATCGGACAAGGGTGAGAGCAGGACCTCACAATCCGCCAGCGTTGAGAAATCCGTTTCGCCCAACGCCACGCGGTAACTGCCTTTCTCCATGACGTCTCCTGCCTGCCTGGCGATGCTGATGAACTCGCACAGGTTGCCCCAGCCCACAGCGTTGTGCGGCAGCACGACCATGCGAAAGGCATGCTCAGCCTGCACCAGAAACTCGGCCCCCGGCAGCAGCTTGAGGCCAAGCTTTTTGCTCACCAGATGTGCCCGCACCACGCCGGCTACCGAGCACTCGTCGGTAATCGCCAGCGCCTTGTAGCCCAGCCCGAAAGCGCGCTCGGCTAACTCCTCTGCATGCGATGCGCCGCGCTGGAAGCTGAAGTTGCTCAGCGCATGCAGCTCGGCATAGTCGGGAAGCAGGTAGGCAGACATACACAGCTCAGGCAAAAAAACCGTGCAGGTACCACGCATGCTGCCCGGCCTGCAGCCCACCCACGGTCAGGCGTTCGCTGTAAATCCACAGCAAGCTGCCCTGCTGGCTGCGGTAGATAAAGTAGTCGCGCATGGCCGGCGGCTTGCCACGGGCATCCCCGGTATCGCCTGCCATCAGCCAGCCGCTGGCCTCCAGCCGTTGCGGCCCGGCCATGCGCAGCAACGGGCCCTGGTACACCGGGCTGTCACGCAGCGCCTGCAACTGAAGCGGTTCGGGCAGCAGCCAGGTCGGGTACAGCGCCTCCACCCTCGCCTCATCCCCTTTTTTCAAGCGTTTTATGCCTCTGGCCGGCGTTGAACGCGCGCAAGCAGCTATTGATTTAATAGCAGACTGGGCCGAAACCCAGCGCTGCATCTGCTCGGGCCTGTGGTCTGCACCGGCTTGCCAGGACAGCACATGGGCATCGCCCAGGCGCGCGCCAAGACGCTCTATCAGCTCCACCGCACTGTCGCCCTGCTGGCGCGCTTCCATCAGCAGGCTGCCGGTGGCGGCGGCTGAATCGACCAGCCGTTCTGTCACCAGCGATTGCAGGGTCAGGCTGTGGACCGGCGCCGGCAGCTTTTGCTGCGCCAGGTGCTCGGCAACCAGGCGCGCCACGTGGCGCAGGTCCTGCGCGGGCTGGGCGGTACGAATGTCCAGCTCGCCGGTGGGCGCCACATCGCGGCGCCTGTCCAGGTGCCAGGTCAGCCTGAGCGCGCTCAGTCCGCTTTGCCGCCCCAGCAGCCAGGCCTGCAAATGGAGCAGCAATCGCCCAACGCCCGCCATCAGCGCCGGCGCGTGTGTGACCAGCGCATCCAGTTCCAGCTTTTCCTCAAAGTGTTCGGGCAACACCAGCCACGCATAGTCATCGGGCGCGCTGCCGCGGGCGCGGTCCAGCGCTTCGAGCAGGTCGGCGCCAAAACGCCTGGCCACGCCGTCTCGCGGCAGGCGCAGAAGGTCGTCCCAGCTGCGGCAGCCAATACGCTCCAGCACACCCAGGTGCGGGCGCGCGGCGGTGAGGGTGTGCATGGGCAGTTCGGCCACCCGCGTGCGCAGCGCGTCAGGTTGGTCGCGCAACCGTCTCAGCCGCCCAATTGCTATTAAAGATGTAGCACCCTGTGCGTGTTTTACGGTGGCCAGGAGGCTGTTTTCTTCAAAAAACAGTGCCAGGCGCTGCTCCAGCAGCTGCGTCAGCCGTGCCGGGCCGCCAAACAGGCGCAGGCTGCCGGTCACGTCCAGCAGCACGGTCTCGTCCAGCAGCGCCACATGCGGGGTAAAGCCCAGCGCCATGCTGGCCACCGCCTGTTGCGCCGCCCTGTCGTCAAACACTGCCTGCATCGCTTGCGCAGGTTCAGTGGTGATCGAGGTGTGCAATGCGATCCAGCGGCGCATGGACGGGACTTTGCGGTGACGTGACGGGCCGCACTATGGACGCAAACTCTTCGCGCTGGCGGCGCACCCGCTCGCGGCTGGCGGCCAGCAGTGCCGATAGCCGGGCCGGCCGCGTATCCAGCAGCACGGGCGCGGCCAGCGGCGGACCACGGCGCTTGAGCACCGTGAGCAGCACATTGCCGGCATCACCCGCGGTGCCTTCAAGCAGCAGCCGCAGCGGCGCAGGCGATGATTCGTTCTGTGCACGCAAGGGCCTGAATACAAACAGCAGCTTGTTATGCGCATGCGCGGCAATCTGCAGCCGGCGCAAATGCGCACTGCGCGCATCGGGCAGCCAGGCCAACACGGCGGCCACGTCCGCGCACTGCAGAGCCTCGCGCGTGGCCCAGAGCAGCGTTGGCGCATCCCTGCCGTGCGCGCACAGCAGGCGCTGCATGTTGAGCTGACGCGCGCCCAGCGCCGGGCCAAAGGGCAGGTAAGGCGCGCCTAGCAGCACCATCAGCTTGTCGGGCGCCTCTGCCTGGATGGCGGCCAGTGCCGGCGCCACCAGACCCCATTCATGCTGGCCCGGCTGCGGTTGCATCACTTCTGCCAGCGCCCCTTGCGGCCAGCCGCCGCCGGGTAAAACCCGGTTCAGCGCGACATAACCTGTGTCCACCACCTGCAGGCTCGCACTGCCCAGCTCGCCGGCCCGCCACACCTGGGTGTTGGCAAGGTCCGGCAAGGTGCGATGGGCAAATGGGGTGGAAATCATGGGGCGGACATTCTGCTCAATAACTGTATTTATATACAGTATATGGCCGGATTTGATCCACAGACCAATATCGCTCAATACCCCTCAATACGGCTCAGGCACGCCTTAGCGCAGGGCCGTCCAGAGCATGGTCAGGCCGGAAGCCAGCAGCAAGGCGTCCATCAGCAGGCGGAATTTTTCAGGCTCCAGGCTGAGCACAAAACGTTTGGCGATAAAGGAGCCCGCCGTCAGCGAGCAGCCGATGATCAGGCCCTGGGCAATCGCCGCCAGAGGCAAGGCGCCGTAGCTGCGAAAGACCAGGCTTTTGCTGACATAAACGACGAGTGAAGCCATGGCCTCCGTCCCCAGAAATGCGCCCTTCACCAGCCCGTAAGCCAGGAAAAACGGCGTGTTGACCGGCCCGGTAGACACCACGATGCCGGTCAAAAAACCAATGACCGCACCCACCACGGCAAAGTGCCAGAGTTTGAGCCTGAAGTTGCGCACAGCCAGCCAGCGGCGCAGCGGGATCATGGCGATAAAAAACACCGCCAGCACCGCCTCCACAATCCGTGGCGGCAACACCAGCAAGGTACGGGCCCCCAGGGCTGCGGCAGGAATGCCGGTCAGCGCATAAGCGCCCACCACACGCCAGTCCACCTCACGCCACCAAACCGCCACGCGCGAGAGGTTGGCCATGATTGCCGCAATCGCCATGATGGGCACCGCCTCGCGGGGGCCAAAGGCAAGCACCAAAACCGGCATCAGCATGATGCTGGAGCCGAAACCGACGATGCCGCTGATGGTGCCCGCGATCAGGCCGACGGTGAGGACTAGCAGGTAGGTCATGCGGCCTTATTGTGCGCGGTCAGTCTGCAGGGGGCCGCGGCAGCGGCGCTTCTCAGCGCTTGCGTGCCTGCCGCAACACCAGCATCAGCATGACCAGCCCAATCGCCACAAAACAGACAAACGACCAGTTGGCGATTGAGGCGCCCAGAAAGGTCCAGTCGATCTTGGTGCAGTCGCCGCTGCCCTTGAAAATCATGGGGATGGCACGCTTGAGCGGAAAGGTCTCGATCATCCCGTAGAAGTCACGGCCGCAGGATGCGATTTCAGGCGGGTACCACTGCAAAAAGCTCTGGCGCGCAGCAACAAAAGCGCCAAAACCGGCAACGATCAGCGTCAGGACCGAGCCGCCAATCAGCACGCCTTTGCTTTTACCGATGGCAGTCAGCCCGGAAACAATCGCCACCAGCACCAGCGCATAACGCTGGACTATGCACATGGGACACGGCTCCAGGCCGACAACGTGCTGCAGGTACAAACCAAAAGCCAGCATGGCCACACACACAACGGCCGTCAGCGCCAGCACGCGGCGTGGCAACGCGTCGAAATACTTTAAAAACATCACGTTCCTTTTTGATCGATGTACGAATTGTCCGCTGGTTCGTGGATTTCGGCGGGGATAAGTTCCCGGATGGGGGAAATCAGAAGCGTCACCTTGACTATATGCGGCTGGCTTCAGGCCCTGGCGCCTTGGTGGCATATGAGGATTTTTCATGGCAAGTCCTCATCACCAGCCGGAAAGATACTGATATAAACCAGGCAGTTACGACAACAAAAGGAGATGCAGGCATGAACACCCGGCCATGTTGTTTCGCGGGTTTGCGGTCTTACCCACGTTGGAAGTCACCAGGTCGTGAATCGTGAGGTTCGCATGAAACCTTTTGCCAGTGCAGAAGTTGCGGCGAGGTTCAGCGCGTACCCGCCAAATGTACGTCCGAAGCTTCTTGCCCTCAGGGAGCTTGTCTTCCAGGCTGCAGCCACAGTAAAAGGCCTGGGAGAGATCGAAGAATCGCTGAAATGGGGCGAGCCGGCTTACGCCACAAAAGACAGGAGTGGCAGCACGGTCCGGATCGACTGGAAGAAGAAAGATCCCGATCACTACGCGATGTACTTCAACTGCAAAACCAGTCTGGTTGAAACCTTCAGAACCATTTTCCCCAATGACTTCAAGTTCGAAGGAAACCGGGCACTGGTGTTCTCACTGGAAGATAAAGTGCCGCGAGATTCCCTGGAAATATGCATAGTCGCATCACTCACGTATCACTTGAAAAAGAGAAGTGCAAGCGGCGTGAAGTGACGCCCCACCCGTCCAGCGAGAGGACGCCGTCCGGCAAGCCGGGCGCCGCCCCTCATGTCAAGCCTTAAGCCCCATGAAGACCAGCATCCATGCGCCGGTCTTCATGCGATAGCGCTAAAAAACCTCCCAGGCCCCGCCCGCTGCAGGCACACCGGCCATGGCGAGTTTCGGTACAGCGCCCCGGCCATGTTGTTTGCGGTCCAGCTTGAACACACTCACCAGCTGCGACAGGCCACCGGCCTGCTCTTGTAGCGATTGCGCAGCGGCAGCAGCCTCCTCGACCAGCGCGGCGTTTTGCTGGGTCACCTGGTCCATCTGGGTGATGGCCTGGTTGATCTGCTCAATGCCCGAACTCTGCTCATGGCTGGCGGCGGTGATCTCGGCCATGATGTCGGTCACGCGTTTGACGCTGTCGACAATCTCGCCCATGGTTCTGCCGGCTTCGGCCACCTGGCTCGAGCCCTCCTCGACCTTGTGGACGGAATCGTCGATCAGGGTCTTGATTTCCTTGGCCGCAGTCGCTGAGCGCTGTGCCAGGTTACGGACTTCAGCGGCCACCACGGCAAAACCACGGCCCTGCTCGCCGGCACGGGCGGCTTCTACCGCGGCGTTCAGGGCCAGGATGTTGGTCTGGAAGGCAATGCCGTCAATCACGCTGATGATTTCAACGATCTTGCGCGACGACGCATTGATGGCACCCATGGTGTCCACAACCTGGGAGACCACACTGCCACCGCGTACGGCGACGCTGGAAGCGGATACCGCCAGCTGATTCGCCTGTCTGGCGTTGTCTGCATTCTGCTTGACCGTGGAGGTCAGCTCTTCCATGGAAGCGGCAGTTTCTTCCAGGGAACTGGCCTGCTCTTCGGTGCGCGAGGACAAATCCTGGTTGCCGGAGGCAATCTGGCTGGACGCGGTGGCGATGGTGTCTGTACCTTGACGGACTTGCCCCACCACCTTGGCCAGGTTGGCATTCATGTCCTTGAGCGCCTGCATCAACTGGCCGGTCTCGTCCTTGCTCGCCACCTCAATATGGCTGCTCAGGTCACCGGCAGCAACGGTTTCGGCCAACTGGACGGCCTGGTTCAGCGGGCGGGTGATGCTGCGTGTCGTCAGGGCACTGAGCAACACGCTCATCAGGATGGCCGTGGCCGCCAATACCAGCACAATCATGTGGGACTCCAGCACCTGCGTTTCCGCATCCTTTTGAGAGGCCTCCATCAGGCCGGCTTGGAATTTGATGACATTGTCGAGAACGGCAAAGTAGGTCAATTGCACGGGACGCAATTCATTGAGAAGCACAAGCTTGGCCTCATCGATGTTTCCCTCTTTGGCGAGCTTGAGGAAATTCGCTCTCAAGCTTGAGAACTTCTCCCTGATATCGATCAGTTCCTTGATGTTCTCCCGGCCTTTCTCCGAGAGGATGGTCTTGTCCAGCACAGCGATGGCATCCGAGATGTTTTTTGAATTTTTTTCGATTTGTTCAAATTCTTTCTGGATGGCTTGCGCATCCGACATCAAAAGAATATTGCGCATCTGCCTTGCGGTTTCATTCAACTCATCCTTGATCGTGTGCGCTAGAACCGTCTTGGGATAACGGTCATTGCTCATCTGCGTGATCTCATCGCCCAACAGGCCAATGCGGCTATAGGCGAGCGTCGCGAGCACGATCAGGCATGCAATGACAACACCAAAACTCAAACCCAGTTTGCGGCCAATTTTTAGATCCCTGAAGTTCACAATATTTCCCATCTTTTATGAAACGATTTTCCAAAGAAGCCAGGAGAGGTTCAGGCTGCCAGCTTGTTAGGCAGCCCGATCATTGCCTGGCATGCGGTTTTCCGAATCCACCAGAATCAGCATGCGCTCGTCCAGCGCGCCCAGGCCAGTCAGGTAGTCGGCGTCCAGCGCAGCACCCATTTCGGGTGCTGGCCTGACCTGTTCCGGCGTGAGCGTTTCACGTCCGGGACACTGTCCATCACCATGCCCATGACCCGGCTGGCGATGTTGAGAATGGGCACTATGGCACCGCGCAGGTTCACCATGCCTTTGATGTGTTCCGGTGCCTTGGCAATACGTGTGACTGCGCCGTAGCCGAGCAACGCCTGCACCGTCTGGATATCACTGCCGTACGCTTCCTCGCCCAACGCGAAGGCCAGGAACTCCAGTGTCTGCACGCCGAGGCCATGGGGCCGCGTATGTCGTCGTCTTGCATAGGCACTCCTTTGGCAATGGGAAGGCATGTACGCGGCCGGATGCTTTTTCCTTTTTGACAGGAAGACAAGCAAGCTGCGCTATATGCCTGATTTGCTTATCGGCAGGTTTTGACGGAACTTAAGAACAACCCCGGAAAAATCGCGAAATCGCCAACTTTGCCGACCGAAGCCATCTGATCTCCGAATTTAATTACTGAAAAGAATAATTAAATGCAAAATATGAAGGAGATTGCGATCCGCAAACCTCTGGCCTCCTGGCTTGGCACCTGGAGCCTGCCATCCGGCAATGATGGCGCGCAAGCAGTTGAGCAAGCAGCTTGTGCAGGCGCGAATGGATGCCGCCGATGCAAAGGTCAGCGAAGAACCTGGTATTGGGGGAAAGTCGTTCTTCGGCGTTTCGGCCAGGGGGGCGATGTACGTGTTCCTGAAGAAGAACAAGATCGTTGGCGTCAGCCTCGGCGGCACCGCGCCCGGCAAGGCGGCAGCCACCAGCAGACCTTTGCGCAACGCCACGCAGGCTTTGGCAGCCAGGGTTTCGCCACGACTGGCGTGCTCAGGCCGGCGGCACTCGCCTGTCCTGCACCGTTGCGCCCAGCGCATCGTCCAGCAAGGCCAGTGCATCTGAAATTTGATGCGGAGGCACGCCCTGCAACTGCGCGGCCACCGCGGTTGCAGCGGTAGCGGCGAGCCGGTCGCGGATTGCCTGCGTGATGACCGGGTTGACGCCGGTTTCGCGCACAGCCGCAATCGACATGTCAAGCTCGTGCATGCGGCGCTCTGCATGCAGCAGATGCGTCGTCACCAGCAACTCAGCCGATGCGGCCGCAGGCCGTGCATCGAGCCAGTCGCAGAAAGTGCCCAGAACCTCGGTCTCGACGCCCAGGCGGCGCGCGGCCACCAGCGCTTCCACATAAAGCACTTCCAGGCCTTTGGCCAGGACGCTGCGCACAATCTTGATAGACGCGGCCTGGCCGGGCTCCGTGCCCACGGCGCGCACGCGCATGCCCAACGCACCCAGCCGCTGCGCCACGAGCCCGGCATCGGGGCCGGACACGATGATGGGCATCCTGATGCCATCGGCCGCCGCACCCAACACCGCACCATCGACAAAGCGCCGGCCTGCGGCCTGTACGGCATCCGCCACCGCGCGTTTCTCGCGCGGTCCCATGGAGTTCAGGTCCAGGTAAATCGCATCGGGTGCAAGTGCGGGTGCGCAGGCACGCGCCGCATCAACGGCACCCTGCGGCGTGACTGCCGAGAACACGATGTCGGCCTCGCCCAGGCCAGCCGGCGTTGCCAGCCAGCGTAAACCTGCGGCTTCGGCGCGGGCCTGGGCCTGTGCATCGGCTGGCAGGTTATAGGCCAGCACGGTCTGCACGCCCTGGGCGCGCAGGCCGCGGGCCAGCGAGGTGCCCAACTGGCCGACGCCGATCAGGCCCAGCGGTGTTTGCAGGTCGGGTGTGGTTAGCATGGTCACCATTTCTCGGGCGGCAGGATGCGCGCGGTTTCTTGCGGGGAGGCGCCCTGCTCCAGCGCCGCGACCAGTTTTTCTTCACGTACCGTGGCGGCTTGCGCTCGTTCGAGCACGGCGGCCGCCACTTCCAGCGGCACCACAATCACGCCGTCGCAGTCCCCCAGCAAAAGATCGCCGGGCCTTACCTGCACACCGGCAATATCGACCGGGCCATTGAATTCCACCAGTTCAATGCGGTGCTTGCCTGTGCGCGGCGTGATGCCGCGTGCCCAGACGGCAAGGTGCATGGCGCGCATGTTGGCCACATCGCGCACGCAGCCGTCAATCACCAGGCCCTCAATGCCAGCTTCCTTGACAGAGGTGGCCATGAGCCCGCCAAAGTTGGACGCGTCGCGGATGCCGCGCGCCTCGATCACCATCACGTCACCGCGCTGGCACAGCGCAACCTGGTCGCGGCCGCCCAGTTGCGGCGGGCGGTTGCCTTTGGCGATGTTGTAGCCGCTGGACAGGCGCGCCGGCGCATGGCGCACGGTGACCGCAGGCCCGACCATGCGCTGGCCGGCTTGCAGCGGCGGCAGTTCGCTCGCGGGAATGGCGGTGTCGTAACCCATTTCATCGAGGATATCGGCGACGGTGGAGGTCAAATCGCGCAGCTTGCGAAAACCGTCTATCAGCGCCGGAGCGGGCCGCTCAAACCCAACCTGGCGAATCCGGTCGGCCGGAATGAGGCCCAGCAAGCTGTCGCCATACGCCGCCAACTGTTCTGCAACCTGCCCCTGTGTTGCACGGGATGTAGCGGCGCTCATTCTGCCTTGATCCCTGCGGTTTTGACCACCTGGGTCCAGCGCGGGACTTCATCGCGCAGCACCTTTGCAAAGGCCTCCTGTGTCGAGCCGATCGCATCGATGCCCTGTGCCGCCAGCCTTGCGCGGAACTCGGGCTGCTTGCACAGGGCCACGATTTCTGCATTGAGTTTTTGCACGATCTCGTCCGGTGTGCCGGCGGGTGCCAGCACACCTAGCCACCAGTCGATGCTCACGCCCGGAAGACCGGACTCGGCCAGCGTTGGCAGGTCGGGCGCAAGGCCGGTGCGCTGCGAACTCGCCACCGCCAGGCCGCGCACCCTGCCAGTCGGCAGGAATTGCGTGACGGAGCTTATCGCCAGGAATGCAAGATCCACGCGGCCGGCAACAATCTCGGGCACGATCTGGCCCTGGCCCTTGAACGGCACATGCAGCATGTTCACGCCGGCACGTGCGCTGAAATACTCGGTGGTCAGGTGATGCGGCGAGCCGATGCCGGCGGTACCGTAAGTCAGCTTGCCCGGATTGGCCTTCGCGTATGCAATCAGGCTGGGCAGTGTTTTGGGCGCCACCTGGGAGCCGGTTACCAGCACCACGGGCAGGTTGGCAGCGAGCGTGACGGGAACAAAATCCTTGTACACGTCATAAGGCAGCTGGCTTGACAGGCCCGGATTGGTCACCAGCGTGTTGGACACCACCAGCAAGGTGTAGCCATCGGCCGGACTCTTGGCCACGGCTGTGATACCGATGTTGCCGCTCGCGCCGCCACGGTTATCCACCACAAAGGGCTGGCCCAGCCGCTTTTGCAACTCCTGCGCAAGCTCGCGCGCAAAGATGTCGTTGCCGCCGCCCGGCGGAAACGGCACAACAAGTTTGACCGGTTTGCCCGGCCAGGCTTGCGCCCAGGCCGCACCACCCAAAATGCTGGCAGACATGAGTGCAAGCAGCGCGCAGCGCCGCAGTATTGAAACAGGGTTCATCATTGCTTACTCCGGTTTGATGTTGGCCAGCTTCACGGTCTCTGCCCACTTGTGCAGCTCGCTGGCGACAAAGCCGCGCAGTTGCTCGGGGCCGGAATTGGCAACAGGCTCAAACCCGATGTCATAAAGCCGCTGCGAGATGGCCGGGTCATTGACCGCCGTGCCAAACGCATGCGCCAGCTTGTCGACAACGGCTTTGGGGGTTTTGGCCGGGGCAAAAATGCCGCTCCAGGAATAGGCCTCCACCGGGTAACCCTGCTCGCGCAGCGTGGGCAGATCCGGCGCCGCGCGTGAACGCTTTGCACTGGCCACACCCAGGCGCTTGAGTGTCCCGGCCTTCACATGGCCGTTGGTTGCGGCATAGGTGTCGAACTGCATGATGGTGCGGCCGGCCACCAGGTCCACGATGGCAGGACCGGACCCTTTGTAGGGCACGTGCAGGATATCGACGCCGGCGGCTTTCTTGAACAGTTCACCGGCCAGGTGCAGCGGCGCGCCTGTACCCGAAGAACCGTAGGCAAATTTTCCGGGGTTGGCCTTGAGGTAGGCCACCAGGCCTTTGACGTCATTGGCCGGCACCGAGGGATGGACCACCAGCACCAGCGGCACTTCGGCAATCAGGGCCACGGGCTCGAAGCTCGTCAGCGCATCGAACGGGACGCTCTTGAAAATCGCTTGGTTCATCCCGTGCGTGGCGGCCGTGCCCAGCAACAGGGTGTAGCCGTCGGGCTGTGCCATCGCCACGGCAGCCGCGGCAATATTGCCGGCTGCGCCCGCACGGTTGTCAATGACCACGGGCTGGCCCAGCAACTCGCCGAGTTTGGGCAGCAGGTTGCGGACAAAAAGATCCTGCCCACCACCGGCAGAGAAAGGCACCAGCAGCTTGATTGGCTTGTCCGGGTACGCGCTGCCCTGGGCTGCCGCGGGCGATAGCGATACCGCCATGGCCGTCAGCGCAGCGGCATGGACTGCAGTGCGCAGAAAGGTTTTTAGATGATTCAACATGGATGTTCCCTGTCTTGTTCTGGGGTGCCCGCGGCCGGCGACCGCAGGCATGCGTCCAATTCCCCCCGCCCGTCAGACGCTCACTCGAAGGCGGCGTCCGTGGGAACCCGGTAGCCCGTTACCAGGCGATTGGTTTCATTGGCCATTCCGACCACGGCCATGAGCTCGCCGAACATGGCTTCGGTCATGCCGGCCTTGGTGGCGCCCGCCGTATGGCTGGCCACGCAGTAGCCGCAGTTGTTGGTCACGCTGACTGCCAGGTACACCAGTTCCTTGACCAGCGGGTCGAGTGCGCCCGGTGCCATCACTTCCTTGACGCTGCTCCAGGTGCGGCGCAGCGTGACAGGGTCGCGTGCAAGGTATTTCCAGATGTTATTGACATCGGGCACATTGCGCGATGTCTTGATGTCGTCGAACACGGCACGGACTTCCGGCGAGGCGTCTTCGTAATTGATAGGTTGCGGCTTGGCCATGGATATGTCTCCTTTTGATTGCTTAGAACGGTGATGCGATGCCCTTGCTTTTGAGCAAGGCATCCAGGTTGAGCATGTCCCAGGTGGTTTTTCCGGTGAGCAGGGCCTCGCGGAAACGCGTCTCCTTGGCCTCGCGTTCCTTGCATTTGGCGGCCAGCGATTCAACCTCGGCCTGCGGCACGATGACCACGCCGTCGTCGTCGCCTATCACCAGGTCGCCCGGCTCGACGATCACGCCGCCGACGGAAACCGGTACGTTGAGCGAACCCATGGAGTCCTTGATCGTGCCCTTGATGCTGATGGAGCGCGAGAACACCGGAAAGCCGACCTCCGCGATGGTCTGCGTGTCGCGCACGCCGCCGTCGACCAGCAGCCCGGCAATGCCGCGGCCTATGGCGCAACTGGCCATCACATCGCCAAACAGGCCCTGCTCGGTAAAGGCGTCTGCGGCGCAGACCAGGACGTCGCCGGGGCCGGCCATTTTCAGTGCCGCATGCAGCGTGAGGTTGTCATTGACCGGGCAGAGGCAAGTGAAGGCGCGCCCGAGCAGGCGCATGCCGAGGCGGACCGGCTTGATGCCCGAGTCCAGCGCGCCGCGCCGGCCCATGGCCTCGTGGGCCGTTGCGGATGCAACGTTGGCATAGGCGGCGTAGCGCTGGAGCGCGGCGGATTTTTGTTCGGAAATGGAGCTCATTGAAATTCCTTGGTTGACAGTTCTGATTTAAAAAAGATGTGGCAGCAAGCTTGTGACCTGCTCAGCGCGTGACGTTGGCCATGCCCCAGACGTAGTTCTTCCGCGGGAACTCGTCCCGGTACTGGCGCATGCCCTTGTGCGGGAAGTCCTGATAAGGGTGGCTGCGCAGGCGCTCGACGTCGATGTCCACACCCAGCCCGGGCGCGGTCGGCAGGTCGGCCCAGCCCTCCTTCATCGTGACCCCGGGCGCAGCAATGCTGTCGCAGGCATCCTGCAGATTGATAAAGCACTCAGCGATCAGGAAGTTGGGGATCAGCGCGGAGAAATGCACCGTGGCCGCGAGCCCGACGATCGTGCTGTTGTAGTTGTGCGGGCTGATCGCCACCGCGTAGGGCTGCGCCATCGCGGCGATGTCCAGCATCTGCGTCAAGCCACCCACGGCACAGATATCGGGGTTCAGGATGTCCGCCGCACGTTTGGACAGCACCCGGGCAAAGTCTTCTTTGGTGTAGAGGGTCTCACCGGTCACCACGGGTGTAGTGATCGCCTGGCGCACTTCTGCCACCAGGTCGATGTTGTCCGACAGGCAGGGTTCCTCGTAGCAGAAAATGTCGTACTCGGCCAGACGGTTGGCCACCCGGATCGCGTGGTGTGGTGCAACGCGCCGGTGTGCATCGATGAGCAGGTCCATGTCGGGGCCCAGCGCTTCGCGCATCGCCTTGACATTGGCCACCGCATAGTCCTCTTCCTGGCGAGTGATGAAGGTGCGCCACGGCCCGGGGAACGGGTCCCACTTGAGGGCGGTATAACCCATGGCCTTGACCTGCAGCGCGCGCTCGACCGTGCTGTCAATGGAGTCCACGCCGTACCACCAGCCGTTGGCGTAGATGCGGACCTGCTCGCGGCAGGCTCCACCCAGCAACTGGTACACCGGCAGGCCGGCCTTCTTGCCCACGATGTCCCAGAGGGCCAGCTCGATCGCGCTCCAGGCGCAGAAGAAATCGACCGATGAACGCCGGATGGCAAAGTCGTCGAACAGGACCTGGGCCGTATGCCGAATGTTGTGCGCATCGCGGCCAACCACATAGGGCGCCATCGCGCGCAGGTATTCGTCAACCACGCGCTCCTTCTTCACGCCCACATAGGACTCGCCCCAGCCATACAGGCCGTCTTCGGTTTCGACACGGCAAAACAGCAGGTTTTTGCCACTCTTGGGATAAAAGAAAAAGGTCTCTATGCGTGCGATCTTCATGCTCATGTGCCTCCTGTGCGGTGTCTGCTCATCTGTGGGCCGGACCCACATTGGAGCGGAGTATGTCATGGCATGAAATCAAAATAAAGAGAATTAAATTCGCATCATTTGATCGATTTTTTTCTCCATTAAATGGCATATGCAAATAGCCAATTCAGCTATTTCATTGGATAAGTTACCCCTTTAAAGCAATGCCTGGAGTTATTTCTCAAATCACAAAATAGAATCTCATAAACAAATATACATTCTTTTAATTCATCAAAGTGCGGCACTTATAAAACCGGAAAATACGCGCCAGAAGGCCACACCCGGGAGCGCAAGCCGTACAGGCATACGGCTTGCGAGAACGTCTGCCGCCTCAATGCACATCGATCACGACCTTGCCCATGGCCAGACCAGACTCCAGGTATTGATGCGCCTGTGCCGCACCTGCAAGATCAGGGCGCGCTACCACCTGGCCGCTGGTTGCCGTTGCGGCAAAGGCCTGGTCGAGGCTGGCGCAAGCCGGAGCACTGGCAGCACCCGCCGTTGACGGAAATCACATTAATTGGTGAGGATGCTGTGCATCCTGGGCTGGCTAAATCGCTTGTGTCTTTTTTCGCGCAGGCGCTGCGTATTCAGGCGGTGCTGGAGCCGCTCGCACGCGCAGCCTGAGTGCCCTGAACGCTGCCCCTGGCGGGGGCGGCGATGCGGTCCTGCCATTGCGGCCGGCCGAAGTCACACACCTCGCGCGCGATCTCGGCAATACGCAGGCTCACCGCATCGCTGCGGTGCACCGCCGTGTATTCAAGCGGCGGCAACAGCAGGCTGGTCTGTATCGCGCGCAGATTGCCGGACTCTATGTACGACGAGAAATACTCGCGCGGCAAATAGGTCACGCCCAGGCCTGCACTCGCCAGTTCCGCAAGCGCGATCATGCTGTTGCAGACAATGGTGTTGTCATGCCAGATCCTGGCCGCCGTGAGCGCAGTCAGCAGCCGCTGGTGCAACAGCGAGCCCTCCGAGTAGGTCAGCAGCGGCAGGCGCAGTACATCCTCTATCGGCAACCCGCCCTTGCGGTCATCCAGCAGGTCGGGACGGCACATCCAGGCCGATTCCATAAAACCCAGCTGCACGGTCTGGAAGGAATGATCTTCGGCATGCATCTGCGGGCAGATCACCATGTCCAGCCGGTGACTGGTCATCTGCGGCCAGAGCTGGGTGGTGCGGTCCACCTTGGGTTCAAGCACGATTTGCGGATAGACATGCCGCACGGCGCGGATCAGGGCCGGCAGCCAGCTCAGCGCCACCATCTCCGTCACACCCAACCTGAAACGCCCCGAGTAGGAACTGTCGTTGCCGACGCGGCGCACCACGCTGTTCTGCAGTTCCAGCATCTTCTCGAAGTCTCCAAGCAGCTCGCGCCCCTTCAGGGTGAGTTGCGCCCGGTTTTTTTGCTCGAAGATCTCCACGCCCAGGAAGGACTCGAGATCAAGAATGCGTTTGGAGATCGTGGACTGCGTGGCATTGAGCCGCTCGGCCGCAGCATAAAAGCCACCGAGCGAGCTGACCCAATACACCGCCTCGATCTGCTTGAGTGTCAGCATGGTGGAATCCGGACAGGGGGGAAAGCTGTGGCGAAACTGCGGCCGGCAAAGCAGGCCTCAGAGAAAAATACTATAGCACCACACGTCACCCAGCTGCAGCCGCGTCATGCACGGCGCAGCAGTTCCTGTGGTCCTAGATGCCCTCGCCCGCATCCACAAACACGCGCACGTTGCGCGGGCTCAGGACCAGCATGTCGCCTTCGCGCAAGCCCATGTCCTTGTATTGCTGCGCAGAAATCTGCACCTCGATCAGCGACTCATCGGCACCCTTGCCGGCCGGCCTCTGGTCTTCCGACGGCGTCAGCTCCAGCCGGGCTGTGGGACCGATCACAATCGCCCGGCTGAGCTGGGCGACGATGCCTTCCGCGCCGGGCGCATAACGCTGCACGTCAAAGTCGTGCGGGCGCACATAGGCAAAAGCCTTGGCGTCCTGCGCGCCTGCGTGTTCCGGCGAATCAATGCGTATGCCTTCAAGCTGCACTGCACCTTCATGTGCGCGGCCATGAAACAGGTTGACGTCACCGAGAAAGCCGTACACAAACGGGCTGGCCGGATGGTCCCAGACCTGTTGCGGCGAGCCGATCTGCTCGACCTTGCCGCGGTTCATGAGCACCACACGGTCGGCGACTTCAAGCGCCTCCTCCTGGTCGTGCGTCACAAAAATGCTGGTCACATTCAGGTCTTCATGCAGGCGGCGCAGCCAGCGGCGCAACTCCTTGCGCACCTTGGCGTCGAGCGCGCCAAACGGCTCATCCAGCAGCAGCACCTTGGGCTCCACGGCCAGGGCCCTGGCCAGTGCAATACGCTGGCGCTGGCCGCCGGACAGCTGCGACGGGAAGCGGTCGGCCAGCCAGTCAAGCTGCACAAGGTTGAGCAGTGAGTGCACCTTTTCTTTAATCTGTGCTTCACTGGGACGCAGGCTGCGCGGTTTCATGCGCAGGCCGAAAGCGACGTTTTCAAACACCGTCATGTGGCGGAACAATGCGTAGTGCTGGAACACAAAGCCCACCTGCCGCTCGCGCACATGCACGTCTGTGGTGTCTTCACCGCTGAAAAAGATGTTGCCCTGGTCGGCCGTTTCCAGTCCGGCAATGATGCGCAGCAAGGTGGTCTTGCCGCAACCCGAAGGGCCCAGCAGCGCAACCAGCTCACCGGACTGGATGTCCAGGCTGACATCGCCCAGCGCCTGGAAGTTGCCAAAATGTTTGCTGACGTTACGGATTTCTATGCTCATGATGTTTTCCTTTTTGACGCCATTTATTGCGCGGCAATGGCTGGAGCGGCACGCGGCTGCTCGGGCGGCAGGTCAGCGGCGGCTTTCAGTTCAAGCTCATGGCGCCATTCGGCCACCGACTTGATGACCAGCGTGACCAGAGCCAGGATGGCGAGCAACGAGGCCACGGCGAATGCCGCGACTGACTGGTATTCGTTGTACAAAATTTCGACGTGCAAGGGCAAGGTGTTGGTCTGACCGCGTATGTGGCCGGAGACAACCGACACCGCGCCAAACTCGCCCATGGCCCGTGCATTGCACAGGATCACGCCGTAAATCAGGCCCCATTTAATGTTGGGCAAGGTCACGTGCCAGAAGGTTTGCCAACCCGTCGCACCCAGCACAATCGCGGCCTGCTCTTCGTCATTGCCTTGCGCCTGCATCAGCGGGATCAGTTCGCGGGCGATGAAAGGGAAAGTCACAAACACGGTCGCCAGCACAATGCCGGGCACGGCAAAAATGATCTTGATGTCATGCGCGGCCAGCCAGGGACCAAACCAGCCTTGCGCGCCGAACATCAACACATAAATCAGGCCGGCGACGACGGGCGAAACCGAGAACGGCAAGTCCACCAGCGTTGTCAAAAATGACTTGCCGCGAAACTCGTACTTGGCAATCGCCCAGGCAGCGGCCACGCCAAACACCAGGTTGAGCGGTACGGAGATCGCAGCGGCAATCAGCGTCAGCTTGATGGCGCTCCATGCGTCGGGCTCCTGCAGCGCAGCGAAATATGCGCCCAAGCCTTTACGCAGGGCTTCCGTAAATACAGCAGCCAATGGCAGGATCAGGAACAGGACAACAAAGACCAGTGCGATGCCGGTCAGCGTGTAGCGCACCCACGGTGCTTCTGTTGTACTAATTGTGTTCCGGCGAATCACAACTGAAGTACTCATGCTGGTGCTCCCGTGTTTCGACGCTGCCAGGCTTGCAGCGCATTGATGACCAGCAGCAAGACAAATGACATCACCAGCATCACCACAGCCACCGCCGTCGCACCGGCATAGTCGTATTGCTCCAGCTTGCCGATGATGATGAGCGGTGTGATTTCCGAAATCATCGGCATGTTGCCGGCGATGAAAATCACCGAGCCGTATTCGCCGATCGCCCGCGCAAATGCCATGGCAAAGCCGGTCAGCAATGCGGGCGTGATGTGCGGCAGTATGACCTTGGTAAAAACCTGCAGGCGCGTCGCGCCCAGCGAGGTGGCGGCTTCTTCAAGCTCCTTCTCGGCGTCTTCAAGCACGGGTTGCACGGTGCGCACCACAAACGGCAGGCCGATAAAAATCAGCGCGATCACCACGCCCGCAGGCGTAAAGGCCAGCTTGATGCCCATGGGCTCCAGGTATTGGCCTATCCAGCCATTGCCGGCCAGGATGGCCGTCAGCGAAATACCCGCGACCGCCGTGGGCAATGCAAACGGCAGGTCCACCAGCGCATCGACAATCTTTTTGCCGGGGAATTTGTAGCGCACCAGCACCCAGGCCAGCAGCAGGCCAAACACCAGGTTGACCAGCGCGGCAATCAGCGACGCGCCGAATGTGAGGCGGTAGGACGCCAGCACACGCGGCGACGTGACGGCGGCCCAGAACTGGTCCAGCGTCAACGTGAAGGTCTTGAAAAACAGCGCCGAGATCGGGATCAGCACAATCAGGCTGAGGTAAAGCACGGTGTAGCCCAGCGTGAGCTGGAAACCCGGCAATACACGTTTTAATGAATTCTTGGACAATTTTTAGCCTTGGCAGTGCTCGATATAGCAGCCGAAAACGAAGATGACATGAATTTTCCGACGGGCCGCCCCTAGGAAAATTAGCCCCCTCGGGGGGCAGCGCATTACACGAAGTGAAAAGCGTGGGGGCCCAGCTATTTGACGGTGTAAAGCTTGTCGAACTGCCCACCGTCATTGAAGTGGACTTTTTGTGCTTCACCGAGGGAGCCAAACATCTCCTGAACGGTAAAGAGCTGCAGCGGCTTGAAGGTTGCTGCGTATTTTTTCAGGATTGCGGCAGAGCGTGGGCGCAGCGCATGGCGTGCGGCAATCTCCTGGCCTTCGTCCGAGTAGAGGTAGTCCAGGTAAGCCTTGGCCAGTTCGGCCGTGCCTTTTTTGTTCACGGTGCGCTCGACCACGGCAACCGGGTTTTCGGCCACGATGCTGATGGACGGGTAAATCGCATCCACCTTGCCTTCGCCGAACTCCTTGTTGACCGACAGCACTTCGGACTCAAAGGTGATCAGCACGTCGCCAATATTGCGCTGCAAAAACACGGTGGTCGCATCGCGCCCGCCCTTGCCCAGCACCGGCACGTTTTTGTAGAGCTTGCCGACAAACTCGGCTGCCTGCGCATCGCTGGCGCCCTTTTTCTTCGCATAACCCCAGGCAGCCAGGTAGGCGTAGCGGCCGTTGCCGCCGGTTTTGGGGTTGACCAGCACGACCTGTATGCCGGGCTTGATCAGGTCATCCCAGTCCTTGATGTGCTTGGGGTTGCCGTTGCGCACCAGGAACAGCATGGTCGAGGTGGTGGGCGATGCATTGCCCGGGAATTTTTTCGGCCAGTCCTTCGCGACGACGCCGACACTCGCCAGGAAATCAATGTCGGTGGAGGTGTTCATGGTCACCACATCGGCATCCAGTCCGTCGGCCACCGAACGCGCGATGGCGCTGGAGCCGCCGTGCGACTGGTCGACCTTGATGTCCTTGCCGGTGGTTTTTTTGTAATGGGCGATGAAGGCGGCGTTGTAGTCTTTGTAAAACTCGCGCGCCACGTCATAGGAGCCATTGAGCAATGTTTGGGCCGAGGCCATGCCGCTCGCTGCGAGGGCCAGAGTAACGAGAGCGATTTTGAGTTTGGAGGTCATGCCGTTTCCAGAGGTACAAATGAAGATGAAGTAGATGAAAAATCAAGGCTGCTTGCAGAAAGCGACACATCACCCGCCAGCGACTGCAGCAGGGCAACACCCAGCGGCCATTCGCCGTGGCCTGATTCGATGTTGATATGCCCGGCGTTTTGCATGCGCACAAACTCGCTGCCCCAGGCCCGGGCATAGGCCCCTGCCAGGCGCACGGGGCAGTACGGGTCGTTGCTGCTGGCCACCAGCACGCTGCGGTAGGGCAGCTTCTGGTAAGGCACGGGCGCAAAATCACTCAAGATGGCGCGCCGCTCCGGGTCTGCCGGCGCCACCAGCAAGGCGCCCTGGATGCGGTTGACGGCATCTGCAGGCAGATGCGCGGTGGCAATACAGCCAAGGCTGTGCGCGACCACCACCACCGGCTCGTTTTGCAGCAGTATGGTGCGGGCGATCGAGGCCACCCAGGCATTGCGCGCCGGGGTCACCCAGTCGTCCTGCTGCACACGCACCGCGCCGCCCAGGCGCTCGGCCCACAGGCTTTGCCAGTGGCCGGGGCCCGAGTCGCGCCAGCCGGGGATGATGATGAAACGCACAGGTATCTCTTAAAAATAAAAGCTAAACGTGCGCTGCGCCGGGCCGCCCCAAGCAAGCACAGCCCCCTCGGGGGGCAGCGTATCACCGAAGGCACGCGAAGCGAAAAGCGTGGGGGCCATATTTATTTATTGGGTTGCGGCGTGATGCGCAGGTAAGGCTTGACGGCCTTGAAGCCTTTGGGGAAACGCTGGGCCAGCTCAGCCGGGTCCTGGATGCTGGGCACGATGATCACGTCATCGCCGTCCTTCCAGTTCACTGGCGTGGCCACCTTGTAGCCGTCGGTCAATTGCAGCGAATCAATCACGCGCAGGATCTCGTCGAAGTTGCGGCCGGTACTGGCGGGGTAGGTGAAGGTCGTGCGGATGGCCTTGTTCGGGTCGATGATGAACACGCTGCGCACCGTGGCTGTGGGGCCTGTGCTCAAGGCGTTCGGGTGAATCATGTCGTACAGGTTGGCCACCTTGCGGTCTGCATCGGCCAGGATGGGGAAGTTCACCGTGGTGTTCTGCGTCTCGTTGATGTCATTGACCCACTTGCCGTGCGACTCCAGCGGGTCCACGCTGATGGCGATGGGTTTGACATTGCGTTTGGCAAATTCACCGCTCAGGGCTGCGGTTTTGCCGAGTTCCGTCGTGCAAACCGGCGTGAAGTCAGCCGGGTGCGAAAACAGCACCACCCAGGAATTGCCTGCCCATTCATGAAAGGAAATCTTGCCTGCGGTCGAATCCTGGGTGAAATCGGGGGCGGTGTCGCCAAGTCTGAGTGTTGCCATGATCTGCTCCTGATAGGTTGCGGGTGCGAAAAAAACACCTTGGCAATCATTGTGGAGACCAATGGTTAAATCTCAAAAGAATATATAGCTCTTAATTTATCTTGATAAACGAATATAAAGATAAGACTCGCCCATAACGGCTCGGCATGCAGGCCTGGCATTTCAGCCCTCTGTTACGTAGCAGGACTGCGCTTACGCCCGTAACAGGCACATACAAAAATCTACCTAGACTGCTGCACCATCTCGCCAGAATGCCCGTCCAGCAAGGCTTTCGGGGCATTGTTGCCAAAGCCTGCAGCTCTGGCACATGACTTGCCTGCTGAAGTTGCCTCAGTGTTTTCCGGCAACAACGGGAGGGGAAAATGCAAAAAATATTGAACGGGCTGGAGGTCCTGGCCTGTGAGGGCCGGGTTGACCTGCTTAAACGGCTTTCCCATGCCCTCTACCCGACAGGCGCCAGCGTGCTTCGCGCCGAGGGCCTGCCCATACTGATGCAGGATGAGCTGGAATGGCAATGCCTGCGCGTGATCGGCGTCTCTGCCGTGCACACCGACGACGCAGCGCTGGTTGTGCAGCGCACATGGGGGCGGCCCGTGCTGTGGATCGCCGATGAACCAGGTCTACCGGCCCGCGTCATGCCGCAACCCGCGCACCTGCTGCCTTTTGATTTCAGCACCGTCCAGTTGTGTAGCCTGCTTGCCCGCCTGGCGCAAAAGGTCCGCATGCAGCAGACCTTTCCGGCCTATGGCGGTCAGCTATCAGCACAGAAGCAATTCACGCTGCCCCTGGGTCGTCCCTTAAATGGCGCCGGCAACCCCCACTTGCAAACCGAAATGAAGCCTGGCCTGAGGTTTTAGCGGCGCGACGGCTTTTGGCAAGGCCATCAAGCCGGCCGGGCGGCTGTCCGCGAACTCGGGCAAATACCCCGCCAGCTCATCAAAGCTGGCCACTATCCATGGGCACACCCAGTGGCGGACCCAACGCGCCATGGCAATTTTTGGATCACCGATTTGAAGGCTGCCGGCAAAACGCGGGCTGCCAAAGGAACGCTCGACATGCAACTCCACGAGGGGCGTTGCCTCATCGGCAACCCAGTCCAGGAACGCTGGCGACATCTTCAGGCAACTGGCTTTCACAAGGTCGTTGACCAGCTCATCCAGCGCGGCAATGGCCATGATGGAAGCGTCTCTTGCGCTCAGGGGGCGGGGGCTGGTACGGTTGCGGAACATGGTGTGGGTTGCAGTAAAAGGAAACAGATTGAGCATGCGATATTGCATGGTCAACGTGACACCTTGATGTCGCCCCCGCAGAAATCCGGAACCCAGCCCTGCGGTATCCGATCCATCGGCATCCAGCGCGGCTTACAGACCTTTTGCAGGCCTTTTATGAAAAAATAATGGCTGCAGCCGGCGTATCAAGCGCGCAGTCAGCTATCAAATCAGGAGCAACCCAAGCCCGTTTCAGCGCAACTGGTCGCCCTGCATGTGTTCGCCCATGAAATCCAGAAAGCTGCGTACCGCCGGCACCTGCCCCCGACGTGTAGGAAAAACGGCATGCGCCATGCCCGGCTGGGGCGCCCAGCCCGCCAGCACGGGAACCAGCAGCCGGGCCTGCTGCTCTGCGTTACTGATGGAGTCGGGCAAAAAGCTCATGCCCGTCCCGGCCAGCACGGCCAGCTTCAGGGTCTGCAGGTCGTCGGCCACATAACGCGGCTGGTGCTGGTGCACATACTCCTGGCCGCCCGGCCCCAGCAGGGTCCAGGAGGAGCGGCCATCCACCGCCGACATGGCCACGGTGTCCAGCATCGCCAGGTCCTCGGGCTTTTCAGGCCGTCCCTGGCGTGCCAGCAGCGCCGGGCTGGCCAGCAGCTGGCCACAGGTCAAACCCAGCTGTTTGACGACCAGGCTGCCGCTGTCGTCCAGTGTGGGGCGTACCCGCAGTGCGATGTCAATGCCCTCCTCCACCAGGTCAACCACCCGGTTGGTCACCAGCATGTCCAGTTTGACGTGCGGATATTGCGCCAGGTAACGCGGCACAAGATAGCCCATGGTGCTTTGCGCCAGCGTCACCGGGCAGGTGATGCGCAAGGTGCCGCGCGGCTCCACCTGCATCTGCGCCACGGCTTCGGCTGCAGCCAGGGCTTCGTCGCGCATGGCATTGCAGTGGCGCAGGTAAATCTCGCCTACCTGGGTCAGCGAGAGCTTGCGTGTGGTGCGCTGCAGCAGGCGCACGCCAAGCCGGGTTTCCAGTTCTGCGACGCGGCGCGACAGGCGTGATTTGGGCAAGCCCAGCGCCCGCCCGGCGGCCGCAAAACCGCCGCGTTCGACCACCTCGGCAAAGTAAAGCATGTCGTTCAAGTCCTGCACGGGAAGCCTCCTTTTGCTCTAACTGTCTCACCAGTAGAACAATGTATTGCAGATTTGCCGACTTATCAAGTAATGGATACGCCAGCACAATCTATCCATGGCTGAGATCTAAGGTGATTACAGCCACCGATTGATCCATCACATTTACTCTTTCAAGGAATTCATCATGAGCAAGCTTCTTCACATCGACTCCAGCATCCTCGGCGGCAACTCGGTTTCCCGTCAACTTTCGGCCCAGATCGTCGCTTCATGGCGCGCCGCCCACCCCGGCACAGAAGTCAGCTACCTGGACCTCGCCGTGAACACCCCAAGCCACCTGTCGGCCGAATCGCTGGGCTTTCGCCTGCCCGCCGGCGCTGACCTGAGCGACGTGCAAAAACGCGAAAACGCAGTTTCCGAGGCGCTGGTGTCCCAGTTCCTGGCAGCCGACGTGATCGTGGTCGGCTCCCCCATGTACAACTTCACCATCCCCAGCCAGCTCAAGGCCTGGATTGACCGCGTGGCCCAGGTCAACCGTACCTTCAAATACACCGACAAGGGCGCTGTCGGCCTGGCAACCGGTAAAACCGTGATCGTCGCCTCGGCCCGTGGCGGCGCCTATTCCACCAGCGACATCGGCAACGCGCTGGAACACCAGGAAAGCTTCCTGAAAACTGTTTTTGGTTTCATGGGCATCACCGACGTGCGCATCGTGCGCGCCGAAGGCCTGGCCATGGGCGAGGCAGCCAAAGCCGCCGCTCTTGCCTCTGCCCAGGCAGAGCTTGCAGCAGTGACCCAGGTCCCGGCAGCCAACCAGCCAACGGCAGCTCTGGCAGCCTGAGTGCAAGCACCGCAGGTTTCATAGCCTGTAAAAAGCAAAAAGCCCGCAATTGCGGGCTTTTTTATGGGCGGCTGCCAGTGAAGTGAAATCAGCCGACGTGCGTTTTCACCCAGGCCACGTACTGGTTCACCCAGCCCTGCAAAAACGTCTTGATGCCATCCCCGGCACTGCCGTCCGCATTAAACACACCGTCTTTCGCCTGGATAAAAGCCTCGGGCTGGCCCAGCACCGGCACATCCAGGTAAGCCAGGACGTTGCGCAGGTGTTGCTGGGCCATGGCCGTGCCAATGGCGCCGACGGAGATGCCGATCACACCCGCCGGCTTGCCTGCCCATGCGCTCTGGCCATAGGGGCGCGAGGCATGGTCAATGGCATTTTTCAGCACGCCGGGAAACGATCGGTTGTATTCAGGCGTGAAAAACAACAGGCCCTGCGCCGCCGCGATCTCGCCCTTGAGGCGCTTGACCGGCCCGGACTGGTTGCCGTCGTCATCCTGGTTGTACTGCGGCAAGTCGTCAATGCGGACCGTGGTAAAGCTGAAATCCGCAGGAAACAGCTTTTCCGCCGCTTTCGCAAGCTTCTTGTTGAAAGAATCCTTGCGAATACTGCCAACGACGACAGCAATGTTGTATTTAGCCATGGGGTTCTCCAGAAAGTTGAGCAACGTTGAAAAACGAAAAAGGAGCGAGAGGCAGGCTCATTATGCAAAGCACTTTGAAATCGTGCTTGCTTTCCTGAGCCCGCCTGCCGCTGCCCGCTCAGAACCCGGCCAGTACCGATCCCTTGAACTCGGTCTGGATGTACTTGCGGATTTCATCCGAGTGGTAGGCCTTGACCAGCTTGGCAACCCATGGCTTGTCCTTGTCGGCTTCGCGCACGGCCAGGATGTTCACATAAGGCGACTTGGCGGACTCCTGCGCAATTGCGTCCTTGGGGTTCAGGCCGGCCGACAATGCGAAGTTGGTGTTGACGGCCGAGGCGTCCAGGTCGTCCAGCGAGCGCGCCAGCTGTGCGGCTTCGAGTTCGACAAACCTGAGTTTCTTCGGGTTCTCGATCACGTCCAGCGGCGTGGCCTTGAGGCCGGCTTCAGGCTTGAGCTTGATCAGGCC
Organism: Polaromonas aquatica; assembly: GCF_042659145.1. Classification (NCBI taxonomy): domain Bacteria; kingdom Pseudomonadati; phylum Pseudomonadota; class Betaproteobacteria; order Burkholderiales; family Comamonadaceae; genus Polaromonas; species Polaromonas aquatica. The sequence goes on along the minus strand of NZ_JBHSRS010000013.1, from coordinate 316,330 downwards.
CTTGTCCTGCAGCACCAGCAACACGCGGCCGCCATTGGTCGGGTCGTTGGGGATGCCAAAACGTGCGCCCTCCTTCAGCTCGGCCAGGCTTTTGACCTTTTTCGAGTACAGGCCGATCGGGAAGTTGACGGTGTAACCCACCGAGACAATCTTGTAGCCGCGGTCCTTGACCTGCAGGTCCAGGAACGGCTTGTGCTGGTAGCTGTTGGCGTCCAGGTCACCGGCGGCCAGGGCGGCGTTGGGCTGGATGTAGTCGCTGAACTCGACGATCTGGATCTTCAGGCCGTCTTTCTCGGCGATCTTTTTGACCTGCTCAAAAATCTTCGCATGCGGGCCCGCCGTGACACCGACTTTCAGTGGTTTGTCCTGCGCCAGGACACCGGCGGAGAAAGAAGTGGCAAGGGCCAGCGCGAGGGCCGACTGGATGAGGGTACGTTTGTTCATGGTGTTTCCTTTGAAATGGGTTTTGGTAAATTCATAAGAAGAAAGCGGCTGCAAAGCAATAAGGACGGGCGCAGCCAGCTATCAGAAGAGGAGCAGATTCAACATCGCTGCGGACAGGAAAAATGCATGGGCAACTTCATTTGTGGCTCAGCCGCCGCACGGCCCAGTCACCCAGGCTTTGCACAGCCTGCACAAACAGGATCAGCACAATCACCACGGCCAGCATCACCTCAGGCAAAAAGCGCTGGTAACCGTAACGAATGCCCAGGTCGCCCAGACCGCCGCCGCCAATCGCGCCGGCCATGGCCGAATAGCCGGTCAGGCTGACAAAGGTGATCGTCAGGCCCGCCACAATGCCGGGCAGCGCTTCAGGCAACAGCACCTTGAGCACGATCTGCCGCGTGGTCGCGCCCATGGCCTGCGCCGCCTCGATCAGGCCGTGGTCCACTTCGCGCAGCGAGGTTTCGACCAGCCGCGCAATAAACGGCGCGGCGGCAATCGTCAGCGGCACCACGGCAGCCGCCGTGCCTATGGAAGAACCCGTGATAAACCGGGTCAGCGGAATAATCGCGACCAGCAAGATGATGAAAGGCGTGGAGCGCACTGCATTGACGATGCCGCCCACGATACGGTTGGCAACCGGGTTTTGCAGCACCCCGCCTTCGTCCGTGAGGCGCAAATAAACACCCAGCGGAACGCCAATCACGGCACCGACCAGGCCGGAGATACCGACCATCACGATGGTTTCCCACAAGGAGCTGACAAACAGCTCCACCAGGGCTTGCGAGAAATTACCGAACATGGCTCAACTCCTGGTTTGACAGGCTGGGCACCTGGTCAACATGCACACCGGCACCGCGCAAATGCGCCACGGCCGCATTGAGCTGCTCGCGCGCACCGCGCGCAAACACCGCCAGCGTGCCAAAAGGCTTGCCCTGTATTTCATCAATCTGGCCATGCACGATGGACAGGTCTATGCCAAAGTGGCGGATAACGTCAGACAGCAAAGGCCGGTCCGACTCGTCACCGGCAAATGCCAGGCGCAGCAACTGCCCTTCTTCCGGGTGTTCGGCATTCATCAAGGTGCGGATGCGCGCCAGCACGCTCTCGGGCAGGTCCTGCGGCACGATCTCGGCGATCAGGCTGCGTGTGGTTTCGTGTTTGGGCCTTGTGAAAACGTCAATCACAGGGCCGCTTTCGACAATGCGGCCGGCGTCAATCACGGCCACACGGTCGGCCACCTGCTTGATCACCTGCATCTGGTGCGTGATCAGCACAATCGTCAGGCCGAACTCCCTGTTGATCTGCTTGAGCAGGCCCAGGATGGAGCGTGTGGTTTCCGGGTCCAGCGCGGAAGTCGCCTCATCCGACAGCAGCACCTTGGGCCGATTGGCCAGCGCGCGCGCAATGCCCACGCGCTGCTTTTGCCCGCCGCTGATCTGCGCGGGGTAGCGGTCCCGCAGCGCCGTCAGGCCGACCAGGTCAAGCAGGGGCTCGACCCGCGCCTTGATGTCCTGCGCAGGCAGGCCCGCGATCTCCAGCGGCAAAGCCACGTTGTCGTACACCGTCCGCGAGGAGAGCAAATTGAAGTGCTGGAAGATGATGCCGATGTCTCGGCGCGCCACACGCAGTGCATCGTCATCCAGCGAAGTCAGCGCCCGGCCGTCGACCAGCACCTGGCCTGAAGTCGGGCGGTTCAGCAGGTTGATGACGCGCACCAGCGAACTTTTGCCGGCGCCGCTGCGGCCGATGATGCCGAAGACCTCGCCCGGCTTGATATGCAGATCGACACCCCGCAGCGCTTCGACCGGGCCAGTCTGGCCCTTGTAGGTTTGAAAAATACTTTTGAGTTCGATCATGAAAACCCGTCGTGGCCGCGCGCTTCTTTCGTGAAAACGTATGGGCTCTTTTTGGAACAGAGGGGGAACTTTACAGGGCTTCTACCTAAAACCCAAAAGAATAATAAATTTGTTAGTTAGACTTTTTAGTAGTTATGCGAATATCTGGACGAACGGCCAAGCCGAATCCATATGACCAGCCCTCCCTATTTGTGGGCATAGGCAGGAGCAGCGAACACCCGTAGGCTGCTATCCCGGTCATTCGAAGAGAGAGGGGGGGCTTGGCATGTACAGCACAGCCCGCCCGTCTCACCACGCAGGCTCAGTCTGGCCGTCAAAGTGGCCCTCAGCCAGCACAACGGGGCCGTTGCTGGCCCGTCGCGCCTCAGGCCCATAACCCAAAAGGAGAACCCAGAATGCTTACCTATATTGCACTTTCCAACTTCACAGATCAGGGCATACGCAGCGTCAAGAACACAACCCAGCGCGCCGAAGCCGTCAAGGAGGCCGGCAAGAAGTTTGGCGCCAGGATGACGCAGATTTACTGGACTTTGGGGAAATACGACCTGGTGGCCATCATCGAGGCACCCGACGACGCCTCAGCCACCGCCTTTGCTCTGGCCATAGGCATGTCGGGCAATGTCCGCACGCAAACCCTGCGCGCCTACTCGGCTGCGGAAATGGACGGAATTCTGGGCAAGCTGGGCTAAAGCTCGCGAGCTTCTCATTCAGGGCGTGTGCGGCACCGCCGTCAAATGCCGCAACAAACAGGAGAACACCTCATGAAAATGCTATTGACGGTCGACATCCCCCACGAACCTTTCAACACCCTTGTCAGAAGCGGCAAGGCGGGGGCGATCATTGGGCGCATCCTCGAAGCCATCAGACCGGAGGCGGCTTATTTCACGGAGCAAAACGGCAGGCGCGGTGGCATTTTCGTGATTGAGGTCAAGACACCGTCGGAGCTGCCCAGCTTTTCAGAACCATTTTTTCTCAACTTTCAGGCCGACTGCAAATTCCGCATGTTGATGAGCCCTGAAGATTTGCAAAAAGCGGGACTGGATGCGCTCGGCAAAAAGTGGGCTTGAGCGCCGCCTGACACGCCACGGCAGGCAACAATAGCCCCGTCTTGCCGCAATCACGTCGCGGCCGGTGCGAGTTTGCGCGCATCTTACCCATCAAAACCGCTACTGAATTGATAGCATCCTGTGCTTTCTGTGTATTTTCAAAAACCGGTTTTTATTTTTTTGCTTGGTGTCAAATTATTTTTATCCGGGTTAATTGATGGTTAAATTTAATCCGGGTAAAATTTGTGCTTCACAGAATACACCCAGCATCCATGCCCACCCCCTCAAACCTGCACCCCGAATCACCTGCTGGCAACCTCACCGCCTTCGCCGCATTCAACCGCGTTGCGTCCGGCCCCCGCGCTGAAGTGCTGGCGCGGCTGCGTTCAATGCATTTCCCGCAAGACATCCTGGTACGGGTGTTTGATGACGCGACCGGCTCACGCCTTGACCTGGACCTGCGGCCAGACGCAAGCGATCAGGCAAGCGACGAAACGGGCACACCCGCGACCGCCGAAGAAACAGCGCCTGCGGCGCGTGCCGTTGGCCGCCCCAAGCTGGGCGTGGTCGCACGCGAAGTCACCCTGTTGCCGCGCCATTGGGATTGGCTGAACCGCCAGCCCGGCGGCGCATCCGTTGCACTGCGCAAGCTGGTTGAAGAAGCCCGCCGCGCCAATGAAGGCAAGGACACCGTTCGCGCCTCGCGTGAGGCCGCCTACCGCTTCATGACCGAAATCGCTGGCGACCTGGCCGGGTTTGAAGAAGCCACGCGCGCCCTCTTCGCGGGCGACCGCGAGCGTTTTGAAAGCCTGGTCGCGCCCTGGCCTGATGACGTGCACGAGTACCTGGCCGGGCTCGCCGCCGCAAGCTGGGGCCAGGCGTGAGCGGGCCGATGAGCAGGCCGGCGCAAGCCGCCGCCTCACCACACGCCAGTCCCCGCCGCCACCCGCCCATGGTCGAAGGCATACCGCTGTGGAAGACCTTTCTCGCCTTCCTCGCGCCCATGCTGCTCAGCAACATCCTGCAGTCGCTCTCGGGCACGCTCAACAACGTCTACGTGGGCCAGATGCTGGGCGTGGGCGCGCTCGCGGCGGTGTCCAGTTTTTTCCCGGTGATGTTCTTTTTTATTGCCTTCACGATTGGCCTGGGCGCCGGCGCTTCGGTGCTGATAGGCCAGGCCTGGGGCGCGGGCGACACAGGCAAGGTCAAGGCTGTGGCCGGCACCACGCTAACCGTGGGCGTGGCCTTTGGCCTGCTGGTCGCCGTGTTTGGCGGTACTTTCACCGAACCCATGCTCAAGGCGCTGGGCACGCCGCCCGACATCCTGGCCGACGCAACCCTGTACGCACGCATCATGCTGATCGCCATGCCCGGGCTGTTTGTGTTTTTGCTGTCGACCGCCATGCTGCGCGGCGTGGGCGACACCGTGACGCCGCTCTATACCCTGGCAATTTCCACCGGGATTGGCCTGCTGCTCACGCCCGCGCTGATACGCGGCTGGGGCGGCCTGCCAACGCTGGGCGTGGCCAGCGGCGCGGCGGCTACGGTCGTTTCGTTTGTGATCGCCACCACCTGGCTGGGCTTTCGGCTGCGCGCCAAAAAGAGCCCGCTGGCGCCGGATGCAGACTTTGCGCACAAGCTGCGCATAGACCCGAAGATATTAAAAACCGTGCTCAAGGTCGGCGTGCCCACGGGCGTGCAGATGATCGTGATCTCGCTCGCCGAAATCGCCCTGCTCTCCATGGTCAACAGCTACGGCTCCAACGCCACGGCGGCTTATGGCGCGGTCAACCAGGTCGTGGCCTATGTGCAGTTCCCGGCCTTCTCGATTGCCATCACCGCCTCCATCCTGGGGGCACAGGCGATTGGCGCGGGCCGTACCGACAAGCTGGGCGCCATCGCCCGCACCGGCGTGCAAATGAACCTGGTGCTGACCGGCGCGCTGGTGGTGGTCGGCTACCTGCTCTCGCGCCGCCTGATGGGCTTTTTCATCACCAGCGAGCCGGTGATCGAGCTGGCGCAAACGCTGCTGCACATCATGCTCTGGAGCAGCGTGGTTTTTGGCATGGCGTCTGTCCTGTCAGGCGTCATGCGCGCCAGCGGATCGGTGCTGGTACCGACGGCCATTTCAATCATCTGCATTGCGCTGGTTGAGGTGCCTGTGGCATGGTTTGCCAGCCAGCGCATAGGCATCAACGGCATCTGGATCGCGTACCCGGTCACGTTTATTGCCATGCTGGGTTTGCAGACGGCGTATTACCGGCTGGTATGGAAAAAGAAGGCCATCAAGCGGCTGATTTGAGCACCTGCCCGAAACGCCTGCAAATGACACAAGCCCAAAACCTGGACGCACATGTTTGAACTGAAAACCATTGCACTGTTCCTGCTCACCGCGCTTGCAGAAATTGCGGGTTGCTACCTGCCCTGGCTCTGGCTGCGGCAAGGCAAAAGCGCCTGGCTGCTGGTGCCCGCAGCGGCCAGCCTTGCGCTTTTTGCCTGGCTGCTGACCTTGCACCCGGCCGCCGCCGGCCGTGTGTATGCAGCTTATGGTGGTGTCTATATTTTTGTCGCCATCCTCTGGCTCTGGTCGGTGGACGGCATACGCCCCACCCTGTGGGACATCACCGGCTCGCTGGTGGCACTAGCCGGCATGGCGATCATCATGTTTGCACCGCGAAGCACGTAAAAGGCAGGCATGACGCGGGCTGAGTCGCGCCTGCCTTAACATGGGCATCCACCGCAAAGGAGCCATATGCAACTCATAGGAATGCTCGATTCACCCTACGTTCGCCGTGTGGCAATTTCCCTGCAGCTTCTTGGCCTGCGTTTTGGGCACCAGTCGGTTTCGGTCTTCAGCACCTTTGCGCAGTTCCAGAAAATCAATCCGGTGGTCAAGGCGCCCTCGCTGGTTTGCGATGACGGTACGGTGCTGATGGACTCAACCCTCATCATCGATTACGCCGAGGCGCTGGCGGCACAGGCATCGCCGCGCAAGAGCCTGATGCCTGCCGGCATCAGCGAACGCCAGCAGGCCCTGCGCGTGATCGGTCTGGCCCTTGCTGCCTGCGAGAAAAGCGTGCAGATTATTTACGAGCGCAACCTGCGGCCGGCCGAAAAACTGCACCAGCCCTGGGTTTCCCGCGTGACCGGCCAACTGCTCGCGGCGTATGACGCGCTTGAAGCTGAAATACAGCAGCGCCCCCTGGAAGCCGGCAGCATCAACCAGGCGGGTGTTACGGCCGCAGTGGCCTGGCATTTCACGCAGATGATGATTCCTGAAGTCGTGAACATGGAGCGCTGCCCCGCCTTGTCCCGGTTCACTGAAAAAGCCGAACAGCTGCCGGCATTTTCGGCAGCGCCACATGGCGCATCCACCTACGCCGGGGAAGCCTGATCCGGCTGGACTGGCGGGTGGCGGCCCGTTAGTATGTCTGGATGACAACAGACCCCAACCCGGAGTTTGCGGAACAAAAAGTCAGGAAAGACTACGAGGCCTGGTGCAGCACGTATGTACACGTCTGGTCTGATCTTTCAAAAGGTGTGTTCGACAGGGATGCGGTCCAGAAGGCGGCCGACGAGCACTGGCAACGCAGCCCGCAGTCCAATCCGGTGGAAGTTGCCGCGACGGAGTTCATCAAGGTGAAGTGAGGCCTTGGCAGGCATGAATGCCCACCGGCTACCCCGCTCAGGCTAACCTACCTGTGACTCATGCTCATAACACCACATCCAGCCCTCCCCCGGCTCCAGTGACTGGATCACCGCATGCCCGGTCACGGCATGGTGTTTGGTCGCATGTTTGTTCTTTGAGTCGTCACAGCAGCCCACATGGCCGCAATGCACGCACAGCCTCAAATGCACCCAGCTATCGCCCATCCGGAGGCATTCTTCGCAACCCCTCAGGGAATTGGGTGCATGGATTTCAGCGGGTACGTGGGAGCAGGGTTGGATGCGCATGTCAGGACTCCAGGGTTGAAACAGTTTTTGAATGCATGGCCGGTCAGGCGGCAGCCTTGCTGCCATTCATCGCAGCCAGGTGCTGATGAATCATCGCCACCGCCGCCGCGCCCTCGCCTATCGCGCCGCCCACGCGCTTGACCGAGCCGCTGCGCACATCGCCCACGGCAAACAGGCCCGGGATGCTGGTCTCCAGCGGCGCGGGCGTATGGGCCGGATCGTGGCTGGCGACCTTGTCGCCCGTGAGCACAAAACCATGCGCGTCAATCGCCGCGCCGCAGTTGCTGAGCCATTCCGTCTCGGGATCCGCCCCCACAAAGAGGAATACATTGCGTATCGCGGCTTGCTGCTCATTACCTTTTTCACGGTTGCGCCAGCTAATGGACGTCAGGCCTGCGCCAGGGTCGCCTTGCAGCGAAGCCAGCTCCGTATGCGGCAGCAGTTCGATATTGGGCGCGGCGTCAATGCGGTCGATCAGGTAGCGCGACATGCTGGCCGCCAGACTGGGGCCGCGCACCAGCATGTTGACTTTGGCGGCGTGTTGTGACAAAAACACCGCAGCCTGGCCGGCCGAGTTGCCGCCGCCTACAAGCGCGACTTCGGTCTGGCGGCACATCCTGGCCTCCAGCGCAGAAGCCCAGTACCAGACACCGCGGCCTTCAAACTCCGCCAGGCGTGGCACGTCCGGCCGGCGATACCGGGCACCGCTGGCAACCACGGCGGTCCTGGCGCGCAGGCGCCGGCCGTCGGTCAGTTCCAGGTGCAATTCACCGTCGCTGGCCTTGTAGCTGCAATCCAGCGATTTCGCCTGTGCCGGGATCAGCAGTTCAGCGCCAAACTTCTGGGCCTGCACAAAAGCCCGCCCGGCCAGCGCCTGGCCCGAGATGCCGGTGGGAAAACCCAGGTAGTTTTCAATGCGCGCACTGGCGCCGGCCTGGCCGCCATAGGCCCGGCAGTCGAGCACCAGCACATGCAGGCCTTCCGATGCGGCATACACCGCCGTCGCCAGGCCAGCCGGCCCGGCACCGACGACGATGACGTCAAACAGCTCGTCGTGGTCGGCCGTGTCCACCATGCCTATGCAGCGGGCGAGTTCGCCCTCTGTCGGGTTGAGCAACACGGAGCCGTTCGGGCACACCGCCAGCATGTCTGCGGCGCCCGCGCTGTACTGCTCGAGCAGCGCGGCGGCATCTGCGTCCCGGCTGATGTCCATGACGTGGTGCGGCTGGCCGTTGCGGTTTAAAAACCCCTGCAGGCGAATCACGCCCGCCGACTGCGGCTGACCTATCAGCACCGGGCCGCTGGCGCCCGCTTCAATCAGGGCCACGCGCCGCAAAATCAGCGCACGCACAATGCGCTCGCCCAGGTCCGCCTCGGCAATGATGAGCGCGCGCAACTGGTCGGGCGGGATCAGGAGCGCGTCAATATCGGCCTGCGCATGGCCGTCCACCAGTGAGGGGCGAGCCGAGAGCTGGCCCACCTCGGCAGAAAACTCGCCGCGCCTGTGCGTGACCACCGGCACCACATGGCCCAGGCCGTCGCGCTGGGTGACGGCCAGCTCGCCCTTGAGCACAACAAACATGCCCGGGCTGGGCTCGCCGGCCACAAACAGGCGCTCACCGCGCCCGAAGTGCAGCACCTTGCCAAAATGCTGCATGCGCGCCATATCACCCTCGCTGAGGACAGGAAACATCTGGTGACGCCGGCTTGTGCCGTCGGCGGGCAGATCGGGAGGCGTATTGTCAGATGAAGCGTCAGCCATGAGGGAACTCCAGCGTGCCTTGCCCCAGCGCATCAGGCGCCGGATACACGCCCATTAGACGATGAAAAGCCGGGCGTGAAAACCCTCCGCGGTAACGGCTCGCCAGAAGCCAGACCGGACCCCACTTGCTACGTTTTCGATAGCTGCCTGCGCTCGTCCTGCGGCGGCCAGCAAGCCTTTTGGCTTGAAAATCAGCCCGCCTGCCGAAAAGTCAGGTTGATGCGGCGGCGCCCAAGCAGCGCATGCTCGCCGTCGGCCAGCGGCGCAACCCCGTGGTAGGCCAGCCGCGCCGGCCCGCCCCACACCACCACATCGCCGTGGCTGAGCCGCAGGCGCTGCGGGCGGTCGCTACGGCGCGGCGTGCCAAACAGGAAAACGGCAGGCAAGCCCAGCGACACCGACACAATGGGCGCGGCAAACCCGGCTTCGTCTTTGTCCTGGTGCAGCGATAGTTTGCTGCCGGGCGCATACAGGTTGACAAGGCAGGCGTCGGGCCTGAAGTCCGCAAAGCCGGCCTGCGCGGCCGCGCGCGTTGCCAGGTCCAGCCAGCACGCAGGCATGGCCGGCCAGGGGTGGCACGAGAGCGGGTCTTGCGGCGCATAACGGTACCCACGGCGATCCGACACCCAGCCCAGCGGGCCGCAATTGCTCATGGCCACCGACATGGTGTAGCCGCCCGGCGTGACCAGGTGGCGCAGGGGCGCCTGGGCCGTCACGTCATCAAATGCATGCAGCAAGGCCGCGTCGCCTTCGCGTGCAAAACCGCGCAGCAGCACGGCGCCCGGCGAAATCGCAAGCTGCGCAGCTTCGATTAGCTGGTCGTCAAAAAGGTCTGCGGTCAAACGGCTTCCTCTGCTCTGGTGTCCTCTTGCACTCAGCCAATGCTACTGCGCATCGTGAAAGATCACACCCAGCGTATGGCGATGCCCGGAGCGCAACTGGCTCACGCCGTGACGCATGTTGACGCGGTAAAAGCCCTTGCTGCCCTGCACCGGCCTGTGGTGCACGGCAAAAACCACCGCATCGCCCTGCGCCAGCGGCACAACCTCGGGCCGGGACTGCATGCGCGGGCGCTGCTCGGTCAATACAAACTCGCCGCCCGTAAAGTCCTCACCCGGCCGCGACAGCAACACTGCCACCTGCAGCGGAAACACATGCTCGCCATACAAGTCCTGGTGCAGGCAGTTGTAGTCGCCTTCGGCGTATTGCAAAAGCAGCGGTGTGGGCCGCAGCTGGCCGGCCTGGTGGCAGCGCGCCAGGAATTCGGCGTGCTCCGGCGGATAACGCAGCTCAATACCCATGGCCTCGTTCCAGCGGTTGGCGACACCCACCAGTTTTGGGTAAAGCGTGGTGCGCAGCGTTTGAACCAGATCGGGCAATGGGTAGCTGAAATACTGGTACTCGCCCCGGCCAAAACCATGGCGCTCCATCACGATCCGGCTGCGGAAATGCGAGGCCTGCGGATAAAGCCCGCTGATCGCCAGGCATTCCTCAGAGCTCAGCAATTTCGGCATGACCACGCTGCCGCGTGTTTGCAGTTCTTCTGTCAGCGTGTGCCAGTCGGTATCCATCAGCATGTGTGCCCGTTCAAGTTGGTGAACACCAAGCTTAGGCCGCTGGCAACGCCCTGGCTCGCCGCAAACGGACATGCCTCTCGTATGCCTGCCAACCACTTCTTTAGCAGTTTTTATGATGGAAATGGCCCTAGACCGTCGAGAACAGCGCGCCACCAGCTATTAAATCAATAGCAATCAGGCGATATCAGCTACACCCCTGGCTGCGTGCTCAACCATGAAGTCGATAAACACACGCACCTTGGGCGACAAAAACCTGCGGCTGAGGTAAACCGCGTAAATATGTGATTCGCTGCGATGCCAGTCCTCCAGCAAAGGCACCAGCGCGCCACGCGCCAGGTCGTCGGCCACGATGAAGTCCGGCTGCGAAATGATGCCGCCACCCGCCAGCGCCAGCTTGCGCAGCAGGTCGCCGTTGTTGGCATGCACCAGCGGCTCCACGCGCACGGACTGCTCGGTGCCATGCCTGTCATGAAACGTCCAGGTGTCCCCCGTGGCCAGCAGCGAATAGGCCAGCGTGTCGTGGCCGGCCAGGTCTTCCGGCGTTTTCGGAAAACCGCGGCGCGCCAGATAGGCAGGCGCGGCGCAGACAATGATGCGCACAGGCGCGATCTTGCGGGCGATCAGGTTCGGGCTGGGTGAAGCGCCTATGCGCACGGCCACATCGATGCTGTCATTGATCAGGTCCACGGCGCGGTCGCTCAGGTCAATGTCCAGCCGCAGGCCCGGGTAACGCGCACGGAACTCCGGCAGGATGCCCGCGAACTCGCGCAGTCCATAAGACAGCGGCACGCTGATGCGCAGCAGGCCGGTCGGCTGCGTGACTTCGCGGCCAATGACGGCTTCGGTCTCGGCAATGTCCGTCAGGATCTGCTGAGCGCGTTCGTAAAACGCCCGTCCCGTCTCCGACATGGAAAGCCGCCGCGTGGTGCGCTGCAACAGCCGCACACCCAGGTGCTCTTCAAGCGCCGCGATCTGGCGCGAAATGGAGGCGGTGGATGTATCAAAACGCTCGGCGGCATGCACAAAGCTGCCGCCCTCGACAACCGCCACATACACCTGCATTGACTTGACCAGATCCATGCCCAGATTATTGCAATGAAGGTCATGGTTTTTGCAAAATAGTTTTTTGCCTTTTGCCTGGCCGCCCTGCAGGCCTAAATGACCGGACTGCGCGCACCAAAAAACCACCACAGGCCCCATAAGCACGCCTGGTTGAAGCTATCAAATTCATAGCTGACTGCAACGCTCAAAAGAGAATTTTCCGAAACCCGGGCTTGCCCTCCCGGGATGGATGTAGGACTGAGCGCCGTCACCACGCAGGAATACATCCCGCTTCTGCCATCGGGCTCATCCAGAAAGCCGATTGATGCGTATTTAGAAACTATGCATTGTCATCAATGGGGTTTTTCTTCTTAAGGGTAAACCCTAAACTTCAGTCATCGATGAGCCGAAACCAAACAAGCGACTCACCGAGGCCAGTTGGACAGCCAGGGGCTCAAACCCCAAGACGACGATGACTGGATAGGTAGCGGTTCTGAATTGTTCGGGACCGATTGTTTAACTTTAAAAGGACTTTCATCATGAACTCGAAACTTATCGCTTCTACCGTTATCGCTCTCTCCGCATTGACCGGCGCCAGCGCTTTTGCACAAAACGCCCAGTACGGCGAAGCTGCCCTGGTGTTCGCACCGGTTGCTTCGACCAGCACCGTGACCCGCGCACAAGTCAAGGCTGACTACCTGAACGCCCGCCAAAACGGCGCGCTGGCCGTGAGCCAGGAAGGCGCCTTTGCGGCCGCCCCTGCAGCCGCCAGCACCATGACCCGTGCTGAAGTGCGCAACGACGCCGTCATCTCGGCCCGCGCCACCCAAATTGGCAACAGCACGATCTGATCGCCGATCCGAAAACACAGCAAACAAACCAATAAACATCATTCAAAGGAAAGCATCATGAACACGAAACTCATCTCCTCCGCCGTTTTTGCAGTTGCAGCCCTCTCGGGCGCCAGCGCTTTTGCACAAAACGCCCAGTATGGTGAAGCTGCCCTGGCCATCAACCCGGTCGTTTCAAGCAGCACCGTGACCCGCGCACAGGTCAAGGCCGACTACCTGAACGCCCGCCAAAACGGCGCAGTTGCCGTGAGCCAGGAAGCCGCTTTTGCCCAGCCTGCAGCAAGCACCAGCGCCGTGAGCCGTGCCGATGTGCGCCGGGACGCCCTTGTGGCAGCCCGCAACACCATGGGTGGCAACAGCACCATGTAAGCTGGCGCAGGCTTTGGCCTGACAGTCACCCGACCGGAAAGGCCTGCTGTTGCAGGCTTTTTTATTGCCTGGCCCAAAAGACATGGGCTTAAACTCAGGGGCATCCCCTGGCAACGCATGCCGCCACGCCGCTTTCGGCAAACCCCTTACAAACCCAGCCCTTCATGCCACCTACCTCACCGGGTTTTGCTTCCGCCTTTAGTCCCCCGCTCCTGCCCGGCCTGTTGCGCGCGCTTGATGAGAAGGGCTACACATCGCCCACCGCCATCCAGTCAGCCGCCATCCCGGCCATCCTGCAGGGGCGCGACGTGGTCGGCTCGGCGCAAACCGGTTCAGGTAAAACGGCTGCGTTCGCGCTGCCCATGCTGCAGCAGCTGGCCGGCCAGCAGGCAGGCAAGCCGCGCATCACGCGCGGACTGATCCTGGTGCCCACGCGCGAACTGGCGGCACAGGTGGGTGAAGCCATCGGCAGCTTTGCAAAGTTTTTGCCACTGCCTTCCAGAGTGGCCATTGTTTTTGGCGGTGTCTCCATCAACCCGCAAATGCTCAATTTGCGCGGTGGCGCCGATATCGTGGTGGCTACGCCCGGCCGGCTGATTGACCTGCTGGACCACAACGCCCTGAGCATCGCCAACGTACAGATGCTGGTGCTGGATGAAGCCGACCGGCTGCTCGACATGGGCTTTGGCGATGAACTCGCGCGCATCCTGGCGCTGCTGCCTGCAAAACGGCAAAACCTTTTCTTCTCGGCCACCTTTCCCCCGGCCATTGAAGCGCTGGCCGCCGGCATGCTGCACAACCCGCTGCGGGTTGAAGTCAAGTCCGAGCCCGAAGGCGAGCCCGACATCACACAACGGGCGATTGCCGTGGATGCAGGCAGGCGCACACAGCTGCTGCGCCACCTGATCCAGACCGAAAAGTGGCAGCGCGTGCTGGTCTTTGTGGCCACCAAACACGCCGCCGAAATAGTCGCCGACAAGCTGCGCAAGGTGGACATTGAGGCCGAACCCTTCCACGGCGAGCTCAGCCAGGGCAAACGCACCCAGGTGCTGATGGACTTCAAGGCCAAAACCGTGCAGGTCGTCATCGCTACCGACGTCGCGGCCCGAGGCATAGACATTTCAAGCCTGCCCGTGGTGGTCAACTACGACCTGCCCCGCTCTGCCATCGATTACACCCACCGCATAGGCCGCACCGGCCGCGCGGGTGAAAGCGGTGTCGCAGTGAGTTTTGTAAGCGCAGGCACCGACGCACATTTCAGGCTGATCGAAAAGCGTCACCGCATGAAAGTGTCGCGCGAAGTTGTTGCCGGGTTTGAGCCTGTTGAAGTAGCCCCCGTCAATGCGGCTGACCCGCAAGGTACAGGCGGCATCAAGGGCAAGCGGCCCAGCAAGAAAGACAAACTGCGCGCGGCAGCCGCCGGGCAGGCGTGACACGCTGATCCGGCAGGTCTAAACTGGCACTCCCCGGGGGCATCCAGCCCTCTTGCACCCACCACAGGAGACGCCATGATGACCACCTCAGAAATCGCGAACCAGTACACCTCCCTCTACAAACAGGGCAAGGACGTCAAGGCCCTGTACTCGCCCGACGCCGTCAGCGTTGAAGCCTGGGCCCCGCCCGGCATGAACCGCGAAGCCGTCGGCCTGCCGGCCATCGTGGCCAAGGGCGAATGGTGGATTGCAAACCACGAAGTGCACTCCTCCGCCATGACCGGCCCCTGGCCGCACGGCGACCGTTTTATCGTCGGCTTCCAGTTCGACGTGACCATGAAACAAAGCGGCCAGCGCATGCAAATGGACGAGATGGGCCTGTTTACTGTCAAGGACGGGAAGATTGTGCGGGAAGAGTTTTTCTATCAGGCGGGTGCTTAGAGCAGCGGACGCTTGATCCGCTGGACGCTGGTTCGAGCCCAGGTCGAGGAGCCAAGAAATTTCTGGAATGGGCACGCTTGTTGTGCCCATTTCTATGGGTGGGGCAATCCCCATCAGCGCGGACTTCTTGCCGTGTGAAAAGTACCTTTAGTCGATGCGCATAGGACTGAGTAGAAATAGCAAGCTACAGAGGCGGGCAAATACCTAACGACTATTTGTAACAGCCCACTTACTATGAGTGCTTCGTATTCATAGTCCCCGTGTTACCTAAGCAGAAGACTCGATGCTTGGTGGAACTCAAAAGATAGGCAATACAGCTGAAATATGACACTAGAAATCACGGATAGATCACTAGATGAGCTGGAGGAGCTACCGGCTGTTGAGTTCGACGTCTTTCCAGCGGAGTTCGTCAGCAAATTGGGAGGCGGAATTGTTCGCTGCCTGAACGCCAATAGCAAACCCTTCTCAATTAAGTCTGGCGAGCCCTACGAGATATTCTTCTTAGAGCCAGCATACGTGGCCACTGTCGAAATCGAGTTCTCCAAAAAAGTCTTTGGCGCTGGAGTCGAACTATCGATTCATGACTCCTTAAGCAATCGAAATGTTATCAAGAAGGTCGACCAAGACTTATTGTCAAGCGTGATGGCCTTCACGGTAAATTGCGTAACTAGCGGCATTTCCATTTATTTACCGCCAGGCTTCTTTGAGTTGTTTAGAAAACGCACCTTAGAAGTAAAACAAATAAGAATTCTCGGGTTTACGCCCAACGATTTTGTACAACTCAGTGAGTCTTTGACGCGACTTCAAGGCTTACGCGAGACAACAATTGAAGAAATTTCCCAAGAAAAAATCAACATTCAATCACGGGAAGAAAAGGTCCAGCAGCGCGAAACGTCCGTAACTCAACTTGAAGCGAATAAAAGAGCCGAGCTCGCAGAGCTTGAGGAAACGCTTGAAACGACGAAAGAAGAGACCACCGAGGCGACAGCCAACCTCGTAAACCTCAAGGACGATATTGGGCGTACTGAGACGCGCAAGCAGGCCGTTCTCGAACAAATCAGTACTTATGAAGCAACCGTTCGCAGTATTGACGGGGAGGTTTCCAAGGGTAAAGAGCAACTGCGAGCACTAGCAATAGAGACATCTGAAGCCGAGCGCCGCCTTCGGGAACTGACCAACAACGTCAATCTATTCTCGGAGGAGTTTTCTTCATTCTCTGACCATGGTGCCAAACAGGCTCGAACCTTTATCTGGCTGAGCATCGTACCGCTCGCCATTATTGTGATTTTGACCGCGCAGCTACTAATGGGCGCCGTCGATCTTTCAGTCAGATATGTGAAAGAACCAAATATTGATCTACTGACGATATTTGTTACTCGCCTTCCCTATCTGACCATCTGCGGTTCAATTTTGGCCGTCTGCTATTCCGCAGTTCTCTTCCTTTTCAATCGTATTAGCGTGATCTATGCAGAGCGGTTGGACTTTTCGAAGATAGGCATTGTTGCGAAGGACGTCGCGTCCGCGTCTGCAAATGGCTTGGCATTTTCCGATGAGCAACTTTATGAAGCGCGCACATATCTGAAAATCGAAATGCTTAAGGCTTATCTCGGGGGGAATATTGGGGCATTCACATATGCCAAGCGAGAGTCAAATACTGCAGTAAACAGTGAGCCCAAAAATATCCAGCTTGCATCGGAGGGGACAGAAAGCGCAGCAAAGGAATAAACGCTATGGGTTGCCGAATTGAGTACAAACCTGGTGTATCAACGATGTCGGGGCGAGCAACACAAACCGCCCCAGCAACTGCCAATTACAAATAACGCGGCAGCAACCTCGCAACCCGCTGCAAAAACGCAAACTCCTCGTCATTCACCGGCTGCTCGCTGAAGTCAAAGTGGCAGAAGGTGCCAAACAGCTTGTCCCCGCCGCCCTGCAAGGGCAAACCGATATAGCTGCCCACCACGCCCTGATAAGGATGGCCGTCAAGCCGCGTGTCGGAGGCTGACTGGCTGGTAACGAATTGCCCGTCGCGCAGCACAAACTGGCAAAAGCTTGTTTCCAGCGGGACCGCCTCAAGCCCATTGACCTCCAGGGGGCTGCCGCCCTTGTCCACGAGCTCCACCCTGCGAAGCATCATGTCGTCCAGGCGGTAAACCGCCGTGAACCGGTGCGGGACCCGGTCGTTGAGGAAAGCAAGGCCGGCCTTCAGGCCTTGTTTCTGCAGCAGGTCTTGAAGGCTTTGGTAAGGATCAGAGGTCATTCCAAATGCTACCAGCTAACAACCTGGCCGGTGGCTGCGTTCTTATTCGGCGTCGTCATAAACGTCGCCGTGTGCATCATCGCCCTCCACGCGCGGCCTGGCCGTGCGGTGGCCCTGTTTGGCCACGACCTCGACGTAAAACTGTGTGCCGCCGTCTTTCACGAGCGCATCAATCGCGCCCATCAGCTCGGCAAAGTGAACCTCTGCCGCTGTTGCATCGCTGGCGCCGGCCTTGCAGTCAAAGTCCCAGAAATCCACGCCTTTGGGCAAGGCCTTGGCACGTTCGCGTTTGGCGTATTTGCGGATGTCGTGTTTGGCGGCTTCAAGCAGGCGGTCGCGGTTTTTGCCCTCTATCTGGAGCTGGTAGGTTTTTCTCATGGATGCCTTGGAATGCTGTTATTTTGTGGCTCAACAGGCCACAGTAAGGGGTGATTATCAGCGCGTAAGGCCAGGGGTGCGGAAAGCGCGCGGACAGAGAACCCGCACCGCAAAAAATCAGGCGGCCAGCACCCTGTCTATCGCCTCACGCAGGTGCTGCAGGCCAAACGACACATCGGTGAACACGCCGTTGACGTAAAACGCCGGCGTGGAACGCAGGCCCAGACGCCGTCCGCCCTGCATGTGCTCCTGCACACGCTGGAGGTAGACGTGGTCGTTCATTTCGTTCTGGTAGCGCGGCAAATCGAGGCCGATTTGCGCGGCGTAGTCGAGCAGGTGCTTTTCCTTGAGGTGGTGCTGGTTGGCAAACAGCAGCTCGTACATGGGCCAGAACTTTCCCTGGGCGCCGGCTGCTTCTGCGGCTTCGGCGGCCAGTTCGGCATGGGGATGCACTTCGCGCAGCGGGAAGTGCCTGAAAACAAAGCGCAGGTCGCCCGCGAAATGCGGGAGCATGACCTTCAAGGCACCGTGGGCCTGGAAACACGACGGGCATTCAAAGTCGCCGTATTCCATAAGGGTGATGGGTGCCGCCGACCGGCCCTCGATGTGGTCTATGGCCTCATCGGGGTACAGCAGCGGGTCCAGCCCGGCCTTGATGTTCATGACATTGCGCTGCGGCGCTCAGTTTGCCGCATTCTCCAGCGCTTCATCAAGCGCCTTGCATGAAGGGGAGCATACGGCCTGGGACTTGCCCAGCACCTTGCGCGTGCCCATCAGTGAACGGGCGCGGTGTTTGCCGCACATAAAGCACGACATGGTGGCTGCGCCAAACGAGGTGGTGGCAGCAAAGGGAGAGCCCGACACCTTGGATTTGTAGCGCAGGCCGTCAGCGAGTACAGCGGTTTTTGCGTCAGCTCTTGCCATGTTTTGGATCTTCCTTGGGTTGGGTTGTTGAAGGGGTTCAGGCCTGGCGCATCGCGTGGGCAATGGCTTCCCTGGCTTGTTGTTCCGAGGCGAGAGAGGCATCCAGCGCAGAGCGGCAAAGCCCTGCGTACTGGTAATTGACGTTCTCGTACAGCTCGGCTGCGGCCGGATGGGTGTCCAGCAGCGCACGAAATTCGATGCCAGGCTCGACATCGCCGAATTCATTGACCAGGTGTTCGACCACCGAGAGGTATTGCCCGGGGTCAACCGGCTCGCTGCTGTGCTCCAGGCGCTCAAGCAACTCCGCCAGCACGTGGGTCACGGTCAGGTCGTTCTTGTGGGGAACGTTGGAAGAGGAGGTGTGGGTGGCGTTCATGGACAGCAGCTTGGGGTTTTCTGGTCGAATTCAAGCTTTGCGGGCTCTATTTTACCCCTTCTAAAGACCTTGTGAGTTGGGGTATTCGCTATCTAATTTATAGCTGCTTGCGCAGGGCCGACAAAGGCCAGCACGCAATCCGGTATGTAAAGCCAGCTTGTCAAGGCCTATCTGGCCTGACAGGCCCGGTTATCGGGTGAAAAAGCCTTTTTTATGCATTTTGACGATGAAAATGGCCCGGGGCCCTTATAAATCGCCCGCAACCAGCTACGTATTTGATAGCAGGCAACTTCGCCGGGCAACTGCGCGCCGCGCAATGTCAAGCGGCATGGCCCTTCAGCACCAGGTGGCTCACCAGCATCTGCGCTGCGGCCGACAGCCCTTCCTCGTTTCTGAAGCAGATGGCAAAACGCCGGCTGGCCCAGGGTTCTGCCAGCGGCAGCACCCGCAGGCCGTAAGTCCTGGCGTAGGCTTCTGCCACTTCCGCCGGGACCACGCTGATGGCCAGGTTGGCGCGCACCACGCGCAGTGCCGCCTCGAAGTTGGAAACGATGACGCGGTGGTTCACGACCTTGCCAAGCAGCGCCGCGGCGCGCTGCAGCATGACCTGCACGGCGCTGTGCACCGGCAGGCTGACGTGTTCGTAGTCCAGCGTCTGCTCGAAACGCAGCGTTTCATGCACCGCCAGCGGGTGTGAGGGATGGGCGACGATGGCCAGGTGGTCGGTGCGGTAGCTGCGCGACTGCAGGCCGGTCAGGTCGGCCGCGTCCCAGCAAATGCCAACCGAGGCCACGCCCTCCTTGATGCCGCGTATCACGTCCGGGCTGACGCGCTCTTCCATGCTGATCTGTATGTCGTGGTGCGCCGGCACCTTCAGGAAGGCAGCAACATCGTCAGCCAGCGACTCGGCCATGACGGATGCCGTGGCCAGGATGCGCACCTGGCCGCGCACGCCCAGCGCATAGGCGGCCATGTCGCGCTCGATGTCCTCGGCGCTGGCCAGCATGGTGCGGGCGTGCTCCAGCAGGCTTTCGCCGGCCGGTGTGGGCTCCACGCCGCGCCGCCTGCGTACCAGCAGCGGCGTGCCGACGGTATCTTCCAGCTGCGCCAGCCGTTTGCTGATGGCCGAGCCGACGATGTTGGCCTGCTCGGCCGCACGCGCAATGCTGCGGGTTTCACATACGGCGGCAAACAGCCGCAAGGTGGTCATGTCCAGGTCTCTCATGGGCGTCTCCTGCCGGAACCGGGCCGGATGGCGCGGTATTCCTGTTATGAACTTCCAATCAGGAACTTCAAAGCTTCCAAAATTGATTATCCAGCGGTTTCAGGAAAACCTAAACTCCCTGCAAACAAGCCAGATGAGATGGAAACCGCAGTGAACACCCTTTCAAACACCCTCCCCCAGCAAGTCAGCATCCGTGAAGTCGGCCTGCGCGACGGGCTGCAAAGCATTTCTGCCATCATGCCGACCGAGCGCAAGCTGGCCTGGCTGCGCGGCGCCTACGACGCTGGCCAGCGCGAAATCGAGGTCGGCTCCTTTGTCCCGGCGCGGCTGCTGCCGCAACTGGCCGACACCGCCGAACTGGTGGCGTTTGCCAAAACCCTGCCCGGCCTGGTGACCTCGGTGCTGATGCCCAACCTGAAAGGCGCCGAGCGCGCCATTGAATCAGGCGCCGACCTGATGCTGCTGCCGATCTCGGCCAGCCACGCCCACAGCCTGGCCAATTTGCGCAAGACACCGGACGAGGTGGTCGAAGAGATAGGCCGCATACGCGCCGCGCGTGATGCATCGGGCTCGGCCATGCTGCTGGAAGTCGGCATGAGCACCGCCTTTGGCTGCACCCTGCAAGGCCGCGTTGAACCGGCCGAAGTCCTGCGCCTGCTGCAGGCCGTGCTGGATGCTGGCGCCGACCGCGTGGGCCTGGCCGATACCGTGGGTTATGCCGACCCGGCCATGGTGCGTGAGCTGTTTGAAGCAGCGTTCAAGGTGGCCGGCGACCGGCTGGCCTGCGGGCATTTTCATGACACACGCGGCATGGGCATTGCCAATGTGTATGCCGCCCTGCAAACCGGCGTGACACGCTTTGACGCCTGCCTGGCCGGCATAGGCGGCTGCCCGCACGCGCCCGGCGCCAGCGGCAATGTGGCCAGCGAAGACCTGGCCTATATGTTTGCCAGCATGGGCATAGCCACCGGCATTGACTTCGACAAACTGATGGCGCTGCGCACCAAGGTCGCTGGCTGGCTGGAGGGCGAAACTCTGCACGGCACCCTGTGGCGCTCCGGCCTGCCCAAAACCATGCTGGCCGCTACGGCCTGAACATTTCTTAATCCCAAAAAACTGCATGCAAGATAAAACAACATCAACCCCGCCCCAGCCACTGGCCGGCCTGCGCGTCGTCGAATTCACCCACATGGTCATGGGCCCCACCTGCGGCATGGTGCTGGCCGACATGGGCGCCGAGGTCATCAAGGTCGAACCCATAGACGGCGACCGCACACGCCACCTGCTGGGTGCCGGCTCGGGATTTTTCCCGCTGTTCAACCGCAACAAAAAAAGCATGGGCATCGACTTGCATGACCCCGTGGGCGCCGAGGTGGCGCGCAAGCTCTGCGCCAGTGCCGATGTGGTGGCCGAGAACTTCAAGCCCGGCACCATGGCGAAATACGGCCTGGACTACAACACACTGAGCGCCACCAACCCGCGCCTGATCTACGCCAGCCACAAGGGTTTTCTGCCCGGCCCGTATGACCACCGCACCGCGCTCGATGAAGTCGTGCAGATGATGGGCGGCCTGGCCTACATGACGGGCCGGCCCGGCGACCCGCTGCGCGCCGGCACCAGCGTGAACGACATCATGGGCGGCATGTTTGGCGCCATCGGCGTGCTGGGCGCGCTGATCCAGCGCGGCATCAGCGGCAAGGGCATGGAAATCCAGTCGGCGCTGTTTGAAAACAATGTGTTCCTGGTCGGCCAGCACATGCTGCAGTACGCCATCACCGGCCAGCCGGCGGCCCCCATGCCTGACCGCATTTCAGCCTGGGGCGTGTACGACGTGTTCAATGTGAAGGACGGCGAGCAGATCTTCCTGGCGGCGGTCAGCGACGCGCAATGGGCCACCTTCTGCGATGCGCTGGGTTTTGCCGACCTCAAGGCCGACACACGCTACGCCAGCAACAACCAGCGCGTCACCCTGCGCCCCACCCTGCTGCCCCTGCTGCGCGAGCGCCTGGCACTGCGCCGTGCCGACGAGCTAGTGGCGCTGTTTGAAAAAGCCGGCCTGCCGTTTGCGCCCATCCGCAGGCCCGAAGAGCTGTATGACGACGAGCACCTGCTGGCCAGCGGCGGGCTGGCCGACATCACGCTGCCCGACGGCGCACGTGCCGGGCAGACCGCCAAGACCACGCTGTTCCCCATCACCATGCAGGGCCAGCGCCTGGGCGTGCGCCTGCAGCCGCCCACCCTGGGCCAGCACACGCGGGAGCTGCTGTCCGGCCTGGGCTACAGCGCCGGCGATATCGACGATTTACATCGGCAGGCAGCCGTGGCCTGACGCTGCCCAGCCTTTTTGCAACCCACGATAAACAGACGGAGACAACATGAAATACCAGATAAACAAGAGCCCGACACAGCAAACCACCAGCCCGGCCGGCAGACGCCAGGCCCTGCAGCGGCTTGGCGCGCTGGCGCTTGGCGGCGCGTTCGCCGCCGCGCCGCTACGGCTGCTGGCCCAGGGCAGCGACAGGGTTGTGCGTTTTATCCTGCCGGTAGGCGCCGGCTCGGGGGTAGACACCATTGTTCGCGCCGCCAGCGTCGCGCTGGGCAAGGCACTGGGCCATGCGGTGGTGATTGAAAACCAGCCCGGCGCGGGCGGCATCGTCGGCACGGCAACGCTGGTCAAGGCCGCGCCGGACGGCATGACCCTGAGCGTGGTGTCCAACAACCACGTGATCTACCCCAGTGTCTACAAGTCGCTGCCGTTTGACCCTATCAACGACATCACGCCCATCACCGTGATCGGCTCCACACCCATGGTGCTGGTGGTCAACCCGGCAAAAATGCCGGCCACCAATGTGAAGGAGCTGGTCGCGCTGCTCAAGGCCAAACCCGATACGTACAACTATGCGTCGTCGGGCAACGGGACCATCCTGCACCTGGCCGCCCAGATGTTTCTGGACGAAGCACAGGTCAGGGCCAAACACATTCCCTACAAAGGCGTCGGGCCCATGGTGACCGACCTGATAGGCGGACAGGTGGAGATGGGCGTGCTGGCGCTGCCCGCCATACAGGCGCACCTGAAAAGCGGCGCCCTGCGCGCCATAGGCGTGGGCGGCAACGCACGCTCGGCGGCTGCGCCAGAGATCCCCACCATCGCGGAACAGGGCCTGCCCAACTACAACATGGAAGGCTGGTTCGCCGTGGTCGGCCCGGCAAAACTGCCCGCATCAGAGGCCAGGCGCATACAGGCCGCCGTTGCAGCGGCCTATGCCACTCCCGAGGTGAAGGAAGCCATGGCCAAACAGGGCAACACCATCAACCCGGGCACGCCTGAAGCCGCAGCGCTGTACTTTCGCAGCGAAATGGCGAAGTACGCGCAACTCGTCAAAAAAGCGGGCGTTGAACTGCAATAGGCCGGGGCGGCGCCCGGCCTGCTCTGTTTTTGATAGCTGGCTGCGCAGGCAGGACGGAGGCCAGGGCACGATTTTCCTTGAAATTTGATGACCGGCAGCAACCTGGCGCCGCCGGTTTTCATCCATTTTCAGAACCAAATCGGCCCCAGCCCCCCGTGTTACAAGCGCGGCCAGCTACCTTATTGATAGCAATGGCCGATTACAGCTTGGCGATGGACACTTCCGTCGACTTGACCAGCGCCACCACCTCGCTGCCCACGGCCAGCTCAAGCTGCTCGACGGAGCGCGTGGTAATGACCGAGGTCACGATGCCCCAGGGTGTTTCGACATCGATCTCGGAGACAACATCGCCACGGATGATCTCCTTGACCTTGCCGCGGAACTGGTTGCGTACGTTGATGGCCTGGATGGACATAAAAAACTCCTTCTGGTTAAAAAACTGTTTGCTATCAAGTCAATAGCTGCTTGCGCTTACCCGTTGAGCCATGGCGGCCTCTTTTATCTGCAACATCGCTCCATCACACGATCTCCGCCAGGTCGTCAAACGCGAGCCGTGGTCCGCGGGCAAAACTGCCGGCGCGGTCGGCCACACCGAGGTTGACGAGAAAGTTGGCGCGGTAGCGGCCATCCGGGAAGAAGGCTTTGTCCACCAGCGCCGCGTCAAAGCCCGACTGCGGCCCGGCGTCCAGCCCCAGCGCGCGTGCCGCGAGCACCAGGTAGGCGCCCTGCAGGCTGGTGTTGCGAAACGCCATCGCGCGTGCGGCCTCCTCATGGTTTTTGAAGATCGACCTGCCATCGTGCCCGTCAAACGGGTCCGGCTGGTGTTCATAAAACTTTGTGTCGTGCGCCACGATCACCGTCACGCCGGCGGCCAGCGTCTGGGCCGTGTTGCTGCCCGTCAGCGCGGGCCTTAGGCGCGCTTTCGCCTCGGCACTGCGCACAAAAACGTAGTGCGCCGGCGGGGCGTTGAAGGCGGTCGGGCCCCACCTGAGCAGGTCGTGGAAAAGCGCACGTATGGTTTCGTCGGCTACTGGCACCGGCTTGAAGGCGTGCACCTTGCGCGCATGCAGGAACAATTGCTCAAGCCCGGTGTCGGGTACGGCTTGCAGAATGGCTAAATCGGGTTCTCTTTTCATCCGGATATCTCAAAGGGTTTTGCTCAAACAGCCCAGCGCACGCCGTGCAAAGGCGTGCCCGGCCAGGCCAGGTCTGGTTTGTCGTGGGCGGGTTGCTGCAGCACCCGGTTGAGGATCCTGTTTTCAAGCGCGCCAAAACGCGGGTCGTCATGCCGGCGCGGGCGGGCAATGTCTATGCGCTCGTCCAGCGCAATGCGGCCGTCCTCGATCAGGATCACGCGGTCGGCCAGCGCCACCGCCTCCTGCACGTCGTGTGTCACCAGCAAGGCGGTGAAACCGCTCCTTTGCCACAGGCCCTCGATCAACTGGTGCATCTCGATGCGGGTCAGCGCATCCAGCGCGCCCAGCGGCTCGTCGAGCAGCAACAGGCGCGGGTTGTGCACCAGGGCGCGCGCCAGCGACACACGCTGGCGCTGGCCGCCCGAAAGGCGTGCCGGCCAGTCGGGCTGGCGATCCGCCAGGCCCACTTGCGCCAGCACGTCGGCAGCCGCAGCATGGCTTCCCTTCGGCAAGCCAAGCGCCACGTTGTCGATCACACGGCGCCAGGGCAGCAGGCGTGAGTCCTGGAACATGATGCGGGTGTCATCGCGCAGGCCTTTGACGTCGCGCCCATCAAGGCGAATGCTGCCCTGC
Source organism: Polaromonas aquatica (assembly GCF_042659145.1). Classification (NCBI taxonomy): domain Bacteria; kingdom Pseudomonadati; phylum Pseudomonadota; class Betaproteobacteria; order Burkholderiales; family Comamonadaceae; genus Polaromonas; species Polaromonas aquatica. The sequence goes on along the minus strand of NZ_JBHSRS010000013.1, from coordinate 291,214 downwards.
GTGGCGTCCTCCAGCCCGGCCACCAGGCGCAGCAGGGTCGATTTACCGCAGCCGCTGCGACCCACGATGGCCACGAATTCGCCGGGCTCAATCACCAGTTCGGTGTGTTGCAGCACCTGGCGCTGGCCGTATTTTTTCGACAGGCCGCGCACTTCGAGGCGCACGCCGCGGGCAGACCCGCTCGTTACCGTTCGGGCTGAGCCTGTCGAAGCCTTTGCAAGCCCTGTCCTGAGCCCGTCCAAGGGCTCTGCGCGAACTGGAAAAGTGATGGTTTGAGTCATGATTTCTCCTTAAACACCGGCACTCTGGTAACCCGGGTGCCAGCGCAGCCAGTAGCGCTCCAGACCGCGTGCAAAAACGTCGGCCAGCTTGCCCAGCAAGGCGTAGAGCAGGATGCCGACCAGCACCACGTCGGTCTGCAAAAACTCGCGGGCATTCATGGTCAGGTAACCGATGCCGGACTGCGCCGAGATGGTTTCGGCCACGATCAGGATGACCCACATCAGTCCCAGCGAAAAGCGCAGGCCCACCAAAATGGACGACATCGCGCCCGGCAGGATGACTTCGCGGTACAGCTGCCAGCGCGTCAGGCCGTAGGTACGACCCATCTCGATCAGGCCGGGGTCCACATTGCGTATGCCGTGGAAGGTGTTGATGTAGATCGGGAAAAACACCGACACCGCAATCAGGAACAACTTGGCCGACTCGTCGATGCCAAACCACAGGATCACCAGCGGGATCAGCGCCAGCGCCGGGATGTTGCGCACCATCTGTATGGTCGAGTCCAGCAGGGTTTCAAAAAACTTCACCGAGCCCGTGAGCAGGCCAAAGGCCAGGCCCAGCCCGCCGCCTATGGCCAGCCCGGCCAGCGCACGGCCTGCGCTGACCTTGACGTGTGTCCAGAGCTCACCCGATTCGGACAGCGACCAGGCCGCCTTGACCACCTCCAGCGGCGCAGGCAACACGCGCGTCGAGAGCCAGCCCAGCGACGAAGCCACCTGCCACAAGGCGACCAGGCCCACCGGCACCACCCAGGGCAGCAGGCGCTGACCCAGGTCGCGCAGGAAAGCAGCGACTGAAAACTGCGGCCAGACCACTGCAATCAGTGGTAAAAAACCCCAGCCCGGTGCGTCCACGGTATCGGGAAGCGGCGTCACCTGAAGTTCGCGTACGTCGCGTACATGTTCTGTCATGGGAATGCTTTCTTCTGTTGCTTAACTTTGTGAAACCCGTGGCAGGTAGTTGTTCGCCACTACCTCGCCAAAAGGCCCATTCAGGGCCGTGCCCGGCAATTTGTCCTGCAACTTGCGCGGCAGCAGCGGAAACACCAGCTCGGCAAAACGGTAGGCTTCTTCAAGGTGCGGATAACCTGACAGCACAAAGGTGTCCAGGCCCAGCGCGGCGTATTCCTCAATGCGTGCGGCAACCGTTTTTGGATCACCGACCAATGCAGTGCCGGCGCCGCCGCGCACCAGGCCCACACCGGCCCAGAGATTCGGGCTGATTTCAAGGTCCGCGCGTGTGCGACTGAACGCCGACGGGCCGCCCCCAGGCGTGAGCGCCCCCTCGGGGGGCAGCGAGGACACGTTAGTGCCGAGCGTGGGGGCCTTATTCCTTGCCCCCGCATGCAGGGCTGCCATGCGGCGCTGGCCTTCCGAGTCCATTCTTGAAAATGCACTTTGGGCACGTATGACGGTGTCGTCATCGAGCTTGCTGATCAGGCTTTCGGCGGCACGCCAGGCTTCGTCATCGGTCTCACGCACGATGACATGCAGACGGATGCCGAACCTGACCGTGCGACCAAACTTTGCAGCCCTCGCCCGTACATCGGCCACTTTTTTGGCGACTTCGGCCGGCGGTTCACCCCAGGTCAGGTAGGTATCGACCTGCTCTGCTGCAAGCTCGTGTGCGGCTTCCGATGATCCGCCGAAATACACGGGTGGATAAGGCTGCTGCACAGGCGGATAAAGCAGCTTGGCACCCTTCACGCTCAGGTGTTTGCCCTCAAAGTCAAAACTCTCGCCGGCATGGCTGCGCGCAATGACCTCGCGCCAGATGCGAATGAACTCGGCGGACTGCTCGTAACGCTGGGCATGGTCGAGGTAGACGCCATCGCCTTCAAGCTCCGCCTGGTCGCCCCCCGTGACAAGGTTGACAGCCAGGCGCCCGCCCGAAAGCCGGTCAAACGTTGCGGCCATGCGCGCCGCCAGGCTGGGCTGGTGCAGGCCGGGCCGCACGGCCACCAGGAACTTGAGGTTTTTGGTCACCGGCAAAAGGCTGGACGCGACCACCCATGGGTCTTCGCAGGAGCGACCCGTGGGGATCAGCACACCTTCATAACCCAGCGTATCGGCGGCGACGGCGACCTGTTTGAGGTAGTCATAGCTGACCTGGCGCGCGCCCTCGCCTGTGCCCAGGTAGCGGCTGTCGCCGTGGGTTGGAATAAACCAGAAAACCTGCATCACAAACTCCCTGTCGATGCACCGGCAAGGCGCGTTCCAGCGGCCACCGTGGAACCGGCTTCGCCGGGCCACTGGTGGCGCCCCCTTGAGGGGGAGGCGGCCGCAAGGCCGCTTCGGGGGGGAGCCCCAATTCGCCAGACGATGTCTGAGACCTTGACGGCCTTTGGAATCAGGCCTAGTTTTAAAAACGCATCTGCCACGCGTTGCTGGTCGGCCACCGTGGCGGCGCTGAGCGGCCCCACCGGTGAAGCCGGCCGGCGCTGGATAAAGAGGCTGACCACCCCCGCATCCAGTCCGCTGAAGTCAGACACCAGCTTGATGGCTTCCTTGCGATTGTTTTGCGCGATGCCGTCAGCCCGTGTCAGTTCTTCAAGCAAAACCAGCAGGGTCGATTCATGCTGCGCAACGAATGGCCGCGACGCGAGGTAAAACGAGTTGTTGCTTGACAGCTCGCGGCCGGTGGCCAGTACACGCGGCTTGATGGCCAGCTCGGTGGCGGCATAAAACGGGTCCCAGATGGCCCAGGCGTCCACGCTCTTGCGCTCGAAAGCGGCGCGCGCATCGGCAGGCGCCAGGTAAATCGGCTGTATGTCGTCCCACTTGAGGCCGGCCTTTTCAACGGCACGCACCAGCAGGTAATGCGCGCTCGAGCCCTTTTGCAGCGCAATCTTTTTACCGCGCAGTTCAGCCAGCGTGCGCACCGGTGAATCGTTCAGGACCAGGATGGCGGAGCTGTCGGTTTTGGGCGGCTCGGCGGCGACATACAGCAGGTCCTTGCCGGCGGCCTGCGCAAACACAGGCGGCGAGTCGCCGGTCAGGCCGAACTCCAGGCTGCCGACTGACAGGGCTTCCAGCAGCTGCGGGCCTGCAGGAAATTCGGCCCAGGTCACCCTGGTGCCCGGAAAGCGCTTTTCGAGCGCGCCCTGCTGCTTGAGGATGACCAGGTTGACCGCGGACTTCTGGTAGCCAATGCGCAACTGCTCAGGCGCTTTTTCGGCTTTGGCGGGCGCTTGCGCCTGCGCGCCGGCAAGACCCAAACCCCAAAGCGCGGCTGTGGTTGCTACGACCTGGAGAAAACGGCGGCGCAATAGAAACGATGAAACCGTTGTGGCGTGGCTCATGATGATGTGTCCTTTGCTTTGTGTTTCGTCAAGGCGCGCTCAGGGCGCAGGCTTGTATGCCGCGTCCTTGACTGCGATGGCTTTGGGAATCAGCTTGAGCTCGAAAAAGGTATCGGCCAGTTTTTGCTGGTCGGCAATCACGCTGTCGGGCACGGGCTTGACGTTGAACTCGTAGCGCTTGAGGCTGAGCTCGACCACATCGACCGGCAGGCCCTGCAACGGCGCGATCAGCTCCGCGGCCTTCTTTAAATTAGCTTTGAGCCAGCGGCCCTGCGCCACCGAGTCGTCAAACAGCGCCTGTATGACTTTTGGGTTTTTACCGACAAAATTGCGCGCCGCCAGGTAGTACTGGTAGTTGTTGACCACGCCCTTGCCGTCGGCCAGCACGCGTGCGCCTATGGCTTTTTCAGCAGCGGCAGAGAACGGATCCCAGATCACCCAGGCATCGACATTCCTGCTTTCAAACGCGGCGCGGGCATCGGCCGGCGGCAGGTACACAGGCTGTATGTCGCTGAGCTTGAGGCCATTTTTCTCAAGCAGCTTCACCAGCAGGTAGTGCACATTGCTGCCCTTGTTGAGCGCGACTTTTTTGCCCTTGAGTTCGGCCACGGACTTGATGGCCGAATCCTTGGGCACAAGGATGGCTTCAGCCTCCGGCGCGGCCGGGTCATAGCCGATATATGCAAACTGCGCACCCGCAGCCTGGGCAAAGATGGGCGGCGCCTCGCCGACATAACCCACATCAACCGCGCCCAGGTTCAAGCCTTCCAGCAGTTGCGGGCCGGCCGGGAACTCCACCCATTTGACGCCGGCATTGAGCGGCGCCAGGCGCTTTTCAAGCGTGCCCTGCGCTTTTTGCAGCACAAACAGGCTGGCTGATTTCTGGTAGCCAATGCGCAGTTCAACCCTGTCCTGCGCCCGGGCAACCGGCAGCAGCAAGAGGCTGACGGCAAGCGCCAGGATTGCCGTGAACAGGATGATCCAGGCGAGTTTTTTCAGCCCCTTGCGGGTGCCTGGCTGGCGCACTGGGGCGGCCGGATTCGGGGTGCTTTCAGATGTCATGGGAAGGCCTTTTTTGTCTGGTTTGGGTCCGCGCCGGCAAGGCTCTGCCCTGCTGCATGCGCAACACTTTTCTGCGTGAACGGATGGGGTCAGGCTGGCAGGCATCCCTCAGGTGCCTGCGCGGGGTGTCAGACGCTACATCGCACCCTGGAAAACGGCACGGGCTCAAACCCGGCCGTGGCCGGCATTCGCAAGCCTTCCTGCAGCAGCCTGCCGACCGACTCGTCCAGCCGGGCCGCCACCTCGGGGCCGACGCTATAGCTCTTGTCGGCGGCCTGCGGAACCTGGGCATCGACGGCGTACACACCCGGCAAAATGTGGCGCGCCGACAGCGCCTGCAGCACGGGACGCAGGGCATAGTCAAGCGCCAGCATGTGGTGCGGGCTGCCGCCCGTGGCCAGCGGCAGCACGGTTTTGTCTTTCAGCGCGGTCTGCGACAACAGGTCCAGAAAGACCTTGAGCACGCCGCTGTAGGCCGCCTTGTAGACCGGCGTGGACACCACGATGGCCTGCGCCTTTGCCACCTGGGCTATCGCTTTAACCAGCGCTGGATGGTTCCAGTCCGCCAGCAGCAAGGCCGGTGCCGGCAACTCGCGGATGTTCAGGCGCTCAACGGCCACGCCTTTGTGGCGAAGCAGCCTTTCGGCGACGGCATCGAGCAACGCCGCCGAACGCGACTGTTCGGACGGGCTGCCTGCGATCAGCAACACAGTGGCTTGCACGGACATATTTCTTGTTCTCCCTGATTCGCCGTGATGATTCACTTGATTGGCCTTCTTGTCCTCCTGGCAAGTGCCAGCACGGAACCGGCTTTGCCGGGCCGCAGCTGGCGCCCCTTGAGGGGAGGCGGCCAGGGGCCGCTTCGGGGTAAGCCTATTTCCGCACGTAGATCTGGTCAAACGATCCACCGTCGGCAAAGTGTTCCTTGTCTGCCTTGGCCCAGCCGCCAAAGCTCTGGTCTATGGTGAAGAGGTTCAGTTTTGCGAACTGCTTGGCGTACTTGGCCTTGGCTTTTTCGGAAACCGCAGGGCGGTAGAAGTTTTTGCCGGCAATGTCCTGGCCTTCTTCGGAATAGAGGTATTTCAGGTATTCCTCGGCGACGGCACGTGTGCCCTTTTTGTCTACGTTTTTGTCCACCACGGCAACCGCGGGCTCGGCCAGGATGCTGATGGACGGTGCAATCACGTCAAACTTCGCGCCGAATTCTTTTTCCAGCAGGTAGGCCTCGTTTTCCCAGGCAATCAGCACATCGCCCTGTGCGCGTTGCGCAAAGGTGATGGTGGAGCCGCGTGCGCCGGTGTCCAGCACAGGCACGTTGCCGTAAAGTTTGGCCACGAAATCTTTGGCTTTGGCGTCGCCGCCGTATTTGCGTTTGGCAAACTCCCAGGCCGCCAGGTAGTTCCAGCGCGCGCCGCCCGAGGTCTTGGGGTTGGGTGTGATCACGCTGACGCCGGGCTTGACCAGGTCATCCCAGTCCTTGATGCCCTTGGGATTGCCCTGGCGCACCACCAGCACGATGGTCGAGGTGTAGGGCGACGAGTTGTGCGGCAGCTTTTTCTGCCAGTCAGGAGCCAGCCAGGCGCCGTTTTTGACCAGCGCATCGGTGTCGCCAGCCAGCGCCAGTGTGGCCACGTCTGCATCCAGGCCGTCAATGATGGAACGGGCCTGTTTGCCCGAGCCGCCGTGCGACTGTTTGATGGTCACGTCCTGGCCGGTTTTGGCTTTCCAGTATTTGGTAAATGCGGCGTTGTAGTCCACATACAGCTCGCGGGTCGGGTCGTAAGACACGTTAAGCAGGGTAACGGGCGGTTTCTGCGCCAGGCTGGGCAATACAGACCCTGCCAGCAACGCACCCAAGCCCAGGGACAGGGCGGTGCGGGTTGAAACATTGATAAAGTGGCGGCGTGAGGTCATGGTTGCTCTCTTTTCCAAAAAATGCGTTGAAATGCGAACAAAATGGATTCTGAAACCAGACCTTGAAAACTGGAACGAATAAAAATTCAGTTCTTTATATCCAAACTATCCTAAGCTCCACGACTTTAGTCACGAAAGAAATCTGAAATGGCACGCCTCGTCAAATGCATCAAACTCGGTATCGAAGCTGAGGGCCTGGACCTTCCACCCTACCCCGGCCCACTGGGAAAACGCATTTGGGAAGAAGTCAGCAAGCAGGCCTGGGCCGACTGGATGAAACAGCAAACCATGCTGGTCAACGAAAACCGGCTGAACCTGGCCGATGCCCGGGCACGCCAGTACCTGGCCCGGCAGATGGAAAAGCATTTTTTTGGCGATGGCGCCGACGCAGTGCAAGGCTACGTGCCGCCCTCACCCTGAGCTGAGCCTGGTCCCGACGAATGCCGGAGCGCATCGACTGGCTGGACGACGGGACAGCCAGCGGCACACCTTACAGCCCGCGTTTTGGCGACCGCTACCGCAGCGAGCTGGGCGGGCTTGAACAGGCGCGCGATGTCTTCCTCGCCGGTTGCGGCCTGCCTGCCGCCTGGGCGTCCAAAGCACAGTGGTCCATTCTTGAAACCGGCTTCGGCCTTGGCCTGAACTTTTTGGTGACCTGGGCAGCCTGGAAGGCCGACCCCCTGCGGCCGCGGCTGCTGCATTTTGTTTCGACTGAGGCTTTCCCCGCCAGCGCAGAGGACGTACTGCGCAGTGCTGCGGCACACCCGTCCCTGTTGCTACTGGCCACCGAATTGAAGGCCCAGTTATGGGGTTTGTTGCCCGGCTTTCACCGCCTCGTTTTTGAAGAAGGCCGCGTGCTGCTGACGCTGTGCATAGGTGACGCCAAGGCCATGTTGCGCCAGCAGCAGTTTGAGGCCGACTCGGTCTACCTCGACGGCTTCAGTCCGCAAAAAAATCCGGACATATGGGACGTCCACACCTTCAAGGCGGTGGCGCGCTGCTGCCGGCGCGGCACACGCATTGCCACATGGACAATCGCGCGCGCCGTGCGCGACGGGCTGGCGCAGGCTGGTTTTGTCGTCCGGAAAACACCCGGCATTCCGCCCAAACGCGACAACCTGCAGGGCGAATACAACCCCGCATGGGAACCCAGAAAACCGGCGCGCCACGCTCCGATAAAACAAGGCAAGCCAGGCAGTTGTGTGGTGATTGGCGCCGGCCTGGCCGGTGCGGCCGTGGCTGCAAGCCTGGCCAGGCGCGGCTGGCAGGTGTTGGTACTGGACGCTGCAGGCGCCCCGGCCAGCGGCGCTTCTGGCCTGCCCGCCGGGCTGCTGGTGCCGCATGTCTCGCCCGATGACAGTTTGCTGTCACGGCTGTCGCGCAGCGGTGTGCGCCTGACACTGCAGCAAGCCCATGCGCTTCTTGAGCCCGGCACCGACTGGGGCCATAGCGGCGTGTTGCAGCACAGTGTTGATGGCCCAGGCAAAACCTTGCCTGAAAGCTGGCCGGATGTTGGCTCCGACTGGAGCCGGATAGCCAGCCCGGAACAGCTTGTGCAGTGCGGCCTGCCCGCGTCCGCGCAGGCGCTCTGGCACGCACAGGCGGCATGGATCAAACCGGCCCGGCTGGTCAATGCCTGGCTGACAACGCCCGGCATTGAATGGCGCGGCCATTCGCAGGCAGCACGCCTGCAGTCCGCCCCGGAGGGCTGGCAGGTCATGGATGATGCAGGTGAGGTACTTGCGCAGGCCGGCCTTGTGGTGCTGGCATCGGGCTACGCCAGCCGCGCCCTGGCTGCAAGCGTCAGCCCTGTGCCACTGGCCCTGCAACCCATACGTGGACAGGTCTCATGGGCGCTGCACGGCGCGCAGCAAGAGGGCCTGCCCCCTTTCCCCGTCAATGGCCACGGCAGCCTGGTACCCGCTGTACCGCTCGCAGGTGGCCTGGCGTGGATTGCCGGCGCGAGTTATGAGCGCGACTGCACATCACCCGATATCAAACCGCAGGATGCGCAGGACAACCTGGCGCGCCTGCAAACCCTGCTGCCCCAGGCCGCAGCGCAAATGGCAACGGCGTTCGTTGAAGGACGGGTTGGCAACTGGGCCGGTATTCGCTGCGCCACGCCCGGCCGGCTGCCGGTTCTGGGGCCGATTGCGTCCTCCGCTTCGGGTGCGCAGGTCTGGGCATGCACGGGCATGGGCTCACGCGGGCTGACTTTTGCCGGTCTTTGTGCAGAACTGCTGGCGGCCCGGCTGCATGGCGAACCCTTGCCGCTGGAGTTGCGCCTGGCGCAGGCCATGGAACTGGCCAGCGTTTAATTCAGGACGGTGTCTGCTGAAGTTTTTCCAGCAGGCGTTGCAGTTTGCCGGGATGCAGCGGTTTGGCCAGCGCTCCCGTGGCCCCTGCAAACCATGCACGGACCGCATCCAGCGGGGTCAGGCCCGCGCCGGTCACGATCAGCTGCGCAGTGGCCGGCCTGGATGCCTGGAGCGTCCTGATCAAGGTCCAGCCGTTCATGTCACCAAGGCCCAGGTCCACAAGCACCAGTCCGTAACTGTTGGTGCGCAGCAGTTCAAGCGCCTGCGCCCCGGTTCCGGCTTCATCCATCCACGCCAGCCCCGCCGCCGAAAATTTGGCACGCAGGTACAAACGCGAGTCCTGGTCAGGTTCGACAACCAGCACGCGAACCCCTGCCGGTTCGGCTTGTGGTGGCTCCAGCGGCGCGGGAGCCGTGGTGGCGCCTGCGTCACCGGGCCAGCCCATCTCCAGTTCAAGGGGGGATCCTGCCGAGATGTCGAAATCCAGGCTCGTCTCCGCATCGGGCAGCGCTGGTGCGTAAAGCCGGTCCAGGCCCTCAATCACGGCGCCCCATTTAAGGGGCCGCGGAATGACCAGCGCAGCCTTGCTGGAGGGCCTGTCGCCGACCCAGACCAGCTGGAGCGCGTCGTGCTCTGGCCTGGCAAGCTCCACGGAGGCTTCCCAGCTGTCACCGTCAATCAGTGCGACATGCGCCTTCTCCGGTGCGTCGGCATCCCACGGGGCATAGACAACCGGCCGCGATTCGGACAGGCGAAAAACCGTGTTCAGCGCGTGACGTTCAACGTCACTGAAGCCGAAGACTTTTACGAAAATCCGCTGGACCGCCCCGCCATCCGTGTTTTGCATTTGCACTGGATTATGCGGGAGATGTCCACGGCCAGGCGCAAGCGCCGTCCAGCCCGTTTTTGGGCGGGCTGTCGGAGTCGATTTACTTCATCGCGGCGGCTGGGCGGCGCGCCTTGACGTACGCGTCGGACGGCAGGTAGGCCTTGCCGTCGGCGTAGCGCCACTGCACCATGGTGCCCTTGTTGCCGCGCAGGTCCAGCTTGCCGACATAGGCGCCCATGGTGGACTGCTGGTCGATGGCACGGAACTCTGCCGGACCAAACGGCGTGGAGAACTTCAGGCCGCGCAATGCCGTCACCAGCTTTTCGTTATCTACCGAGTTGGCCTTTTTGATGGCCGCAAAAATGGCCTGCATGGTTGCGTAGCCCACCACCGAGCCCACCTTCGGATATTCACCAAAGCGGCGGTAATAGTTGGCCGCAAAACTCGCATGCTCGGGCGAATCGATCTGGTCCCAGGGGTAGCCGGTCACGATCCAGCCTTTGGGCGTTTCGTCCTTCAGCACGTCCAGGTATTCAGGCTCGCCGGACAGCAGCGACACCACGGGTACCTTGGGGAAAATGCCGCGCTGGTTGCCTTCGCGCACCAGCTTGGCAAGGTCGGCGCCAAAGGTCACGTTGAAAATGGCATCGGGTTTGCTCTGCGTGGTGGCCTGCAGTGTGGTGCCGGCCTCCAGCTTGCCCTGGGCCGGCCACTGCTCGCCAACAAACTCCACGTCGGGGCGTTTGGCCTTGAGCAGTTCCTTGAAGGCTGCCACGGCGCTCTGGCCGTATTCGTAATTGGGTGCAATCGTGGCCCAGCGTTTGGCCGGCATCTTCGCGGCCTCTTCCACCAGCATGGCGGCCTGCATATAGGTGCCGGGGCGCAGGCGGAAGGTGTAGCGGTTGCCCTTGTCCCAGATCAGGGCGTCGGTCAGCGGTTCGCTGGCGATAAACACCCGTTTGTTCTTCTGCGCATAGTCAGCCAGGGCCAGGCCCACATTGGACAAAAACCCGCCGGCCAGCACATCGACCTTTTCCTTGGACGTCAGCTCGATGGCGTGGCGCAGGGCTTCTTCGGGCTTGCCTGCGTCATCACGTGCAACCACCTCGACCTTGCGGCCCAGCAGGCCGCCGGCCACATTGACCTCTTCCACCGCAAGCTGCCAGCCCTGGCGATAGGGCTGGGTGAACTGCGGCATGGTCGAATAACTGTTGATCTCGCCGATTTTGACCGGCGTTTTTGAGGAAGGCTGCGCCGCCCCCACCGTGGCGGCAGCCGCCAGGCCAGCCAATATCGCACCGCCCAGCAGGGCTCGTTTCGTCAATTTCACAGGTTTCTCCAAGAGTAAAAAAAATCTGTTCAGCGCAATGACTGGCCTATGGCAAACATATGGCAAACAGCTTGCCAGTCATGAAAATGAGGGACTGTGACTGTACCAGCGCAAGACGCCTTGCGGGGCGGTGCCACGTATGCACATTAAATGCCAGCACCCGGAATCTGCCCTTCAGGCCCCTTAAAACCCGCATGGATGCTGGTGAATAAGCTTATGCGAATAAAAGAACAACAAATTTGTAGTTTGTTTTCATAAGCCGGACCTTTACATTTTCCGGCTATGCATGAGTTTGCCTTTGTATTCGCCGGATTCGCCGTAGGCCTTGTAGTTGGCCTCACGGGGGTGGGCGGCGGCTCGCTCATGACACCGCTGCTGATTTTCTTCTTCGGCATCAAGCCCCACCTGGCCATAGGCACCGACCTGCTGTTTGCCGCCGTCACAAAAATGGGCGGCACCATCAGCCTGGCACGTGCCCGCGTGGTGGACTGGCGCATCGTTGGCCAGGTGGCCGCCGGCAGCATTCCCGCCACGCTGCTCACGCTGTATGTGCTGCAGCGCGTGGGGCCGGCCAACCCGGCAACCCAGGCCGTCATGACCACCACGCTGGGCCTGGCATTGCTGCTGACCGCTATCGCCACCCTGTACAAGGCGTTGCGCGGCAAGGCTGCGCCGACCCAGATCGCCCCGGAGTTGCTGGACCAGGCCACAAAGGCCCGCCACTGGGCCCTGCCCGTGGCATTCGGCGCCGTGATCGGCACACTGGTCACCCTGACTTCGGTAGGCGCAGGCGCCATTGGCGTGATTGTGCTGATGCTGCTTTACCCAGCCCTGCCCCTGCCGCGCATCATCGCGGCCGACATTGCCCATGCCGTTCCGCTGACGCTGGTTGCCGGCCTCGGCCATGCCTCCATAGGTTCGGTGGACTGGCCGCTGCTGCTCAAGCTGCTGGCAGGTTCGTTGCCCGGCATCTGGCTGGGCGCTCACCTGATGCACAAAACGCCGGACCGCGTTATCCGCTCACTGTTGTCGTTTCTGCTGGCCTATGCCGGCGTGAAGCTGATCGCCATCTAGCCGCAACCAATTTCATCCCCACCTCGTAGCCCTCGTTTTAACTTTCGACAGCCATGTACCAATACACAGAATTTGACCGCCAGTTTGTAAAAGCCCGCGCAGCCCAGTACCGCGACCAGCTAGAACGCAACCTCGCCGGTACCCTGGGCGACGAGGAGTTCAAACCCTTGCGCCTGCAAAACGGCTGGTATATCCAGCGTTACGCGCCCATGCTGCGGGTCGCCGTGCCCTATGGCGAGCTCTCCAGCACCCAGCTGCGCGTGCTGGCCACCATCGCCCGCGACTATGACCAGCCCAGCGCAGCCCTGCTCAACGAAGCACAGGCCACCCAGGACAAACTGGGCGCGATTCCCCTGCCGGGCGGCCTGTCTGCGGTCTCCAAACTCACCACGGGCTACGGGCACTTCACCACCCGTACCAACGTGCAGTTCAACTGGATTCCGCTGGTCAAAAGCGCGGACGTGATGGACCTGCTGGCCAGCGTCAACATGCACGGCATACAGACCAGCGGCAACTGCATACGCAACATCACCACCGATGAGCGTGCCGGCATTGCCGTGGACGAGATTGCCGACCCGCGCCCCTTCTGCGAAATCCTGCGCCAGTGGAGCACGCTGCATCCCGAGTTCGCGTTTTTGCCGCGCAAGTTCAAGATTTCCGTGAACGGCGCACGCGAAGACCGCGCCGCGATTGCCTGGTATGACGTGGGCCTGCAGCTCAGGCACAACGATGCCGGCGAGCTGGGCTTCAAGGTGCTGGTGGGCGGCGGCATGGGCCGCACGCCCACCATTTCCACCGTGGTCCGCGAGTTCCTGCCCTGGAACCAGATCATGAATTACCTCGAAGCGGTGATCCGTGTCTACAACCGCTACGGCCGGCGCGACAACTCCTGGAAGGCGCGCATCAAGATCCTGGTCAAAGCCGAAGGCCAGCGTTACATCGACCAGGTCGAAGCCGAATACCTGCAGATCATCGAACACGATGGCGCACCGCACACCATCACGCAGGCCGAACTGGACCGCGCCACGGCCTCGTTTGTGCCGCCCGCGCTGAATTGCGACCGCAAAAGCGCAGATGCAAAAATCGCCAACATCCTGCGCGCAGCCGCCGAGGACGACATCGAGTTCGGCCGCTGGCTGACGCGCAACGTGGCGCCGCACAAAAACCCCGACCTGCGCATCGTCACCCTGTCCTTCAAGCGCCTGGGCCAGGCGCCCGGCGATGCCACCGCGGCCCAGCTGGACATTGCCGCCGACCTGGCAGACCAGTTCTCGGCCGGCGAAGCCCGCGTGACGCACGAGCAAAACCTGCTGCTGCCCTGGGTGCGTTGCGACCAGCTGCCCGAGCTCTGGAAGGCCGCGCGCAAGGCAGGTCTCGCACGGCCCAACATCGGCCTGCTGACCGACATGATTGCCTGCCCCGGCGGCGATTTCTGCTCGCTGGCGAATGCCCGCTCGCTGCCGATTGCCGAAGCCATTACCCGGCGCTACCAGGACCTGGACGAGTTGCACGACCTGGGCGAGATCGACCTGCACATCAGCGGCTGCATCAACTCCTGCGGCCACCACCACAGCGGCCACATCGGCATCCTGGGCGTCGACAAGGACGGCAAGGAGTGGTACCAGGTCACCCTGGGCGGTGCCGACGGCTCGACCCTGTCGGGCCCGGCCACGCCAGGCAAGGTGGTCGGCCCGTCTTTCAGCGCAGCAGAAGTGCCTGAAGTGATTGAAGCCGTGCTGGAGACCTACCAGTCGCTGCGCCAAAGCGCGGACGCGGACGGCAGGAGCGAAACCTTTATCGCCACGCTCAGGCGCGTTGGCATTGAGCCCTTCAAGGTTGCGGCCAACGGCGCACGATTTTCCGCCTCCGCCAAATCCGCCCCCGAAGAACAAGCCGCCTGAAAGGAGAATTACTATGAAATTAATAGCTAGCCCCGCAGGCGATGCGCCGGCCACGGCCACGATTGATCCAAAAACCGTGGTTTTCGCGAACGACGCCGACCCGCGCGAGCTGTCGCTGGCAGGCGTGGAGCGCATTGACCTGCACTTTCCCAAATTCACCGACGGTCGCGCTTTCAGCCAGGCCTTTTTGCTGAGCCGTCGACTTGGCTTCAAGGGCGAGATCCGCGCCACCGGCGACGTGCTGGTGGACCAGCTGGCGCAAATGGAGCGCAGCGGTTTTACCGTTGCCGTGCTGCGCGCCGACCAGGATATGGCGGTCGCCAAACGTGTGCTCGCCAGCTACCCCGGCTACGGCGTCGGCAAATACCAGGGCGATGCCGTGCAGGTCGAACCCCATTTCGCTAATTTTGCCGGGGCCTGAAATGACAGAAGTGATTGAAGCGGGCCTGGACCTCGCACATATCAACGCAGAACTGGGTCGCAACGCCCAGGGCCTGGTGGACTGGGCTGTGGGACTTGAGCAGCCTGCGATCATTACCACCAATTTCCGCCCCTTCGAGGCGGTCATCCTGCACATGGTGACACGCGCCAACCCGCGCGTTCCGGTCGTCTGGATGGACAACGGCTACAACACTGAAGCCACCTACCGTTTCGCCGATGAAGTGACAAAACTGCTCAAGCTGGACCTTCACATCTACCTGCCGCGCCGCTCGCGTGCGCATCGTGAGGCGGTGGAAGGTGCAACCCCGTCACTGGACGACCCGCGCCATGCCGCATTCACCGCAGAGGTCAAGCTGGAACCTTTCGCCCGCGCCCTGCGGGAAACCGCGCCCAGGGTCTGGTTCACGGCCCTGCGCGCCACCGATACCGCAGTGCGCGCCCAGATGGACCCGGTCAGCGTCAATCCTGATGGCCTGATCAAGGTCGCGCCCCTGCTGCACTGGTCGTCCAAAGACCTCTACCAGTATTGCGAGGCCCACGGCCTGCCCAACAATTTCGACTATGTGGACCCCACCAAAGGTGAGGATAACCGCGAGTGCGGGCTGCACGTCCAGCACTGACCGCAGGCACCCAGCCAAAAATCCAGCAGCATCATTCCCACCATGGAAATCACCGCATGAACGCCCGAACCGAACCCCAGTTGCTTGGCCAGTTAAGCAATGCACACCTCGACGCCCTCGAAGAAGAAGCCATCTTTATCCTGCGCGAGGTAGCCGCTGCTTTTGAGCGCCCTACCCTGCTGTTTTCCGGCGGCAAGGACTCGCTGGTGCTGCTCAAGTGCGCAGAAAAGGCATTCCTTGACAAGGAGCGCGGCGGCAGCATTCCTTACCCCTTGCTGATGATTGACACCGGCCACAACTTCCATGAAGTGACCGACTTCCGCGACTACCGCGCCAAACAGCTGGGCGCCAACCTCATCGTGCGCAATGTCGAGGACTCGATGAAACGCGGCACCGTGCGCCTGGCCCACCCCGGTGAGTCGCGCAATGTGCACCAGTCGGTGACCCTGCTGGAAGCGATTGACGAGTTCCGCTTTGACGCCCTGATAGGCGGCGCACGCCGTGACGAGGAAAAGGCCCGCGCCAAGGAACGCATTTTTTCGCACCGCGACGCCTTCGGCCAGTGGCAACCCAAGGCCCAGCGCCCCGAACTCTGGACGCTGTTCAACACCCGCATCCAGCCGGGCGAGCACTTCCGCGTGTTCCCGATTTCGAACTGGACAGAACTCGACGTCTGGCAATACATAGAGCGCGAAAATATCGAGCTGCCGTCGCTCTACTACGCACACCAGCGCAAAGTGGTCGAGCGCAAGGGCCTGCTGGTGCCGGTGACCGAACTGACGCCGCTGCGCGACGGCGAAGAAGCCGTTGAAAAAACCGTGCGTTTTCGCACCGTGGGCGACATCACCTGCACCTGCCCGGTGGACAGCCCGGCCTTGAACGCCGCCGACGTGGTGCTGGAAACCCTGGCCGCCGATGTGAGCGAGCGCGGCGCCACCCGCATGGACGACAAGACCTCTGATGCGTCCATGGAAAAACGTAAAAAAGAAGGCTACTTTTAGGCTCTCCCCGCAGCGGGCTTTGCCCGCTTCCCCCAGGGGTGGCGCCTTGGGCCGGCAAAGCCGGACCCTCGGCCCCCACTGGCGAAGACACTGCATTTTTTGAGATCAATATGAACACTTCGACCATCGCTCCCCCAAGCTTTTATGACCGGCAGATCGACACGCCCTCAGCAGGCGAACAGGACACCCGCGCCGCGCTGCGCTTTGTCACCTGCGGCAGCGTGGACGACGGCAAAAGCACGCTGATAGGCCGCCTGCTGGTGGACAGCAAGACCGTGCTGCAGGACCAGCTGGCCGGCGTGCAGCGCGGCGGGCAAACCGACCTGGCCCTGCTCACAGACGGCCTGCAGGCCGAGCGCGAGCAGGGCATCACGATTGACGTGGCCTACCGCTACTTCAACACCGCCGCACGCAAGTTCATCATTGCCGACGCGCCCGGCCACGAGCAATACACCCGCAACATGGTCACGGCCGCATCCAGCGCCGACGCCGCCGTGGTGCTGGTGGATGCCACCAAACTTGACTGGCAATCTGCACTGCCCGAGCTGCTGCCGCAAACGCGCCGCCACTCGCTGCTGGTCAACCTGCTGCGTGTGCCGTCCATCGTGTTTACCGTGAACAAGCTTGACGCCGTGGACAACCCGGCTCTGGCCTTTGCCCACATCAGCGCCGCGCTGCGCCAGTTTGCAGAACATGCAGGCATCCCCGTCAAGGCCATAGTCCCGGTGTCCGCGCTGATCGGCTACAACGTGGTTGATGCCAACCCCGGCTGGTGCGATTACAACGGCCCCGGCCTGCTGCAAATACTGGAACACCTGTCGTCGAATCCGGCAGACACCACGCAGCCCTTCGCCCTGCCGGTGCAATGGGTTGAGAAACCGGCCCCCACGTTCGGCACTAGCGTGTCCTCTCTGCCCCCCGAGGGGGCTGTTCCGCCTAAGGGCGGCCTGTCGGCGGAACGGTTCTCCTCCAGCGCCGACACCTCCCAGGGCCGGCGTATTTTCTGGGGCCGCATTGCCAGCGGTGCGCTGCAGCCCGGCCAGGAAATCACCGTCCTGCCCGGCGGCAAAACCGCCATCGTCGCCCAGGTGCTGAACCACGCACGCCAGCCCAAGGCGATTCTTGCCGGGCACAGTGCAGGCGTGATCCTGGACCGCGAACTGGATGTCTCGCGTGGCGACTGGCTGCTGGCGACTGGCGGGTTTGAGCCGCCCCTGGGCTCGCGCGAAATCACCGCCACCGTCGCCTGGATGGACGAGGAGCCGCTGGTGCCCGGCCGCCTGTACTGGGCGCTGCACGGCCACCGCTGGGTCAAGGCCAAGATCAAGCGCATCGTCAGCCACATCAACATCAATACGCTGGAAAGCCACGATGCGAGCAAACTGGATGCCAACGCCATCGGTGTGGTTGAAATCGCCCTGCTGGAGCCGATTGCCACACTGCCCTACAAGCAATCCCGCGTGCTCGGCTCGCTGGTGCTGGTGGACACCGCCTCGCACAAGACCTCGGGCGCCGCGCTCGTTCTTTAACCCTGATAAATATGGCGATCGGAAAGCCCTTAAAATCAAGGGTTTCCACCGATCAGCCCACATAACATGACTCACATCGTTTCCGACTCCTGCATCCGCTGTAAATACACCGACTGCGTGGATGTCTGTCCCGTGGATTGCTTCCGCGAGGGTCCGAACATGCTGGTGATCGACCCGGACGAATGCATAGACTGCGCGGTGTGCATCCCCGAGTGCCCGGTCAACGCCATCTATGCCGAGGAAGACGTGCCGGCTGACCAGTTGCACTTCATCAAGCTCAATGTCGAATTGAGCAATGCGCCCGGCTGGAAAAGCATCACCAAACGCAAGGAAGCCTTGCCCGATGCCGAAGAGTGGAAAGACAAGACCGGCAAGCTGTCGGAACTGATTAGGTAACCCCCCCTCCGGATGCTCACTTCGTGTAGCACCTACCCCCCTCAAGGGGGCGACGCCTGCGGCCTGGCTAAGCCAGTTCCGCGGCGTCCGCTGGAAAAGAAGGCCGGCTCAACCAATGGACGGCGACATGATTTCAACTGATGCGCTTGTCATAGGCGCCGGGCCGGTCGGCCTGTTCCAGGTCTTCCAGCTCGGGCTGCTGGAGATCAACGCCCACGTCGTGGACTCCCTGCCCCACCCCGGTGGCCAGTGCATGGAGCTGTACCCCGACAAACCGATTTACGACATTCCCGGCGTGTTGCGCTATACGGGCCGTGAGCTGGTGGCCAACCTGCTGAAACAGATTGAACCCTTCGCCCCCACCTTTCACCTGGGCCAGGAAGTCCGCGTGCTGGAGCAACGCCCTGACGGCCGGTTTTTTGTGGAAACCTCCAAAGGCAGCCAGTTCCTCGCCAAAACCATCATCGTGGCGGCGGGTGTGGGCGCCTTCCAGCCCAAGCTGCTGAAGCTGGATGGCCTGGACAAATTTAATGACAGCCAGCTGTTTTACCGCGTTGACAACCCGGACGACTTTGCCGGCAAGAAGCTGGTCATCGTGGGCGGTGACGATGCGGCGCTGTACTGGGCATGCCGCCTGGCGACCGAGGGCAACACCGAGAGCCTGACGCTGCTGCACCGCCGCGACGTCTTCCAGGCCGCGCCCGAAACCATCGCCAGGGTCAAGGCGCTGTGTGATGCAGGCAAGATGCGCTTTGAAGTTGGCCAGGTGACGGCTTACGACGAGAAGGACGGCCAGCTTGTTGCTGCGCAGGTCACCGATGTAGACGGCCTGACACACCCGCTGCCGCTGGATGCCTTGCTGGTCTTGCTCGGCCTGTCGCCCAAGCTCGGACCTGTTGCGCACTGGGGCCTGGACATGGAGCGCAAACAACTGCTGGTGGACACCGAGAAGTTTTCAACCAGCGTCCCGGGTATCTTCGCCGTCGGCGACATCAACACCTACCCGGGCAAGAAAAAGCTGATCCTCAGCGGCTTCCACGAAAGTGCACTGGCCGCCTTTGGCGCGGCAGCGCTGGTCTTCCCGGACAAAAAAATCATGCTGCAGTACACCACCACCAGCCCGCGCCTGCACCAGTTGTTAGGTGTAGCCGGCACTTAAGCCGATATCGCAAGACCTGCTCCTCAACCCTGCGGGCTTGAAGCGGCCACCTCCAGCGGCGCCAGCAAGGCCTGCAGGTCTTCCGGGCCGAATTTGAGGACGGTGGCACTGTCGCTACCCAGCACACCTTCGGCCAAGGCGGCCTTGCGGGCCTGCAGCTCCAGCATGCGTTCTTCAATGCTGCCCTCCACCACCAGCTTGTAGACAAACACCGGCTGGTCCTGCCCGATGCGGTGGGAGCGTGCCGTGGCCTGCTCTTCCACGGCCGGGTTCCACCAGGGATCTACATGAATCACCGTGTCCGCCGCCGTCAGGTTCAGGCCGACGCCACCGGCTTTCAGGCTGACCAGCAGGATGGGCACGGTTTTGTCCTGGAAGCGGCGCACCACTTCGCCGCGCTTTTTCGGCGGCGTATCGCCCGTCAGCGACAGCCAGGCAAGCTGCCGCGACTGCAGTTCGGCTTCTATCATCGCCAGCATGCCGGTGAACTGCGAAAACACCAGCACGCGCCGGCCCTCGGCAATCAGCTCCGGCAGCATGCCGCCCAGCAGCTCCAGCTTGGCCCGGCCCATGGCGCGCGAAGGTTTCACGCCCCGCAGCAGGTAGGGGTCGCAGCAAACCTGGCGCAGCTTGAGCAGCGCGTCCAGAATGGTGATCTGAGCTCCCGCAAAACTGTTGTGAGTTAAAACCCGGCGCACCTGCTCATTGGCGGCGACACGCACGCTTTCATACAGCTCGCGCTGGCCGCCGAGCAACTGCACACGCTTGATGACCTCGGTGCGCGGCGGCAGTTCAGTGGCGACCTCGTCCTTGCGCCGGCGCAGGATAAAAGGACGCACACGCTGCGCCAGCAGTTGCGCACGCAGGGTTTCGCCATTGGTTTCTATCGGCTTGCGCCACAACCGCGCAAAACTGCGTGCATCGCCCAGAAAACCGGGCATCAAAAAATCGAACTGGGCCCAGAGTTCGCCCAGGTGGTTTTCAAGCGGTGTGCCGGTCAGGCACAGGCGATGCCGCGCTCGCAGGCGGCGAAGCGCACGCGCGCTGCGGCTGGCTGCGTTCTTGACCCATTGCGCCTCATCAAGAATGAGCAAGTGAAATGGCTGGCGCGCCAGCACATCCACATCACGCCACAGCAGCGGGTAGGTGCTCAGCACGACGTCGTGGTCTGCCATGGCCTGGAACGCCTCCGCGCGATCCTGCCCCTGCAACACCAGCAGGCGCAAACCCGGTGCCATGCGCCTGGCCTCGGATTGCCAGTTGAACACCAGCGAGGTGGGCACCACCACCAGGGATGGCAGTGTCATCCGGCCTGCCTGCTTTTCGATGAGAAGGTGTGCCAGCGCCTGCGCTGTTTTACCCAGACCCATGTCGTCGGCCAGAATGCCTCCAAGCTCATGAACGCGCAGATATTGCAACCAGGCCAGGCCCTGCAACTGGTAGGGCCGCAAGGTCACGCCCAGGCCTGCCGGTGCGTCTACAACCTGGGGCCCGCCGCTTCCCTGCAGCCGCTGCGCCAGCTCACGCAAGCCGGCATCACCCCTGAACTGCCAGGCGCTCCCAACGCCCGCACGGGCGACACCCGCGTCCAGTATGTCCAGCCGCCAGGCGTCCCACGCCGACAAGCGCAAAGGGCCTTCGGCGCGCCGGGGATCGGCGAGTAAATCCAGCATGCTGCCCACAATGGTCTTGAGCAGGGCGGCCGGTACAGCAATCCGTTTGCCGCCCGGCGCGCGCAAGGTGATGACCGATTTGTCGTCGATGGCCCTCACCTGCCGGACATTCAGCCAGCGGCTGTCGCGGCGCAGCAGGTCGGCCATCATGGGTGCGAGGTCCAGCGTCAGGCCGTCCACCTCCACACCCAAGGTGAGCAGCCAGGAGCCTTCGCGCGGCGCCAGGCCCAGGGCCTGCACGACAGGCGGGCGGCCGTGCATGGGCGCGGCCACTTCCTTGCCCAGCATCTCGCCGGTGTCGGGGCTGATCAGCAGTCGCCAGGCGTCCACAGCCACACTTTCATGGGCAAAGCCGGGCCGTACCACGACGGCCCAACCCTCAGCCTGCAGAGCGGGCAACTGATCCGCCCAGAAATCCGCAAAGGATTCCTCCTGCAGCAGCGACCAGAAGACGCCATGACCTGCCGCGGCTTCGTCGCTGCGCCACTGCAAGGCGTCCGGCGGCACCGGATGCAGGCCCAGCGTCCACAAGCGGTCCAGGGCCTCGGCTTCGGCATAGAGGTCGCGCTGCAGGGCCACAGCCCTGCCCTGGCTGTCGACCACGCTCTGGACAGGTGTGCCGCGGCTGTTGAGCACCGTCACCGGCGCCGGGCATTCCCAGTGCAGGCCACCGTCCATGGCGTAAGTCCAGTCCACCTGCACCACCGTGACCTGTTCGCCACGCGGGCCAAACGGCCCGTTGGGTTTCATGCCCAGCAAGCCGTCGCCGCGCGTCAGCGTCTGTAGCGTCAGGCGTGGGCGAAAACGGGCGGCAACAACCGGCACGGCACTCACGGCTGGACGCGCCTTGTCTCGCGCTGAAAAGGGCAGGCAGGTACAGGTGAATAGGCACGCATGGCGCTGATTGTCCACGGGGCCGAATGGACGGCACGGCGCCCTTGCCCGGAACCTGCGCAGGTCTGTTCGCCAGCGTGGCTCCGCTACCTTTTTGATAGCTGGTGGCGCACATTGTGATTGGACCAGCGCATGATTTGATGCCTGAAAAGGCCAAAAACAGCGCCCAAAATGGTCCGAAAACCGCTTTGGAGCGCATCCCGAGGCCAAAAATCTCGGTTTTTAACAGCCAAAAAGGCCTGTAGCCGAATCAGAATGCGCGCCGCCAGCTATCAATTGAATAGCACCCCGACTTCGCCTACACTGGCACCCGCACCAAGAGTGCATTCGCTAGGGGTGTTGCCGGCGTCCAGATGGAAGCCGGTGACTGAGAAAGTCCCTTTGAACCTGACTGAGGTAATCCTCGCGCAGGGAAGCATGTTTCAGGCGCCCGGCCACGGGCTTCAAACAGGCCGACCTGCCATTAACGAATGGAATGTTGATGGCTACCAGCTCCTCTACGCCCTCTATGCCCGCCTCTTTAGGCAGCACCAACACGGCGCTCACGCCGCAACCCGCCGGCGACCGATCATTTGGTTTTCGCGACCACGCCGCGCTCTGGCTCAGCCTGGGCGTCGGCCTGCTGGTCATGCAGATTGGCGCCTACCTGGTGCCAGCACTGGGCGCCAAACAGGCGACCATGGTCATTGTTTTTGGCTCCTTGCTGGGCGCCGGGCTGCTGGCCTGGACGGCAAAGATAGGCTGTGACAGCGGCCTGTCCAGCGCCGGCCTGATGCACGCCACCTACGGCAGCAGCTTTGCGCGCCTGCCGGTCTTGCTCAACATTGTGCAGCTCGTCGGCTGGACCACCTTTGAGATCGTCGTGATGCGCGACGGCACCCTGGCCATTGCGCGCCAGTCCGGCAGCTTCACAAGTGCCATCTGGCCTTTTCTTGCAACCCTGCTGTGGGGCGGCGTGCTGATCGCCCTGCTGTCGGGCTCCATGGTCAAGCTGGTGCGCAAATTTATTGGCCGTTACGGCCTGCCGCTGGTGATCGCCTCGCTGCTCTGGCTCACCTGGCAGTTTCTCGTCAAAGCCAATGCACAAGGCCTTGCCACCCTTTGGAACCGCCCTGGCGAAGGCGGCATGAGCACATTGGCCGCGCTGGACCTGGTGATTGCCATGCCGGTCTCGTGGCTGCCGCTGGTGGCCGACTTTGCGCGCCATGGGCGCGACGGCAAAAGCGCACTGCGCGGCACCTGGCTGGGTTATGCCGTGGCCAATATCTGGTGTTACGCGCTTGGTGTGCTGGTCGCCATCACCACGCCCAGCACCGACCTGGTCGCCGCGCTGCTGCTAGCGCAAGGCGGCCTGATTGCGCTGGGCCTGATCCTGATTGACGAGGTGGACAACGCCTACGGTGACCTGTATTCAGGCTCGGTCGCAGGCCACAGCCTGAAACCGCGCTGGAGCGTGCGCCGCTGGGGCATCACCATGGCGGTGGTGTGCACGGCCCTGGCCATGGTCTTGCCCATGCACAGCCTGGAGCCGTTTTTGCTGATGCTCAGCTCGGTCTTTATCCCGCTGTACGGCGTGATCCTGGCGCGGCTGGCCGGCCGATCCAATGTGGCAGCGCTGGTCACGGAACGGCAGGTGAACTACAGCGCCGTGCTGATCTGGTTTGTGGGTGTCGTCTGTTATCACGCATGCGCACAACTCGCGCCCAGTTGGGGTGCCGCCCTGCCGACCCTGGTTTTGACCTTTGTACTGGCACGCTTTACCAGCGACACGCCCGCAAGAGTCAGCGCGACGGCCTAATTAAAGTGGGATCAGCCGCATGACCTGCGGCGCATGGCTATGGTTCAGCGGCCCGCTGCCCGCGCCTGTGCGCACTGCCGCCCCAGCTTCCAGCGCCCCACGTATATAAACACGCGCGGCCTCCACGGCCTCAGTCAAGGACAGGCCCAAAGCCAGGTGAGACGCAATCGCAGAAGACAGCGTGCAGCCCGTGCCATGGGTGTTGGCGCTGTGAATACGCGGCGCGCGCATCCAGTGCGGTACACCGCCCTGTGTGATCAGCAAATCACTGACCACATCACCCGGCAAATGCCCACCCTTGAGCAGCACCGCCCGCGCACCTTTGGCCAGCAGTTCGCGTGCCGCAATTTCCATCGCCTGCTCACTGTCCAAGGGTCGGCCCACCAGCAAGGCCGCTTCATCCAGATTCGGCGTGACCAGGGCCGCGCGGCCAAACAGCTCGCGCACCAAGGCAGCAATCGCCGGGTTGTCGATCAACACGGCGCCGCTGGTCGCCACCATCACCGGGTCCAGCACCACACGCTCTAACGCATGCCGGTCAATCGCTTCGGCCACCGCATGCACGATTTCAGGTGAATGCAGCATGCCGATCTTGACGGCATCCACACCGATGTCTTCGACCACCGCGTCGATCTGGTCCAGCAGCATTTGCGGCGGCACGCCATGGATGGAGCGCACACCCAAGGTGTTCTGAGCAGTCAGCGCCGTGATGGCCGTCATGCCGTAGCAACCCAATGCAGAAAAAGTCTTGAGGTCAGCCTGTATGCCCGCACCGCCGCCGCTGTCGGAGCCGGCGATGCTCAGGACGCGGGGGTATTTAAATTCAAAAACCTGATTTGTCATGGTGCCAATGCTAGCTGTAATACCAGCGCCGGAAATGAAAAAACACCCGATGCGTGCGCGTCACGGCAGAAGACGTCGGAGTCCCTGCCGTGCAGGCACTGAGCAACGCTCAATCCCCGAGATCCACCCCCAGCTCAGCAAGCTTTTCCGCATAGGAGTCCCTGCGTTTTGCTGCCTTAGCTGCTGTTTCGATAGCCGCCTGAATCGCCCTGGGCCCCTTGGCTGCAACAGCCTTGACCAATCCTGACTTGTGGGCAGCCTCTGCCTCCGCCCTCCTGTAAGTGGCGATAAGTTTGGCATGGGCAGAGGGTTGATTCACAAGGACCTTTATCTAAAGCGCCATTTTCTGCGTTTTCTGCCATGGCAGCAGGCTGTCGTGCGACGGAGATAACGGGTCTGAAGTGGGCTCGGGCGGATTTGAACCGGCATACCACCTGGCTCAATAAAACCAGGAATGGCATGCCCACAATTTCCACAGAGAACTTGTCGTCCGCAACGTCTCAAATCAAGCGCGGGGAGAGTAGTAAGAATGCGATTGAGCCGTCATGTTTTCGTCACGTCCAGAAAGACGAAAGGCCTCGCACTTTCGTGCGAGGCCTTGAATCCAGTGGCTCCTCAACCTGGGCTCGAACCAGGGACCTACGGATTAACAGTCCGGCGCTCTACCAACTGAGCTATTGAGGAATGTAGCCTTAGATTATAGCGTGATTTTTTCGGCTTTTTGACTCCGCGCTTTCATCG
This sequence comes from Polaromonas aquatica, assembly GCF_042659145.1. Lineage (NCBI taxonomy): Bacteria > Pseudomonadati > Pseudomonadota > Betaproteobacteria > Burkholderiales > Comamonadaceae > Polaromonas > Polaromonas aquatica. The sequence goes on along the minus strand of NZ_JBHSRS010000013.1, from coordinate 266,108 downwards.
AACAACTTTTATGCACGATTGGCGATGTGCCAAAACCGGCTCGGCTACCATCGGCCCATGCAAGACGCGATACGCCCGACTCCAAAACATTTTCCGCATCCGCGCGGCTGAAGTTAACAGGTCATGGCAAAACACGCGCCGTCCTTGCCCTGGCTTGAAGCCGGGGAAAACTTCCCCCCGCTGGGCGATGCCTGGGGGCATGAAGACCCGGCCCCTGGCCTGCTGGCGGCGGGCGCTGTGCTGGATGTGAGCACGCTGGTCCAAGCTTATTCACAGGGGATTTTCCCCTGGTTCAGCGAAGGCCAGCCTGTACTGTGGTGGAGCCCGGACCCGCGCATGGTGCTGCAGGTAAAAAACTTCAAGCTGCACAGGTCGCTGCGCAAAAGCATCAAGCATTTTGCAGGCGACCCAAGCTGCGAAATCAGGTTTGACTCTGCCTTTGCCGATGTCATCAATGCTTGCGCCCACAAGCCGCGAGCGGGCCAGCCTGGTACCTGGATATTGCCGTCCATGGTGAAGGCCTACATAGCCCTGCACAAGGCCGGCCATGCACACAGCGTGGAGACCTGGGTCAACGGTGAACTGGCAGGAGGCCTTTATTGCATCAACCTGGGCAGCATGGTGTTTGGTGAATCGATGTTTGCGCATCAAACCGATGCATCAAAAATCGCGCTGTCAGCGCTGGTCGCCTTCTGCCGGGCCAGCGGCATCACCATGATTGACTGCCAGCAGAACACGCAGCACCTGGCTTCGCTGGGCGCCGGTGAAATCAGCCGGCCGGAGTTTGTTGCCCACCTCGGCCGGAGCGTGGACAGGGCAGCGCCCGCCTGGCACTTCAAACCCGTATACTGGAATCAGCTTCTGACGACGGGAATGACAGACCTACCGTGACGCACCTCAAAGACCTGCCGCTGCAAACCCTGCAGTTTTATGCAACAGCGCCCTACCCCTGCAGTTACCTGCCGGGCAAGCAGGCCCGCTCGCAGGTCGCAACGCCCAGCCACCTCATTCACAACGATGCGTATTCGGACCTGGTGACCAACGGTTTCCGGCGCAGCGGCATGTTTACCTACCGGCCTTATTGCGATGGCTGCCAGGCTTGTGTGCCGCTACGTGTTCCCGTCAAGGACTTCAAGGCCGACCGCAGCCAGCGCCGCGCCTGGAGCCGGCACCACACGCTGCATGCGCGCGTGCTCAAGCTGTGTTTCATGCCCGAGCATTACCAGCTCTACCTGCGCTACCAGAACGGCCGCCACGCGGGTGGCGGCATGGACCACGACAGCATTGACCAGTACACACAGTTCCTGCTGCAAAGCCGGGTCAACTCGCGCCTCGTGGAGTTCCGCGAGAACATGCCCAATGGTGAGGCGGGTGCGCTCAAGATGGTGTCGATTCTTGACGTGTTGGAGGACGGTATTTCTGCGGTCTACACCTTTTACGAACCGGATGCCCGCGCCAGTTACGGCAACTACGGCGTGCTGTGGCAAATCGAGCAGGCCAGGCGACTGGAACTGCCTTATGTGTATTTGGGCTACTGGATTGCCGGGAGCCCGAAGATGAACTACAAGGCCGGGTTCAGGCCCAACGAGATACGGGTCAACGGCGAGTGGCAGCCATCCACAACAACCATCCCCAAAGGCGCCGAGCAACCCGGTTGAGGCCATTTTTGCAAAAACATCAGCAAGTGCATCGCAATTTCACAGTGTAAAATTTGATGCAGAAAGTCATGCATCATGAAAAAGCCCGATAGCGCGATTCCCGCAACGCCCACCGTTCAGGTTATTGAACGGATGTTTACCTTGCTCGAGATCCTGGCCAACCGTGAAGAGGCCATGTCGCTGAAAGAAATCAGCGAGAAATCCGGGCTGCACCCTTCCACCGCCCACCGCATCCTCAACGACCTGGCCACGGGCCGTTTTGTGGACCGACCGGTAGCAGGCAACTACCGGCTCGGCATGCGCCTGCTGGAGCTTGGCAACCTCGTCAAGGCCCGCCTGAATGTGCGCGATGCAGCGCTTGCGCCCATGCGCGAGCTGCACAAACTGACCCAGCAACCCGTCAACCTGAGCATGCGCCAGGGTGACGAAATCATTTATGTGGAGCGCGCTTTCAGCGAGCGCTCGGGCATGCAGGTGGTACGTGCCATCGGCGGCCGTGCGCCGCTGCACCTGACCTCTGTGGGCAAACTTTTCCTGGCTTTTGACGACCCCCAGCGTTTGCGCACCTATGCCACACGCACGGGCCTGTCGGGCCAGACCAAAAACAGCATTACCCAGCTTCCGGTGCTGGAGCGTGAGCTCTCCAAGGCGCGGCAATACGGCATCGCTCGCGACAATGAAGAGCTTGAGTTAGGCGTGCGTTGCATGGCTGCAGGCATTTACGACGACCAGAACAACCTGGTGGCGGGCCTGTCGATTTCAGCGCCGGCAGACCGGCTGGATGAGCACTGGCTGCCCAAACTCCAGGCCACGGCCAATGAGATTTCAACGGCACTGGGGTACAAACCCAAATAAAAAAACGGGCCCCAAGCCCGGTTTTTTTATTTAACTTGCTGGCCCAAACAGTTGGCGGCCGTTTAGCGGGGCCTGATCAACCGTTAATCTGTTTGGCGGAGACGCCCACATTCACCTTGCGATCAATCACAGGGTTGGCCTCAACCCAGCGGCGCACGCGCTCGGCATCACCGAGGCGGCTCAGCTTGCCGGCGGAATCAAGAAACACCATGATGAGCTTGCGCCCGGCAATCTTGGTCTGCATCACAAGGCACTGACCTGCTTCCGAGATGTAGCCGGTTTTTTGCAGGCCGATATCCCACTCAGGATTTTTGACCAGGCGGTTGGTGTTGTTGTACTGCAGCGTGCGCTTGCCCACGGCAACCTGGTAGCCCGTCGATGTTGTCAGTTCGCGCAGCAAGGGGTCGCTATGCGCGGCGTTGACCAGGGTCGCCAGGTCCTGTGCACTGGACTGGTTGCGACTGGACAGGCCGGTCGGCTCCGCGTAGCTGGTGTCGTTCATGCCCAGCAGTTTTGCCTTGGCGTTCATGAGATTGACAAAGGTCGGCATGCCGCCCGGATAAGTACGTCCCAGGGCGTGCGCTGCGCGGTTTTCGCTGGACATCAGTGCCAGGTGCAGCAATTCGCCGCGTGTCAGCGAGGTGCCGACCCTGAGCCTGGAACTGCTGTGCTTTTCAGTGTCAACGTCATCCTGCGTCACGGTGATCATTTCGTCCATGGGCAGCTTGGCGCCGCTGATGATCACGCCGGTCATCAGTTTGGTCAGGGATGCGATGGGCAACACGGCCTGGTCGTTTTTGCGGAACAGGACTTCGCGCGTGTCCTGGTCAATCACCAGTGCGACGCTGGACTTCAGGTCGAGCGGGTCCTGGGCGCTGTGCAGGCCGGCCATTTCACCGAATGACGGTTTGGCTGGAACGGCTGCTACGCGAATAATGCTTTTGCGTTTGGCAACCGCTGCAATCCGGACACTTTTGCGCGTTGCGACCGCCTTCTTCGACTTCGAAGAAGAAACTTTTGTAATTTGCTGTTTTTTTGCCGTGCTGCGCTTGGTGGCCGCAGAACTCGCAACCGGCACCGCGAGGGCTGTAAACAAGGCCAAAAACCCAATGATTTTTAATGCGCGATTGAAAATCTGATTAGACATGGTGGTGTGTCCTGCTTGGGATGGCAATTAAAAGCATGTCCGGGAGTGTATACAAATAGAAAAAGTCATGCAATATCAAAAGCTTGCATGACTTTCCTAAAAACACACTTAGTTGAGGCTGTTTTAATGGCTCAAATCACAAGTCGCACTAAAAAAATTCTCTAAGTCATTGAATACAAACAACTATTTCAATGACCCTAGATTTCAACCCTGCGCAGCAACCCTGTCAGCTTTACTTTGAAGTTTGTTCAACGCGCTCAGGTAGGCCTTGGCCGACGCCACCACAATGTCCGGGTCCGAGCCCACGCCATTGACCACACGCCCGCTGTTTTGCAGGCGCACCGTCACTTCTCCCTGGCTCTCCGTTGAACCGCTGATGGCGTTCACGGAATAGAGCACCATCTCGGCACCGCTTTTGACGTGCGACTCAATGGCTTTGAGGGATGCGTCCACGGGGCCGTTGCCGTCCGATTCGCCCTTGACTTCCTTGCCATGCACCGTGAACACGACGCTCGCCTGAGGGCGCTCACCGGTTTCGCTGTGCTGGGACAGGGAGACAAAACTGTATTGCTCATTGTCGTGGCTGATGCTTTCGTCGCTCATCAAGGCAAGAATGTCTTCATCAAAAATCTCGCTCTTGCGGTCCGCGAGGTCCTTGAACTTGATAAACGCGTTATTGATGTCGGTTTCGCTTTCCACCGTGACACCAAGCTCCTGCAAACGCTGCTTGAAGGCATTGCGGCCGCTGAGCTTGCCCAGCACGATCTTGTTGGCACTCCAGCCCACGTCTTCGGCGCGCATGATCTCGTAGGTGTCACGCGCCTTGAGCACGCCGTCCTGGTGTATGCCCGAAGCATGGGCAAACGCATTGGCACCCACCACGGCCTTGTTGGGCTGGACCACAAAACCGGTGGTCTGGCTGACCATGCGGCTGGTCGCAAGGATGTGTTTGGTGTCAATGCCCAGATCGAGCTTGAAATAGTCCTTGCGTGTCTTGACTGCCATGACGATTTCTTCGAGCGAGCAGTTGCCGGCGCGCTCGCCCAGGCCGTTGATGGTGCATTCCACCTGCCGCGCACCGCCGATTTTGACGCCGGCAAGCGAGTTGGCGACCGCCATGCCGAGGTCGTTGTGGCAGTGCACGGACCAGATCGCCTTGTCGCTATTGGGAATACGCTCGCGCAGGTCCTTGATGAAGTGGCCGTACAGCTCGGGAATCGCGTAACCCACGGTATCCGGCACGTTGATGGTGGTGGCGCCTTCGGTAATCACCGCTTCAAGCACCCGGCACAAAAAGTCGGGATCGGAGCGGTAGCCGTCTTCAGGGCTGAACTCGATCTCGCCCATGAGGTTGCGCGCAAAACGCACAGAGAGCTTGGCCTGCTCGAACACCTGGTCCGGCGTCATGCGCAGCTTCTTTTCCATATGCAGCGGGCTGGTCGCCAGGAACAGGTGCAGGCGCGAAGATTTGGCAGGCTTCAGGGCCTCGGCCGCACGGGAAATGTCGCGGTCATTGGCACGGGCCAGCGAGCACACGGTGGAGTCCTTGATGACCTCGGCGATGGCTTTAACGCATTCAAAGTCGCCATTGGAACTCGCCGCAAAACCGGCCTCAATCACATCCACCTTCAGGCGCTCGAGCTGGCGTGCAATACGCAGCTTTTCATCCCGCGTCATGGAGGCGCCCGGCGACTGCTCGCCGTCACGCAAGGTGGTGTCAAAAATGATCAGTTTGTCTGACATGTGAGTTCCTTTTCAAAGGGGTTTGTTTTGGTTTTTTCTGTCGGCTGCGCACGCTGCAAGCCCGAAATAATAGCCTTGAGTGAGGCCGAGACAATATTTGCATCCATGCCCACACCAAAAACGGTCTGTTGGCCCACGCGCAATTCGAGGTAAGCCACCGCCTGGACATGGGCACCGGAACCAATCGCGTGTTCATGGTAATCAAGCACACGCACTGCTTCGCCGGTCGCCAGGCTCATGCCTTCCACGAAAGCATCAATAGGCCCTGTGCCCGCGCCGCGAATACTGAAGCTGCGTCCTGCCATGACCACGTCTGCGGTGAGCGTGACCTCTTTGCCGCCCGTCTTTTTGGCATCCTCCAGCACCTGGTGCTGCGGAGACGCGACATCACGTACAGCGTATTCCCGCTCGAACAGTTCGTAAAGGTCTTTTGCGGTCAGTTCCTTGCCCGTGGCATCCATCACCGATTGCACGACCTGGCTGAATTCAATCTGCAGGCGGCGCGGAAGCTCCAGTCCGTATTCGCTCTCCAGCAGGTAAGAAATGCCGCCCTTGCCGGACTGGCTGTTCACCCGTATCACGGCTTCGTAGCTGCGGCCGAGGTCCTTGGGGTCCAGCGGCAGGTAAGGCATGTCCCAGACATCGCCGTCCTTGCGCGCGGCAAAGGCCTTCTTGATGGCATCCTGGTGCGAACCCGAGAACGAGGTGTAAACCAGGTCACCCACATAAGGATGGCGGGGGTGCACGGGCAACTGGTTGCAGTGCTCGACCGTACGGCGGATCTCGTCGATGTCGGAGAAATCGAGTTCAGGGTACACACCCTGCGTATAGAGGTTGAGCGCAACATTGACGAGGTCGAGGTTGCCGGTGCGCTCACCGTTGCCGAACAAACAGCCTTCCAGCCGGTCCGCGCCGGCCATCAGGGCCAGCTCTGCCGCCGCTGTCCCTGTGCCCCGGTCATTGTGTGGGTGCACGGACAGGATCACGCCATCGCGCCGCTCGATATGGCGGTGCATCCATTCGATCATGTCGGCAAAGATGTTCGGCGTGGAATGCTCAACCGTCGTTGGCAGGTTGATGATGCATTTTTGCTCCGGGCGGGCCTGCCACACCTCGGTCACGGCATCCACCACGCGTTTGGAAAAAGCCAGCTCGGTATCGGAGAACATTTCCGGCGAGTACTCAAACATCCACTGTGTTTGTGGCTGTTGCGCAGCGAGGTCTATGAACAATTGCGCATTGCGCTGCACCAGTTCGATGATGCCGTCTTCACTCAGGCCCAGTACAACGCGCCGCATGATGGGGGCAATCGGATTGACCATGTGCATGATGACGCTGCGCGCGCCCTTCATGGCTTCAAAAGTGCGCTCAATCAGGGGCTCGCGGGCATGGGTCAGGACCTGGATGCTCACGTCGTCGGGAATCAGGTTCTCGTCGATGAGCTTGCGCACAAAATCGAACTCCACCTGCGAAGCCGAAGGAAACCCGACCTCGATTTCCTTGAAACCGATCCTCACCAGCGTCTCAAACATGCGCAGCTTGCGTGCGATGTCCATGGGCTCGATAAGCGCCTGGTTTCCATCGCGCAGATCAGTGCTCAGCCAGATCGGCGCCTTGGTCAGGACCGCATCTGGCCATGTCCGGTCGCGCAAGCCGATGGGCTTGAACGAAGGGTATTTGCTCGCAGGTTGTTTCAACATGATCAGTTTCTCAGTTGGAGAGTTGGAATAAACCAGCAGCCCAAAGAAAAACGGCCCGCTGCTGGTGCAAACGGGCCGTTGAATCTGGTGAACGCGTGCGCTACCGTCTCCGCCCGTTGGCGAATAGCAGTAGCGCTAGCGAAATATTTTTCATGCAATTATGGTAGCACAGTTTATTTGTGAAGGCCGCGCTCGTCCGGCTCGTCGGTCGACGTCGAGATCACGCTGGTCTGCAGGCCCTTGGCTTTGCGCCAGCCATATACGATATAACCCGAAAAACCGTAGATCACAAAAAGGCCGAACATCACAGTGGGCGGGTGAATGTTGATCACGGCAATGCCAAGGGCAATCAGTACAATGACCGCAAAAGGAACGCTGCGTTTCATGCTGACATCCTTGAAGCTGTAAAACGGCACATTGGTCACCATGGTGAGCCCGGCGTACAACATCAACGCAAAAGTCACCCACCGCACCTCCACGCCGCTGATGCCGGCATCCGTCATCAACCAGATAAACCCGGCCACCAGTGCGGCAGCTGCGGGCGACGGCAAGCCCTGAAAAAACCGCTTGTCCACCACCGCCGTATTCACGTTGAAGCGGGCCAGCCGCAAAGCCGCGCAGGCGCAGTAAACAAAGGCTCCTATCCAGCCCCAGCGGCCCAGGCTGGTCAGCGCCCATATGTAGGCAATAAGGGCCGGCGCCGCGCCGAAAGAAACCATATCGGACAGCGAATCCATCTGCTCGCCAAAAGCACTCTGCGTGTTGGTCATGCGGGCGATGCGGCCGTCCAGGCTGTCCAGCACCATGGCGCAAAAAACACCCACGGCTGCCTGGTCAAAACGGCCGTTCATGGCCATGACGATGGCGTAAAAACCGCCAAACAATGCCGCCAGCGTGAACAGGTTGGGCAATATGTAAATGCCTTTACGGCGCTTGCGCACCACGACCTCTTCGGAGGTTGAAGCGGTTTCTTCGCCATCATGCATAAAAAATACTCCTGGGGCACAACTGCTGTGCGCAAGCAGCTATCAAATCAATAGCTTGCAAAGTTTGTGAATGGCTGAGGATACCAAATCATGGCGCCGGTCCTTGCAAGAAAAAACCGGAAAGACCAGTTTGAACGGGAAATTAAAAAAGCCGCGCAAGAGTTTTGCGCGGCTTCCTGCAGGACAAGGCCTGAGCGATCAAAAAGATCAGTTGCGGGTCTGGTCAACCAGCTTGTTCTTGGCAATCCACGGCATCATCGCACGCAGCTGGCCGCCGACCTTCTCGATGGAGTGCTCAGCCGTCAGACGGCGGCGCGCGGTCATGCTTGGGTAGCCGGTACGGCCTTCCAGGATGAACATCTTGGCGTATTCACCGGTCTGGATGCGCTTGAGGGCAGCACGCATGGCTTCGCGCGACTGAGCATTGATGACTTCAGGGCCCGTCACGTACTCACCGTACTCCGCATTGTTGGAGATCGAGTAGTTCATGTTGGCAATGCCGCCCTCATAGATCAGGTCGACGATCAGCTTGAGCTCGTGCAGGCATTCGAAGTACGCCATTTCAGGGGCATAGCCGGCTTCCACCAGCGTCTCGTAACCCATCTTGATGAGTTCGACCGCGCCACCGCACAATACGGCCTGCTCGCCGAACAGGTCGGTCTCGGTTTCTTCCTTGAAGTTGGTTTCAATGATGCCGGCCTTGCCGCCGCCATTGGCCATAGCGTAGCTCAATGCCAGGTCACGGGCCTTGCCGCTCTTGTCCTGGTGGATCGCCACAAGGTGAGGCACGCCGCCACCCTGGGTGTAGGTGTTGCGAACAGTGTGGCCAGGCGCCTTGGGAGCAACCATCCAGACGTCAAGGTCGGCACGTGGCACGACCTGGTTGTAATGAACGTTGAAGCCGTGGGCAAAAGCGAGCGAAGCGCCCTGCTTGATGTTCGGCTCGACATTGTTCTTGTACACGCCTGCGATGTCTTCATCGGGCAACAGGATCATGACCACGTCGGCGGCCTTGACCGCGTCGTTCACTTCCAGCACGTTCAGGCCGGCCTTGCCGACCTTGTCCCACGACGCGCCGCCCTTGCGCAGGCCGACCACGACCTTGACGCCGCTGTCGTTCAGGTTTTGTGCATGGGCGTGGCCCTGGCTGCCGTAACCAATAATGGCCACCGTTTTGCCCTTGATCAGGCTCAGGTCGCAGTCTTTGTCGTAATAAACTTTCATCTCTCGCTCCTAAATAATCACAAATAAATAAAACAGCCAGGAAATTTCAAACTCTCAAAATTCGCTCGCCACGGCCAATCCCGCTGGAGCCGGTTCGCACCGTTTCCAGGATGGCGCTGCGGTCGATCGCCTCCAGAAATGCGTCATTTTTAGACTGATCTCCGGTGAGTTCAATGGTGTAACTTTTTTCGGTCACATCAATAATCCGCCCGCGGAATATATCAGCCATGCGCTTCATCTCTTCGCGCTCCTTGCCGACAGCACGCACCTTGACCATCATGAGTTCGCGTTCGGTATAGGCGCCTTCAGTCAGGTCGACCACCTTCACGACCTCAATTAGCCGGTTCAGATGTTTGGTGATTTGTTCAATGACATCGTCCGAACCACTTGTTTGAATGGTCATGCGCGACAGGGTCGGGTCTTCGGTCGGGGCGACGGTCAGGCTCTCGATGTTGTAGCCACGGGCAGAGAACAGGCCGACAACGCGGGAAAGAGCACCCGGCTCGTTTTCCAGCAAAACTGCAATGATATGTTTCATAAGAAGATTCCTCTTTTCGCTGCCCTCCCCTGCGCACGGTAATGCGCAGGCTCGGCAGACAATAGATTCGTCAGGTGACGGTTAATGAATGGGGTAAGCGCGGCTCAGAGGTCTTCAGACCCGAGCAACATTTCGGTGATGCCTTTGCCGGCCTTGACCATGGGGAACACGTTTTCTGTCGGATCGGTACGGAAGTCCATGAACACCGTGCGATCTTTCAGCTTGCGTGCTTCGCGCAGCGCGGGTTCCACATCCTGCGGCTTTTCAATCAACATGCCGACATGGCCGTAGGCTTCAGCCAGCTTCACGAAATTGGGCAAGGCGTCCATGTAACTGCTGCTATAGCGGCCTTCGTAGTCGATTTCCTGCCACTGGCGCACCATGCCAAGGTAACGGTTGTTCAGCGAGCAGATCTTGATCGGCGTGTTGTATTGCAGGCAGGTTGAGAGCTCCTGGATGTTCATCTGCACCGAGCCCTCGCCCGTGATGGTGAACACCTCGGCATCGGGTTTGGCCAGCTTGATACCCATCGCATAGGGGATGCCCACGCCCATGGTGCCAAGGCCACCGGAATTGATCCAGCGACGCGGTTCGTCAAACTTGTAATACTGCGCAGCCCACATCTGGTGCTGGCCCACATCGGACGTGATGTAGGTGTCAGCGTCCTTGGTCATGTTCCAGAGGGTCTCAACCACGTACTGCGGCTTGATGACGTCGCCCTTGCCCATGCTGTATTTCATGCAATCGCGCTTGCGCCAGCCGTCAATCGTGTTCCACCAGCCGCCCAGCGCGTCAGCGTCGGGCTTGAGGCCGGACTCCTTGATCATGCTGATCAGTTCGGTCAGTACATCCTTGACATCACCCACAATCGGAATATCAACCTTGACGCGCTTGGATATGCTCGATGGATCGATATCGATGTGAATGATCTTGCGTTCGTTTTGCGCAAAATGCTTGGGGTTGCCAATCACCCGGTCATCAAAACGCGCGCCGACGGCCAGCAGCACATCGCAATTCTGCATCGCGTTATTGGCTTCAACGGTGCCGTGCATGCCCAGCATGCCGAGGAATTTTTTGTCGCTGGCCGGGTAGGCACCCAGGCCCATCAATGTATTGGTGCAGGGGTAACCCAGCATGTCCACCAGCGTGCGCAATTCCTGCGAGGCGTTGCTCAACAAGACGCCGCCGCCTGTGTAGATGTAGGGACGTTTTGCGGCCAGCAAAAGCTGCAGTGCCTTGCGGATTTGCCCGCCGTGCCCCTTGCGCACAGGGTTGTAGGAACGCATCTCAACGGTCTGCGGATAGCCGTCATAGGCCGTCTTGTTGAAAGACACGTCCTTCGGAATGTCGACCACGACCGGGCCGGGACGTCCGGTACGGGCAATGTGAAACGCCTTTTTCAGGGTCTCAGCCATATCGCGCACATCCTTGACAAGGAAGTTGTGCTTGACGATGGGGCGTGTGATGCCGACGGTATCGCACTCCTGGAATGCATCGAGACCGATGGCCGCAACCGGCACCTGGCCGGTGATGATGACCATGGGGATGCTGTCCATGTAAGCAGTGGCAATACCCGTAATAGCATTGGTCACACCCGGTCCGGAGGTCACAAGTGCCACACCGACATCACCTGTCGCCCGCGCATAACCATCAGCGGCATGTACTGCGGCCTGCTCATGGCGCACCAGAACGTGCTGAATGGAGTCCTGCTTGTAGAAGGCGTCGTAAATATGCAGAACTGCACCGCCCGGATAACCCCAGATGTACTTGACACCCTCGGCCTGGAGCGATTTCACGAGAATTTCTGCGCCCCGGAGATCCTGGGAGTTTGCAGCCGGATTTGAATTTGCAGACGCTGCTGCTGCGGAAGCGATTTCCGCCTTGGAGATTTCCATGATGAACCTTTGTGAATTTCTCTAACGAAATACCTTGGGTGCCTCTTCGCTGGCCCTTGTGAAGCAGCGTCGAGACTTGAGGCCAAAACCATAAGCAGAAACATAATCCGCCGAGTCATGACCCGTTTGCCTTTTGAATTGCAAGCCATATTATGGCATTTCGTGTTGCTCAATGACTGCACCGTAGTCAAATACGGCGACTCATGGCAGTTGCGATGCGATAATTTTGACCAAGTCAAACAATAATTACAGCGCTGGACAAACCGGAAACCCACACCGTTGGCAACTGAACAAGAACTTTCTGACTTCCTGAAAAACGTTGAAAAACGGGCTTTCAAGCGAAGCATTTACCACGTCCGGGACGAAGAAGCTGCTCTTGATATTGTCCAGGACAGCATGATGAAGCTGGCGCACAGCTATGGAGACAAACCTGCGTCAGAGTTGCCCATGCTGTTCCAGAGGATCCTGTCCAACACCACGCTGGACTGGTTTCGCCGCCGCAAGACCCGAAACGCCCTTTTCTCCAACATGAGCGACTTCGAGTCAGCGGGCGAGGACGGAGATTTTGACCTTTTGGAAACTTTGGAGGCCCAAACCGACTCCGAGGGAACAGAAAGCGCCCAGGATGCGACTGAACGGGCACAAATACTGCGCGAAATAGAGGAAGAAGTAAAACAGCTGCCCGGGCGTCAACGGGAAGCGTTTCTGATGCGTTACTGGGAGGAGATGGACGTGGCCGAAACAGCCGCCGCCATGGGTTGCTCGGAAGGCAGTGTCAAAACTCATTGCTCGCGTGCAGTGCTTGCCCTCAGTAAAGCCCTGAAGGCCAAAGGTATCAAATTATGACTAATTCACTACAAAACCGAGCAGAGGTCCTGCAGGACCGCTTCGCCCTGAAGGCTACCTCCTACCTGTCCGCCGCTACGGTAGACCTGCCTTACGACATCTCCGAACGCCTTCGTGCGGCCCGTGTACAGGCTGTTGCCAGCCGCAAGATCGCAAAGACCCAGACAGCCGGCAGCGTGGTTAACGCTGGCGGCAGTGCTGCAATGACCTGGGGTTCTGATGATGGCCTGAACTGGTGGGCGCGCATTGGCTCCGTGGTGCCACTGGTGGCATTGGTTGTGGGCCTGTTGGCCATCAATTCGATTCAAAACGACAACCGCGCCCAGGAAGTGGCCGAAGTTGATGCAGCCTTGCTGACCGATGAATTACCGCCTGCCGCATTCGCAGACCCTGGGTTTGTCCAGTTCCTCAAGGCCACGCGCTAAAGCTTGTCCAGCCAGTTTGCCCAAATGACCGCGCCAGCAGCCTCTTTTAATGCCAAATCGCCTTTTCGCCATCCAATTCAATTGATGCGCCAGGCGTCAGGCCCCTGGGTTTCAGGGTTGCAGCTTGTATCCCTTGGGCTGGCGTTGAGTTGCCTGTTGGTTTTTCCTGCTACTGGTTACGCCCAGGCAGGCAAACCGGTTCCACCAGCCAGTGCAACAGCAAGCAGCAAGGCAAGCAAACCAGCCAGTTCCTCGAAGCCCTTGTGGACTGAGCTCACGCCCATGCAGCAGCAAACGCTACAGCCGCTGGCTTCGAACTGGAACACCATCAGCGAAGCCCAGAAGCGCAAATGGCTGGAGATCTCCAAAAACTACCACTCCTTGCCGCCTGAAGGCCAGGCCACCATGCACAGCCGCATGAACGAATGGGTTGCCTTGAGTCCACAGCAACGCGCCCAGGCCCGGCTTAACTTTGCGAAGACCAAAGAGCTGTCCAGGCAATTGACGCCTGAAGAGAAAAAGGCCAAGTGGCAGACCTACCAGGCCCTGAGCCCAGAAGAAAAGCAAAAACTGGCAGCCAGGGCGACGACAAGGCCAGTCGGTGCAGCGCTCGCCGTCAAACCAGTTTCTCCGCAAAAACTGGCGGCAGTGCCTCCCCATGGCACCAAGCCGGAGTCCAAACCTGCGCCTAAAATAGCACCGGTAGCCACCACCCAGCACCCTGCCGGAGACGTGGCCCCTGAAACCGCTGCCCCCACCCCACCCCAGCACTGAGCATCCGGCCCGGCAGGGTAATCTGGGGTGGTAGTCCAAAAACTTGCCGCATGCCCAGCCGGTAGCGATCAAACGCTACGAAACCAATAGTGAAAATCGATAAAATTCCGTCCATCCCAAGGCGCATGGCCTGCTGGGTTTATGAAGGTTTGCTGATGTTCGGTGTGGTGTTTATCACCGGTTACCTCTTCAGTACCTTGAGCCAGACGCGCAATGCGCTGGACAATCGACATGCCCTCCAGGCCTTTGTTTTTGTCGTTTTTGGCATTTACTTCGTATGGTTTTGGGCCAAAGGCCAGACTCTGGCCATGAAAACATGGAACATCCGAGTGGTGGATGTCCATGGCACCCTGATCTCCCAGCAACGCGCCTTGCTACGGTATGTACTGAGCTGGCTCTGGTTTTTGCCTCCGCTCGGACTCAGCTGGCTGCTCGGTTTGCCGGGCATGGAGGGCGCCGTCCTCACCCTGGGTTGGGTCGCGATTTGGGCTATTTTGGCGCGCTTTCACCCACAAAAGCAGTTTTGGCATGATGCCTGGGCAGGCACCCGGCTGGTAACCTGGGTCGCACCTGAAAGCCCAAAGCGCGCAGCGCGGATGGCCGCAAAGAACAAGACCGCCATTGGCAGCCGGCAGTAACACGAAGGTGCCACAAAGCGGCGCCACAATAGCAGCCATGCCCGATCCAGCCTCTTTTCCAGCTTCAAGCGACGCCACACCGGCCCCCACCCCTCTTTTGCACCGGCAACCGCCAGTCAACCCCCAAAAACACCGCAAAGGCCTGAGCCGCGTCTGGCACGCCTTTGGTTACTCCCTCGCGGGTTTGCGCGCAGGCTGGTTCGAAACCGCTTTTCGGCAGGAGGCCGTAGCCTCCATGGTGCTGGTTCCCGCAGCTTTCTGGCTCGGCCGCAGCTGGGTTGAAGTCGTTTTGCTTGCCGGCACGGTCATCCTCATCATGATTGTGGAACTGCTCAATACCGGGATTGAAACGGCCATCGACCGCATCGGCCCGGAATGGCACGACTTGTCCAAACGGGCCAAGGACATGGGCAGCGCCGCCGTGCTGCTCAGTCTTCTGCTCTGTGCAGGCACCTGGGCGCTGGCGCTCTTTCAAAGGTTTTCGATATGAATCTCAATAATTCCGTGACTACAAAAGCCGCTTTTTCGGTCTGCGTCTACTGCGGCTCACGCTCCGGCAACGAACCAGAATTTGCACGTGTAGCGCAGCAGGTGGGCAACTGGATTGGCAGGAACAAGGGTCAGCTCGTTTATGGCGGTGGCCGCAACGGGCTCATGGGCATCCTGGCCGATGCAACGCTGGCAGCCGGCGGACTTGTGATCGGCGTGATCCCCAAGGCCCTGGTCGAAAAGGAATGGGCCCACAACGGATGCACAGAACTGCACGTCGTCGAGACCATGCATGAGCGCAAACGCATCATGGCCGAGCACGCCGATGCATTTTTGGCCCTGCCCGGCGGCATAGGCACGCTGGAAGAGTTTTTTGAAGCATGGACCTGGCGCCAGCTTGGCTACCACGACAAACCCGTGGGCCTGCTCAATATGGGCGGGTATTACGACAACCTGCTCGCATTTTTAAGCTCGTCGGTTAAGGACGGTTTCATGAACGAATGGCTGATGGACCTGATCCGCACGGGCGGCGAGGCCGAGCCCTTGCTGGAAGCACTGGTGCAGGCTGCGGGCATGTCACCCCAGAGCACACGGCTGGACCAGATCTAGACCGCCGCCCCAAACAAAGTCCAGCCCCTAACGGGCTGATCAGACGGCGGCTTCGTCTTCTTCGCCGGTGCGGATGCGTACCGTGCGTTCAACGCTGGTGATAAATATCTTGCCGTCACCAATCTTGCCGGTGCGTGCGGCGCGAACAATGGCGTCCACGCATCGGTCAACATCGTCGGTTTTCACCACGACTTCGACCTTGACCTTGGGCAAAAAGTCAACGACATACTCGGCGCCACGGTAAAGCTCGGTGTGCCCCTTCTGGCGGCCAAAGCCCTTGACCTCGGTCACGGTCAGGCCGGTCACCCCACATTCAGCCAGGGCTTCGCGGACTTCTTCGAGCTTGAAGGGCTTGAGGATGGCGGTAATTAATTTCACTGGGATATCTCCGTTGGTTGTCAATTATTGTCGGGCATAACGCGCGCATGGCCGAGGAGCGGCCCGGGGAAAGTAAGGGCCGACGGCCGCCCCAAGCAAGACCAGCGCCCTCGGGGGCAGCGCATTACACGAAGTGAAAAGCCTGGGAGCAACATGCTCAGGCGCGAAATTTACTGGTAATGGGGTAGCGCCAATCCTTGCCAAAACTCCGGTGGGTTACCCGGATACCCACCGGGGCCTGGCGGCGCTTGTACTCGTTAATCTTGATGAGCCGCGTGACACGTTCAACCACGGCGGCATCGAACCCTGCCGCGACGATGCTGTCTATGCTCTGGTCGTTTTCCATGTAGCGCTCGAGGATCGCGTCCAGCACTTCATACGGCGGCAGGCTGTCCTGGTCGGTCTGGTCCGGGCGCAGCTCGGCGCTCGGAGGCCGGGTGATGATGCGCTCCGGAATCGGCTGGCTACCAGTGCCGTACGGGTCATTCTCGTTGCGCCAGCGCGCCAGCTTGAAGACTGTCATTTTAAGCAGGTCCTTGATCACGGCAAAGCCACCCGCCATGTCGCCATAAAGCGTGCAGTAACCCGTGGCCATCTCGCTCTTGTTGCCGGTCGTCAGCACGATGGAGCCGAATTTGTTGCTCAGCGCCATCAGAAACACCCCGCGAATCCGCGCCTGGATGTTTTCTTCGGTCGTATCCTCCTTCAAGCCCTTGAACTCGCCGGCCAGAGAAGCCTTGAACGCCTCAAACTCGGGAATGATGGATATCTCGTCATACCGCACTTTCATCCGCGTAGCCATCTCCTGTGCATCTATCCACGAAATATCGGCCGTATAGGGCGACGGCATCATCACCGTGCGCACCTTGTCGGCGCCAAGCGCATCCACGGCAATTGCCAGCACCAGGGCCGAGTCAATGCCGCCCGACAAGCCCAGAATCGCCCCGGGAAAGCCGTTTTTCCCCAAATAATCACGTACGCCCAGCACCAGCGCGTCCCACAAATCAGCTTCATGGCTGCGTTCCGGCACCACATTAGCTATTAATTTAATAGCTTGCTGCGCGCGCTCCGCCTGGACCGTGAACAGATTTTCCTTAAAACTCTCGGCCCTGCCGGCCAGTGCGCCGTCGGCCTGCAATGCAAACGAGTGGCCCTCAAACACGATTTCGTCCTGCCCGCCCACCAGATGCGCATAGATAATCGGCAAACCGGTGGCTTGCGCCCGGCTGCGCATCATCTGCTCACGTTCCCCTCCCTTGCCCACGTGAAAAGGCGAGGCGTTGATCACCACCAGAAGCTCCGCACCCGACTCCCTGGCCAGCCGTGCGGGCTCTTCGAACCAGGCGTCCTCACAAATCAGCAGGCCGATGCTGATGGCCTCGTCACCATCACCTGCCTGGAACACGCAAGTGCCCTGCCCCGGCGTGAAATAACGGCGTTCGTCAAACACCTGGTAATTCGGCAATTCGCGCTTGGCATAGGTTTCTATGATGCGGCCTTCACGCAGCACCCTGGCGGCGTTGTGACGCTGCGGCACTTCAACGCTTTTGGTCCGCAGGCCCAGCCCGCTGTCGCCATGGGTAGGCGTGCCGACCACCACCGTCAGGCCCTTTAACCCGGCCAGCGCACGGGCCACCAGATTCACGGCATCATCGCAGGCTTGGATAAACGACGGGCGCAAAAACAGGTCTTCGGCCGCATAGCCGCAAATCGCCAGCTCGGGCGTCAACACCAGCCGGGCGCCATCAGCGTAGGCTGTGCGGGCGGCTTCGATGATTTTTTGCGCGTTGCCCGGCATGTCGCCCACGCAGTAGTTCAATTGGGCAACACAGATTTTGAGTGACAACGAATACTCCGGAAAATACGTGAAAAACAAGTCAAACGATTATGTCATCCGCGTGCTGGACTCACCGCTGGAGGTCAATGGCAGCGACTGGAACGAGCTGCTCGCAGCGCAGAGCCCGGATGGCACAATCAACCCCTTCATGCGCCATGAGTACCTGGCGGCCATGCACCAAAGCGGCAGCGCCACGCCCGAGACCGGCTGGACGCCGCGTTTTGTCACGCTCTGGGAAGGCAACACACTGGCTGCAGCCTGCGCACTGTATTTAAAGACGCACTCTTACGGCGAATATGTCTTTGACTGGGCCTGGGCCAATGCCTACCAGCAGCATGGCCTGGACTATTACCCCAAAGCAGTGGTCGCCACCCCCTTCACCCCCGTGCCCGGTGCTCGCCTGCTGGCACGCAGCGCGCAGGAGCGCCTCCTGCTGGTCCAAGCCCTGCTGGCCTGGTGCGGGGAAGAAAAACTCTCATCGCTGCATCTGCTGTTTGCAAGTGATGACGATGTGGCCGCGTGTGAAGAGGCGGGGATGCTGCTACGCCATACCGTGCAGTTTCATTGGCAGAACAAAAGCCCCCTAACCGCTATAGCCAATCCCGTTCGGGCTGAGCCTCTCGAAGCCAGTCCTGCAGCGGCAGACCCTTCGACAAACTCAGGGCGAATGGAGTACTCACCCGGCTACCGCGACTTCGACGACTTCCTGATGTCGCTCAGCCAGGAAAAACGCAAGAAAATCCGCCAGGAACGCCGCAAGGTTGCCGAGGCGGGAATTACCTTCCGATGGTCGCTGGGCAAAGACATCAGTAACACCGACTGGGACTTTTTCTACCGGTGCTACGAACGTACGTATTACGAACACGGCAACGCCCCCTACCTGAGCCGGGACTTCTTCCAGCGCATGCAGGACACCATGCCCGAGAACTGGCTGCTGTTTGTGGCCGAGCACACCGCCGCCGGCGGTGAACGCCAGCCAATTGCTACAAGTTTGATAGCTATTAGCACTCAACCTGACTCGGCTACAGCCATGAATGATAAAAGGAACGGCCTTACCGCCTATGGCCGCTACTGGGGCGCCCTCGCCCGCGTTGACTGCCTTCATTTTGAAGCCTGCTATTACCAGCCGCTGGCCTGGTGCATAGAACACGGCTACCAGCGCTTTGAAGGCGGGGCACAGGGTGAGCACAAAATGGCGCGCGCCCTGCTGCCGGTTAAAACCACCAGTGCCCACTGGCTGGCCCATCCCACATTCTCCGATGCTGTGGAGCGCTTTCTTCTGCGGGAGGGCACCGGCATCGACAATTACATGGAAGACCTAAACCGGCGCAGCCCTTTCAAAGCGGCGATGTGATACTGATTTTCAGCTTGTGCGCACGCACCATGAAGTGGCATTCAAAAGGCATCGCACCCCAATTTACGTTGTAAATCTGCAAATTGCCTCCGTCTTCAACCTTAATTTCGCACCCTTTCCGCTTGCGATGTCACAATAAACGCACCAATTTAACTCCTGCAACAAGAAAGCATCCAATGAAAAAACTCTTCGTCGTCGCCGCTCTGGCATCTACGTTTATGGCCAGCACTGCATTCGCGCAAGGTTATATCGGCTTTGGTATCGGTTCGTCGCGCGCTAACAATGCTGACGGCACCTCCGGTGGTTTCACTGTCTCTGGTGGCAACTCCAACAAAGGCTCCGCCAAAATTTATGGCGGTTTCCAGTTCACACCCAACTGGGGTCTTGAAGCCCAGTATTCCGATCTGGGCAATCGTGCTGTCCTGATCACCAACTCCACCACCGGTGCAGCAGCCGGCAGCGGTAATTACCGCGCATCCCAGTTCAGCATCGCCGGCACAGGCACTCTGCCTATCGGTCAAAGCTTCGCGTTGATCGGCAAGCTGGGCATTTCGGCGAACCGCGCCAATGGCAGCGCTACAGCCCCTTTCAGCTTCAGCAGCCAAAACAAGAGCGATTTGCTGGTTGGCATTGGCGTTTCCTACAGCATCACCCCGCGTCTGGCTGTTCGCCTTGAATACGAAGATTTCGGCAAATTCACCGGCGGTGGCAACATTGGCAACACGGGTTCCACCCGGTTGAACAACACGTCCCTCAATCTGCAATACGCATTCTGATCGGCGGTTGATCTGCTCCAAAAAGCCGGGCTTGCCCGGCTTTTTTTCGTCCCGGAACTGTGGGCCCCTTTCAATCCATTAGGCAAGCGCTTCTTCTTTGATAGCTCCTTCGGAGCCCACCATCATTGGCCTAAGCCACTTGACGACTGGAAACGCTGCCTTGGAGGCAGGTTTTCAGGCGTTCACAGGCAAAATCACATTTAATGCTCTCCACTGCTGATATTTCCATCGCCGCTGCAAGCTCACCGCCTTTCCCGCTCGGCCGCCCCCACGCGCGCCGCCTGCGCGAGATCTACCGCTCCGCCGGATGGCCTTGCCAGGATTTGCTTGAAATCGAACTATTGGCAGCCGGATTGCTACAACGAATCACCAGCCCTGAAGGACACATTAGCCTGCGTGTAAGCGATTCGGGTATTACCCATCTCGCAGATACGCTGCAACGCAACCGCTCTACCCGAACCAAACACGAAGCGTTGGTCGAACACGTTGCCCGAGAAATGGTGCGTGCCGGCCGCGTCACATGGCGAGGGCTGGCGCTCAGGGCCCAGTTGCCGCCGGCAGAAGAAGCCGGGCCGCTGCGCTGGTGCATGGCAAAGCCGGATGTATTTTCGATCCGCAATACCTCGGTGCAGGAATACGTGGACCCCGTCGTGCACGAGATCAAAGTACATCGTTCCGACCTGCTGGGCGACTTGCGGCGCCCCGAGAAAAGGGCTGCCTACCTCGACCTTGGGGGCGAATGCTGGTATGTGCTTGGCTGCGATGCCAAAGGCAAGCCCATAGGCAGCGCCGATGAGATTCCGCCTGAATGCGGCGTGATGCTGATGCAGGAAGATCGGTTTGTTGTGTTACGGGCCGCGCCACGGCGCAAGCGCCAGGCCTTGCCTTTCGGCGTCTGGATGGCGCTGGCCAAGGCAACGCCAGTTGCCGGTTTGCTCGAAGACGAGCAGGGGTTGCTCGGTTGCGACGACATGCCACCCGGTGCCTGACGCCGCCCTCCACGGCAAACCCTAATGCCGGAAGCGCCAGCGCTGGGTTAAGGTCAAGTCCGGAGACAACAACAATGAAATCACTGACCGGTCTGGACGCCACCTTCCTCTACCTCGAAACGCCCGAAATGCCCATGCATGTGGGCTCCTTCAACCTGTGCGAGCTGCCCGCCGGCTTCAAGGGCAGCTTTCACAAGGAGGTGACAAAACACCTGGCCAAACGCATGCACCTGGCACCGGTATTCAGCCACAAGCTGGTGTTCATGCCATTGGACCTGGGACACCCGCTGTGGGTGGAGGCCGACTCCGTCGACATCAACTTTCACATACGCCGTGCAGACACCGCCAAAAAGGGAGCGGCCGCCATGACGCTGGCAGAGGCGCAGCGGCTTTGTGCGCAGTTGCATGGTGAACTCATTGACCGCAACTTCCCGCTGTGGGAGTTTTATGTGTTTGACCGCATCAAGCTGCCCGAGGCCCAGGGCGGCCGCATCGTCGGTGGTTTTTTCTCAAAAATCCACCATGCGGCGCTGGACGGCAAGGGTGGCGTGATGCTGGCCAATGCCCTGCTTGACATGGGCCCGGTGCCGCGCGAGGTAGCACCACCCGACCCGGGCCGGCGCCGCAAGCTGGAATCGGACCTCAAGCTCGGCAAGATGATAGGTTCGGTGTTTTCGAGTTCGCTGGGCCAACTGGTCAAGGCAGCAAAATCACTGCCCTCCGCGGCCACCACCTTCGGCAGCACACTGGCCAAACAGTCCATGGCAAGCTCCGGCACGGGCGTCAAGGCCAAGATGCCCATGAAGCTGGCGCCGCAAACACCTTTTAATGCCGGTATCACTACAGGCCGAGTGTTCGTAACGGCCACCGTCCCGCTGGCTGAGTGCAAGGCCATGGGCAAGGCGGTGGGCGGCTCGTTCAACGACATCGTGCTGTGGATCTGCTCGACAGCTTTGCGCAACTACCTCAGCCAACACCACAGCCTGCCGAAAAAATCACTTGTTGCGGCCATGCCGGTGTCGCTGCGTGAAGCCGGTGCCACAGACGCCAGCAACCTGGGCAACCAAGTCAGCATGAGCCTGGTGGAACTGGGCACCCACCTGGCGCATCCCCTCAAGCGCATGAATGCCATCATGGCGTCCACCGCCAAGGTCAAGACCTCCATGCAGAGCCTCAAAGGCTTGCTGCCCACCGACTACCCTTCACTGCTGGCACCGTGGCTGGTGGGCGGCGCGGCCAAAATGGCATTGAATGCCTACGGCAAAAGCGGCATGGCAAGCCGCCTGCCCATGGTGGCCAACCTGGCCATTTCCAACGTGCCCGGTACACCGGTGCCTTTGTACCTTGCGGGCGCGCAGTTTTTAAGCTTTCACCCGCTGTCCATCATCATGCACGGGCTGGCACTGAACATCACCATCCAGACTTATGCAGGTCACGTTGACTTCGGCATCGTTGCAGACAAAAAGGCACTGCCGCATGCCAGCGATCTGGCAAAAGCCATTGAGGCGGCGTTCAGGGAAGCGCAAACCTTGATGGCCTTGCCTGCAGCGACAACACAGGCTGCGCCAGCGAAAGCCCGAAAAACCACGTTATCTCCGGTCACAAAGAAAACAAAAGCAGCCAGCCATGCGAAACATGCCCCTGTAAAAACCGGCAAGCGCCCCGATACTGTCAGCAAGCCAAATACATCAAAAAAAACCAATGCCCCAAACCATGGCAGGCCAGTCCTCAAAACAGCATCCGAAAAATCCGCAGCAAAAACAGTCAAGCGCAAAACCGTCGCCAGGTAACGCGCCTGCGCCCCACGACCAACCACCCAGCGCCTGGCTGCTGGCGCTGGAGTTGCGGGCGTTCTGGGAGTTTGGCGCTCTGCTGCCTTCCTGGCCGCTACTGGCGCGTGCGCCCAAAGGCGATGGCCATGCCGTGATGGTATTTCCTGGTCTGTCGGCCAACGACGCGTCCACCGTGCCCTTGCGGCACTACCTGCAGTCGATCAACTACAAACCTTGGGGTTGGGAGCAGGGTTTTAACTTTGGCCCACGCGCAGGCGTACTTGATGAAGCCAGGAACAAACTGGTGCGCACCTTTGAAAGCACTGGCCGCAAGGTGAGCCTGATTGGCTGGAGCCTGGGCGGTGTCTATGCGCGTGAGCTGGCCAAGGAATTGCCGCATATGGTGCGCACTGTTATCACATTGGGCACGCCGTTTGCGGGCTCGCATAAAGCCACCAATGCCTGGCGCATTTATGAGCTGACCAGCGGCCGAAGTATTGAAAAGGAAGCGGAAAAATACGACCTGCCCGCAGCACCGTCCATGCCAACCACCAGCATTTATTCACGGACCGATGGCGTGGTCGCCTGGCAGGCAAGCATCCAGGCCCCCGACACAAGCAACCCCGATACCGAAAACATTGAAGTACTGGCGAGCCATATCGGCCTGGGCGTGAACCCCTGCGCGTGGTGGGCCGTGGCTGACCGCCTGGCCCAGCCCGAGGGCGGCTGGCAACCTTTTGAGCGAAAATCAGGTGTGCACGGGCTGATATTCCCCAAACCAGCCAACACCTTCACCCGCTAGGGTGATGCAGACAATCAGCGTACTATCAGCACCGGCATGCGGCAATTTGCCAGCACCTGGGTTGCCACCGAACCCATGACCAGATTGACCAGCGCGCCATGGCCGTGGGAGCCCAGTACCAGCAGGTCAAATTTTCCGGCTTGAGCAGCCTTGGCGATGGTCTCCCCGACGGACCCCACTTTCCAGCTGCTTTTGGCATCAATGCCGTGGCGCAACAGGAATTTGGTGACAGGTGCCAACACCTTTTCGGCTTCTTCGGAAAAATACTTCTCCACGACAGCCTTGCCCACAGCACCGCGCACGCGCGGCGGCAAGGACGGTTGAACGGTCAGCACGGTGTACTGGTTGTTTACAGCGAACAGCTCATCATGCGTGGCAAGGTAGGCCAACATTTTTTTTGTGTATTCGCTACCGTCAACCGCAAGAAGAATTTTCATGATGCGCCCTCAATGAGTAAATCGATCCAGTGTACTTGGGGCTGTGCAATGCATGTTGATGCAAATCAATATGCCCGCAAACTTGTAACTCACCATCAGCATCACGCACCAGCGCCGGATATTTGGCTGCACCAAGAGGCCGGGCAAGCCCCAAAGCAAGGACTCTGGCCGTGTTCAGAACTCGTGCACGTTGAACTGGTAATCCGCAGTCACTTCACCGAGCAGGCGAAGCCCGACATCCGGTGGCGAGGCCAGTGCCTGGGCGATCTTTTTGTTGAAGCCCACCAGGATGGCCTTGGCCTTGTCGGCAAACTCCGGGCTGACACCCTGGTCCTCGTATTGCAGGACGTAGCCGTGCGCAGCAACGCCGATCACAAAAAAGAACGCGGCATTCGCGGGCTCCTGCGTCATCAGGCCAAAGGCAGCCTTGTAGAGCAGCTTGAATGAATCGGTTCCGGATTCCGCTGCTTCGAACCTGCCTGCTTCTTCATCAAAAGTCATTACCAGTACCTCTTTATCGACTCGTTTCAATCCCATGCCGCCATCATACGACCGGCTTCATGTCCGAAATGCCACCATGCACAGAAGACCACTGAGCAGGATTGGCAAGAAAAGCCTCAATTTCAGCCACGGCCCCCGCATCCAGATGGCCGCTGTCCCGCCCCACCGCCAGGACGTCGGTCCAGGTCGCGAGTGCATGCAGTGCCACACCGAAAGGCGCCAGCAATGCCTCAACCGGGAAAGTGCCATAGTCAAAAATGACAAACAGGTCCTTGACGCCGGCTCCTGCAGATGTGATGGCACGCAGGAAGTTAACCTTGGAAGTGCCGGCCGCCACCATGTCATCCACCAGCAGCACACGGCTTGCCTGCGGCGTTACGCCAACCATCTGGCTGCCATGGCCAATTCCGCGGGTCTGCTTGCGCACGTATTGCAAAGGCAATTCGAGCTCATCCGCCATCCAGGCTGCAAAGGCGATGCCACTGGCCTCGGCACCGACAATCGACTGAATGCCATCCAGGCAGCCGCGCTGCCTTAGCAGATCCAGCCCTTGTTTAACCAACTCACGGCGTGCCGCAGGAAACGATATCAGGCGCCGGCAATCCATATACACAGGGCTGGCCCAGCCGGAGGGCAAACGAAACGGCTCTTCCTTGCGAACCTGTACACAGCCACTGTCCAGCAGCATGCGGGCCACGTTTTTCGAAATCTCGGAACTGGGATAAAACGCCATCTGGAGGTCTTTCTCGGGGTATTTTGGATGTGACAATCTACGGCCTGGCGAGCAGCTTGCGCAGGCGCTCGGCACCGGCCCGGCCTTTGTAGGAGGCTTTCCAGAGCCGCTCTATCATTTGCTCATACAGCTTGACGGCTTCGGGCGAAGCCGTGACCGTGGCAATGCCATTGCGTACATTGGGCAGCTCGCCGAGCCGGAACGGGCTCAGCGCCAGGACGGAACGGCTGGCGCTTTGAAACAGCTGAAAGGTCGAGGACGGCATGGCATCGTCCACAAGGCCGACCTGCACATGCATGGGTTCGCTCTCCATCAGCTCTGCAATGCGCTCGATTTCCTGCCGGGCGGCCTGGATGCGTTCCTTGCGCAGCGCTTCGGGCAGGTCCAGCCGGCCCACCAGGCCGGTATGCAAAAACCGTTCAAGGTCACGCAAGCCAACCAGGCTCACAATGCCCGGCCGCCGCTGGGCAAACGCGGCCTTGCGCTCCTGCAGGATCTGCACCAGCTGGTCGATTTCCTTCACACGCACAGCCTCGCCGCTTTGGGACGAGGCATCACCTTGCGGCAGCGTCTCCAGCAACATGAGCCTGAGGTAGTTCAGGTAGTCACCCGAGGTCAGCAACAGTGAAATCGGCTCGAAGTGCGCCATGATGCGGTCCGCGCCCTGCTCTAGTTGGCGCATGCGCTCAAAAAAGCTCAGGAAATTGGCGTAATACTCCACCTCCACACCGAGCAGCGAAGCCATTGATGTACCCAGGAGCTGGGCTAGGCGCTCCACCGTCTCGATCTTGACGATTTCGCCTTTTTCCATCCGGTAAACCACGGCGCGCGACACGCCAAGCGATTCGGCAACATCTTCGGCCTGCAGCGATGCGCCCAGGCGGTAAGCCCTGAGCCGGTCGCCCAGCGCCGCATAGTCAATGGATGAAGAAAGATTCATGTGCAATACGGTCGATATCGATAGCCTGTCGCCTGCGGCCGAAAAACAAGTGCAATGAGCCCAACAGTGTCTCATGCCGGGCTTGCCGTTTTCCTGGCATAACCCTCATGGCCGGCCTACTGCGCTGCAGTGCCCGAGAGTTTTTCCACTGCGTCATCCAGCACCTGAACGCCCAGCATGAAGTCATCCATTTCCATGGCTTCATCCGGGTTGTGCGAACCATTCTGGTTGCGTATAAACAGCATGCCAGCAGGAATGCCTGCATTCGCAAAAAGAGAGGCATCGTGACCGGCACCGCTGGGAATCACGTCAAACGTGGTGCCGCGCGCCCGGCAGGCGTCGGCCAGCACAGCGCACACCGCCGGGTCCATCTGCGCCGGATCGGAACGCTGGCGCCGGTCAAACTCGAAGCGGACCTGGCGTTCGCGTGAAATCGCCTTGCATTCGGCCTGCATCAACTGGTAAAACGCTTCCAGTGTGTCCGGGCTTTTGCTGCGGGCTTCAAAACTGAAGGTCACACGCCCAGGAATGCGCGAGATCGAATGCTCTGCCGGGTCTGTCATCACCACGCCTGCAGTCACCACCAGGTCAGTACCCCGCTCCAGCAGGACGCGCCAGTGGTCGTCCAGGCGAATGATCAGGTCGGCAACCGCAAACATGGCATCACGGCGCAGCCAGCGCGGCACCACGCCGGAGTGCCCGGCCTCACCGATGCAGACAACCCGGTTGTGCCGGACATTACCGCGTATGCCGGAAACCACTGCCAGCGGCAGCTCTTTGGCCACCATGACAGGCCCCTGCTCTATATGCAGCTCCAGGTAACTGCTGACCTGACTCAGGTCCAGCAAATGCTCCTGCGCCCGGATAGCCGCCACATCGGCGCCGGCTTCGGTCATGCATTCAGCCAGGGACTGTTGTGTAGTGCGTTGTTTAAGCTCCAGGTCTTCCGGCGTGACCTTGCCGAACAGCGCGCCCGAGCCGATATAGGCCTTGCCGAACCAGGCGCTTTCTTCACCCCTGAAACCAATCACCCGCAAAGGCGTGGCAGGCGCGGCACCCGTGCGCTTTTGCCGCAGCAAACACAGCAGCCCGGCGACCACACCGGCCAGTCCGTCGTAATTGCCGCCCTGTGGCACCGAGTCGAGGTGCGAGCCAATCCATACACCGGCTTGTGACCCCGCACCCGGCAGGCTGAACACGATGTTGCCGGCCCGGTCGTTAGCGACCTGCAGGCCTTCCTTCTCGGCAAACTCACGCAGGAAATCGGCCGCAGCGGTTTCGCCCGCACCATACGATGCGCGGGTCACACCTACGCCGTCAGCAGACAGGCTTCGGACAGCGTCCAGCAGATGCTCGGCAATGGGCCGCAATTCAAGAATGGTCATAAACATCAACCCGATTGCTGCGCAAAACGCAGCCAGCGATCCGTCAACTGGCGGTCAAGCTTGACCTGCCCCGTGAGCTCCCTCAAGTGGGAAACGCCCATCTCAACGCAATAGGCCTGCAGCCCGTCAATGATTTTGCTCATGATGCCGGGGTCCAGGAAAGAGGCCGTACCTACCTGCACGGCACTGGCACCGGCAAGCATGAATTCGATGGCGTCTTCGGCGCTGCTGATCCCGCCGCAGCCAATGATGGGCACACGCACGGCCCGGTAACACTGGTGAACCAGGCGCAGGGCAATCGGCTTGATCGCGGGACCGGACAAGCCGCCCATCACGTTGCCCAGTTTGGGTTTGCGGGTCCGCACGTCGATGGCCATGCCCAGGATGGTGTTGCCCATGACGATGGCATCGGCGCCAGCCTCTTCGGCGGCCTTGGCGACCGCCGCAATATTGGAGGCATTGGGCGTCAGCTTGACCCAGAATGGGTGTTTGGTCCTGCCGCGAATAGCGCTGACCACCTTGTAGGTGGTATCCGGCGACATCGCAAAGGCCATGCCGTCAGCTTCCAGGTTGGGGCAGGAGATATTCGCCTCGATCACGGCCACTTCCGGCAGCGACATCTCGGCACAGGCATCGGCAAACTCATCGACCGTATCGGCCGAGATGGACACCACCACAGGCGTGCCAAAGGCCGTATAGGCCGGCAACACTTCGCGGCGGTAATAGTCCAACCCCTTGCTCGGGATGCCTATGGAATTGAGCATGCCGCCATGAGTTTCCGCGACACGCGGGGTCGGGTTGCCGGCCCGGCTTTTCGGGGACACGCTCTTGATCACCAGCGCGCCCAGACGGCTCAAATCAAGCGCCTCCTGGTACTCGATGGCAAAACAGCCTGAGGCCGGCATGACCGGGTTTTGCAGGCTGATGTCGCCCACCTTGACGGACAGATCAGCCAAACTCCACCTCCCCTACAACTTCACGAATCGGAAACACCGGGCCTTCGCGGCAGACCCGCTTGAAATGTTTGCCCGTAGGCGTATCAAACATGCGCACGCAGGACAGGCACACGCCCATGCCGCAGGCCATGCGCTGCTCCATGGCAACCTCGCCACGTACCTGCGGGAAGTCCGCAAGAACGCGTTGCAGCAGCATGAGCAGGCGGTGCGAGCCGCAGGTGTAAACCACGTCGGGTTGCTGCCGCTCTATCAGTTCGCGCAGCAGTTTCTCGACGTTTTCAACCGCAGAGCTGCCGTCACTGTCAAAAACGCTGTGCACATCAGCCTCGACACCGCGCAGGAACTCATCCCGCATGAGGTCGCCCGGCGAGCGTGCCGACATCAGCGCCGTCACGGCAACACCGGCCTGGCCGGCATCCCTGAGCAGCGGCGCCATGGTGGCAAGGCCCACGCCGCGGGCCACCACCATCACACGCTTGAACGACGGATCGAACTCAAAGGTATTGCCCAGCGGGCCGACAATTTCCATGGAACTGCCGACTTCCAGCGTGGCAAGCGAAGCCGTGCCTACGCCGGTGACGTTGTACAAGAACTCTATGGACCCGCTGGCCGGGCCCACACCATAAACACTCATGGGCCTGAGCAGAAAGGGCTGCAGCGCGTTTGTCGTCGGGCAGCGGAGCTGGTAGAACTGCCCCGAGCGGGTGGTGCCCGCAAGATCGGCAGTCGACTCCAGTCGCAAATAGCGGTAGCGGCTGTTGACCCAGCGATGCTCGGCAACTTCGCAGCGATGCGTCGCCACAGTAGCAGCGAAAGGCGCTGCGCACACAGAGGATTCCATGATGAGTCTGGTAATGTTTAAAAGCGCTCTTTTTCTAACTGAGCGCCAGGCTTATTCGAGCTCCGCACCCTTGAGCTCAGGAATCAGGAATGCAGTCGCCAGCATGTCGATGATGTAGATGGCTGCAAGCAGGCCAATCGCGATCTGGAACGAATAGGTGGCAGCCAATGCGCCCACAACCACCGGACCAAAACCGCCTACACCACGACCCACGTTGAACAACACGTTCTGTGCGGTAGCCCGCGCCGCCGTTGGATAGGCTTCGGACATCAGTGCACCGTAACCGCCCAGCATGCCGTTGACAAACATGCCCAGCACCGCACCAGCCCACAACATGACATTCGGGTCAGTCAGCTGGGAATACACCATCACCATGACAACAGCACCGGCCTGGAACAGCAGGAAACTGGGCTTGCGGCCAATGCGGTCGGCAAGCTGGCCAAACACCCAGATACCGGCCATCATGCCGAGAATCGTTACAGAGGTCCACACGGCGGACTTGGTCAGGTTAAAACCAAGCTGCTTGGACAGGAAGCTGGGCATCCAGATCATGATGCCGTAGTAACCAAAGTTCTGCACCGAGCACAACACGGCAATACCGATGCTGACCTTGGTGGTGGCCTTGTCCTTGACCAGCAGCTTGAAGGCATCCATGGTCGACTTCTTTTTGACGCTGCTGCGCACAAAAACTTCAGGTTCGTGGAGCTTGTTACGGATCACCCAGGCGACGATGGCGGGAATCACACCCACCAGGAACATGCCGCGCCAGCCGATGACCGGCAGCAGCAGCGGCGTGAGCAAGGCAGCGCCCAGCACACCACATTGCCAGCCCAGCGCCACATAGGACGACACGCGGGCGCGGTGCTTGGCAGGCCAGGCTTCGGCGGCCAGCGCCATGCCGATACCAAACTCGCCCCCCAGCCCGATGCCGGCAATGGTGCGGTAAATCAGCAGGTCCCAGTAACCCTGCGCAAACGCGCAAAGGCCGGTAAACACGGCAAACAGAACAATCGTCCAGGTCAACACGCGGACACGGCCGAAACGGTCGCTCAGCGCGCCAAAGAAGATGCCGCCGGCAACCGCGCCCACCAGGGTCCAGGTCACCAGCGAGCCGGCTTGCCCCGGGGTCAGCTTCAGGTCGGCAGAGATGGCCGACAACATGAAGCCGAGAATAAGAAGATCAAACCCGTCCATGGCATAACCAATGGCCGAGCCCATCATGGCCTTCCAGCCATAACTGCTTACCTCCTCGGATGACTGGCCGGTGTCGGCGGCTGACGCTGATAGTTTCATATTTGTATCCATGTTTATCGTCTCCTGTTATGTAGACTTTTCTTTGAAGATTCCACAAAACGCCGGCAAAGCCTGCGTCCCTCTATGCAAATAAAACATTCCGTGATGTACCATAAATGATACCAGTCTATTTTTAGAGACTGAGTGTTTTTGACACCTCCAGATTAGTAGTAACCCTTGATTCAAAGGATTTAATGATGGCTATCGTCGGCGTCATGGGCTCAGGCACTACTGAGTGGAACGACCTTGCAGCCCCGCTCGGCACATGGATCGCGCAAAGCGGCCACGACCTGCTGACTGGCGCGGGCAAAGGTGTGATGCTGTCAGTTTCACGGGCGTTTTCAGGCACAAAGGGCCGGACCGGCCGATGCATAGGCATCGTTCCCACCATGCCAGATGCGGTGCTTGGCTTCGCTCCGCTGGCTGGTTACCCGAACCCGTTCATAGACCTGCCGATACTGACCCCGCTCCCGAGAAGGGAGCCAGGCGCAACCGCAGAGGCCCTGAGCCGCAACCATGTCAATGTTTTGACAAGCGACATCGTCATTGCCCTGCCCGGCGGGCATGGCACGCTGGACGAGATAAGCCTGGCCCTACGTTACCCCAGGCCGGTGATGTGCCTGGGGCCGGACGAGGCATTCGCATCAGTCCCACCGGAAGTGGGCAGATCGACTCGGCTGGACGACATCTTTCGTTTCATCACAGCGCAAACGGCAATGAAACAGTCCAGCGGGTCGGCCGCCAGATAGCTACGTTTTTAATAGCTGGTTGCGCTTGATTGGCGGGGGCCATGGGCAGTTTTTGCCAAAAATCTGGCAAAAACCGGCCCCCACGGCGCAAAAATCAGGCGTTCGCCTTCACGTAATTGGCGATGCCGTCGGTGATTTCTTTTTTGGCGGCGTCAGGGCCTTCCCAGCCCTGGACCTTGACCCACTTGCCTTCTTCGAGATCCTTGTAGTGCTCAAAGAAGTGGGCAATGGTTTTCAGGCGCAGCGGGTTCATGTCTTCCGGCTTTTGCCACTGGGTGTAGAGCGAGCATTTCTTGTCGATGGGCACGGCCAGCACCTTGCCGTCTTCGCCGGCTTCGTCGGTCATTTTCAGGATGCCGATAGCACGGCAGGTCACGACCACACCGGGGATCAGGGGCACAGGCGTGATCACCAGCACGTCCACCGGGTCGCCGTCGCCGCTGATGGTCTTGGGCACATAACCGTAGTTGGTCGGGTAATGCATGGACGTGCTCATGAAGCGGTCCACAAAAATGGCGCCGGATTCCTTGTCCACTTCGTATTTCACCGGATCAGCGTTCATCGGGATTTCGATGATGACGTTGAAGGATTCGGGAACGTTTTTACCGGGGGAGACTTTTTCGAGGGACATGGTCGCTTTGGGTTGAAGATAAAAAGAAAACGGGTACCGGGGGATTGATCGCAGCGATGAGCGCCAGCGAGGGAATGCTCGGGATTTACCCTCATTTTACTGATTCAGACCTTACGCCTCGTGAACTTGTCACATTTTGGCGTTAAATTTCAGAGGTTGGCCAATCGTCTCCACAGCATGTTGGAAGCAGCGAGGAAGCAACGCAGCGGGGGTTACGACCATTTGCTAGCGTTGTTACCCCCTCCAAGCGAAAAACAACGTAGGAGATTTTCATATGTCAGGTATGACAGGCAACTCGGCGCTCATTCTTGCGCTGGTCTGCGGACTGATCGCCGTGGTTTACGGCATCTGGGCACGCAGCTGGATTCTTTCCCAGGACGCAGGCAATGCGCGCATGCAGGAGATTGCAGCCGCCATCCAGACCGGCGCCGCCGCCTACCTGGCGCGGCAATACAAAACCATAGCCATCGTCGGGGTGGTGCTGGCAATTCTGATCGGCGTCTTTCTTGACGGTAAAACCGCCATCGGCTTTGTCGTAGGCGCGGTACTGTCAGGCGCCTGCGGCTTTATCGGCATGAACGTCTCCGTGCGTGCCAATGTGCGTACCGCACAGGCCGCTACCCGCGGCATTGGCCCCGCCCTTGACGTCGCCTTTCGCGGCGGCGCCATCACCGGCATGCTGGTGGTGGGCTTGGGCCTGCTGGGCGTCACCGCCTTTTACTGGTTCCTCGTCGGAAACGGCAACTACACGCCCGACGTGAAGCTGGCCAGCCTGCTGAACCCGCTGATCGGGTTTGCCTTTGGCTCATCCCTGATCTCCATCTTCGCCCGTCTCGGCGGCGGCATCTTCACCAAGGGCGCCGACGTAGGCGCTGACCTGGTGGGCAAGGTCGAAGCCGGCATCCCTGAAGACGACCCGCGCAACCCGGCCGTGATTGCCGACAACGTGGGCGACAACGTGGGCGACTGCGCCGGCATGGCCGCCGACCTGTTTGAAACCTACGCCGTCACCCTGATCGCCACAATGGTGCTGGGCGCCCTGCTGCTGTCCAACGCCGGTGTCACGGCCGCGTCCTACCCGCTGGCCCTGGGCGCTGTGTCCATCATCGCGTCCATCATCGGCTGCTTCTTTGTCAAGGCTTCGCCCGGGATGAAGAACGTGATGCCGGCCCTGTACAAAGGCCTGGCGATTGCCGGTGTGCTGTCGCTGATCGCGTTTTACTTCGTCACCATGTGGCTGATGCCCGACAACGCTGTGACCGCCACCGGCACGCAGATGCGCCTGTTCGGCGCCTGCGCGGTCGGCCTGGTCCTGACCGGCGCGCTCTGCTGGGTCACCGAGTACTACACCGGTACACAGTACAAGCCGGTGCAGCATATTGCGCAGGCTTCGACCACCGGCCACGGTACCAACATCATTGCCGGCCTGGGCGTGTCCATGCGCTCCACCGCCTGGCCCGTGATTTTTGTGTGTATCGCCATCCTGACCTCCTACTCGCTGGCAGGCCTGTACGGCATTGCGATCGCCGCGACCTCCATGCTCAGCATGGCCGGCATTGTGGTGGCGCTGGACGCCTATGGACCTATCACCGACAACGCCGGCGGCATTGCCGAGATGGCCGAGCTGCCCAGCAGCGTGCGCGACATCACCGACCCGCTGGACGCCGTGGGCAACACCACCAAGGCCGTGACCAAGGGCTACGCCATCGGTTCCGCCGGCCTGGCCGCACTGGTGCTGTTTGCCGACTACACCCACAAGCTTGAAAGCTACGGCCGCGCCATATCGTTCGACCTGAGCAACCCCATGGTCATCGTCGGCCTCTTCATAGGCGGCCTGATTCCCTACCTGTTCGGCGCCATGGCCATGGAAGCCGTGGGCCGCGCAGCCGGTGCGGTTGTGGTTGAAGTACGCCGCCAGTTCCGCGACATCAAGGGCATCATGGACGGCACCGGCAAGCCAGAGTACGACACCGCAGTCGACATGCTGACCACGGCCGCCATCAAGGAAATGATGATCCCCTCGCTGCTGCCGGTGGTGGTACCGATTCTGGTCGGCATCTTCCTCGGACCGCAGGCGCTGGGTGGCCTGCTGATGGGCACCATCGTGACCGGCCTTTTTGTGGCGATCTCGATGTGTACCGGCGGCGGCGCCTGGGACAACGCGAAAAAGTACATTGAAGACGGCCACCACGGCGGCAAGGGCTCCGAAGCACACAAGGCTGCCGTGACCGGGGACACCGTGGGCGACCCCTACAAGGACACCGCGGGCCCGGCAGTGAACCCGCTGATCAAGATCATCAACATCGTGGCGCTGCTCATCGTGCCGCTGATGATGAAGTTCCATGGTGGCGAGGCTGCGGCTGCACCGGCAATGCCCACAGCAGCGCCTGCCGCCATGAGCGCACCGGCTACAACGCCCATGGCTCCGGCCATGCCCGCAACACCCGCCTCAAAATAGGCAGGCCTGTCTACAAAAAAACCCGCTTTCGGCGGGTTTTTTTTCGTCCCGGCGTGGCGACCCGGTTACACCTGTGCCCCACTTGTTACCATAGCCAACTCCACTCTTCAAAGCGGCCCCGACCCCATGAATCCACGTTACCCCTTGTTCACTGCGTGGCTGCCCCTGGCGGTTTGCGGCGCGGCCCATGCACAGGCCAATGCCATGAGTTTTGAAACAGCGTGGGACCGTGTCAAGACTGGATCGGACCAGCTGGCCGCCTCAAGGGCCGCCGTCGATGGCAAAAGCCTGCAGGCCCAGGCGCTGAAAAACCTGGGCGGGCCGGTGGTCAGCCTGTCGGCCGCAGCGTTTGCCTACAACGCCAACCTCAACGTCAACCTGGACCCCATTAATCAGCGGTTGGCCCAGGTCAACCAGCGCTTGCCGATTCCGCTACAAAACCTGCCCATCCCTTTGCCGGTACCGCAGTTCCCTTCGAACTACACCTATAACCGCTATGACACGGGCACAACGAAGTCAATTTCGGCGGTGTGGCCGATTTACACCGGCGGGGCCAACGATGCCGTACGCGGTTTTGTGTCTGCACAGGAAAGTGAAGCACGCGCCGACGCGGACAAAACCGGGTATGAACTGGCCACGCTGCTGGTCCAGCGCTACTTCGGTGCGCAGCTCGCAGCCAGGGCGGCCGCCTTGCGGCAATCGGCCCTGAACGACATCCGGCAGCACGATGAGGCAACGGCCAAAATGCTGGCGGCTGGCGTGATCTCCCGCATCGAGCGCCTGCAGGCCCAGGCGGCCTATGAAGAAGCCAAACGCAATGCGTCGAAGGCGCAGGACGATGCAGAACTGGCCGCCATCGCACTGGCGCGCACCGTGAAGTCGGACGCGCCCGTGGTACCCGATACGCCGCTTTTTGTGCTGACGCAGCCGGTTGAGTCCCTGCCCCACTTCCTCAATGAAGCACTGCTGCGCCACCCGGGCCTGGCCAAAGTGAGTGCAAAAAAAGCCCAGGCCGAGCAGTTGCACCACGGCGAAGAAGCGCTGCGCAAACCTCAGGTGTTTGCCTTCGGCCAGCGCGAACTCAAACCCGGCAATGCCGACTGGGTGGGCGGCATAGGCGTGCGCTGGACCCTGTTTGACTCGGTGGACCGCAACGCGCTGGCAGCCGCATCCGGCAAGCAGATTGAGCAGGCCGAACGCACCGAGCTGCAGGCACGCAGCGACATCAGCCTGCTGGTCGAGAAGAACTGGCGTAGCGTGGAACAGGCGCGCCGGCAGTTCCTGGCGACCGAGCCCGGCGTGGCCCTGGCGCATGAGGTGCTGCGCCTGCGTACGGCGGCCCTGCGCGGCGGCACCGGCACCGCGCTTGAACTGATAGACGCCGAAGTCAACCAGGCCAAGGTCGAAACAGAACGTGCCCAGGTCGCCTTTGACTACGTCACTGCACTGGCAAGACTGCTGGAGAGTTGCGGTTTGTCAGAAGAGTTCAGTGCCTATGTCCGGCGTGCCGATGTGAAAGTCAATTGATCATGAAAAAAAACATTCCCAAAAAAACCGTGGCCATTGGCGTGGGGGCCATCGCCCTGCTGGTGTTGCTGGGCTATGGCGTCTGGCGCGCATCACAACCACCTCCGGATGTGTTCCAGGGCCAGATGGAAGCCCAGGAAACCGACATTGCGCCCAAGGTCACCGCCCGCATCTCGCAGGTGCTGGTCCGGGAGGGCCAGCAGATTGCGGCCGGGGCCATACTGATACGCACCGACAGCCCGGAAGTCACCGCCAAGCTGGAGCAGGCCACGGCCGCGCAACAGGCGGCCCAGGCTGTTGCCGACAAGGCACAAAGCGGCGCACGCCCGCAGGAAGTGGAAATGGCCCGCCTGCAATGGCAACGCGCCCAGGCCGCGGCGGAGCTTGCAGAAACATCTTTCAAGCGCGTGAACGGCCTGGCAAAAGAAGGCCTGGTGGCGGAGCAAAAGCGCGATGAGGCCGAAGCCAATTTCAAGGCCTCGCGCGACCAGGCCCTGACGGCCAAGGCCCAGTACGACATGGCACGCGCCGGCGCCCGCCCCGAAGACAAGGCCGCAGCCAATGCGCAGGCGCGCCAGGTTGCAGGCGTGGTGGCCGAGGTCGAAGCGGCCAAGGCGGAGACCGAACTCAAAAGCCCGGTGGCCGGCGAGGTCGCCAAGGTGCTGGCCAAGGTCGGCGAACTGTCGCCACAAGGCGTCGCCGTCGTGACGGTGGTCGATTTGAAAAACCAGTGGGTGGTGCTCAATGTGCGCGAGGATCGCTTGCAGCGCTTCGCCAAGGATGCGGAGTTTGACGCCGTGCTGCCGGCGCTGGGCAACAGGCAGGTGCGCTTCAAGGTGTTTTACAGCGCCGTGCTGCCCGACTTCGCCACCTGGCGCGCCACGCGTGCAGGCCAGGGTTTTGACGCCCGCACATTTGAGGTCAGGGCCAGGCCAGCGGCGCCGATTGAAGGCGCACGTCCCGGCATGAGCGTGCTGGTTCAATAAAGCGTTCACCGCTTCTGGTTGAACACCCCCATGGGCTTTTTGCAGGTTTTTTTTCAGGCGTTTGCCGGCAGCGCGCGGCGTGAAGCCGCGCGGCTCAGGCGCAGCCCCTGGGACCTGGCCATGATTTCATGGCTGCCGCTGCTGGCAGTGGCCATGATCTGGTGGATATTTTCCGCCGGGCTGCCCAACCAGTTGCCCATAGGCGTGATGGACCAGGACCATTCATCCCTGTCGCGCCAGCTGGTGCGCTTCCTGGATGCAACACCCGGCCTCAAGGTCGTGCGCCCCTACAGCGACACTGCCGAAGCCACGCAAGGCCTGCGCCGTGCCGAGGTGTATGCGGTGGTGAGCATCCCGCCGGACTTTGCACGCACCGTCAAACGCGGCCAGGCCGCACAGGTCACCCTGTTGCACAACGCACAGCTGGGCACCCATTCGGGCCTGATCCAGCGCGATGTACGCACCGCCGTCGGCACGCTGTCCGCCGGCGTTGAACTGGCTGCGCGCAACAAGCGCGGTGAGCCCAAACTGGCCACCATGGTGTCCATGGAGCCCATCAAGACCAGCCTGGTAACGCTGTTTAACCCCTCGCTCAACTATGAACAGTTCCTGGCAGCCGCACTGATTCCAGCGCTGCTGCATATCCTGGCCATGACAGCAGGTGCCTGGGCCGTGGGCCGGGAGCTGCGCGATGGGACGATTGCCGAATGGCTAACACTGTCATCTTCCGGCTGGTGCGCTACGGTTGGCGCGCTGCTGGGCAAGCTGGTCTGGCCTTTGCTCGGTTTGGGCCTGGTCGGCGTGACGGCCTTTGTCTGGCTGACCTGGGGGCGCGGCTGGCATCCGGCGGGTTCACTTAGTTGGGTCTTGCTTGCGCTTGCGGCACTGCTGGCGCTGTCGCTGGCCATGGGCGCGTTTGCAGCTGCAGCCTCGCGCTCGCTGCGCACGGCCTTGTCGGCCACCGGCTTCATCACCGCACCGGCCTTTGCGTTTGGCGGGGTTGGTTTCCCGCTGCAGTCCATGCCCGTGCTGGCGCGGGGCTGGGCCGAGCTGCTGCCCTACACCCATTACATCCGCCTGCAGATGGAGCAATTGCAGATGAACGCGCCGCTGCACTATTCGCTGCCCATTCTTGCCGGCCTGGCAGGCATGGCTGCGGTCTTGTTGCTGGCTTGTGTGCCGCTGCTCAAAAGCGCTGCAGGCAAGCCCGAGAGCTGGGGTGGCCGCTGATGCAGGCTTTTCGCAAACTGATTGGCGCCTGGGCCGACACGCTCAGGGCCATTGCCGGCGACACGGGCGTGCTGCTGATCGTCGGCATTGCGCCCCTGCTCTATGGTTTTTTCTATCCCTGGCCTTACGGTACGCAGGCCGTGACACGTGTGCCGGTCGCCGTGGTGGACTACGACCACAGCAGCCTGTCGCGCCAGATCACACGTTTCGCCCAGGCCAGCCCGCGCATAGACGTGCGCATGGTCACCGGCGACGAGCGCGAAGCACAGCAGGAGCTCTGGGCCGGCGAGATCGAGGGTTATGCTGTCCTGCCGGCCGACCTCAAACGTAATGTGCTGCGCGGCAAGGCCGCCGTCGTCACGGTAGAAGCCGACGGCAGCTACGCGCTGCTTAACAAAGCCGTGCTCTACGGTTTTGCCGAGGCCGCAGGCACAGTCTCGGCCGGGGTGGAAATCAAAAAACTGCAGGCCGGCGGCCAAAGTGCACTGCAGGCCAATGCCAGCCGCAGCCCCATCAATCTCCAGATGGTGGCGCTGTTCAACCCGACCGAAGGTTACGGCAGTTATGTGGTGCCGGCGGTCGCGCTGTTGATCATCCAGCAGACGCTGCTCATGGGCGTGGGCATGCTGGTCGGCCTGTGGGCCGAGACCGGTCGGCACCGCGCCGATGCAGCCACCTGGCTTGGCCGCATCCTGGCTTTCTCGACCGTGGGCTACGCCAGCGGCCTGCTCTACTTTG
The DNA here is from genome assembly GCF_042659145.1 of Polaromonas aquatica. Classification (NCBI taxonomy): domain Bacteria; kingdom Pseudomonadati; phylum Pseudomonadota; class Betaproteobacteria; order Burkholderiales; family Comamonadaceae; genus Polaromonas; species Polaromonas aquatica. The sequence continues at coordinate 227,268 of NZ_JBHSRS010000013.1, read as the reverse complement.
GCTGGATTTTCTGGCTGCAGGATTTTCCGCGCGGCGCCAACACCCTGGGCGCGCTGGTGTTGCTGGCCTTTTACATACCCGCCATCTGCACCCTGGGCGCCTTGCTTGGCACCTGGTTTGGCAACCGCGAGCGCGCCCTGCAGGTGCTGCTCTTCACCGCCCTTCCCATGGCCTTTGTCTCAGGGTTCTCATGGCCCGCAGAAGCCCTGCCGGATGCGCTGCAAACCCTGCGCTGGCTGTTTCCCAGTACGGCAGGCATACAGGCATCGCTGCGCCTCAACCAGATGGGCGCGCCACTGGCGGATGCGGGCGGCCTGCTGGCCGTGCTGGCGGCGCTGGCAGCGGTAGCGGGCTTGCTGCTCTTGCGGTTTGCACGCCCGGCCAAATCCTGATTCGCTATTGAATTGATAGCTTGTCGCGCGCGATTCACGGCGGCCACAGGCATATTTCATTCAAAAATACGCCCAACCAGAACATTCTGGCGGCTTGAAGCAAAATCAGGGTATGCAGCTCAACTACATCGCCAACACCTCCGTCCCCTCGTCTTCCGGCAAAACCATCCCGGTCATAGACCCGTCCGACGGCCAGGTGTTTGACGAGATACAGCGCAGCAATGCCAGCGACATGGACACCGCAGTCAACGCTGCCCGCGAATGCCTGGACCTGGTCTGGCAGCGCATCAGCGCTGCAGAGCGCGGCCGCCTGCTCATGCGCCTGTCGGCCAAGGTCGCGGCGCACGCCGATGAACTGGCGCTGATAGAGCAACGCGACTGCGGCAAACCCGTCAAGCAGGCCAAAGCCGACGCTGCCGCGCTGGTGCGCTACTTCGAGTTTTATGCAGGTGCCTGCGACAAGCTGCACGGCGAAACCATTCCCTACCTGGACGGCTACAGCGTGATGACCTGGCGCGAACCGCATGGCGTGACCGGCCACATCATCCCGTGGAATTACCCCATGCAGATCTTCGGGCGCAGCGTGGGCGGCGCGCTGGCCGCCGGCAATGTGTGCGTGATCAAGCCTGCGGAAGATGCCTGCCTGTCACTCATCCGCGTGGCGCAGCTCGCCGCCGAAGTCGGCTTCCCCGCCGGCGCGATCAACATCGTGACTGGCTATGGTCACGAAGTCGGCGACGCACTGGCCCGCCACAAGGGCATAGACCACATCAGCTTTACCGGCAGCCCCACAGTCGGCACACTGATCCAGCAGGTGGCGGCCGAGCGCCATTGCCCCGTCACGCTGGAGCTGGGCGGCAAAAGCCCGCAGATTGTGTTTGCCGATGCCGACCTGGATGCGGCAATTCCCACAATCATCAATGCCATTGTGCAAAACGCCGGGCAAACCTGCTCGGCCGGCTCCCGCCTGCTGGTCGAGCAAAGCATTTACGAACCGCTGCTGGAGCGGCTCGGCCGGGCTTTTGAAAGCCTGCGCGTCGGCCCTGCGGCCATGGACCTCGATGTCGGCCCGCTGATCCGCCAGAGCCAGCAGCAGCGCGTCTGGGATTTTTTAAGCGATGCCCATGTGGCCAGCATCCCCATGGTGGCTCAGGGCCAGATCGTGGATGAAGCGCCTGACACCGGCTTTTACCAGGCCCCTACCTTGCTGCGCGACGTGCCCGTGATGCACAGGCTGGCGCAGGAAGAAGTCTTCGGCCCTGTGCTCTGCGCCATGAGTTTCAAGAATGAAGACCACGCGGTGGAACTCGCCAACGCCACCCGGTTCGGCCTGGTCGCAGGCATCTGGACCCGCGACGGCGCCCGCCAGTTCCGCATGGCCAAACGTGTCAAAAGCGGCCAGGTGTTTATCAACAACTACGGCGCGGGCGGCGGGGTGGAATTGCCCTTCGGCGGCGTGAAGTCATCCGGTTACGGGCGTGAGAAGGGCTTTGAGGCGCTGTATGGTTTCACGACCTTGAAGACGGTGGCGGTGCGCCATGGTTAGATTCAGGGTCTGCAGGCTGCACCGTCGCGCCCGGTGATGCCTGTCTGCTGCGGGCAACTGCTTCAAAGTGCCTATGCCTATTGATGAAAATGTGCTGATCGGCTTTGCCGTCGCGCTCGGCAGCGGTCTGTTGATCGGCATTGAGCGCGAACGGCGCAAGGGCCGCGGACCGCATCGAAGGCTGGCTGGCGTTCGCACCTTTGCATTGGCCGCCCTCGGCGGGGCCTTGGCGCAGGCACTGGCTCAAACCTGGCTGGTATTCCTGGGCGCTTTGCTGATCGTGGCGCTGATCCTGATTTCCTATTGGCGCGATCGCTCACGCGATCCCGGCGTCACCACTGAAATCGCCTTGTTCATCACCTATCTGCTGGGTGTAGCAGCTATCCCCGCGCCCGTCATATCAGCCGGCACGGCCGTCATAGTGGCCGGCCTGCTGGTGGCCCGCAGTGCCTTGCACCGGTTTTCGATCACGCTGCTGTCAGCCACCGAATTGCGCGATGGCCTGGTGTTGGCCGGCGCGGCACTGGTGGTTCTGCCACTGCTGCCCAACCAGTCCATTTCATGGCTGGCCGGCATCAACCCGCGCCGGATCTGGAGCCTGGTGGTGCTCCTGATGGCGCTCCAGGCCATTGGCTACGTGGCCCTGCGCCTGGGCGGCGCGCGGCTAGGCTACGCCTTGTCGGGGCTGGCCTCTGGCCTTGTCTCAAGTACCGCGACCACCGCGGCCATGGGCCTGAAGGTACGTCAGCAGCCCGAACTCCTCAGTGCCTGTGTATCCGGCGCCCTGTGTTCGAATGTCGCCACCATCCCCCAGTTGTTTCTGGTGACGGCGGCCATCTACCCAGCCGCGCTCGCCACACTGGCGCCCAGCCTTCTCGCGGGCTGGGTCTGCGCCATCCTCGTCGCCTGCGTCAGTGTGCTCGCGCATCGCCAGACAGCCGCAACGCCGCCATCCCAGGGACATGCCTTCAACCTGGTGCACGCGATGGGGTTTGCGTTGACCCTCACGCTGGTGACCGGCGCCGTCGCGCTGGCCAACGCGCACTTCGGCCAGACCGCGGTCGGCCTTGGCGCCGCCATTGCCGGGTTTGCCGACGCACATGCCGCCGCCACCTCGGTGCTGTCGCTGGGCGCCAGCGGTCAATTGAATCCGGCACAGATTCTGTGGGCTGTGCTGCTGGGGTTTTCCACCAATGTGCTCAGCAAACTGATAGCCGCCACAGTCTCTGGCGGGCTCGCCTTTGCCGCCAGGATAGGCGCCGGGTCGCTCGTGGTCTTGGCCGTGGTCTGGCTGGGGTATGCGTTCATGCCACTTCCAGGAAAATAACCGGGCATGCGAAAAATCCCCTCTGCCCCCTTCAATCATGCCCTGAACAGGCGATTCGCAGGCGTGGAGAGCACCCTCCTGCCAGGACGCTGTATGTACACAAGAATCATGAGAAGAATCAGCAAGAAGCTCAATCACAATGGGCACAAGAAGCTATTAGATACGTAGCAAAAAGGACATTCCAAAATGCGGCTCAAGGACAAATCAATCATCGTCACAGGCTCGGGCGGCGGCATAGGCGAAGGCATTGCCAGGCGCCTGGCCGCCGAGGGCGCGCAGGTCATCGTCAACGACATCAATGCCACGATGGGTGAAAAGGTCGTGGCAGCCATCGTCAAGGCCGGGGGGACGGCATCTTTTTTCGCTGCTGACGTCACCAGATCCGCAGAGGTCAAGGCGCTGGTGGATGCCGCAATGCAACGCTACGGCAAACTGGATGTGATGGTCAACAACGCAGGCTGGACGCACCGCAACCAGCCGGCACTGGACGTCAGCGAAGATGATTTTGACAAGTGTTACGCCATCAACGTCAAAAGCATTTACCTCTCAACCATTCATGCAACGCCGGTGTTCCGCGAACAGGGCGGCGGCAGTTTCATCAACATCGCCTCGACGGCCGGCGTGCGTCCGCGGCCGGGCCTGACCTGGTACAACGGCTCCAAGGGCGCGGTCATCACCACCTCAAAATCCCTGGCCGCCGAGCTGGGCCCGGACAATATCCGAGTGAACTGCATCAACCCGGTGTTTAACCCCGACACAGGCCTGTCTGCCGAATTTGCCGGTGGCCCGGTGGACGAAGAACGCAAGGCCAGGTTCCGGGCCAGCATCCCGTTGGGGCGTTTTTCAACCGCGCTGGACGTGGCCAATGCCGCGCTGTACCTGGCCAGCGACGAGGCGGACTTTATCAGCGGCGTATGTATTGAGGTGGACGGCGCACGATGTGTGTAGGCCCCCACGGCCGCTCACTGCCCCCGAGGGGGCCGCTGCGCCTGCGGGTGAAGACACGACCCCATGCCACCAGGGCCAGGGTCAATAACGCGCATCTCTTGGGGGTTAAGACCTCTTTTTAGCGCCCCAGCCGGGCCAATGGAGTAAATTCTCCCCTTGGGCACCCCACAATGACAGACAAAGTTATCCCCCTGGCCGACATACGCTACGCAAGCCGCGTTCCGCACATTCCTGCGCGACTGGAGGCACCCACGGGTTTGTTAAGCGACACCCTGGCCCGTCCCCTGCGCGACCTGCGCATCAGCGTGACCGACCGCTGCAACTTTCGCTGCAGCTACTGCATGCCCAGCGAGGTGTTCAACAAGGACTACGCCTTTTTGCCGCAGACCTCGCTCCTGAGTTTTGAGGAAATCACCCGCCTGGCGCGTATTTTTGTGGCACATGGCGTTGAAAAAATCAGGCTCACGGGCGGCGAGCCGCTGTTGCGCAAGCACCTTGAAGTGCTGATTGAAATGCTGGCAAAACTGCAAACGCCCGAAGGCAGGCCGCTGGACATCACGCTGACCACCAATGCCTCGTTGCTGGCAAGAAAGGCCCAGTCGTTAAAGGATGCTGGCCTGCAGCGCGTGACTGTCAGCCTGGACGGGCTGGACGATGCGACTTTCCGCCGTATGAACGATGTGGACTTTCCGGTGGCCGATGTGCTTAAGGGCATCGAGGTCGCGCAAAAGGTCGGGCTGTCGCCGATCAAGATCAACATGGTGGTCAAGCGCGGCACCAACGATGCAGAAATCCTGCCCATGGCGCGGCATTTCCGCCATTCGGGCGCCGTGCTGCGTTTTATTGAATACATGGACGTGGGCGCCACCAACGGCTGGCGCATGGACGAGGTACTGCCTTCCGCCCAGGTCATTGAACGGATCAATGCCGAATTCCCGCTCACATCCATCAACCCCAACTACACAGGCGAGACGGCCGGGCGTTGGCGTTATGCCGATGGTGGGGGTGAGATCGGCGTGATCAGCAGCGTTACCCAGGCCTTTTGCAGCGACTGCAACCGGGCGCGGCTGTCGACCGAAGGCAAGCTGTTTTTATGCCTGTTTGCCAGCCAGGGGCATGATTTGCGCGCCCTGTTACGTGGTGGCTATGCGGACGACCAGATAGCGGGCGCGGTAAGCCATATCTGGCAAAAGCGGGATGACCGTTATTCGGAACTGCGTGCAGCCATGCCTGCAGACACAAGCCCGCTAGACAACGGTCTCAAACGCGTCGAAATGAGTTACATCGGAGGATGACTTTGTGAATGCCGATTTAACTGTCCCCCTGCATGCCGAAGCCATCACAGCAGTAATCCTGGCCGGAGGCCGCGGTTCCCGCATGGGCGGTGCCGACAAGGGCCTGCAAAACTTCAACGGCGTGCCGCTGGCCCTGCACACCCTGCTCAGGCTGGGCCCGCAGGTGGGTGAAGTCATGATCAATGCCAACCGTAACCTGGCGGCGTATGAGTCGTTCGGCGTGCCTGTCTGGCCCGACAGTACAGGCCTGGGTGAATACGCCGGGCCACTGGCTGGCTTCATGACGGGGCTGGAGCGCTGCGAAACCCCCTACATGCTCACGGTACCGTGCGATACGCCGCTGTTTCCGCTTGACCTGGTGGAGCGCATGGCAAAGGCCTTTGCGCTGGAAGGTGCAGACTTTGCGGTAGCCGCCGCACCGGAAGAAGACGGACAGTTAAGGCCGCAGCCCGTGTTTTGCCTGATGCACACCGGCATGCTTGAAAGCCTGGTGCACTTCACCAAAAACGGCGGCCGCAAGATCGATGCATGGACGGCACAACACAAGACCGTCAACGTGCCCTTCAACCGTGCCGGGGATGATGCCCACAGCTTTTTCAATGCCAACACGCTGGCCGAACTGCACCAACTTGAATCCCGCCTGCCGTGAGCCCTGATGTAAAAACACTGGCGCAGATTGCGGCCGAACTGCAGGGCTACGATCCGCAAGCGCTCTCAGCCGACGACGTGTTGGCATTTTTGTCCAGGCTGGTCACACCGGTCCAGGAAGCCGTCGAACTGCCCCTGTTTGAAGCCTTGGGCCGTGTGCTGGCAGCCGATGTGGTGTCGCCCTTCGATGTGCCGCCGCATGACAATTCGGCGATGGACGGTTACGCCTTTGCCGGTAATGAATTGGCCCCCACGCTCCCCACTTCGTGTGGTTCGCTGCCCCCCGAGGGGGCTGAACTTGCTTGGGGCGGCCCGGCGCGGCGTTCGCTCGCGCCCGGCGAGGCGTTTGAACTGAAAGTCGTAGGTACGGCACTCGCAGGCAAGGCCTGGCAAGGCAGCGTTAAAGCCGGCCAGTGCGTCAAGATCATGACCGGCGCCATCATGCCGCAAGGGCTGGACACGGTGGTGCCGCAGGAGTTTGTAGCGCTTCAGGGTGATCTCATCACCATCCCGGCAAAGCTTCTCAAGCCAGGTGATAACCGCCGGCTGCGCGGTGAAGACCTCGCCCAAGGCAAACCGGCGCTCCTGAAAGGCGAGCTGCTTACGCCCGCCCGGCTTGGACTGGCGGCCTCTTTGGGCCTTAAAACACTGAAGACATGGCGCCCGTTGCGTGTCGCTTATTTTTCAACCGGCGATGAAATCCTGTCGCTGGGCGAAGCGCCGCGCGAAGGCGCCGTGTACGACAGCAACCGCTATACCGTCTTTGGCATGCTCAGCCGCCTGGGCTGCCAGGTCATCGATATGGGCGTGGTGCGCGACGACCCGGCCCTGCTCGAAACCGCTTTCACAAGCGCAGCCATGCAGGCCGATGCCATCATTACGTCGGGCGGTGTCAGTGTGGGCGAAGCGGATTTCACCAAAACTATGATGAAAAAGCTCGGAGATGTGGCCTTCTGGCGCATCGCCATGCGGCCAGGCCGCCCCATGGCCGTGGGACGCCTGCTACCTGCCAAATTACAAGCCAAATCGGCCCCTGGCCTCCATATATCGCGCGCAGCCAGCTATGAAAATAATAGCAACCATGAGGACAGCGGCGCCGTCCGTTTCGCCGCCGGGCCACCCCAAGGCGAAACAGCCCCCTCGGGGGGCAGCGAACCACACGAAGTGGGGAGCGTGGGGGCCATCCTCTTCGGTTTACCCGGCAACCCGGTCGCAGTCATGGTGACCTTCCTGGCCTTTGTGCGCCCTGCCTTGCTGCAGATGATGGGTGCCAGTGCGACTACACAACCGCTGCTCAAGGCACGCAGCCTGGAGGCCATCCGCAAAAAGCCGGGCCGCACCGAATACCAGCGCGGCTGGGTATCCACCGCGCCCGACGGCTCGCTGCAGGTCAGGACCACAGGAAACCAGGGCTCCGGTGTACTGCGCTCCATGGCCGAGGCCAATGGGCTGATGGTCTTGCACCATGCCCAGGGCAACATTGCCGTGGGTGGCGAGGTGGATGTGCTGATGTTTGACGGAGCTATATAGGGCCCCCGCGCTCCCCACTTCGTGTGGTTCGCTGCCCCCCGAGGGGGTGCTGCGCCTGCGGCCTGGCAAAGCCAGTTCCGCGGCCCCGGCTGGAATAAAGAATCCCAAGCAAAACGCCCTCTCTGAGAGGGCGTTTTGCATTGAAAAGGAGTTGGCCCGCTATTCGGCTACGTATTCTGGATGCTCATGATGCCCATCCGGCTGCTCCTTCGCCACAGCCTTGTTGGCACCCGGCACCGCCGAGCGGGCAAACAGGGTGTACATGGTGGGCACCACAAACACGGTCAGCAAGGTCCCCAGCGACATGCCGCCCACAATCACCCAGCCGATCTGCATGCGGCTTTCGGCGCCCGCGCCAGTGGCCAGGGCCAGCGGCAAGGCACCCAGCACCATGGCACCGGTGGTCATCATGATGGGTCGCAGACGTTGCGACGAGGCCTTGACCAGCGCATCGATCATCTCCATGCCCTGCCCGCGCAGCTGGTTGGTGAACTCCACGATCAGGATGCCGTGCTTGGTGATCAGGCCGACCAGCGTGATCAGGCCAATCTGCGAGTAAACGTTGAGCGAGCCGCCGCTCCATTTCAGGGCCAGCAGCGCGCCAATCATTGAAAGCGGCACAGACAGCATGATCACCAGCGGGTCGACAAAACTCTCAAACTGCGCGGCCAGCACCAGGAAAATAAACACCAGGGCCAGGACAAACACAATGGCCAGCGCGCCCTGCGAGTTTCTGAACTCACGGGAGGTACCGTTCAGGTCGGTGCTGTAGCCGGTTTTCAGCACCTTGGCTGCGGTCTGGTCCATGAATTTCAGCGCCTCACCCAGGGAATAGTCACCCGCCAGGCTGGCCGTGATGGACACCGAGCGGCGCTGGCCAAAGTGGTTCAGCTCACGCGGGGAGACGCTTTCACGCACCTTGACCAGTGCCGACAGCGGAATCATGGCGTCGTTGCGCCCGCGCACATAAATGCGGTCAATGTCTTCCGGTGTGGTGCGGCCGCTGGCCTCGGTCTGCACGATCACGTCGTACTGCTCGGCATCGCGTTTGTAGCGGGTGACATTGCGCCCGCCCAGCAGGGTTTCGATCGCTTTTGCAACCACCTGCACGCTGACGCCGAGGTCGGCCGCCTTGTCACGCTCCACTTCTATGCGCAGCTCGGGTTTGTTGAGCCGCAGGTCCACATCGGGCGAGACGATGCCTGGATTTTTGGCGATCTCGTCCAGCATCTGGCGCACCACCGTGTTGAGGTTCTGGTAGCTGTCCGAGGTCTGGATCACAAAATTGAGCGGCCGTTCGCGAAAGCCCTGGCCCAGCGAGGGCGGCGTGATCGGGAATGCCGTCACGCCGGGCAGCGCATTGAATTTTGGCTGCAGTTCACGCGCCATCTCCATGGTGGACCGCTTGCGGTCATCCCAGTCAACCGTGCGGTAGACCACGCTGGCTTGCGCCACCGTCGGGTTACCCACGTTGGCAAAAATGCGGTCGAACTCGGGGAAGGACTCGCCCATCTTCTCCAGGGCTTTTGCATAACGGTTGGTGTAGTCCAGCGTGGCACCGTCGGGCGCATTCACGTTGGCCAGGATCACGCCGCGATCCTCGATCGGGGAAAGTTCCTGTTTCATCGTCGGGAACACCAGCGCGATGGCCAGGGCGCTGAGCAACATCACCCCGATCACAATCCAGCGTGCCTGCAGAATCCAAGCCTTGAGCCACCGGCCCGCGCCACGCCTGCCAGCCTGGCCCGCCGGCGCCACATAACGTGCGGTCACCACCCAGCGCAGCAAGGCGCCGTAACGATCGGAGATGGACGTCAACGCCCGCTCCATGAAACGGTCAAACCGGTTTGGCTTGGGGTTGTGCTTGAGCAGTTGCGTGCACATCATGGGCGTGAGGGTCAGCGCCACAAAACCCGACACCACCACAGCGCCGGCCAGCGCCAGCGCAAACTCGACAAACAAACGCCCGGTACGCCCCGGCGTGAAGGCCAGCGGCGCATACACCGCCACCAGGGTCGCGGTCATGGTGACCACGGCAAAGCCGATTTCACGCGCCCCCTTGATGCCCGCGGAGAACGGATCCATGCCTTCCTCGATATGCCTGAAGATGTTTTCCAGCATGACGATGGCATCATCCACCACCAGGCCAATGGCCAGCACCAGTGCCAGAAGGGTCAATGTATTGATCGTGAACCCCGCCAGAGCCATCATGGCGAAGGTGCCAATCAGGCTCACCGGGATGGTGACGATGGGAATGATGGAAGCGCGCGCCGTGCGCAAAAACACAAAAATCACCAGCGCCACCAGCACAATCGCTTCGGCGATGGTGTGGTAAACGTTGTTGACGGAGCGGTCGATAAACACCGAATTGTCATTGGCAACGTCGATCAGCATGTCCGCCGGCAGGTCAGCCTTCAGCTTGGGAAAGGCTTCCCGCACACCTTTTGACAGGTCCAGCGGATTGGCCGTCGCCTGACGGATGATGCCCACCGCCACGGCAGAGCGGCCATTCAGACGAACCGCCGTTCGTTCGTCGGCGGCGCCCTCTTCCACACGCGCCACGTCACGTACCTTGATGCTAAAGCCGTTGACGTTCTTGATGACGATGTCGCGGAACTGCGCTGGCCGGACCAGGTCGGTCTGCGAGGTCACGCTGAACTCGCGCTGCTGCGACTCGATGCGACCGGCCGGCAGTTCCAGGTTGCTGCGGGTGATGGCATCCTCCACATCCTGCGTGGTCAGCTTGTAGGCGGCCAGCTTGTCGGTGTCCAGCCAGACGCGCATGGCGTACTTGCGCTCGCCGTAAATTCGTACATCGGCAACACCGGTCACGGTTTGCAGGCGCGGCTTGACGATGCGGTTGACCAGGTCATTGATCTGCAGTGGTGTCATCGACTCGCTGGAAAAGGCCAGCTGGATGACAGGAAAAGCATCGGCCTCGACCTTGGCAATCACCGGCTCTTCAATCGCCTGCGGCAGGCGGTTGCGCACGCGCGAGGTACGGTCGCGCACTTCGGCTGCAGCCGAGTCGGCGTCTTTCTCAAGACGGAAGCGCACGCTGATCTGTGCCTGGTCGGCGCGGCTGATGGAGGTGATGACGTCCACGCCATCAATACCGGCAATCGAGTCCTCCAGCGGTTTGGTGACCTGTGACTCGATGACCTCGGCCGATGCCCCGGCGTACCGCACGCTCACCGTGACCACGGGCTCGTCGATTTTTGGGTATTCCCGCACATTCAGGCGATTGAAGCTGACGGCGCCGACCAGCACGATCAGCAATGACAGCACGGTGGCAAATACCGGACGGCGTATGGAGGTTTCAGCGAGTTGCATGGGAAATCCTTATCCGCCTTGTGTCAGTGACGATCCTGGTGTGCCCTGGGGACTGCGCGGCTTCCGGCCGACGCGCCAGCACAGGGATTGGGGCCGGGCAATGGCGCTAAAGCTTTGGCTGGTGCTGCAGCCATAGGCTGCGCCGGCGGCACAGGCGCAGGTGCTGCAGCACCTGCACTGGCAACAGCCGCCGGCGCCCCATTTGTAACGGGCCGGCCCGTCCGCGCACCGCCGAGGTCGGCCACCGTTACCGTTGCGCCGTCACGCTGCACACGCTGCTGGCCTGTCGTCACCACCGTATCCCCGACCTCCAGACCTTCGATGATTTCAACCTTGCCCGGGCTGCGCAGCCCGACCTTGACTTCGACCCGCTTGGTGGTCCGGGTCTGCTCCGTCGCGCCGGGCAGCAATTTGATGACAAACTGCCTGCCGCCCTGCGGAACAATGGCTTCCTCAGGAATGACACGCGCATTCTCACGCACGCCAAAAACCGCATTGACGCGTGCAAACATGCCTGGCCGAAGCTGCAGGTGGCGGTTATCGATGCAGGCCCGCACCCCTACGGAACGGCCATTCGCATCGATCAGAGGGTCGATCGCCTGGACCTGGGCTGTGTATTTTTTTCCCGGCAGGGCATCAATATCCAGCATGGCAATCTGCCCGTGCTTGATCTTGCTCTGGTAACGCTCGGGCAGCCTGAAATCAACAAAAACCGCATCAATGTCTTCAATATTGACGATGTCCGCGCCGTCCTTCAGGTAATCGCCCGCATTGACCTGGCGGATTCCCACAATCCCGTCAAAGGGTGCCAGGATTTTCAGACGGGCGGCGGTGGCTTGTGCCAGCGACAGCTTGGCCTGGGCCACCTGCAGGTTGGCGGCACTTTCATCCAGCGAGCGCTGGCTGATGAAGTTCTCAGCCACCAGTTCCTGGTTGCGTTTCTGGTTGGCCTGCGCAATCGACAGCTCAGCCTGGCTTTGCTGGAGCTGGGCCAGCGGCAACTGGTCGTCAAACTGCACCAGCACCTGGCCCTTGCGCACACGCTGGCCATCGGTGAAATTAAGCTGTGTAATACGCCCGCTCACCTCGGGCCTGAGCACTACACCACGGCGTGAACGCAGGCTGCCCACAGCCTGCGTGTCGTCCGTAAGCCTGGCGATTTCCACTCGCGCAACCTCTACGGTCGGTGGTTTACCACTGGCCGGACTGCTGGCAGCCCCAGCTGCAGGTGCCGCCGACGACGCGACACCTGGTGCGGCATCATTGGCCCGGGGTTTCTGGTACCACCAGGCAGCGCCTGATGCAGCTGCAATACCCGCCGCCGCGACCACTGTGTAAATTGCTTTTGATGCCATGGGTAAGGGAAACTTGTAATAGAAAGATACAACCAGCGAATGTAGCAGGACACCACGCTCGGTGCAGCGTTTCCTGCCTTGCCCGGAGGGCCATGCGCAGCAGCTTTACAAGGCCTTTACGAAATGGACAACCGGTGGCAAGCTTTCGGGTTGCTATGTACGCTTATCGTATGCATTTTGCCGGGAGCGATCTCCCCGTGGCCGCGTTGCTCAAAGCCGGCCCAGCGCGCGCTCCACGCCCTTGTTGGCCAACGCATCGGCACGCTCGTTACCGGGGTCGCCCGCATGTCCCTTGACCCAGCGCCAGTCAATCTTGTGGCCGCTCGTTGATACCAGCGCATCCAGCCGCTGCCACAGGTCCACATTCTTGACGGGGGCCTTGGCCGCCGTGCGCCAGCCCCGGGCTTTCCAGCCCTGTATCCACTCGGTGATGCCCTTGCGCACATACTCGCTGTCGAGATACAAAGTCACCTTGCAGGGCCGTTTGAGCGCAGCCAGCGCCTCGATCACCGCCGTGATTTCCATGCGGTTGTTGGTGGTGCCCAGCTCGCCGCCGAACAGTTCTTTCTCAGCCCCGCCCGAACTCAACAAGGCGCCCCAGCCTCCAGGGCCGGGATTACCCTTGCATGCGCCATCGGTGTAAATAACTATGTGTTGTGGTTCGGCATCTGGCGTTTTTGCGGCATGTGAGGAAGCAGTCATGGATTGTTTTTTGTTTCTGGCCCGCGGCGGGTCATTAAAAGATCGGTTGTGGCATTCGGCGCAAGCTCCTTGTTGGCCACCGCCGCAGGTGCGGCGGCCACTGCTTTACGCGACTTCCAGGCCGGCTCCAGCAGGCGCACGCCCTGAGTACGCTTGACCGCCACCAGGAAATACACGGCACCAAAAATGGGCCACCAGCGCGCACCGGCCTTGTCCATCCAGTCAAACCGCGCCAGCCATTTCTGGCTGGTCAAGGCAGGGCGGTAACAGCCGAAGCGCCCCGACTCTACCTCAAAGCTCAGCAACCGCAACCAGTCGCGCAAACGCCAGTAACCAATGAACTCTCCGGCATCCGGCAAAAACAGTCCGTTGTACCCCAGCCGGCGATAAAAATGCGCACGCCGCTGGCGCATGCTCCACAAGCTGGTCGGGTTCAGGCCGCTGATGACAACCCGCCCCTCGGGAACCAGCACGCGCTCGACCTCGCGCAAGGTGGCGTGCGGGTCGCAGCTCAACTCCAGTGTGTGCGGAAGCACCACCAGGTCCAGGCTGCTTTCGGGGAAAGGCAAGGCAACGGAGTCGGTCACCAAGGCGGCGCGCCGCCGGGAACTTGCAGGGGCGATTGAAGTCGCATCATGGCCGTCGCCATTGACGGCAGGGGTGGCGCCAGATACGCTGGAAGGAGTCAACGCTGCATTCTGCAATGCCAGCCACTGATGCGGCATGCGGTTGGTCTTCAGGGTGTCCAGTTCCGGCATGCCCAGCTGGAGGGCGTGGTAGCCAAAAATGTCGCTGACGGCTTCATCAAACTGCGCACGTTCCCAGGCAAGCAGATACTCGCCAGGCGGGGTCTTGAGCCATTGCGTCAAACCTATAATTTGCGAGTTCATCAGGACCACTGCATGTTGAAATTGATTCCCATCCCTGCCTTTGCCGACAACTACCTCTGGATGTTGCATGACGGCAAGCGCGCCCTGGTGGTGGACCCCGGCGACGCCGCGCCTGTCATGCGAGTGCTGAAGGACCAAGCCTTGCAACTGGAGTCAATTCTAGTCACGCACCACCATGCCGACCACATCGGTGGTGTTGATGCGCTGCGCGATGCCACGGGTGCCAGGGTATACGGCCCGGCCAGCGAACGCATTCCCGCACCTTATGAGCCGCTGAGCGAAGGTGATGCCGTACATGCCATGGGGCTTGACTTCCAGGTGATCGATGTACCCGGCCACACTGCGGGCCATATCGCCTACTACTGCGCAGCCCCCACGCCTGTCACGTCGTTTTCTGCATCGTCGCCGGATAAACCGGAGATGAGCGACAAACCTTTGCTGTTTTGCGGCGACACCCTTTTCTCGGCCGGTTGTGGCCGCCTGTTTGAAGGCACACCCGCCCAGATGCTGGCTTCGCTCGACAAGCTCGCCGCACTGCCTGCGCAAACGCGCGTGTGCTGCACCCACGAATACACCCTGAGCAATTTGCGCTTTGCGCTGGCAGTTGAGCCCCACAATGCGGATTTGATTGCTTACAACGCACAATGCGTAAAATTGCGCGAACGCGACCAGCCTACCCTGCCCACCTCCATCGCCCGGGAACTGCTGGTCAACCCCTTCTTGCGCACCCGGCAAGCCACGGTTAAGACTGCTGCCATGCATTTTGATGCGGCGGCCCATGACGACATCTCCGTATTTGCCGCCATCAGGCAGTGGAAAAACCAATTCAAATGACGTCTCACCACCGAACAAACACCTCACGCTTCGTTCTATCGACACTCCTTTTCTGCGCAGCCCTGCTGGCGGGTTGTGCCAGCCAGCCGGGCATGCCGGGTGACCCGGTCCTCCCCAGCGCTTCATCGGACAAGACCGTCCCCTCGCTCATTCCCGGCGGCCCGCTTCGCATCATCACGCCGGGCCAGGTTGGCGGACTGAAAATCTCATCCACGGAACCGCCAAAAGAGTTGTGGGACCGCATACGCCGCGGCTTCGCCATGCCGGACCTGCAGGGCGACCTGGTCACAGACCGCGAGCAGTGGTATGTCACCCGGCCCGACTACATCCAGCGCATGACGGAGCGCTCGAGCAAATACCTGTTCCACATCGTTGAAGAGCTGGAGCGCCGCCAGATGCCGACCGAGCTGGCCCTGCTGCCCTTCATCGAAAGCGCCTTCAACCCGCAAGCCGTGTCAAGTGCCAAGGCCGCAGGCATGTGGCAATTCATGCCGGCAACCGGCAAGTACTTTGACCTCAAACAAAACGCCTTCCGCGATGACCGCCGCGACGTGCTGGCATCCACCCGCGCAGCGCTTGACTACCTGCAAAAGCTCTATGGCATGTTTGGCGACTGGCACCTTGCACTGGCGGCCTACAACTGGGGTGAAGGCAGCGTCAGCCGCGCCATTGCACGCAACCAGAAGGCCGGCCTGGGTACCGGCTACCTGGACCTCAACATGCCGGCCGAAACGCGGCTTTATGTGCCAAAGCTGCAGGCCGTCAAAAACATCGTGGCAAACCCGCAGGGCTTTCGCACCGAACTGCCGCTGATTGAAAACCACCCCTACTTCCAGCAGGTGCAACTTGGCCGCGATATTGACGTGGCGCTCGCCGCAAAACTCGCCGACGTGCGGATAGAGGATTTCAAAGCACTGAACCCGTCCGCCCACCGGCCCGTGATCATTGCTGCGGGTACGCCGCAAATACTGCTGCCATGGGACAACGCTACCGTCTTCCAGCGTAATTTTGAAGCTTACAGCCAGGGCCAGTACGCCAGCTGGACCGCCTGGACTGCACCGTCTACCCTGAGCGCCGCTGAAGCCGCCAGGCGTACCGGCATGAGCGAAATCGACTTGCGCGCCGTCAACAACATCCCGCCCCGCATGCTGATCAAGGCAGGTTCCACGCTGCTGGTGCCCCGCTCCGCAAAAATGGAAAACGACGTCACCAGCAACGTTGCGGACAATGCACAGGTTTCACTGGCACCGGAAATCGTGACACGGCGCACCACCGTCAAGGCCCGCAAGGGCGAATCGGTCGCGACCATCGCCAAACGTTACGGCCTCAGCGCCTCCAGCGTGGCCGAATGGAACAACGTCAGCGCCTCCTCCGGCTTCAAGCTGGGGCACCAGGTGGTGGTGTTTTTACCGGTCAAAAGCCAGGCCAGCGCATCCCACAGCAAAAACAAGAGCAAGGGCGTCAAGCGCAGCAGCAAGCCCGTCGTGAAGAAAAAACGCTGAAACCCAGCGCTGTCTGCCGCGAGCTTCGCTCGCAGCAGGCGTGGACTCAAAGCCGCATGTGGCCTGACCCGAACAGGCCAACCAGACCGATGAGGATCAGGTAGATCGCCACGATGTAATTCAGGAGCCGGGGAATCAGAAGAATCAGGATACCCGCAATCAGGGAGGCGATGGGGCCTATGCTCAGGGAGAGGTTCATGATGCGTCCTTTGGTTTGTACAGTGATTTCACTGTAGCGGGCAGCCGCAAAAATGGCTGTAGGACAGCAGGAAAACAAGTCCGGCCATTTCAGCCGGCAGGTTTTTGAAACTGTTCAGCCCCTTACTGCCTGGCCACGCCGCTGGCGCCCTGCCAGTCCCCGCCCAGCGCCTTGACCAAGAACACCGAAGTCAGCAGGCGCTGGCCCAGCAACTGGGCGGCCTGACGCTCGCTGCTTAGCTGGGACTGCTGCGCCGTGATGACGTCCAGGTAGCTCGCCACACCACCTTCGTAGCGGTCGTTCGCGATATCGAGCACGCGTCCTGCGCTGGCAACAGCGCGCTGCGCCTGGCTGTAAGCCCGGTCCAGAGCTGCAACACCGCTGATGCCGTCTTCCACTTCCTGCATGGCCGTGAGCACGACCCTGCGGTAGTTGGCAACCGTGACGTCATAACCGGCACGCGCGAAATCCACGTTGGCGCGCATCCTTCCGCCATCAAACAGCACCTGTGTCGCTGAAACACCCAGCGACCATAGCACGCTGGGCGCATCAAACAGCCGCTGGAACAAACGGCTGTCGACGCCAACGGATGGCGCAAGCATGACACTCGGGTAAAACGCCGCGCTGGCCACGCCAATCTGCGCATTGGCAGCGGCCATGGCACGCTCGGCGGACGCTACGTCCGGGCGGCGCTCCAGCACGTCCGAGGGAATCCCTGTCGGAATCGCCGGTGGGATCATGGGCGTAGGCTGCGGTGCCAGCGAAAACTGCGGCGCGGGCGTGCCTGTGAGCGTGGCAATCGCATGCTCGAACTGGGCCCGCTGCCGCTTGAGCACATCGACCTGCGTGAGTGTGGTGTCCAGCAACGCCTGCTGCTGCGCCATGTCCAGGCCCGAGGTAGCGCCCAGGTCATGGCGGTCGGTGGCCAGTACAAGCGCGCGCCGCTGCAAGGCAATGGAGCGTGCCAGCACGTCAAGTTCGGTGTCCAGTGCACGAAGGCTGAAGTAGTTCACGGCGAGGTCGGATGCCAGCACCAGCCGGGTGTTCTCCAGGTCGGCTGCCGACTGTTCAGCGGACGCGCTGGCACCATCAACCAAACCCTGCACCCGGCCCGCCAAATCCACTTCGTAGCTGACCGACAGCGACGCCGCATAGTCGTTCTGGATGGTCGAAAAGTTTGGCGTGTTGTAGTTCGTAAGCGGCCGGTTCGCCGAGATCTGCTGGCGCGCCGCACGCGCGCCCAGGCTCACTTGCGGAAACAGGCTGGCGGAACTGGCCGTGACAAGGGCGCGTGCCTGGGCCAGCCGTGCGTTGGCTGCAGCCAGCGTCTGGTTGCCGAGCATGGCTTTTTGTTCCAGCGCATTGAGCTGCGGGTCGCCGAACCGCTCCCACCAGGGTCCCTTGGAAGCCAGGTCGTTGGGTGTACCGGTGCGCCAGGGTGCTTCAAGCTGCCAGGCCACGGGCATGTCGACTCCCGGCTTCCGGTAGGCCGGCCCCGCCGTGCAGCCAGCAAGCACAAGCACGGCCCAAGCAAGCAGCCCAGCCTTCACGCTACTCACGGCACGACTTTCCTGGGATCGGCCGCCTTGCCCTTGTCGGCCACGACCTGCTTGGGCTTGTCGTCGTCCGCCGCGACAAACGACACCTCATCGCCCTCAGCCAGCGAGTCCGACGGGTTCAACACCAGCCGGTCGCCATCGGCCAGGCCATCGGTAACCTCCACCTTCTCGCCGTAATTGCGTCCGAGCTGGATGGGCTTCATATGCACCCTCCCCTGCGCATCAACCACCGCCACCTTGACGCCATCGCCGCGAATCACCAGCGCGTTGTTGGGAATGGAGAAACCGCGGCTGGCCACCAGAGGCAGGGCTACCTGTACAAAAGCGCCCGGCAGCAAGGTCCCGGCGGCATTGGGCAGGGACACCTCGACCTGCATGGAGCGTGAAGTCGCATCTATGGACGCAGCCGTGCGCGCGACCTGGCCCTGGAATTTCTGGCCGCGCAACTCGGCCTGCGTCACCACCACACTTTGCCCGGGCTTGACCAGTTGTGCATAGGTTTGCGGCACGTTGACATACAGCCGTAGCGGGTCGGTCTGGGTCACCACAAACAGCGCGCGCGTGAGACCGCCGCCAGCCCCGGCGTCTATCAGGTCGCCGGTATCCACATTGCGCCGGGTGATAACACCATCGGTAGGCGCAAGGATGCGCTTGAAATTTTCAAGCTGGCGCAGCCGCTGCACATTGGCCTCGGCCGCCGCAAGGTTGGCGACGGCCTGTGTGCTGGCACTGCGGCGCTCGTCAAGCTCCTGCTGCGAAACAGCATCCTTCTTGCGCAGGGCCTCCCAGCGCACGGATGTGCTCTGGGCAAGTTCCAGGCTGGCGGCCGCCTGCTGGCGCGCGGCGATGGCCTGCGACAGCTGCTGGTCAATCTCGGGGGTTTCAATTTCTGCGAGCAGTTCCCCCTTGGTTACGCGGGCGCCAATGTCCTTGGTCCAGCGCTTGACGTAGCCGCCGGCGCGCGCATAAATCGGCGACTGAATGAAACCCTGCAAGGTGCCGGGCAAGGCCAGCGTCTGGCCTGCATCGCTGGCCCTGGCCACCGTGGTCTTGACATACTGCTTGTTGTGCTCGGCAGCGCCCGCTTCAAGCGCGCGCGTGTTGAGCACGCGGCTGACAACGGTGCGTCCGGCACCTATGGCAAGAATCACCAGGACGATGAGCACCGCGATCCTGGTGCGGCGCACGACCTGCCCGCGCTTGAGCAACTCGCCCGACTCACCCGGCGCGACTGGATGCAGAGCCAACTGGGAATGGCGTTCTTCGGACATGGGTCAGCTTTCCTCGGGCATGGCGCCCACGGGTTCATGCAGTGCCTCGCGGCGCGCCTTGCGTTGCGCAAGGCGCTGGTGTACGCCCGCGTAAACCACTGGCACAAAAAACAGGGTAGAGACGGTTGCAAACAGCAGTCCGCCAATCACGGCACGGCCCAGCGGCGCGTTCTGCTCGGCGCCCTCGCCAAGACCAAGAGCCATAGGGATCATGCCTATGATCATGGCCAGCGCCGTCATCAGTACCGGGCGGATGCGCGTGGCGCCGGCTTCAAGTGCGGCCGATAGCGGCGTGATGCCTTCTTCCCTGCGCTGGCGCGCGAACGACACCACCAGAATACTGTTGGCCGTGGCCACACCCATGGTCATGATGGCGCCCGTCAGGGCTGGCACACTGAGCGTCGTACCCGTGATGAACAGCATCCATGCAATGCCGGCCAGCGCCGCCGGCAGTGCAGTAATGATGATGGCAGCGTCTATCCACGACTGGAAAGTCACGACGATCAGCAGGTAGACCAGCACGATGGCCATGGCCAACCCGACGCCAAGACCGATAAACGAGGCCTGCATGGTCTGCACCTGGCCGCGTATGGTGACCTGGTTGCCGCGCGCAAGTTTGGGGGCCATCTCGTCAACCAGCGTCTTGATCTGGCCGGCGATGTTGGCCAGGTCTGTCCCCTGCACGCTCACATAAACATCTATGGCCGGCTGGATGTTGTAGCGCGAGACGATGGGCATTTGCCGCCCCGCCCGGGCATCCACCAGGTTGCCTAGCAACTGGGTCGGGCTGGCAGAGGCCGCCGCGCCATTGGCACCGCTGTTGGCGCCGGGCGTGGCACCGACCGGAATGCCCAGCAGCGCATCCACGGAGTCGACCCGGTATTGCGGCGACTGCACCACGACGTTGTAGACCACCCCATTTTGTGGGTTAAGCCAGAATGCCGGCGCCGTCTGCGAACTGCCCGACAGCGCGATCAACACGTTCTGCCCGACGTTGGCCGCGCCCAGGCCGAACTGCTGCAGCCGCGTGCGGTCCATCTGCAAATCAACCACCGGGCCATCGAGCCGCTGGTGTACGTGCGCATCGACCGCCCCGGGAATCTTGCGTATGGCCTTGGTCAACTCAGCCGCGCGCGCCGCATTGCCAACGACATCATTGCCGGTGAACTGCACGTCGATGGCTGCGGGCAGGCCGAAGTTCAGGATTTGCGTCGCAATATCGGCCGGCTGGAAGAAAAACTCCACGCTGGGGAAGCGCTTTGGCAACTCGGCGCGCAGCAGGCTGATGAATTCATCTGTGGGCCTGTGCCCGTCCTTCAGCGACATCAGTATCTCGCCGTCCATCGTGCCTATGGTGCCTGCATTGCTGTACGAAAGGTTGATGCCGCTGTTGGGCAGGCCAATGTTGTCCAGTATGGTTTCGAGCTGGTCCAGCGGCACCAGTTCACGGATCACGGTCTCCACCGCGTCGGCGATGCGCGCGGTTTCCTCAATGCGGGTGCCGGTAGGCGCACGCATGTGCAGGCGGATCTGGCCCGCATCCACGCCCGGGAAGAAATCACGCCCCAGCACCGGGTACAACAGGCACGACAGCAGGCAAAAACCCAGGAACAGGTAAGCAAAGCGCCGGCGGTGCGACAGCGCGGCCGACAGCGCCAGGGTGTAGGCACGGCGCACGCGCTCGAACTGCGCGTCGAAGCTGCGGTAGAGCCGTTGCAGCAGGCCAGGTTGGGTATTGGCCTTTGCTGCATCGTGCACGCCGCCCATCAGCAGCATCACCAGTGTAGGCACCAGTGTGCGCGACAGGATGTAGGAGGCGAGCATCGCGAACACCACCGCCTCAGCCAGCGGCACGAACAGGAAACGCGCGACACCGGAAAGAAAAAACATGGGGACGAACACGATGCAGATACACAGCGTGGAGACAAAGGCCGCAACGCCGATCTCACCGGCGCCGACTTCGATGGCCTCATTCAACGGCGTGCCCATGTGCAGGTGCCTCTCTATGTTTTCAATCGTCACGATGGCCTGGTCCACCAGGATGCCGACAGAGAGCGCGAGACCGCCAAGCGTCATCAGGTTGAGTGTCTCGCCGAGGGCAAAAAGCGCGAGTATCGAAGCCAGGATGGACAGCGGGATCGTCAGCGCAATGATCAGCGTGCTGCGCCAGTTGCCCAGGAACAGCAGCACCATCATGGCAGTCAGGCAGGCGGCGATCAGCGCCTCGGCCACCACGCCCTGCACGGCCGCCTTGACGAACACCGACTGGTCGAACAAAGGCGTCACCTTGACGTCTGCCGGCAGGGTCTGCACGACGCGCGGCAAAAGGGCCTTCACGTTGGCCACGATATCCAGTGTGGAAGCGCCGCCATTCTTCAGCACAGAGACCAGCACGCCGCGCACGCCATCCTGGCGCACCACGTTGGTTTGCGGCTGGAAACCATCACGCACATGGGCCACATCACGCACGTAGGTGGTGACGTTGTTGACCGTGCGTACCGGCAGGTCGTTGAGGCCGGCCAGCGCATCGGGCGAGCCGTTCATGCGCACGGTGTATTCGGTTTCACCAAACTTGACGGTTCCCGAGGGGAGGATCAGGTTCTGCGTATTGACGGCATTGACAACGTCGGCCGGCGACAGGCCACGTGCCTGCAGGGCCTGTGTATCGAGATCGACGGATATCACGCGCACCTTGCCGCCATAGGGAAACGGCGAGGCGACACCCGGAACAGTGATGAGCTGGGGACGCAAGCCATTGACCGCCACATCAAACAATGCGTTCTCTGCCAATGTCGGGCTGGACAGGGCGAGCTGCATCACCGGAATACTGGATGCGGAATACTTGATCACCAGCGGCGGCGTGATGCCGGGCGGCAGCTGCCGCACCTGCGTCTGCACCGAGGCCACAACCTGCGCAATCGCCGTCTGGATATTGACGCCTGGCTGGAAGAACACCTTGATGATGCTGACGCCGGCCAGCGAGGTCGACTCGATGTGCTCGATGTCACTCACTACCGTGGTCAGGCCGCGCTCGGTCTGGCCCGCCACGCGCTGGCCCATCTCCTGGGCAGGCAGGCCGTTGTAGTTCCAGATCACGCTGATCACCGGGATGTTGATCTCGGGGAAAATGTCCGTCGCCATGTTCTTCAGAACGAATGGCGTAGCCAGCACGATCAACATCGCCATCACGATAAACGTGTAGGGGCGCCTTAGCGCCAACTGGACCATGGACATGGGATGTTCAACTCCGGGTTCGGGTGTATCAAAATGATACGTGAACCTGGTGTTAAGCCGAGGTAAAGCCCCCGGCGGAAAACCCCTAGAGCTTTTCGGTTTCGCCTGTGCGCGGCTGCCACTTCATGAGCCGCTTCTCGATTTTCCCGACAATGCCGTCGAGCACCAGCGCAAACGCCGTCAGTACCACGATGCCGGCAAACACAGTATTCACGTCAAACGTGCCTTCGGCCTGCAGGATCAGGTACCCCACCCCGCGCGCGGACCCCAGGTACTCGCCGACCACCGCCCCCACAAAAGCCAGGCCCACCGACGTGTGCAGGCTGGAAAAAACCCAGCTCGTCGCGCTGGGCAAATACACCGTGCGCAACAATTGCCGCTGGCTGGCGCCCAGCATGCGGGCATTGGCCAGCACCACCGGGCTGACCTCCTTCACCCCCTGGTAGACGTTGAAGAACACGATAAAAAACACCAGCGTGACCGCCAGCGCCACCTTGCTCCAGATACCCAGGCCAAGCCAAAGCGAAAAAATCGGCGCCAGGATCACGCGCGGCATGGAATTGGCGGCCTTGATGTAGGGATCAAGAATTGCGCTGGCCGTGGGCGCCAGCGCCAGCCACAAACCACATGCAAGACCAAGCACCGTACCAATGCCGAAGGCCAGCACGGTTTCAAGCAGGGTCGTGCCCAGGTGCAGGTAGATATCGGCATTACCCGGCAAGCCGTCCGGAAAAAGAGCACTCGGCCCAAAACCGAAAGGCATGAACCAGCTCCACACCCGGCCCGCGACCAGGATGGGCTCGCCAAGGAAAAAAGCGAATTGCTGGTTGCGCGAAGCCAGGTGCCAGCCCACAAGAATGAGCAGCAACAGGCCAAGCTGCCAGAGACGCAGATTGCTTTCAGACGGCTTGAGGTAGCGCCACATGCTCATGCCGCCTTCCGTGCGCAGCGCAAGGCCGCCCCAATCAAGCATAACCCTCTCGGGAGGCAGAGAACTACACGAAGTGAGTGAACATGGGGGCTCATAGTTTTAACTGCTGCGCGTAGCCCTTAAGCACTTCATCGCGCAGAACACTCCATATCTGCGTATGCAACTCCACAAAACGTGGCTGGTGGCGCACCTCTGCCACATCGCGCGGGCGCGGCAGGTCAATCACGAACTCGCCTATCGGGTGGGTAGCCGGCCCGGCCGACAGCACCACCACGCGATCGCTCATGGCAATGGCTTCGTCAAGGTCATGCGTGATGAACAGCACGGCCTTCTTTTTGGCGGCCCAAAGCTCCAGAACCT
The DNA here is from genome assembly GCF_042659145.1 of Polaromonas aquatica. Classification (NCBI taxonomy): domain Bacteria; kingdom Pseudomonadati; phylum Pseudomonadota; class Betaproteobacteria; order Burkholderiales; family Comamonadaceae; genus Polaromonas; species Polaromonas aquatica. The sequence continues at coordinate 203,412 of NZ_JBHSRS010000013.1, read as the reverse complement.
CGTTTTCCATAAGCTGGCGCGTCTGTATGTCGAGCGCGCTGAAAGGCTCGTCCATCAGGATGATGTCGGGGTCCAGCGCCAGCACCTGGGCCAGGGCCGTGCGCTTGCGCATTCCGCCTGACAGCTCGTGCGGGTAGCGGTCACCAAAACCGCCCAGCCCCACGCGCTCCAGCCATGCCTGTGCCTGGCGGCGCGCCTCGGCATCGGGAACACCGCGGTACTGCAGGCCGACCATCACGTTGTCGATCGCGCTGCGCCACGGCATCAGCGCCTCCGACTGGAACATATAACCGGCCCGGGTGTTGATGCCCTCCAGCGGCTGCCCGAACACCTTCACGCTGCCCAGCGATGGCGCCAGCAGGCCCGCACCGATGTTCAGCAGCGTTGACTTGCCGCAACCAGTGGGTCCGACCACAGAGACAAACTCCCCTGCCTGTATGCGCAAGGTGGTGTTGCCCACGGCCGTGTAACCCTGGTTACGGTCTTCACCGGAACGAAAGGTACAGGTGATGTCCTGCAACTCAAGCGCGTATATGGCCCCCACGTTCCCCACTTCGTGTGACTCACCGCCTCCCGAGGGAGTCGCCCCTCCTCGGGAAGGCCCTGCGTTGTGGCCGGTAGCCTCCACGCTGTTCAAGCTTGAAAGCGTTCTTTGGCGCGGCGGGCAAACTCGTTGGTGTAGGTCTTGCTGATGTCAATCTTGTCGGCCTTGATGGTCGGGTCAAAACTGGCCAGTGCCTTGAGTGCCGTGCGCGCGCCGTCGTCCGGAATGATGCCGTCCAGCGAGATGGATTCACGCACCTTGTTGAACGACGCAAGGTACAGCGCCCGGTCGCCAAGCAGGTAACTTTCGGGCACCGTCTTGATGATGTCGCCAGGGCCCGCCGTCTGCAGCCACTTGAGCCCGTGCACGATGGCATTGGCCAGTGCCTGGCAGGTATTGGGATTTTTCAGGATGAACTCCTGGGAGGCATACAGGCAGGCCGCCGGCATGGTGCCGCCAAACACCTCCTGGGTGCCCTTCAGCGTACGGGTGTCGCTGATGATTTTCACCTCGCCCTTTTGCTCCAGCATGGTCATGACCGGGTCGGTATTGCTCATCGCATCGATCTGGCCCGAGCGCAGCGCCGTCAATGCGCCTGCTGCGGTGCCCACGCCGATAAAGCTCACATCGCTGGCCTTCAGCCCGCCGCGCGACAACACCAGGTTGGCCATCATGTTGGTCGATGAGCCAGGCGCCGACACGCCGATCTTCTTGCCCCTGAGGTCGGCAATCGACTTGTAGTTGGGCATGGTCTTGGTCGAGATACCAAACGCGATCTGGGGCGCCCTGCCCTGCAGCACAAAGGCCCGGTACATCTGGTTTTTGGCCTGCAGGTTGATGGTGTGCTCAAAGGCGCCCGAACACACGTCGGCAGAACCGCCCACCACGGCCTGCAGCGCGCGCGCGCCGCCGGCAAAGTCGCTGATCTCGACGTCCAGGCCTTCGGCCTTGAAATAGCCGAGCTGTTCGGAAATCGTGAGGGGCAGGTAATAAAACGCGGCCTTGCCACCGACGGACAGGGCAATTTTTGTTTTTTCGAGTTTGCCTTGCGCCCTCAGGGCCGGCAGGGCCAGTGTGGCAGCAGCCAGGGCGCTGCCGGCGGCAAAACTTCGGCGGGAGATTTTGAATTCGTTGATCATGTTGATGGGCCTCTCTGTTTTTTTCGGTTATGCCCAAGATTAGCAAGCCGAAAAAAAACCCGCATCGGGGTCATCCCGTGCGGGTTAGTACCCAAAAAAATACCTGTGCTTACGAATGGTTACGGCGAGACCCGATCACAGCGCTACGCCCGGTCAGTTGCTGGTCAGCCCGGAGAATTACCTACTCAGCGATAGCCCAGAAAAAGGATCGCAATATTGACAAACAATGCCGCCGCCCAGATGCTGCTCCTGGTTTTTGCCATGTCCGCAACGTACATCATGATGTAGCCCATGCGCAGCAGCACAAACAGGAAAGCGAGCATGTCCAGCGGGGCCTGCCGCGCCTGCAACAGGTGCGCGATGATCACGGCCGCAAAAAAGAAAGGCAGTGCCTCAAAGGTATTGGCCTGCGCGGCATTGGCGCGGGCGCGCCAGTCGGTCTGGCGGGCCAGCCAGGCACGCGGATTGTTGTTGTCGTAACCACCCGCGCGTTTGGGTGTGCTGAACATGCCGTACTTGGCAATGCCGGCGCAAATGATGGGCAGGAGCGCCGCAACCAGAACACACCAGTAAGCAAAAGTGAAACGTGCAAATGTCATTTTCAAAAGCCTTTTGAGTCCTTGGCCTCCGCAAACATTGCGCAGGCAGCTATCAAAATTATAGTAATGGCAGGATAACCCGGCAACGGCCCCAGCCTCAAAACGGACTGCTGCGTCCGGGCGGCGTCAAGACCTAGCGCCTGTCCACCAGCGCATGCGCGATGGTGCCCAGGTCCACGTATTCGAGTTCGCTCCCTACGGGCACGCCGCGGGCCAGGCGCGTGACCTGCGCACCGCGGCTCTTCAGTGCCTGGGCAATCACATGCGCCGTGGCCTCGCCTTCGGCCGTGAAGTTGGTCGCCAGAATCACCTCCTGCACCTCCCGCGACTCCGGCGGCAATGGCCTGCCGCTGCCGTCCTTGGGCACCACGCGGTCAAACAGTTTTTGCAGGCCTATGTCGTTCGGGCCTATGCCGTCCAGCGGGCTGAGCTTGCCCATGAGCACAAAGTACAGGCCTTTGTAGGCCAGCGTACGCTCAAGCGCGGCCTGGTCCGCCGGGGTTTCAACCACACACAGCTTGCTGCGGTCACGCTGCGGATTGGCGCAGGTGCTGCACACATCCATCTCGGTGAGCGTGTTGCACAGCGAGCAGTGCTGGATGCTGCTCACGGCATGCTCCAGCGCCCGGGCGATTTGCAGGGCGGCAGGCCTGTCGTGCTGCAACAGGTGAAAGGCCATGCGCGCAGCCGACTTGGCGCCTACGCCGGGCAGCTTGCGCAGCGCCTGCGTCAGGCCTTCGAGGGCGTTGGAGTCAGCCATGCAGGGCTATCGACAGACTGGAAATCAGCGCGGTGCTCAAAAAGGCAGTTTCATGCCACCTGGCAGACCGGGCATGCCTTGCGTGAGCTTGCCCATTTTTTCCTGGCTCAGATCCTCGGCCTTGCGCACGGCGGCATTAAACGCTGCGGCGACCAGGTCTTCCAGCATGTCCTTGTCGTCAGTCAGCAGGCTGGGATCGATCTCGACGCGCTTGACGTCATGTTTGCAGGTCATGGTGACCTTGACAAGGCCGGCGCCGGATTCGGCCGTGACCTCAATGAAAGCCAGTTCATCCTGGGCCTTTTTCAGGTTGTCCTGCATGGCTTGCGCCTGCTTCATGAGGCCAGCGAGTTGTCCTTTGTTGAACATGGTTTTTTCCTTTAAAAATGAAGCTTGAAAAGATGACGGGGCCAGAGGCAGAAACCGGCCCCGATCATATCGACTTGGCACCCGCCGCCGCGCCGGTGTTGGCATTGGCATGCAGCGTGGGCTTGATGCTGCCGGGCACGACCTTGGCGCCCCAGTTGCGCATCATGTCCTGCACAAACGGGTCGTTGTGGATGATTTCTTCCGCCTGGCGCTGACGCTCCTGCTGGGCCGCCGTGTTGCGGCGCGCCGGCGTGTCGGTGACCGGGCCGACTTCAACCACAAGCCTGATGGCGGGCTCTGCGTTGACCAGGTTCTGCACCGCCACTTGCAGTTTTTCGCAGGCAGCGGCCTGGACCAGCGACTGGCGTTCGACGCGCAAGGTCCAGGCGCCGTCCTCCTGGGAGCGCAGCTCCGACTGCAGCGCCAGTTCGCGCGCCAGGGCGCCTATGACCTCCCGGCTGACCAGTTCCCCCACATGCTGGCTCCAGGTGTCACCCAGCGGTGTTTTTACAAACTCCGCCGGCGTCGATGGCAAAGACTGGAGCGGCGCGGGTTGGGCCACCGGAGCCGCAACGGCGGGAGGAGCAGGAACAGGCGCGGCCACAGGCGGCTGCGTGGATGCACGAGGTGAACTGTCCTCAACCCAGGGAGGAGGCAGGTCAGAGCTTGTCTCGGACGCAGTTTGAGGCCGTGCGCTTGCTACAGAATCAATAGCTGGTTGCGCTTGCCGGACGGGGGCCTGGGCCTGATTTGGCTTAAAAATTGCCGCTGGCGGCGCCTGGGGCACTACCCTGGCTGGCTCAGGCTGCGACTTTTTTCCAGGCTCGGCGGCGCTCCTCAAGTCAGGAGCCGGGGCAGCCGATGCACGTGCCTCCGAAGGCTTGAAGGCCAGCAAGCGCAGCAACACCATCGTCAGGGCGGCGTACTCGTCGGGCGCAAGGCCCAGCTCGCCCCGGCCATGCAGGCACAGGCTGTAAAGCAACTGGGTTTCGTCGGCAGGCATGGTTTGCGCCAGCCGCGCCGTTTCAGTGGCTTCGGGGTCGGCATCATCATCGCTGGCGCTTTCAGCCGCCCTGCTCATCATCTCGGGCACGGCCTGCAGCACCGCCATGCGTTGCAGCACGGTGGTCATCTCTTCAAGCGTTGACGCGGCGCTCAAGCCGTGCAGGCGCAGGGCTTCTGAGGTCTCGACCACGGTCTTGCCGTCGCCACGCGCCAGCGCATCGAGCAGGCGAAAAACATAGGAGCGGTCCACGCTGCCCAGCATCAGGCGCACACTGGCTTCCAGCAGCTCGCCCGAACCGAAGGCGATCGCCTGATCAGTCAACGACAAGGCATCGCGCATGGAGCCGCGCGCCGCACGCGCCAGCAAACGCAAGGCCTGCGGCTCGGCAGGCACGTTTTCAATGGCCAGGACATTGCCCAGATGCTCCAGCACCGTTTCCGGCGCCATGGGCCGCAGGTTGAACTGCAGGCAGCGCGACAGCACAGTGGCAGGCACTTTTTGCGGGTCCGTCGTGGCCAGTACAAACTTGAGGTATTCGGGCGGTTCTTCCAGCGTCTTGAGCATGGCGTTGAACGCCGTGTTCGTGAGCATGTGGACCTCATCGATCATGAAGACCTTGAAGCGGCCCACAACAGGTTTGTAAACCGCCTGCTCCAGCAACTGGGCGATTTCGTCCACACCGCGGTTGGACGCGGCATCCAGCTCGGTGTAGTCCACAAAACGGCCGCTGTCGATGTCGGTACACGCCTGGCACACACCACACGGCGTGGCGGTGATACCGCCCTGCCCGTCTGTGCCAAGGCAGTTGAGCGACTTGGCAAGAATACGCGAGATGGTGGTCTTGCCCACACCCCGCGTACCTGTAAAAAGGTAGGCGTGATGCAAACGCTGCGTCGTGAGCGCATTGCCCAGCGCCTGCACCACATGCGACTGCCCCACCATCTCAGCGAAATTTTTGGGACGGTACTTACGGGCAAGAACGAGATAGGACATCCAGCCATTCTAAAGTGGCCGGACAGCCTTCCTGCCCCTGATAGCCCATCAGGGCAAGCAAAACCCGCTTTGATTAAAAGCCTTTGGATACCCGGGCACCTGCCAAGTCATTTACAATCGAGGGTGACGGGCCTTCCCGCATGGTAAAGCGGCCAACCGGGTCAGGTGGGGAACCAAGCAGCCCTAACTGTGGAGTCAGTGCCGGGGTCAAGGCTCGTCACCTTACAAACAGGAAAACCGCATAAAACATGCGATTTTCTGCTTTCACGCTCCGTAAAACCGGCTGGCCGTTCACCTGAATTGCCGCGGCGAGCAGACTGCAGCGCCTATTTCTGCGGCAAGGTGCAGTTCTTTTTTAGAAACAAATCCACCAGGTGCTCGTGCCGGGCCTGTGACCAGGCCATGGCTTGCTGGATGTCAATGGCTTTTTGCTGAGCCTGCATCATCTTGTTGGTGCTGTCCTGCATATCCGCCATGCGGGCCCGCATCGACGCTTGCGCCCCCGCGCCACCAACCAGGCCGGCCACCATGCCGACACCCGGGATCATGCCCAAAAGGCCTGATGCCATGGATGCGCCGCGCTGCATGCCGCCACCGCCGCTCATGGCCTGGCTCATCATGCCGTTGCGCGCATCATCCGCTGCCTGCTGGGCGGCTGCCGCCCCCGCTTGCTGTTCAGCCAGGGATTTCTGCAGCGTTTCGGTTTCTGCGTAAATCTGCTGGCAGTCCAGCGCAGCATCCGACATTTTTTTGACCCCGGCTGGCTGGCCACCATACGCGCCCATGCCGGGATTGGGCGGGATGGTCGCACCGTCGTCCGGGGCCATGGCGCCCGTTGCCTGCGCCTGGGCAAAGGCTGGACTTCCAGCCGTGGTGGCCGCGGCCACCAGACAGCAAGCCAGGATACGCATCGTGGCCCTCTCCTTCATTTCGTTAATTCACTTGCTTGAGCAAACCTGGCCAGTCGGTATTGAACATCACACCCAGCATGCGGCCCGGGCCGCTGGCCGGATGCAGTGTGCCTTTGCCAATGCTCGACCAGGTCGGCGATGCGGCGCCCATGTAAATCACCATGAACTGGATGTCCGAGGCCGGGCGTGACGGGTCTATCAGGTCCTTGTTGAGCTCACCATTGACCAGCAAGGGCCTGTCAGTGTTGAGCACCACCAGACGGTAGCCACCGCCGCGCCGCAGGACGGTCAGGCCGTTATAAGTCCCCAACACCACCGGGTTGGCCAGGTCGTGCGGGTCGTTCACGACAATGTTGAGGTTGTCGCCCTCACCCGGCGTATAAAAACTGCCGTCGGCATCACGCACGGTTGCCTTGTTCTCCAGGTTGATGGGGAATGCGTACACCATCAGGCTGGCCATCACGGCCGTCTTCGTGGCCGCACCACGCTTGCCTCCAAAACTCCCACCCTGCATCAGGCTGACGCCCTGCACATTCATCAGCGGCGGCTGTTTGAGCAACAGGCCATACATCTTGTCGAGTTTGGCCCGCATCGCGGCCGCACCGGGTTCAGACAACTTGCCGCCATAGCCCGTTTTGGGGTTGATGCGCCCTTTGGCAGTGCCTGACTCTCCCGGCAAGGTGCCTGCCGAGGCCGGGGTTTTCCAGGCCTGGACGATGTAGTCTGCATGAAAGGCTGCACCGTTCTCGAACTTGCCCGTCGCGCCGCCGGGTGCGCGCCCGGCCTCATCGCCTGTTGCGGATTGCCCGGTGACAGATTTGAAAAGCTGTTCAACGCCGCCCGGTTTTTGAACGCCCTGGGTGATAGCCTGGCCTATCGCCTGCTGTAAAACGCCATTGAGCAAATCGTTGCTGCTGGCCGGAAAAGCCAGCGCCAGCAGTACACATAAAAGCGGAAAACGAATCACAGAGGACATGTCTCACTCCCTGGCTGTTATTGAATCAAAACCCGATACGCAAGCTGACGACATCGTCGGGAGTACAAGCGTGAGCGGTCAGCGCAGGTTTTTGCATAAAACTCCCAAAATCCTGCCGCGGCATCAGTGCCGCACTAGCAAAAAGTTTAGGTAAACAGAACCGTGCAAAATCCCCCAGACGCAAGGGGGTTGCTGCTTGCAACACCTTCCGGGTGTGCACACTCGCAAGCCGCTGCGCCGGTCTTGAGCCGTATTGCACTGCACAAGCGTTTGCATGCTCTCAGGAAGAAGGTACAGCCACCCGCCATGGCCGTGTCCCCCTCATCCGAGGGGGTTTTCCGGATTGGCGCTTTCCTAAACTGGTTTGATGAAAGGCACTACCCGTTCCAGCTCACGCACACTGGCCAGCATTCGCCAGCTTTGCAGCATGGGCCTGTCCCAGGAGTTTTTTATCGTCAAATTCCTAGAAGTGCTGCGCGACTGGGTCCCCGCCGATACCTGCCACTTTGTCTGGGCCGACGGTAAAACACTGCACCCGGTCAACTACAGCGGGGACGCATTTTCAGAAATGCACGCGCTGAACCGTTACCTGACGCACAACGCACTGATTGATGCGCCCGGCCTTTTTCCGGCTTTTCCGCAGGTGATGAGGACACTCACCTCCGGCCTGTTTGGCTGCGATGCGGACAACGCGAAGATTTACCTTGGTTCGGACTTTTACGATGAAGTCCTGCACCCGCTGGATGGACGCTACATGCTCTACCTCGTGGCACGCAACCAGAATGACGAACCGCAGGGTCTGTTTGTGCTGTTGCGCTCCAGGGGTGGCAAGGCCTTCACCGATGCTGATCGCCTGAAGCTGCTGCAGCTGGAGCCCTACCTGCGGTTTGCGTTCTCGGTCAACAGCCATCGCGACATGGACGCGGACAACCAGGACGGCGAAGGCATGCTGATCCTGAACAGCAATGGCGAAGTCAGCCTGCAGGACCGGCAGGCGCGCCGCCTGCTGTGGATGGCCAGCCACGAACAGATCAATGGCAAGGCGCTGATCCACCTGGATGCGCACGGCCTGACACCGCAGATCCGGCGCTTGCACCAGCGGCTGGTCAGCATCTTTCAGGACCGGGAATCCCCTCCGCCGTCATTTGAATGCCGCAACCGGTGGGGCCGCTTTGTCTTCAGGTGTTCGTGGCTGCATGGCCAGCACGAACAGGTCGCCGGGGTTCGCATCACCCATTACATTCCGCGCATCCTGAAAACCTGGCAAGGCCTGCACCGGATGGACCTGGCGCCGCGCCAGCAGCAAGTCGCACTGCTTTACAGTGAGGAGCGCACAACGACGGAAATTGCAGGCGAACTCAATATCAGCCGGCATACGGCGGCCGAGTACATCGATGTGATCTACAACCGCCTCGACATTCCGCACACCCGCAAGGCGCTGCAGGAAGCGCTGCTCCAGCAAGCGGCTGGCTGATGCTGCGCAGCCCGCAGCCATGCAGGGATGGCCGCGCCCCGGCCAGCCTGCAGGGATAGAATCCGGCTCCATGAAGCGTCAGGTCAAATCACCAGCACGCACGCTGGCGAGTCTTCGCCAGCTCTGCTGCCTGAACCTGCCCGAAGAACTCTTCATGCCAAAGTTTCTGGAGGCGCTGCAGGACTGGCTGCCGGTGCACAACTCCCACTTTTACTGGGCCGACCCGAAGACCCTTCAGCCCTCGAATTACTGCGGCGACGGTTTCGGGCAGATGGGCACCATCCGCCAGTTCGTCACCCACACCTCGCAAATGGACCACCCCGGCCTGGGCGTGGCCTTTCCGGCAGTCATGCGGCACCATAGATCGGGCACGTTTGGCTGCGAGGGAGAGGTTCAGACCTACCTCAAGTCAGACATGTATGGCGAAGTGATGCAGCCGTTTGACGGGCGCTACGTGCTCTACCTTGTGCTGCGCGATGCCAACAACCAGCCGCGCGGCCTCATGTCGCTGCTGCGCCACCCGTCGGACAAACCGTTCAGCCACGGTGACCACCAGAAACTGTTGCAGCTGGAGCCCTACCTGCGCCACTCCTTCTCGGTTTCGCCTGGCGCAGCATCCGGCCATGAAATCCGCGACACGGAAGGCATGGCCATCCTTGACACCCATGGCAGCCTGCGGTACCAGGACGAGGCCGCACGCCGGCTGCTGTGGATGGCCAGCCATGAACGAACGGACACCCCTTCGTTGATCCACCTGGATTCGCAGGGAATCACGCCAGCACTTAAAAGGCTGCACCAACGACTGGTCAGCACTTTTCAGGGCCACGCCAGCCCACCGCCAACGCTGGAGCAGCGCAACGGCTGGGGACGTTTTGTGTTCCGGGCTTCGTGGCTCGAAGGCTCGGGCGGTGCGTCGGTCGGAGTGCGCATTTTTCACTACATTCCGCGCCGACTCAAGCTGTGGCAGAGCATTCACAAGGCCTGGCTTGCACCCAGGCAACAAGAGGTCGCGCTGCTGTTTGGCGAAGGCCAGAGCCTGGCGGACATCGCTGCGACGCTGAACATCAGCCGCCACACGGCGGCCGAGTACGTGGATGTGATTTATGAACGCCTGGGCATCACGCCCAGCCGCGAAGCCTTGCAGGACATGCTGTTGCACTGAGCCGGTGCCGGGCATTCATTTCAATCCGCGCGCTCGGGCACGGCATCAGTCGCGCCGCAGTTCGGCCGCAATGGCTGCCACGGCCAGCGCGCCCACAACGGTGACGTGTTCGAACACCGTCATCTTCGTCATGAAGGCTGCCGGGCCCTGCATTTCCCAGAAACGCAGCGCCACGGGAATGGTGGCCAGCGTAAAGACAGCCAATGCCCCGGCGCCCAGCCAGGCGAAGTGCTTGCCGATGATCAGCAGCAGCGAGCCGCCCAGTTGCACCAGGATGGTCAGCAGCGTGAACAGCGCCGGCGGGTAGAGGCCAAAATGCGCCATCTCACCCATGGTCCCGGCAAAGTCCAGCGCCTTGCCAATGCCGCTGCCCCAGAACATGGAAGTCAGCACGATTGCGCCTGCGTGGTACATCCATCGCGCGCGCAACAGGCGTTGAATCGGGTTTTGTTGTTCAGAGGTGGTGATATGCGTCATCAAGGCGTCCAAAAAATTAGCCATGTTAGGGACGCCACGGGACTCAAAAACCCCCTGTTTGAAGGGTGATGGACGGGAAAGAAAACCTGCTGCAGATCGCAGCGGCGCAAACCGATGCCTGGGGTCGTGCTACTTCAAGGCCTCTTCAATCGCCTCTGTCGTCTGTAGCGCATGCTGCGCAATCTGTGCAGACACCAGTGCCAGTGACGCCAGCGCATAGGTGCCGCTGATCACGCCCTTGTAGGCGATCTCTGCAGCCAATGCATCACGGCCCAGGCCTTCGGTTGCGGCGACTATGCAGTCTTCAATGCTGCTCAGTCCCGCGTCGGCGTAAAGGTCTTCGCCTTCGTAGGTGACACGGTAGTCGTACTGGCCTTGAGGGGCTGGGTCTATGTGGAAACGGACGATCATGGCGACCTCTTTGTGGTGTTGCGGGATAAAACTGGCGCTATAAAATCAATAGCTGGTCGCGCGCATGAACAGGCGGCCAGGGGCATAAAAGGCACTCAAAATGCCCTGCCCGAGGCGTTTGAGGCTATTTCGGAAGCGACGAATAAAGCTTGTAGGCACCCGATGTGGCTTCGAGGCGCAAACCGGCTTTCAGTTCCGGCGGCAATACCTGCACCTGGTCCGGGTTAAGCGCCACAAACAGCGGGCCCTGGGCCATGCGTGTCGCCAGTTCAGCATTTCCCGGAACGGCCCTGGCCTTGCCATGGCTGTAGAAAGAAGCTGAATAAGGCAGGTCGCCCATGAACAGCAGCGGCCGCTTGTCGGTGTTGCGCGCCTGGTATTCGGTAACGGCAGTTTTGGCAGTCTTCCAGCTGTCCGCGGCTTGCTCCTTGAGGAAAAAGCCGCCCACCAGCAATGCCATGACCACCACACCGGCGGAGACAACGCCGTCAACCCGGCGGGTCCTGGCATCACCCGCCAGCCAGCCCGCGGCGAGCATGGCCAGCGCAGGCAGGGCCGGCAGAACGTAGGTCCACAAAATATTGCCGGACATGGTGAAAAACAGGCACGGTGCAATCGCCCAGGCCAGCAGGTAAATATGCCACTGGCGCCGCGCAGGTCCTGCCGGCACGGCTGATGCCGCCGCGCCGGGATTGGCCTTGCGCCCTATCGTCAGAAATGGCAGCAGCACGGTCCATGGCAGGCAGGCGCCCAGCGCCAGCAGCCAGATGGCACCGCGTGCCGTGGCGTGTGCCGTGCCGTATTTGTCCCCGGCCCAGCCGGTGACCGTGAAGCGGTGCCAGTGCTCGCCGATGAAAAAGTATTCCCAGAAACCAGGTGTACGGATTTCGGCCATCCAGTACCAGGGCACGGCGATGGCCAGCATCAGCATGCTGCCCCTGATCCACGGAAGCCTCTTCCATGAAGTGATGATGTTGCCGGTAAACAGCGCCCACAGCGCGATGGGTATGCCCGCCAGCACGACGGCAATTGGCCCCTTGGCCAGCAGGCCTATGCCCAGGCCCACAAACAGCAGCCACTGTTCCTTCGGACGTTGCGAACCTGCGCCTTCAAACGGGGCCCAGAAGCCGCGCATGGCCAGTGTGGTACCCAGCACCAGCGCCATATCGGTCATGACGGCTGCGGAGGCGATGAAATACAGCATGGTGCCGCTGAGCAAGGCGACGGTCAGCAACGCTTCGCGCTTCGACCTGCGCCCCACCCAGTCCCAGACCAGCCAGGCGATAAGCACGGCCAACAGGAAATACGGCAGGCGTGCCGCAAATTCATTGATGCCAAAAATTTTGAGGCTGGCCGCCGTCAACCAGGTGGACAAAGGTGGCTTGGCCCAGAACGGCACGCCGTAGTCGTACCAGGGCGTGATCCAGTCGTTCAGCTCCACCATCTTGCGGGCGACTTCTGAATAACGTGCTTCCGTCGTGTCCGTCAGCGGATACAGGCCCATGGTAAGCAAGCGCAGCAGTGCCACGATGGCTAGGGTCCAGCAGAGCAGCTTGCCGGTACCGGCTTCGTTTTTGATGCTCATGACTGGGTGCGCACCGGCGATGCTGCAGACAGGCTCAAAGACGCTGGCTGATATTCATCGAGCAGGTACAACGGCCGGCGCTTGCTTTCCATGAACAGGCGCCCGAGGTACTCACCAATGATGCCCATGGCCATCAACTGCAGGCCGCCCAGGATCAGGATGGTCAGGATCAGCGTGGGGAACCCTTTGACGGACTCGCCTACCGTCAGGATCTTGACCAGCAGCACCAGGGCGTAAATGAAGGCAAAAAACGCCGTCAGGAATCCGGCATAACTTGCCAGCCTGAGCGGCACTACAGAGAACCCGGTAATGCCTTCAATGGCAAAATTAAATAGCTTGAAGTAAGGCCACTTGGTCTCCCCGGCCGCGCGCGCATGCCGGTCATACTCAATGGTGACCTGTTTGTAGCCAATCCAGGCGAACAGGCCTTTCATGAAGCGGTTGCGCTCTGGCAGCTGGTTCAGCGCGTCCACGGCACGGCGGCTGAGCAAGCGGAAGTCGCCCACGTCCTCGGGAATGGGGACTTCCGACAACCAGTTGATGAAGCGGTAAAACCCGTGCGCCGATGCCTTCTTGAACCAGGTCTCGCCCTGGCGGCTGCGCCTGCGCATGTTCACCACATCGGCGCCCTGCCGCCAGACCTGGACCATTTCAGGAATCAGCTCGGGCGGATCCTGCAGGTCGGCATCGATCAGGATCACGGCGCTGCCGCGTGCGAGCTTCAGACCCGCGCTCATGGCCGCTTCCTTGCCGAAATTGCGGCTCAGTGCGGCAACGCCTATGCCCGGATCGGCCTGTTGCAGTTCCTTGAGGACGCGCAGCGTGCCGTCCTTGCTGCCGTCGTTGACATAGATGACTTCCCAGCCTCCCTCGACACCGGCCAGTGCTGCGACCAGGCGACTGTGAAAGATGGGCAGCACGACCTCTTCGTTGTAGGCCGGCACGATGACGCTGAGCGCACAGGGCGAGGCGGGGCTTGCGAAGCCAGGCGCTTCAATGGTTGGGTTCATCAGGCGAAGGTCCAGGAGCGGTTAAGACGGTAGGTCAGGCCAAGCACAACAATCGTTGCCACGGCCTGGGCGGCAAGGTAATGCCATGCCAGCAAATGAACACCGGCCCACACAAGGCCGCCGTTGATCAGCGCACCAGCGATGGCGACAGCAAGGAATCTTGGAATCGCCAGCTGGTGGCGCACGGTGGTGCCGGGAAAGGTGATGAGCCGGTTGACGATATAGGAAACGGCGGCGCCGCACAAGGCACCGATGGCTGCCGACGGCGCGGGAGCAAAGGCAAACACTTCTACCAGAATGAGCAGCACGGCATAGTGCACGGCAGTAGCAATGCCACCGGCCAGTGTGTACCAGAAAAATATCATTGCGCTCCGAAGGTTTGTTCGCTGCCGATTTTATCAAAGCGGTGGTGAGGATTAGGCAACACCGCCGACACCTGCGCCCTTATCTGCGTTATATTGAAAGCATGTTTGAAGTACTGGTGTACGTCTATGAAAATTACTGGCAAGGTGACGCTTGCCCCGAACTTCAGCAACTGGGCCGCAAGCTGACAGCGGTTGGTTTTGAAGCCGAGGAAATCCAGGCCGCACTGGTCTGGCTGGACGGCCTGAACCTCGCCGCACAAGGCACGCAGATCTGCCTGCCGCCAGCCGAACCGCAAGGCCTGTCCCACAGCCTCGCAACGAGCCAGGACGTCCAGGCTCAATCCCTTGGCAGCCTGCGGGTTTATTCCGTTACCGAGCAGGAGCACCTGGGTGCCGAGACCCTGGGTTTTGTGAGCTTCCTGGAGTCGTCCGGGGTGCTGCCGCCCCATATGCGCGAAATCGTTATAGACCGTGCCATGGCTGCGCCGGGTGATCCAGTCACGCTGGATGATCTCAAAATCATCGTCCTGATGGTCTACTGGAGTTTTGGCCAGGAGCCCGATGCACTGGTGCTTGACGAACTTTGCGACGACACCGCGCAGCGTCTGGCGCATTGAATCAATAGAGCTCCGGCACTTTTCGCTTCGCCTGCCGAAGTGCACCACTTCAAGCAGGCTAACCCAGCAGGCGCTCGGGGTTCGCATCCAGCTTGGTCAGCGCGTCGCGGGTTGCACGCACTGTCAGAGCCTCTTCTTCTGTGGGTACCAGCAAACCGGCCTGCAGGTAGGCCGCCAGCCGGCGCGCCTGAATCAGGAAGTTACGGCCGTCGGCTGATGCAAACAGGTGCAATTGCTTGCGATCACTGCACCAGGCAAACTGCACATGGCTGGTACGCCCGTTGTGGTCCAGCGTGAACCATGCCCCCAGTTGCAGCTCCTGGGCCCAGGCCCGCATGGCTTCGGTGGGCTGGCTGCCGCCGTCGGTAATGACCTCGAGGTCGGAGGCATCAATGCCTATCATCATCACCAGGTTTTCAGTATCCAGCGGAAGATCGCCCACATCCTCATCGGACAGGTAGTCCTCCAGGTTGGCAAGGCGTTTGGCCATGGCTTCGATGTGCTCTGCGGAAATGGCATCGGTTTTGGACATGAAGGCATCCGCCAGCGTGTCGCTGATCACCTTGATATGCACATCCTGCTCCCTGGTGCCCGTGCCCAGCATGGACATGCCCAGGCGCAAAAGCTGCAGCAGCTTAGGCAGGTCCGCAATCACCTTGGCCCGGTCCACGCGGTTTGGTTTTGCACTCGCTGCCCACACCAGGTCCGCAGCAGCGCGTTTGAGCGTGATGGTTTCCTCGTGCTGCGGGCCGTTCCGCATCGCCGCAATCGCCAGCACCTCGGCCCATACCTTGAAAAGAAATTCGCGGATTTCCTCACGCACCGGCATGTCGTTGAGCATGTTGCGCATCTCGATGGTGTACTGGATGGCCATCGTCTCTTTTTGCTCAACCTGCTGGGCAACGCTCACCACGCGGGCAGCACTGCCGTTCTCGGACAGGAATTTCGAAAGGAATTTCTGGAATTCGTCATACACCAGCTGGAACACGCGGCGGCCGGTTTCAGGGTATTGCTCTATCACCTGGACAACACGCCGGATTTCCGCCTCCATCGCGCCGCCGGATACCTCCGCATCAAAGCCCAGCACGCAGGAGCCCATGCGGTCAATCAGCCGGCGTGCCGGGTGCTGCAGCGAGCCGAAAAACTCAGGCTCGGAAATGGCAACGCGCAACACCGGCATTTGCAGGCGGGCAAACCAGACACGTATTGCGGGTGGGATGCGGTCTTCGGCCAGGATGCTCTGGAACATCAGGGCAACGATTTCGATCGTCGCTTTTTCGGCCGACGTGGCAGCCGCCTTCTTGAGGTTGCTGGTTCGCTGGCGCAAGGCGGTAGCAGCCTGCTCCACGTGCACCTGGCCATAAACCTGGTCAGGCCCCACACCGGCAAGCACGGTGCGTTCATTGCTGCTCTCGGCCGCCGCCATGCCGGCAAAAGCCTGCGCGAGCTGCGGAGATTCCTGCGAGGCCCGCGTGTCATCAAACCCGGCGACCTGGTTCGTGAGCAGGCGTTTCAGGCTACCCATCACACCCTGGGCCCGCATGCGGGCTCTGGCCAGCGGCGTGGTTGCGGTCTGCATGCGGGTTTCATCGTGCGGCGAGGAATGGCCCATGGACGACTCCGCCCCGGCTCTCACGGCCTGTCCCCCATGAGAAGAACGGCCAAAACCACTGGCGCGAGCCCTCTCGCTGGCGCGCCCCCCCCCAAAAGTCCCCAGGTCACTGCCCGGGCCCCTGGCCGAACCACCGTGGCCGCCCGGGCCTGTCGCACTGCCAGTCCCGGCCCCTGTGCCTGTATCGGCAACTCCGCCATCGGCCGCTCTTGCCGCACTACCCGGCTGCCCCGCCACAACAGCGGAAGGCGTACGCTTGACCAGGGGACGCAAATCGATCTCGGCCATCACACCCTGCCGGACAAGGAACTCGTTGGCCGCGTGATAAGCCTCCAGCAGGTGCTCAGCCATGCGCCCCTGGATGGTGTCCTGCACCAGCACCCACAATTCACGTGAGAGGTTTGCCGAGGTCCACTGTTCCACCAGCTTTTCGGCCAGCACCTCGGGACGCAGGATGTCGCCCTTGCGCAACTCCGCAATACCTTCAAGGCTTTGAATCCGCAAGCGCAGGTCATTGAGCTCCCAGCTTGCAAAGTCCAGCAGGCGCAAGGCCAGGCGCGAGGAGAGAATCTTGTCCTCCATGACCTCGTCGCCCATCAGTTCGAACTTGCCGCTGTCGATCAGTGAACGGGCCGCAGCCGACACCGCAGGCTGTACCTGCGCCTTTCTCCAGGCTTTGGCTGTGCCATTGACCCAGGCAGTGCCGCCGGCCTGAAAGGCAAGCCAGCCATCCCGGCGCTCCTGCATTTCAGGCGCGCTTCCGGGCTGGTCCACCAGCACCAGCAGCCTTTCGCCAAGTGCCCTGGACAACAGGGGCAAGACCCGGCAGGCATGCTCCGTGAAAAGCTCGCGTGCCTGCGAGGCTAAAAGACTATTCTTATTGTTATTGGCAGCCACAGGCAGTTGGGTAATAAACGCTCAGCTTACACCGTGGCACCGGCATTCGGGTCGTTTGGATCTTCATCCTTCTTGACGCTGACCTTGACCAGGTCTTCCCGCTTGATGCCAAGCCACATTGCAATAGCAGCCGCCACGAACACGGATGAGTAGATACCAAACAGGATACCGATGGTCAGCGCCAATGCAAAGTAAAACAGGGTCGGGCCGCCGAACAGCAGCATGGACAGCACCATGATCTGGGTGGAGCCGTGGGTGATGATGGTCCGGCTGATCGTGGAGGTGATGGCGTGATCGATGATCTCGGTCGTCTGCATCTTGCGGTAACGCCGGAAGTTTTCGCGTATACGGTCGAAAATCACCACGGATTCATTGACGGAATAGCCCAGCACAGCCAGAACGGCGGCCAGCACCGACAGCGAGAACTCCCACTGGAAGAACGCAAAAAAGCCCAGAATGATGATCACGTCATGCAAATTGGCAATGATGGCAGCGACAGCATACTTCCACTCGAAGCGAAAAGCCAGATAGATCATGATGCCCAGCACCACCATGCCCAGGGCTTTCAGGCCATCGTGGGCCAGCTCCTCCCCGACCTGCGGTCCCACGAACTCCGTACGCCTCAGGGTCACTTCGCTGTCGGCGGCTTTCAGGGCGCCCATGACCTTTTCGCTTTGCTGCGCCGTGCTCACGCCCTTTTGTGCAGGCAGGCGGATCATGACGTCCCTCGAAGTGCCGAAGTTCTGCACCTGTACGTCGGCAAAGCCCAAGCCGGTCACCAGGGTGCGGATCTTTTCAACCTCGGTCGGCTTGGAGTAGTTGACCTCCATGACCGTGCCGCCGGTGAACTCCACCGACAGGTGCAGGCCCCGCGAAAACAGGAAAAACACCGCCAGCGCAAACGTGACAAACGAGATCACGTTAAAAATCAGCGCATGCCGCATGAACGGGATGTCTTTGTGGATCTTGAAAAATTCCATGGCTACTTACCTGCTCTTTCCTGTGGTCTCATTTCGCCGAGGCGGATTTTTTCGGTTCGGGCAGGCCATTCGCGGGTGCCGGACGCCAGACCGTACCAATCGACACGGACTTGAGCTTTTTCTGGCGGCCGTACCAGAAGTTGACAAGGCCACGCGAGAGGAACACTGCGGAGAACATGCTGGTCAGGATGCCTATGCAGTGCACCACGGCAAAACCGCGCACCGGCCCCGAGCCGAAGGCCAGCAATGCCAGGCCCGCAATCAGCGTACTGATGTTCGAGTCCAGGATGGTTGCCCAGGCGCGTTCGTAACCCGCATGGATCGCCGCCTGCGGCGATGCGCCGCTGCGAAGTTCCTCGCGTATGCGTTCGTTGATCAGCACGTTGGAGTCAATCGCCATACCGAGTGCCAGGGCCATGGCGGCCATGCCTGGCAGGGTCAAGGTGGCTTGC
Organism: Polaromonas aquatica; assembly: GCF_042659145.1. Lineage (NCBI taxonomy): Bacteria > Pseudomonadati > Pseudomonadota > Betaproteobacteria > Burkholderiales > Comamonadaceae > Polaromonas > Polaromonas aquatica. The sequence continues at coordinate 185,073 of NZ_JBHSRS010000013.1, read as the reverse complement.
AGCATGGACAGCACCGCCACCAGCAGCAAAAGATTCACGGCCAGTGCGATGCCCGAAAACAGGCCGAACAGCATGTAGTACGCGCCCATGAAGGCCACGATCACGACAAAACCCCAGGCCACACTGTGGAAGCCCTTGGAAATATTGTCAGCGCCAAGGGTTGGGCCTATGGTGCGCTCCTCGATGATTTCCATGGGCGCGGCCAGTGAGCCCGCACGCAGCAACAATGCGAGGTCGTTCGCCTCGGAAACGCTCATGGTGCCCGAGATCTGGAAACGGTTGCCGAGTTCGCCCTGGATGACGGGTGCCGTCAGGACTTCGCCCTTGCCCTTTTCAAACAGCAGGATGGCCATGCGTTTCTTGAGGTTTTCACGGCTGGTATCGCGCATGATGCGGCCGCCTTTGGCGTCCACCGTCAGGTCCACCTTGGGTTGCTGGTTCTGGGAGTCAAAGCCAGGCTGTGCATCGGTCAGGTTTTCGCCGGTGATGATCACCTGCTTTTTGACGATCACAGGACGGCCATCGCGTTCCAGGAAGCGTTCCGAACCAAAAGGCACGGGGCCCGTGTTGTTCTCTGCCGCGCGGCCTTCGCTGCTCTCGTCAACCAGGCGCATTTCGAGCGTTGCCGTGCGGCCCAGGATGTCCTTGGCCTTGGCGGTGTCCTGCACACCCGGCAGTTGCACCACGATGCGGTCAAGGCCCTGTTGCTGGATCACCGGCTCGGCCACGCCCAGCTCATTGATCCGGTTGTGCAGGGTGACCATGTTCTGCTTGAGGGCCTGGTCCTGGATGCGGCGCGCCGCTTCGGGCTTGATGGTCGCCACCATCTTGTACTCGACGCCGTCCGGTGCATCCGTGGTTTGCAGGTCGGGGAACTGGTCCTGGATCAGGTTTTTTGTGGCCGTCAGGGTCTGGGTATCGCGAAACCTGACTTCAATGCTCTGCCCGTTGCGGTTGATGCCGGCGTGGCGGATGTTCTTTTCGCGCAGCGACAGGCGCAAATCGCCTGCCAGCGACTCGGCCTTTTTGGTCAGCGCCGCCTGCATGTCCACCTGCAGCATGAAATGCACGCCACCGCGCAGGTCAAGGCCGAGGTACATGGGCGCAGCATGCAGCGAGGTCAGCCAGGCAGGTGAGCGCGACAGCAGGTTGAGCGCAACGATGTAGGAAGGGTCGGAAGGATCCGGGATCAGCGCCTTCTGTATCGCATCCCTGGCCTTGAGCTGGGTATCCGTGTCGTCAAAACGTGCCTTGACGGAGTTGCCGTCAAAGGCCACTGCATCCGCTGCAATGCCGGCGTCCTTGAGCGCCTGCTCCACGCGGGTGACGGTGGTGCTGTCTATCTTGACGATTGACTTGCCGCTGGACACCTGCACCGCCGGCGCTTCGCCGAAAAAGTTGGGCAAGGTGTACACGATGGCGATCAGCAGCGCGACCGCGATGATGACGTACTTCCAGACCGGATAACGATTCATGGGAATGCTGTTCCTGGTGAACTAATGGGCGGCAAGACTAAAAGGCGTCAATACGATACGGCCTTCAGGACGGCAAGCCGGATGGACCGGCCCCGATGGCTGGACGCATCTGGACCGGTGATCTGGCAGTACCGCTTATTTGGAGCTGCTGATGGCGCCCTTGGGCAACACCTGGACAATCGCGCTGCGCTGCAGCTGCACTTCAACGCCGGACGCAATTTCCAGCGTCAGGTAAGCATCGCTCATCTTGGTGACCTTGCCGAGCAGGCCGCCTGCGGTTGCCACTTCGTCGCCCTTGGCGAGCGCGTCAATCATGGCGCGGTGCTCTTTTTGTTTTTTCATCTGCGGGCGGATCATGACGAAATACAGCACCACAAACATCAGCACCAGCGGCAGCATGCCGGTGAGCGACGACATCATGTCGCTGCCACCTGCGGCAGCAGCGGGAGCGGTTTGGGCAAAAGCAGAAGAAATGAACACGGCAAACTCCACAAAAATTTTGTTAACTTCGGGTCAAAAATGACATTGCTCTTCTGTAACCAAAGAACATAGCCCGTGATTGTATGCGGGCAGGGAGTGCCGAAAAGACAGGCCGTACGCTTTGCAGGGGTTAATCCGGAGCAGTGCATCGACGGGACATCAGGGCAGCTTCACGGCGCTACTGAATCAATAGCTGCCTGCGCCCGCCATCCGGCGGCTACAGACGGAAATAGCCCAAAACACCCTGCCCGGCTGCACGCCCGCTGGCCAGGCAGGCCGTGAGCAGATAACCGCCCGTAGGCGCCTCCCAGTCAAGCATTTCCCCGGCGCAGAACACCGGGCAGGCCAGGCCCTGCAGGGTTTTAAGCTGCAGGCCGGCATCCATGGCCTCAAACTTCACGCCCCCTGCGCTGCTGATGGCCTCATCAAGGGGCCGGGCGGCAACCAGCGTGACCGGAAGTGCCTTGATGGCATGGGCCAGCCTGACCGGGTCGTTGATGGCATCCCTGTCAAGCAGTTCATGCAGCATGGCCGCCTTGATGCCGTCCAGGCTCAGGCGGCTCTTGAGATGGCTGGACAATGAACGCGAGCCGCGCGGATGGCGTACCTCGACCAGCACCTGCTCGGCTGATTTGCCGGGAAGCAGATCCAGCAGGAACGTCGCCTGGCCTTTGGCGTTGATTTCATCGCGCAGCAGGCTGGAAGCGGCGTACACCAGGCTGCCCTCGACGCCGGTGGCGGTGGCGACAAACTCGCCCTTGCGGCTGAAGCTGCGCCCCTGCGAGTCGCTGAAGCTGATGGCGACAGATTTAAAGGGCTGGCCCGCAAAACGGCTTTTGAAGTGCTCTGTCCAGCCAACGCCGGCTTCGCCCTTGCCCACCAGCTCCTTTAAAAACTCGCGGCGGGTTTCCAGCGGCGCCGCCGCACTTTCAGTCGGGCGGCTTGCGGCCACGTCAAACCCGCAGTTGGACGGCTGAAGCGGTGCCATCGGCACACCACGCGCCGCCAGCAACGGCACCCAGGCGCCGTCCGAACCCAGGCGTGCCCAGCTGCCACCACCCAGGGCCAGCACCACGGCATCGGCCTGCACCAGCAGTTCGCCGGCCGGGGTTGAAAACTTCAGCGCGCCATCATCAGCCCAACCCAGCCAGCGATGCCGCATGAAAAACTTCACGCCGGCATTGCGCAAACGCTGCAGCCAGGCACGCAGCAATGGTGCGGCTTTCATGTCCTTGGGAAACACCCGGCCCGAGCTGCCGACAAAGGTTTCCACACCCAGCGCTTCAGCCCAGGCGCGCAATTGGGGCGCACCAAAACTTGCCAGCAACGGTTCGAGATTGGCCCGGCGCTCGCCGTAGCGGCCCATAAATGGCTCAAAATCCTCGGAATGTGTCAGGTTGAGGCCGCCCTTGCCTGCCAGCAAAAACTTGCGCCCCACCGAAGGCATGGCGTCATAAACCTGCACCGTGACGGCGCTGCCCGCACCGGCCAGCACCTCGGCCGCCATCAGGCCCGCCGGCCCACCGCCGATAACGGCAATACGAAAAGGTTGCGATGAAGTCGGGGCGTTGATCAAGGGAGGTTCCGTCTGCGCAAGCTGGCTGAAAAGCCATTTTGCTCTGTTTTTGATAGCTGGCTGCACCCGTCACACGGGGGCCGGAATGCAAAAAGGCCTGAAATCTGCGGAATGTACAGACCTCAAGCCGATTTGCGGGCAAGCCCGATTATCACAGGCCAGCCACCTCCTGCGCCGTTCAGTCCACCTCTACCAGCGCGCCCGCCGCCGTAAGGAAGGCGGCCTTAACCGCTTCACCCGGGTAAATCGCCCGCAGCGCCGCCCTGTAGGCCTGCAACTGCGCCACCAGACCGGGCTGGCGCAACGGCTCGCTGGCCGACTTGTAATCCAGCACCCACCAGTGGCCCGCATGACCGGCATCCTTGCGCTGCACCAGCCTGTCCAGCCTGAGGGTCTGTCCGGCATGGACCAGTTCGACCTCATTGCCCTGCCAGCCGACCACCTTTTCGTCCCAGGCCCATGCAGCTTCGCCATTGCGGATACGGCGGGCCATGGCCAGGGCTTCGGCGACCTGCGTGGGGCGGAGGCCAAACTCGCGGGCCACGTTCGCGGTGGCTGCGGCCTGCCGCTCAGCTGTCCATGAGGCAGCATCCCATTCCATTAGCCTGTGCATGGCCTTGCCCAGGCGGGCAGCGGGCGTATCGTCCGCAACGGGAGGCCGCGTATCAGTAACAGTCATAACCAGCCTGGCCGCTACCGGCAGCTCGGGAAGTTCAGGCAACTCAAACAACTGTGGATCAGCCATATCGCTGACAGGCATATGGCCCGCAGCAGGCGCTGGCGATTCGGCAGCCAGCGAATGCAGGCGCTGCCACCAGCTGTGTGTGGTTTCACGGTGCGGCTCAATCGACGACACCACCAGCGTGCCGCGTGCACGGGTCAAAGCCACGTACAGGGCGTTGAGTTCTTCGCGCTGGCGAGCGGCCTGCTCTGTTGCCAAGGCTTCCCTGACACACGCAGGCGGCCGGCTTTCGCTGACCAGGAACACAAATTTTTGCGGCGTGGCCGCCTCGCCAGGCCAATCCACCAGCACGCTCATGCTGTCGGCATTGCGCTCCACCGTGTCGGTGTCCAGCAGCAGCACGGCCTCGGCTTCCAGCCCCTTGGCGCCATGAATCGTCAGCAGGCGCACCGCGTCGGGATTGACTGCCGCCGGCGCCTGCAGCCCGCCGGCCTTGAGCGCACGCACAAAGGCATAAGGCGTGGCATAGCGGCCGCCATCCAGCTGCAGCGCCACGCCCAGCAGGGCACGCAGGTTGGCGAGCACCGTGCCGCGGCTGGCCGTTGGCGCAGCGGCTGCAAACCTCGCCAGCACATCGCCATCGTGGTAAATCGCCTGCAGCGCATCGTGCGGCGGCAGGCTGTCAACCCAGCCCTTGTACTTGATCAATTTGGCCGCCAGCCCCACAAACACGGGCGCAGCCAGCTCTGATTTTTGTAGCACATCAAACCACGAAAACTTCGACTCGCCTTTGGCAAGGGCGATCTGCACCAGCGCATCGTCACCCGCGCCAAACAGCGGCGAGCGCAAGGCCCGGGCCAATGACAGGTCGTGCTGCGGCGACACCAGAGCATCCAGCAAGGCGACGATATCCAGCACTTCGCAGCAGTCAATCAGTTCGGTTTTTTCGCCCACCTGCGCCGGTATATGCAGCGCGCGCAACTCATCCTGCAAGGGCAGCAGGCCTGCGCGCTTGCGGGAAAGCACCATGACATTGGATGGTTTCAAACCGTCGGCGAGCCGATCCGCTATCCACGCGGCCGCCTGACGAGCTTCCAGCGTGCGCAAGGTTTCTTCAGGCAGCTCACGCGGTGTACTCAGGCTGTCGCGCCAGCCGGCTTCCCTGGCCGAATCCTCGCTTGCGGTGTCGCGTGGAACAGGCGGCAGGCGGATCACACTGCCCGGCGCTTCTGACGCGCTGGTGTGCTCGCGAAAACCTTCATACCCGTCGTTCTCGCGCGCCAGGCCCATCACGGCGTTGACGGTTGTGATCACTGCCGCGCTGTTGCGCCGCGTGTGATCGCAGGCCAGCAGATCGCCGCCCAGCCCGTCGCGGACAAAGGCCTGCGCGGCCACAAACACCTGCGGCTCTGCCCGGCGGAAGCGGTAAATGCTTTGTTTCGGGTCGCCGACGATAAACACGCTGGGCGCCTGGCCGGCGCCGCCCCCGCTTCCCGAATAGGCGCCCAGCCACGAGGACAGCGCCTGCCACTGCAACGGGTTGGTGTCCTGGAACTCGTCAATCATCAAATGGCGTATGCGCGCATCCAGCCGCTCCTGCACCCAGCCGGACAACACCGGGTCACCCAGCATGATCTGCGCGGCGCGCTCGACATCGTTCATGTCCACCCAGCCGCGCTCACGCTTGAGCGCCGTGAACTCGGCGAGCAGCACCCGCGCCAGCCGCGCCATGCGCTGCTGGTAATCCCAGGCTTCGTGCTGGTTTCTGGCCTCGGCAATGCGCAGCGCCAGATCCTGCGCCTCTCGCACGGTGGCAATGCCAACGATTTTTTCGCCGAACTTGCGCGGCGTGCCTTTTTCAGTCAGCAGCGCGGCCAGCACGCCGGCCATATCGCCGCCTGTCAGCGCCCTCTCCAGTTCCACGCCCTTGGCGGAAAACGTGGGCGCCGACGCCCTGCCGAGGGCGCCCGCCGCAGCCACCAGCAACTGCCGGCTGGCTGGATGGGCGAGCAATACCTCGTCGGGATGGCCCAAGCCGGCAAATTCGACAAACTGCAGGCTGAAATGCTGCACAGATACATCCACCACGCCATCTGCATCCGCCAGCGCAAATTCCGTACGTTTGTCCAGAGCGCCGTGCAAGGCCTTGTCGGCCTGGAAACGGCCATGGGCCAGCACCACGGTTTCAAAATCAGTCTTGAGCGCAGGATCAGCTGCCAGCGCAGCATAAAAGCGCCGCCAGACCAGCGCCTTGGCCGGACCGTCGTCTTCCAGCAGTTCGTAATTCACCGGCAGGCCCAGTTGCTGCAGGGTCGCCATGGGCGCGCTGCGCAGCAAGGCGGCAAACCAGCTGTGGAAAGTGCGAATCTGCACGGGGCGGCCGCCGGCCAGCACCCGCTGGTATAAATTTGATAGCTGCTCGCGCAGCTGTGGCGGTGACTGCGGGCCCTTTTGGCTTAAAACACCGCGCATGACCAGTTCCTGGCGCAGGGTTTCGTCGTCGGCGTGGGCGAAGGCTTCAAGCCACTCATAAAGCCGTTCGCGCATCTCGCCCGCGGCTTTTTTGGTGAAGGTAATCGCCAGGATTTCATGCGGCTGGACTTGCACCTGCTTGCCGTCAACTTCGAGCAGCGCCCGCAGCATGCGCGAAACCAGCATCCAGGTTTTTCCGGCACCGGCACAGGCCTCCACCGCCACGCTGCGGCGCGGGTCGCAGGCGATGGCGTAAAACGCCTCGGCGGAAACCGGTTGGCCGTTGTGTTCGTAGGCGGCGTTCATAAGGTGCGCCGCGCAGGGCCGCCCCAAGCAAGCACAGCCCCCTCGGTAGGCAGCGAAGTACACGAAGTGACAAGCGTGGGGGCTTTATTCATTCCAAAAATCTTTCCGGCACAGCCCGCGAGCTGAACAGTATTCGCAGGCTTTGCCTTCCCCGAGCGCGGGCAACGGTGCGGCCTTGGCGATACGGGACATGTCATTCAGGATGCCGCCTATCAGTTCATCACGCAGGTGCACGATATCGCTTTGTTCATAAGTCCGGGTTGGCTCTTTTTCGCCCAGGTTGATATAGGCCGCAGCCAGGGTGTCGTCGGCCAGCAATGCGGCGTAAAAAGCCAGCTGTGTGTCTTCCTGGCCGTCCTTGATGCGCTCCCTGGTGGTGCCGCTCGCCTCGGTTTTGTAGTCCATCACGATGCGGCTGCCGTCCGGCATCTGGTCTATGCGGTCTATCTTGCCGATCAGAGAGATGTCGCCCAACGGCATGTCCTTCCAGACCTCACCTTCGACAAACTGCGCCCCTGTGGCTTCATGCGCTGTCAGCCATTCCAGGTAGCCGTCACGCACACGCGGCCAGATCGCGGCAAACGGTAAAAACTCGCTGTCGGTCAGGCCAAGTTCAGTTGCGGCCTGTTCGGCCGCTATATTAATCATAGCTAACCGTGCAGGTATATCGGTGGCTGAGGCATGATTCGCCGCCGGGCCGCCCCAAGGCGAATCCGCCCCCTCGGGGGGCAGCGTAGTACGCGAAGCGACAAGCGCGGGGGCTTTTTTCAATGCTTCATGGAAGTGATTCAACAGCGTATGCAACCAGTTGCCGAAGTCGCGCTTGCCCAGTTCGCTTTCCAGTTCGTCGGACTCCTGCAACTTGAGCTGGCGCAGTGCAAAAAACCGGTAAGGGCAACGCCGCAGGTCCTCATAGGCGCTGGCCGAGAGACGGGTAACGGGCAAGGCCTCGCCGGTCGGCATCGGGTGCCGGGTGGGAAGAAGAGCCAGCTCACGTTGGACACGCGGATCGGGCGCTGAATGTTCAGCACCCGCCCCAACGCCCGCGTTGGCATGCCGAAGCAGTATCTCCTGCACAAAACCGCTGGGCATCAGCCTTTCGCCGGCCTCGCTGGTGCGCCAGAGCACATCGATATGCGGCATGTGCAACGCGTATTGCCAGGCTGAGCGCTGCGCTGCGCTCAGTTCCTCACGTGAAGGCAGGCCCAACAGCTCACGCTGTGCCGGCGTCCACATGCCCGGTGGTTCTGGCGAGACAGCAAGGCGGACCTCATCACAGCCGGGCAAGACCACCGCCTGCATGGGCCGGCCCAACAATTGGCTGAGCGGCAAAATCACCACCTGCGCCTGGGCCGGATGCACAGGCGAAAAACTCACGGCCTCGAGCGTCTGGTTGATCCAGGCCGTGAAGTCCGGCAGGCTCATGCGCACGGCCGGCAACACCAGCTCGCTGCCCTCATCCAGGCGCAGCGCCTCACACACCGCAGCACCGGCAGCATCTGCCGCCATGGGGTGCCACTGACCCGCTGCCTGCAGGGCCGCCCGCAGGTCACGCAGCCAGTTGGGCAGCGGCCGGGGTTTCTGCAAGCCCTCACGCAGGGGCTGCACCAGCGCTGCCACGGGCTGGATGCCCGGAGACTCCGCCGGCAAGGCGCGCCAGAAGCGCACGCCGATCTTTCGCAACTCGATTTCCAGCCGGGTCACGTTTTCAGCCTCAAACGCCGGCGCGTTTTTAAGCCAGTCGAGCACGGCATCGGCAGACGCATCCCAGGGCAGTGCGCGCAGCAGGCTCATCAAGGTGGCGGCAGCGCGCGTGGTGGACAACTTCCAGCCGGTTTCATCACGCAGGGCCACACCGCGCTCGGCCAGCATGGCGCGGATGCGACGCGTCAGCACGCGGTCCTGCGCAATCAGTGCCACCGGCTTGCGCCCCTGCGCCAGTTGCGCCATCACACAGGCGGCGGCGCGATGGGCTTCGTCCTCGGCGTCCTGTGCGGCATGCAGCGACAGCGCGCCGGGAAGCGCGGGGGCATCCATCCGCAGCGAAACCGCCCGCTCACCAAAACGGGTTTTAAGCGCTCCCGCCAACGGCTCGGACTGGAAACCCTCCAGCACCACCAGCAGGTCTGCCGGCGCGGTGAACAGCACGTCAGAGGGATACGCCGATGTCGACGCCCAGACCAGCGCTATGCGGGCCACGGCCAGTTCAAGCGCCAGCGCCGGCGACTCCATGCCGACCCCAAGCTGGGCCGCCAGCCGCGCGCCCCAGGCCAGGCGCTGCTCAGGTGCCTGCGCCGAAGCCACGCGGGCGAGCGACCATGCCGACTCCACCAGGCGCCCGGCCAGCGTACCTTGCTGGGCTCCCAAGCCTGCACGTTCCAGCAAGGCCGCAGCAGTCAGCACGTCGATCGCAGCATCAAGCCGGATGTCATCGGCCGACGGCGCAAACCCGCCCTCGCCCGCCCCGAGACTGGTCGCCCAGTTCATGGTGGTTTCAAAACGCGGAACAAAAGCAGCCATGGCGCCGGCACGCGCAGCATGGGCGGACCAGGCAAGTTTCGCCTGCTGCATCAGCTGCGCATAGGGCACCAGCACCACCGCCAGCGAAGGGTGGACACCTCGGTCGCGCAACACCGCAGCCAGTTGCGCCATGACCTGCGCCCAGCATTCATCACCAGGGTGAAATGCCTGCACTGCACTTGAAATGGGGGTTTTATCGGTGTTGGCTATCAGGGTCATAGTTAACGGAAGCACTGGTATAGCCGACGGGGGGACTTGGTTTCTGACACAATGCCCAGAACTTTAGCCGTATCTTGCAACCCCTTCCAAAAAGGAGCCGTCATGGCCAGCGAACTGATCAAACATACCACTGATGCAACATTTGAAGCCGATGTACTGAAGTCGGCCCAGCCCGTGCTGGTGGACTACTGGGCCGAATGGTGCGGCCCCTGCAAAATGATTGCCCCCATCCTGGACGAAGTTGCCACCGGCTATGAAGGCAAGCTGCAGATCGCCAAGATGAATGTCGATGAAAACCGCGACATCCCCGCCAAGTTCGGCATCCGCGGCATCCCTACCCTGATGCTCTTCAAGGACGGCCAGCTTGCCGCCACCAAAGTCGGCGCCATGAGCAAGGCGCAACTCACCGCATTTATCGACCAGCAACTGGTTTGATTTCCCGTACGTCGGGGGCGTGACGCCCCTGACGCAACCCTGCCGATCCACGGCAAAGCCAAAGCGCAAAACCTCCGGCGCCGATTCCCCGCAGATCTTGTCCATCGACATGGACGCACGAACCCCCCGCATTTCCTGTCATAATCCAAAATATTCGCCAGTTGGTCATTGCCAGCAGGTTCGAGTTCCCGGTTTGTGAAGCCTTCTTTCCTCTGTCCGGCTTCCTTTCAAACCTCCCCCGTTTTTATAAATGAGCTCCGCAAGGAGTCATCCCTACGCAGGTAAATCCATGCACTTAAACGAACTCAAGGCACTGCACGTGTCTGAAGTCCACAAGCAGGCTGAAGCTCTCGAGATTGAAAACGTCGGCCGCATGCGCAAGCAGGAACTGATGTTTGCCATCATCAAAAAGCGCGCCAAAACCGGGGAAACCATAGTCGCCGACGGCGTGCTGGAAGTGTTGCCCGACGGCTTCGGCTTTTTGCGCGCACCTGACTCCAGCTATACCGCGTCTACCGACGACATCTACATCAGCCCGAGCCAGATCCGCCGTTTCAACCTGCACACCGGCGACATGATCGAAGGCGAAGTGCGCACCCCGAAAGACGGCGAGCGCTACTTTGCACTGAACAAGCTCGACAAGGTCAATGACGGCGCACCGGAAGACAACAAGCACAAGGTGATGTTCGAGAACCTGACGCCGCTGTTCCCGCGCGAGCAGTTCAAGCTCGAACGCGACATCAAGGGTGAAGAAAACCTGACCAGCCGCATCATCGACATCATCGCCCCCATAGGCAAAGGCCAGCGCGCCCTGCTGGTGGCGCCGCCCAAGTCCGGCAAGACCGTGATGATGCAGCATATCGCCCACGCCATCACCGCCAACTACCCGGAAGTGGTCATGATGGTGTTGCTGGTCGATGAGCGCCCGGAAGAAGTAACCGAAATGCAGCGCAGCGTGCGCGGCGAAGTGATCTCGTCAACCTTTGACGAGCCCGCCGCCCGCCACGTGCATGTGGCTGAAATGGTGATCGAACGTGCCAAGCGCCTGGTCGAACTCGGCAAGGACGTGGTCATTTTGCTGGACTCCATCACCCGCCTGGCCCGTGCCTACAACAATGTGCTGCCTTCGTCGGGCAAAGTGTTGACCGGCGGTGTCGATGCCAACGCCCTGCAGCGCCCCAAGCGTTTCTTCGGTGCAGCCCGCAAGATCGAGGAAGGCGGCAGCCTGACCATCATCGGCACCGCGCTGGTCGATACCGGCAGCCGCATGGATGAGGTGATCTTTGAAGAATTCAAGGGCACCGGCAACTGCGAAATCCACCTAGACCGCCGCCTTTACGAAAAACGCGTGTTCCCGGCAATCCACCTGAACCGCAGCGGCACCCGCAAGGAAGAACTGCTGCTGGCCCCGGAAATCCTGCAAAAATCGCGTATCTTGCGTCAATTCATGTACAACATGGACGAAATCGAGTCCATGGAGCTGATGCTCAAGAACATGAAGGCAACCAAGAACAACCACGAGTTCTTCGACATGATGCGTCGGGGCGGCTGATTGGCCCCCACGGTTGCTCACTTCGTGTAGCGCCCTGCCCCCGAGGGGGCCGCTGCGCCTGCAGCCCGGCTAAGCCGGTTCCGCGGCCCCGGCTTGAAAAATTCGGCCTCGAATCACGCTAAGTAGTTGATTTCATGCCATAATGGCGGGCTTAGCGGAAAGTGCCCAGGACTGGCTTGTGTGGCTACCGCAACGAAAAAGGAAAGATCATGAAAGAAGGCATTCACCCCAACTACCGCGAAGTCTGTTTTCTGGACTTGTCCAACGGCTTCAAGTTTGTGACCCGCTCCTGCGTGAACACCAAAGAAATGGTGAAAATGGAAGACGGTCGCGAATTGCCACTGTACAAGCTCGATACGTCCAGCGAATCGCACCCCTTCTACACCGGCACACAAAAATCCGTGGACAACATGGGTGGTCGCGTTGAGAAATTCCGCAACCGCTTCGGCAAGACCGCAGCCAAAGAGGCCGCTCCAGCAGCTGCCGAGTAAACTGCGAATACCATTTCGCCTGTTTGCAAAAAAGCAGCCTGAATTTCAGGCTGCTTTTTTTTCGGCTAAAACAGCGATCACGTATCGCTGTAGCGTAAAAGCCAGCGCCACGTTCACGCCACACGACTGCTGTTACCGCTTTTTCTGATCATCACGCCGTTTTGAACAAGCCTTCTCCAGCCATCATTGCCCAGTCTGCCGTCCGCCGCCTTCCGCGGCTGGCTCTGCTGCTGTTTTGCCTGGCCTACGTGCTGCCCGGTTTTTTCGGGCGCTCCCCCTGGAAGAATGAAGATATCGCCACGTTCGGTGTCATACGCGAGCTGGCCTCCAATCCGGGCAACTGGCTCGCACCCCAATTGCTAGGCCAGGCCAACGGGTTTGATGCACTGGCACCTTACTGGCTGGGCGCCATTGCCATCAAGTGCCTGCCCTCCCTGGACCCGGCTTTTGCCGTGCGTATTCCTTTCGGCCTGCTGCTGGTGCTTACGCTGCTGGCAACCTGGTACGCCGTTTATTACCTGGCCCGCAGCCCGCAAGCCCAGCCCGTCGCCTTTGCCTTCGGCGGTGAAGCCAGTCCCGTGGACTATGCACGGGCCATGGCCGATGCCGGCGTGCTGGCGCTGATTGCCTGCCTGGGGCTGGCTCAGCTGTCCCATGAAACCACGCCGGCACTGGCGCAGCTGGGTTTTACCGCGCTGGTGTTTTACGCCATGGCGGCCAGCCCCTACCGCCGCGCAACCAAGGTTTTCGGCCCGTCCCTGGGCCTGTTTGTTGGTCTGGCCGGGCTTGCCCTGAGCGGCGCCCCTACAGTGGCGCTCTTGCTCGGACTGGGCGGAACATTCGTGGAGTGGACCCACATGCGCTGGGGCAGCAGCGCGGGCTCAGGCCAGCTTGATGCAGGCAGCAAACGGAGGTCCTGGCAGTGGGTATTGCTGATTGCCGGCATCACCCTTTTTGTCAGCGGACTGGCTTACGAACTGGGCTTGTGGCAGTGGCGCATTCACCTGCCCGGAACCGGCGAGCAGTCGGCCTGGACAGACTGGCGCAAGCTGGGGCGCCTGCTGCTGTGGTTTACCTGGCCGGCATGGCCGCTGGCCCTTTGGACGCTGTGGCGCTGGCGCAGGCAGCTGGCAAGCCGCCACGTCGCCTTGCCGCTGTGGTTTGCGGCAACGGCCGTTGGCGCGACACTGACCACGCCAGCCGCCGACCGCAGCCTGCTGCTCGGCCTGCCCGCGATGGCCGCGCTGGCGGCATTCGCCCTGCCCACCTTCAAGCGCAGCGTGGCATCGCTGATCGACTGGTTCACCCTGCTCTTTTTCACGGGTTGCGGCCTCATCATCTGGGTCGTCTGGATTGCGATGCAAACCGGCGTGCCCAAGCAACCGGCTGCCAATGTGGCCAGACTCGCACCCGGCTTTGAACCCAGCTTTTCGTGGTTTGCATTCCTGGCCGCCGCCTGCGCCACACTGGCGTGGGCCTGGCTGGTGAAGTGGCGTGCCGGCGCACACCGGGCAGCCATCTGGAAATCACTGGTCCTGCCCGCTGGCGGTGCAACACTCTGCTGGCTGCTCCTGATGACACTCTGGCTGCCCCTGCTTGACTATGCACGCAGCTATGCGCCCATCTCACGCCAGATTGCCCGCATGGTGGACAAAGACGCCTGCGTCGAAATCCACGGCATAGGAAGCGCGCAAGCTGCGGCCCTGCAGTACCACGGCCACCTCGAGCTGCGCGAGGCGAGCTCGCAAGCGGTATGTCCTTACCTGATCGTGGACGCGGACGCCCAGCCCGGCCTCGGCGACACCGTCTCCCTGCCCGACTGGGCTTTCCAGGCCACCATACGCAGGCCCACGGACAGAAATGAAAACGTGTTGCTGTTCAAGCGGGTCAGCGTAGCCGGTCAACCGGCGGCAGGCACCCCGGCCAAGGCAACAGGAACCTCCAGGCCTGCCAGCACGCGCCACCGCCCGTGAGCGAACTTAAAGTCATCAGCCAGCATGCCGGCACCGTGCTGGTCGGCCAGTTGGCCGTGATGGCCTTCGGTGTCGCCGATACCGTCATTGCGGGCCGCTACAGCGATGCAGCCCTGGCTGCCCTGTCGGTGGGCTCGGCACTCTATGTCAGTGTTTATGTTGGCCTGATCGGCATCGTGCAGGCCCTGCTGCCGATCTGGGCCGAGATGCTGGGTGCCCGCAGGCATGAGGCGGTCGGGCAATCACTGCGGCAAAGCCTTTATCTATGCGGTTTTATCACTGTGGCCGGCATGCTTCCCATGCTGTTTCCCGGCGCCCTGCTGCGCTGGGCGCAAGTCCCCGAGCTCATGCGCGATGAGGTGCAGCGCTACCTGGCCGTGCTGGCCTTTGCCTTCGCGCCTTCCCTGCTGTTCCGCGTCTACAGCACCTTCAACCAGTCACTGGGCCGGCCGCTGCTCGTCACCTGGCTGCAGGTGGGCGCGCTGGCGGTAAAGATCCCGCTGTCGATCTGGCTGGTGGCGGGCGGCGGCGGCGTGGAACCCATGGGCGCCGTCGGCTGCGCCTGGGCCACGTTGGTGGTCAACTACCTGCTGCTGGCACTGGCCATCGTGATGCTGCGCACACAAACCCTGTACAAGCCTTTTCGCGTCTGGCGCGCCATGGAGCGGCCGGACTGGCGGCAAATCGGCAATTTTGCCAGGCTGGGCATTCCCGGCGGCCTGGCCTACCTCGTGGAAGTCACGTCCTTTACCCTGATGGCCCTGTTCATCGCCCGGCTGGGCACCGTCGCCTCGGCCAGCCATCAGATCGCGGCCAGTGTGGCGGCGGTGCTGTACATGATGCCGCTGTCCATGGCCATAGCCTGCAGCGCACGTGTCTCGTTCTGGCTGGGCGCCGGCAAACCGGAGTATGCAAAACGCGCTGTTTTATTGGGTACAAAGATCACAGTCCTTGTGGCGATTGCGCTGGCAGCTATTGTTTCAATAGCAGGAAGGCTACTGGCCGGCTGGTACTCAGCCAACCCCGAAATCGTTGCCCTGGCATCTTCGCTGCTGGTATGGGTGGCGTTTTATCACGTGGCTGATGCCACCCAGGCCCTGTGCGCATTTCTGCTGCGCTGCTACCGCATCACGATTGCACCGCTGGCACTTTATGGCGTACTGCTCTGGGGACTGGGTCTTTACGGCGGTTACCAGATGGCCTATGTCGGCCTGGCGGGCACCCTCGCCACGCAGTCAGCCGGCAGCTTCTGGACGGCGAGCACCATCGCGCTCAGCCTGGTGGCCGCCTGCCTGGCGGGATTGCTGTGGTACGCAGTGCACCGCAGCCTGCCAAAAAATCCGGAAGGAAGTCAGGCCGCCTGAATCCGGCGAACACGCGCCGCCGGAAAAATAATGGAGAACGAAGAGCCCTGACCTGGCTGGCTCTCGATATGCAGCTCCGCACCGTGCCGCTGGAGCACATGTTTCACGATGGCCAGGCCCAGGCCGGTTCCACCGGTCTCGCGGGAACGGCTGCGGTCGATACGGTAAAAGCGCTCGGTCAGGCGCGGCAGATGTTCAGGCGCAATGCCCGGCCCGCTGTCCTTGACCCTGAACTCGCCGCGTCCGTCATCCAGCAGCGTCCAGCTCACCTGGACCGTGCCGCCCTCCGGTGTATAACGCACGGCGTTGGTCACGAGGTTGGACATGGCACTGTAAAGCTCGGTTTGCACGCCCGCGATTTCGCAAGCCGGGCCAGCATCAAACGTCAGTTGATGGCCGTGCGGGGCAATCAGCGGGGACAGGGCCCGCGCCTCCTGCTCACACTGCACCAGCAAGGCGCTTGTAGTCATCCAGTCATTGACGCCCGGAAACGGGCTGCCCTCAAGCCGCGACAGCGTCAGCAAATCATTCACCAGCGTCTGCATGCGCAGCGACTGCTGCGCCATCAGCGCCAGGTAACGCGCACGTTCGGGCTCTTTCAGCGGCAAGGTTTGCAGGGTTTCGATAAAGCCGGACAACACCGTCAGCGGTGTGCGGATTTCATGCGATACATTGGCCACAAAATCGCGGCGCATGGCTTCGGCCAGTTCAACCGCCGTGATGTCGCGCGACAGCAGCAATTTGCGGTTTTTCCCGTACGAGTGCACATGGACCGACAGCTTGACCGGCCGCGCCGGTGTGCTGGCGCTGCCCGGGATCACCACGTCATGCGAAAAGTCACCCAGCGCCATGTAGGCGCTGAAGGCCGGCTCTCGCACCAGGTTGGCAATGTGCTGCATCACGTCGCGCTGGGCATCAAACCCGAAATGCTGCGTCGCCATCTGGTTGCACCACTCGATGCGCCCCTGGGCATCGAGCAACACCACGCCGCTGGGGGATGCCTGGATGGCCGACAGGAACTCGTCAAGGCGGGCCTGGCTTTCCAGCAGGTGCTGGTCGCGGTTTTTGAGAAGCCTGCGCGTCCTGTCAGCAGTTTCACCCCAGATGCCGGGCATGACGGGCATCTGGCCGGCCATAGCGGCCGGCGTCTCGTTACTCTGCTCCGCGCGCAACCATTTAAGGAGCCGGGCAGCATGGAGGCTGTCAAGAAGCAACCAGACCAGGGACGCCAGAACCAGGCCGGCGATCGCCCCCTCTTTCGAAGCAGTCCAAAAGCCAAGACCGCCGCCAGCAAGCATGCAGGCGGCGAAAACCAGCCAACGATTGATCATGTTCCGGATTGTGCCGGAGCAGTTGCCTGGTTTGCGGCGCCAGCAGCAACGGCAACCACCGCCGTCAGCCGGTAGCCCGCCCCGCGAACGGTTTCAACCATGGTCCCCGCAGCACCCAGCGCCTCCCTGAGGCGCTTGACGTGCACATCCACGGTACGCTCTTCAATGAACACGTGGTCACCCCATACCTTGTCCAGCAAGGCGCTGCGGCTATGCACACGCTCGGCATGCTTCATCAGGTAATGCAGCAGCTTGAACTCCGTGGGGCCCAGTTTCAGTTCCTGCCCCTGGTAGGAAATGCGGTGTGTTGCCGCGTCCAGCACAAGGCTGCCGACGGTCACGCTGTCATTGACCGACTCCGGCGCGCGCCTGCGCAGTACCGCGCGAATGCGTGCCAGCAGCTCCTGTGTGGAAAACGGCTTGGTGATGTAATCGTCCGCCCCGGCATCCAGGCCGGCAACCTTGTCTGGCTCGTCGCCCCGGGCCGTCAGCATCAGGATGGGCGTGCTCCTGGTACGAGCCTGCTTGCGCCAGTGGCGGGCCAGGGCAATACCGCTTTGCCCCGGCAGCATCCAGTCGAGCAGAATCACATCCGGCAGGACGGCATCCAGCTCGCGCTGCGCCGTGACGCTGTCCTGCGCCACCACCGGGTCAAACCCGCCGTGCCGCAGGTTAACAGCGATGAGCTCGGCGATGGCCGGCTCGTCTTCAACAATCAAAACGCGTGGCAAGTGTTTCATTCACCAATTACTTTACAGCAGACTCGATTTGGTCCATGGGCGTATGACGGACATCCGCACCCTTGACCACATAGATGATGAATTCAGCGATGTTCTTGGCGTGGTCGCCCACGCGCTCTATGGCTTTTGCCACAAACAGCAGGTCCAGGCTGGCCGAGATGGTGCGCGGGTCTTCCATCATGTAAGTGATGAGCTTTCGCACAAAACCGTCGAACTCCTGGTCGATCTGGTCGTCCTCCTTGAGGATGGAAACCGCCCCCGCCGTATCCAGCCGGGCAAACGCGTCCAGCGCCTTGCGCAGCAGTCCGCTGGCAAGCTCGGCGGCAACACGCAGGTCTGAAGACGGCAGCGAGCGGGCAGAACCGCTTTCGATGATGGACTTGACCATGCGCGCGATCTTTTCGGCTTCGTCGCCTGCGCGCTCAAGGTTGGCCGTGGTTTTTGAGATCGCGATCAACAGGCGCAAGTCGCGGGCGGTAGGCTGGCGGCGTGCAATGATGGAGGACAGTTCGCGGTCAATGTCGATTTCCATGGCATTGACACGCGCTTCGGTTTCAATCACCTGGTTGGCGCTTTCGGAACTGAACTGCGACAGCGCGTAAATGGCCAGGCGGATCTGGGACTCAACCAGCCCGCCGAGTTCCATCACGCGTGAAGACACGCCATTGAGTTCGCTGTCAAACTGGGTAGATAAATGTTTATCGGACATATTCTTCTTTCGTATTTTGACAAGACCGCAGTGACTCAGGAAGCGTAGCGAGCGGCGTCAGGCCGCATTGAGGAGCGGATGCGTACTTAAGGTACGCAGAGCACCGCAAATGCGGTATGGCGTCGCGCAGTAGCTTCATGAGTTGCTGCGCTAGCCGAACCGGCCAGTAATGTAATCTTCCGTCTCTTTGCGTTTTGGCTTGAAAAACAGGTCTTCAGTCGCGCCAAATTCCACCAGGTCGCCCAGGTACATATAGGCTGTGTAGTCGCTGCAACGGGCGGCCTGCTGCATGTTGTGCGTCACGATCACCACGGTGTACTCGTTCTTAAGCTCGGCGATCAGTTCCTCAACCTTGGCTGTTGAGATCGGGTCAAGTGCCGAGCATGGCTCGTCGAGCAGCAGGACCTCCGGCTTGATCGCAATGCCGCGTGCAATGCACAGACGCTGCTGCTGCCCACCGGACAGGCTGGAGCCGCTCTGGTTCAGCTTGTCTTTTACCTCGGTCCAGAGTGCCGCCTTGCGCAACGCCCATTCCACCCGCTCGTCCATATCTGCCGAATTCAGGCTTTCAAACAGTTTGACACCAAAAGCGACGTTGTCGTAAATCGACATCGGGAACGGTGTGGGTTTCTGGAACACCATGCCGACCTTGGCGCGAATCAGGGCTACGTCCTTTTTCGACGTGAGCAGGTTCTCGCCGTCAAACATGATTTCGCCTTCGGCACGCTGCTCCGGGTAAAGCTCATACATGCGATTGAAGATGCGCAGCAGTGTTGACTTTCCGCAGCCGGAAGGCCCGATGAAGGCCGTGACCTTTTTCTCGGGGATTTCCAGGTTGATGCCCTTGAGCGCGTGAAACTTCCCGTAATAGAAATCCAGGTTTTTCACCGAGATTTTCGACTGTGCGACCTGCGGCACGTGCGAAGCTGTTGCAGTTTCCATTGTTCTTGCTTTCTGGTCTTGTATTCGTTGTTCGGACGGACTGGGTCAGCCCTTGTTGCGTGTCAAAACACGCGCCAGGATATTCAGGCCAAGCACGGCCAGCGTGATCAGGAAAACACCTGCCCAGGCCAATTGCTGCCAGTTCTCGTAAGGGCTGAGTGCAAATTTGAAAATAGTCACGGGCAAACTGGCCATGGGCTTGCTCAGGTCCGAGGTCCAGAACTGGTTGTTCAGCGCCGTGAACAGCAGCGGCGCCGTTTCACCGGCAATCCGCGCAACGGCCAGCAATATCCCGGTCGTCACGCCTGCACGTGCGGCCCTGAGCGTGATGCTGGTAATGACCTTCCACTTGGGTGCTCCCAGCGCATAAGCAGCTTCGCGCAGCCCCGGCGGGACCAGTTGCAGCATGTTCTCCGTGGTACGTATGACCACCGGGATCACGATCAGCGCCAGCGAAACAACGCCGGCCCAACCCGAGTAGGACTTGAACTGCGCCACCACGATGGTGTACACAAACAGGCCAATCACGATGGACGGCGCCGACAGCAAAATGTCGTTGACAAAACGCGTTACGGACGCCAGCCAGCCCTTGGTGTTGTATTCGGCCAGGTAAATGCCGGCCATGATGCCGACGGGCGTGCCCACAAAAGTGGCCAGCAGCACCATCAGTAACGAGCCGTAAAGTGCATTGGCAATACCGCCCTCTTCGTTGGGCGCCGGCGTCATCTGGGTAAAGGTCGCAACAGACAGGCCGCCCAGGCCCAGCCGTATGGTTTCGAACAGAATCCACGCCAGCCAGAAGAGGCCAAACGCCATGGCACCCAGAGACAGCACCAATGCAACCTGGTTAACACGCTTGCGGCGGGCAAACTTGGCCAGCCGCGCCGTATCCTGAATAGCCGCGCTCATGTCTTGACCCCTTCACTCTTGCGCAACTGGGCCAGCAGCAGCTTGGACAGCGACAGCACGACAAAGGTAATAAAGAACAACACCAGGCCCAGATAGATCAAGGCGGCCTGGTGCAGTCCGTCGCCCGCTTCCGCGAACTCGTTGGCCAGCGCCGAGGTGATGCTGTTCGCCGCCTGGAACAGGCTCAGCGAATCCAGCTGGTTGAAATTACCGATGACAAATGTAACCGCCATGGTTTCACCGAGCGCGCGCCCCAGGCCCAGCATGATGCCGCCGATGACACCGGCTTTTGTGTAAGGCAGCACCACTTTGGAAACCACTTCCCAGGTGGTGGAGCCCAGGCCGTAAGCCGACTCTTTCAGCAGCACCGGCGTGACTTCAAACACGTCGCGCATGACCGACGCGATAAAGGGAATGATCATGATGGCCAGGATAATCCCGGCCGACAGGATACCGATGCCGACCGGGGGGCCGGACACCAGGGCGCCAAGGAAAGGCACGCCCTTAAACAGGCTTTGCAGGGGTTGCTGGACATAGGTTGCCAGGATGGGCCCAAACACCAGCAGGCCCCACATGCCATACACAATCGAGGGTACCGCGGCGAGTAGTTCAATGGCGGTTCCCAGCGGCCTTTTGAGCCAGGCCGGGGACAGCTCCGTCAAAAAAAGCGCAATGCCAAAGCTGACGGGCACCGCAATCAGCAAGGCGATGGCGGATGTCATCAGCGTGCCGTAAATCATGACCAGCCCACCGTACTCGTCTTTCACCGGGTCCCAGACACTGCTGGTCAGGAAGCCGAGGCCGTATTTGCTGATGGCGGGCCAGGCGCCCACCACCAGTGAAGCCAGGATGCCGATGAGCAAGGCCAGCGTCAGCAGTGCGGCACCCAGGGCAGCCCAGCCGAAAAGCCGGTCCGCAACGGGATTCCTGCGAACAGTGTTAACGGGAGGTGGATTGGTCATGGCGCGTCCGGTCACTTTTGCCGGGTGGTCAAAAGCAGCCCGGCTTGCCGGAAGTGTAGAGGACACGTGTAAAAACCCCTGCAGTTTGTTGCGGCGGTAAAACCCGGATTACTTGAACGCGACGGCCTTGCCCGAGGTGTCCTTGATATCGGCCCAGGATTTTTCAACCGTCGTTTTCACGGCTGCAGGCATGGGCACATAGTCCAGGTCGTCGGCAACCTTATCGCCGTTTTTGTAGGCCCACTCAAAGAACTTGAGCGAAGCGGCGGCCTGCGCAGGCTTGTCCTGGGCTTTTTGCATCAGGATGAAGGTCGCGCCGGTGATGGGCCATGCGTCCTTGCCGGATTGCTCGGTCAGGATCTGGTAGAAGCTCTTGGCCCAGTCAGCATTTGCCGCGGCAGCCTTGAAAGCGGTATCGTCCGGCGAGACAAAATTGCCTGCGGCATTTTTCAGCAGTGCATAGGTCATCTTGTTTTGCTTGACATAGGCGTATTCGACATAGCCTATGGAGTTGGGCAGGCGGCCCACAAATGCGGCCACGCCTTCATTGCCCTTGCCGCCGGCGCCCACTGGCCAGTTCACGGCAGTGCCTTCGCCAACCTTGCTTTTCCATTCAGCGTTGACCTTGCTCAGGTAGTTGGTGAAGATGAAGCTGGTGCCCGAACCATCGGCGCGGCGAACCTGCGCAATGTCTGCATCCGGCAGCGCCAGGGTGGGGTTCAGCGCCTTGATCGCGGGGTCGCTCCACTTGCTGATCTTGCCGAGGTAAATGTCACCCAGCACCTGGCCGCTCAGCTTGAGCTGGCCTGCTGCGATGCCCTTGATGTTGACCACCGGCACCACGCCGCCAATCACCATCGGGAATTGAACCAGGTTTTTGGCCTTGAGTTCTTCGTCTTTCAGGGGTGCATCGGAAGCGCCGAAGTCCACGGTCTTGGCATCGATCTGCTTGATGCCTGCGCCCGAACCCACCGACTGGTAGTTGATCTTGACACCGGTGGCCTTGTTGTAGTCTGCGGCCCATTTGGAATACAGCGGTGCCGGGAAGCTGGCGCCTGCGCCCGTGACTTCCTGGGCAGAAGACAGCGTGGCAAACGACAGGCCAGCAAAGCCGACAGCAGCAATCATCGAAAGTTTGTAAGCAAATTTCATCAAAACACCTCTTTGGGTTATGGAAAAACTATAAAAAAAGAAAGGCCAGGTACGAGAAAAAGGAGAGATGCGCTGACTTTAGGAACCTTGTGTGACAGGGGTGTGACAAATCCCTGCCCAAACGGCCCGTGTGACACACCCGTCCCGCGTCACAAAAGCGTCAAATTTCAGTCACCGTCCTGTCATACGGGGCACCTACGCTCAAACCTGTTTTGGCCGGGGGTATTTCCAGGCTTGGGTGCCGCTCTCCTGACATCGTCGCAACCAGCCAGCGTTTTGCCGGCAACGCCCCCATGAAGGCATCTATCCCCCTGAGCCTGCAAATTTCGCAGCTGGACGGCTTTTTTCAAGCAATTTATGGCCATGGCCCCCTGGATACAAGCGCAACCAGCTATCAATTAGATAGCAATTAAAAACTTTAATCACAGACGTTTAAGACGTCTCGAGGAATAAACATGCTTTTTCAAGAACCATCCCTGAACCGGCGCCACCTGCTGCAGCGCGCCAGCCTGCTGGGCGCAAGCGCAGCCCTGCCCGCCTGGGCACAACCCGGCAAAACGGCCAGCGCCTCCCGCAGCGTGGTCGTGGCCCAGGTTGTCGACTTTTCCCAGGCACAACAGGATGTTTCCAAGGACTTCCTGATCGGTTCACGTGCCGCCTGGCAGGACATCAATTTGCGCGGTGGCCTGCGCGGCCGGCAGGTGCAGCACCTGACGCTGGAGACCGACGGCACACCGGCCAGCCTGCGCACAGCCATCGAATCTGTCAAAGCCAACCCGTCCTGCGTGGTGCTGTCAGGCAGCGTCGGCGACCAGATTGCATCCGAAACCGTGGCGCTGATACGCAAGGACGGGCTCAACATTGCCCACGCCGCTCCCTGGCTGCAGAACGCCAGCCTGGAAGTCGATGACAGCACCTTTCCCATCTTCGCCGCGCGGCAGGAGCAGATTGCCCACGCGCTGAAAACGCTTTCAGTCATGGGGCTCAAGGAATTGGGCGCAATTTACGGCACCGCACGGGACCATGCCGCTTACCACGTTGAAGTCGAGCGTATTGCCGCCGGCATGCAGCTCAAGCTCCAGTCCTTCCAGGGTGCAGGCCAGTTGCGGGCACTGGGGCAAAAACTCACGCCCCAGACGCCTGCCGTGCTGCTTTTTGTGGGTGGCACGCCGGAACTGGCCGAATTCACCCAGGGCCTGGAAAAACAGTCGCGCCAGCGTTATGTCGTGGCCCTGGCCGACGTCAACCTGCAAGTCATGCAGCAGATGGGTGCGGCGCGTAACACCCCCGTCATTGCGACCCAGCCGGTCCCTCTGGTGACGGCCAGCCTGCCGGTCGTGCGCAGCTACCGCGAAACGCTGGCACGCCTGTTTGACGAGCCGCCCACCTCACTAAGCCTGGCCGGCTTCATTTCCGCACGTTATACGTTTGAAGTGCTCAATGACGTGGATGGCCCCCTGACCCGCCAGAGCGCCCTGGCCGCTTTCCAGCGCCGTACCGCAATGGATGTAGGCGGTTTTCGCGTCAGTTTTAACGCCCAGCGCCGCAGCAGCACCTATGTCACGCAAAGCATGATGACTCTGGATGGCCGGGTGATTGGCTAGGCACCTGCAACAACGATGCGAGTACCACGTGAATGCTATGCTGAGAAATCAAACAGAAACTCAGACATGCAAAATGGAACGCTACTGGCTGCTGTGGATCTTGGATCCAACAGCTTTCGCCTCGAAATTGGCCGCTTTGACCATGGCCAGATCAACCGCACCGAATACCTCAAGGAAACCGTCCGCCAGGGCAACGGGCTTGATGCAGACCGCAACCTGACCCCTGAAGCCATGCAACGCGGCTGGGATTGCCTGGCCCGCTTCGGCGAACGCCTGGCAGGTTTCAAAAAACACCAGGTCCGCGCCGTCGCCACACAAACCCTGCGCGAAGCCCGCAACCGCGACGAGTTCCTGGTACGAGCCCACAAAATCCTGGGCTTCCCGATTGACGTGGTTTCGGGCCGCGAGGAAGCCCGGCTGATTTACCAGGGCGTGGCCCACATGCTGCCGCAGTCGGACGAGCGCCGGCTGGTGGTCGACATCGGTGGCCGCTCCACAGAGATGATTGTGGGCCGGGGCCTTGAGGCCCGCACCATGGAATCCTACCGCGTCGGCAGCGTGGCCTGGTCGATGAAGTATTTCCCTGACGGGCAATTCAGCGCGCGCGCCTTCGACATGGCAGAAATTGCCGCCAAAGCCGTTCTTGAAGAAGCCGTGAATGTGTACCGGGCCGAGGCATGGGATGTGGCCTATGGCTCCTCCGGCACGATAGGCGCGGTCAGCGATGTATTGACGGCCGCCGGCTGGCCGCCAGGCCTTGTCACCCGTGAAGGGCTGGACTGGCTGCTGGACCGCCTGGTCAAGGCGCAAAGCGCCGATCGCCTGAAGATCGAAGGCATGAAGGATGATCGCCGGCCCGTCATTGGTGGCGGTGTGAGCGTGCTGCGCGCGGTTTTCGGTTTGCTGGGCATAGAGCGCATGGAGGCCGCACAAGGCGCCCTGCGGCACGGCGTACTGTATGACCTGCTGGAGCGCGAACAGGAACGGACCGACCTGCGCTCCATCAGCGTGAAGCGACTGGTAGCCAAATTCGATGCGGACGCGATACAGGCCCAGCGTGTCGACAGGGTCGCCAAACACCTGTTCCGCATGGCCGGTGCGGGGCTGCCGGCAGCGGAATCGGAGCGTCTTCAGCGCAAGCTGGAGTGGGCGGCCCAGTTGCATGAAATCGGCAGCCAGATATCCCACAGCGATTACCACAAGCACGGCGCCTACATCCTCGACAACGCCGATGCCCCCGGTTTTGCACTACCCGAGCTGCACCGGCTCAGCCTGCTGGTGCTGGGCCATCGCGGCAAGCTGCGCAAACTGGATGTGGATTTTGAAGACCGCCCGTTTATTGCCCAACTGCTGTGCCTGCGCCTGGCGGTGATTTTGTGCCATGCCAGGCGCGACCCCGACCTCAAGGGCCTGCAGCTTGAAGCCGGTGCCGAACCCGGCCGCTTCTTCGTACTCAATTGCAGGCCCGGCTGGGCCGAAGCCTTTCCCCAGTCCGCGCACCTGCTGCGGGAAGAAGTGCTGGCCTGGCAAAAAACACCCTGGACTTTGATCGTCTCGGGGCTGTGAAGTCGTCCGCTTGACTGGCGGCTTCAAAACAATATAAACTGTATATATCGTTTATTTGAAAGAAGACCTCATGGCAACCGCGAAAAAAGCATCGGCGACACCAAAAACCGCAGCAAAACCCAAAGCAGCACCGGCAAACCCCCCTGTCAGCAAGGCGCCGGTGCGCAAGGCCAGCGCAAAAAAACTGCCGGCCAAGGCACCTCAAGCCAAAAAGGCTGCGGTCGCCAAGCCCGAAAAAATTGAAAAGCCGAAAAAAGCCAAGCTGGTGCGCGACAGCTTCACCATTCCAAAGACGGAATACGTGGTGCTGGACGAACTCAAACAGCGTGCCGCCAAACTGACCCGCCCTGCCAAGAAAAGCGAGTTGCTGCGCGCAGGCATCAAGCTGCTGGCCAGCCTCTCCGACGCCGCGTTCCTGACGGCGCTTGAGCAGGTTCCTGCCATCAAGACCGGCCGGCCCACGCTCGGTTCTTGAACCACGCAAGGGCAGGCGCTTCTGGCGTTCATGCCCGCAGGATCGTCTTTGTTGCGTGCGCAGCAGCACCCTCGTCGATCCTTGCCCCCTCACCTGCATCGCAACACTGCACTAACCGCGCAAGACCGGTTCCCCGCTGCGCGGGTTGGTGAGGGTCACATTCTCGAGCGCCCGAATGCGCCAGGTCTCGTTCTGTCTCGTCAGTACTGCGAGGATCAGCGTATCCACCTCATGTGGTCCGGCCGGGTGTGCGGCACCGGCCGTCAGGCGGCTCCAGAAATGTATGACCGCCACGCCTTCGGCCATGTGGCTTACATCGATCAACTCATTTTCCAGCGTGGAGTCGCTATAGATGGTTTCGTGAATGGGCGCGTGGAGTGCCACGATCGCATCAATGCCACGGACATAGTGCCCGAAGCGATTTACGAATGTCGCGTTTTCATCAAACAAGCTGCCCAGAGCAGCCATGTCATGAGCGTTCCAGGCGGCCTGGAATGCACTGGGCGCATCTTCCGGTTTTTTCATTTGAGTCATGGGGAAATTACGCTCATCGTAATGGGGGAGTCGACCTGGCAAAAAACGTCTTAAACCCCCATCATCGCGCCCCGTAAGGCCCCGCGTCAACTCAAAGAACCTCGGGAGACTGCACAGTCACCACGACGGTCTGGCTCTGGCCATCACGGTCGCGATTGCGCAGCCACCAGAGCGAGCCCTTTTTGACGGGACATTCGTTTTCCTGCAGACCCAAAAGCTGGGCGATGACCTGACCCAGGACGGGCTGATGGCCGACCACCAGAATCAGCGACCTGGCTGACGGCCACTGCACCAGCTCCAGCAGCTGCGCGGGCGTCGCGTCCGGAGCCAGTTCAGCACGTATCTTGTATTTGCGGCCCAAGGCCAGCACCGTCTGCTCGCAGCGCCGCGCCGGGCTCACCAGGATGCGTGCGCCTTCGGGCAACTGGCGGTCCAGCCAGCCGGCCATGCGGGCGGCCTGTTTCTCGCCACGTGCCGTCAGCGAACGATCAAGGTCATTGCCTGCCTGCACATCACCTTCGAGCCAGTCTTCTGCCTCCGCATGACGCCACAGGATCAGGTCCATGTTTATTTACCCCTTTGCCCTGGTGCCGTGTAACGCGCCATCAGGGCGGCCTGCGCCCCATGGCCCTGCTCGCGTGGACCGACGCGCAAATAGGTGCCGTCGGGCTGCAGGTCCCATGCGTCAAGCCCGTCGTGCAGGTAAGCCACCAGGCACTCGTCAATGATGCGCTGGCGAATCACCGGATCGGTTACCGGCCAGGCCAGTTCCACACGGCGCAGCATGTTCCGGTTCATCCAGTCCGCGCTGGAAAGGTAAAGCGTTTCTTCAGCATCGCAGCGGAAATAGAACACCCTGGAATGCTCAAGAAAACGGCCGATGATGGAACGCACGCGGATGTTGTCGGTGACGCCGGGGACCTGCGCCGGCAGCATGCAGGCGCCGCGCACGATCAGGTCAATCTTCACGCCGCGCTGCCCGGCCTGCACCAGCGCCAGCATCAGGTCTTCGTCGGTCAGGGCATTCATCTTGACAACAATGCGGGCATCCCTGCCCTTCAACGCCGCCTCGCCCAGTGAGTCGATTTTTTCTATCAGCCTTTGCTGCAAATGGAACGGCGCCATCAACAGGTGGTGCAGTTTCGGCAGCCGGCTCTGGCTGGCCAGGTGCACAAAAATATTGTCAACGTCCGCCGTCAGCAAGGGCTCGGCCGTCAGGTAGCTCACGTCGGTGTACAGGCGTGCTGTGCGCGGGTTGTAGTTGCCGGTGGACAGATGCGCATAACGCACAAGGTGCTTGCCTTCACGCCGGGTAACCAGCAGCATTTTGGCGTGGGTCTTCAGCCCCACCACACCGTACACCACCTGCGCGCCAATGGACTCCAGCATCTCGGCCCAGTTGATATTGGCTTCCTCATCAAAGCGCGCCTTGAGCTCCACGACCACCGTGACTTCCTTGCCGCGCCGCACGGCTTCGCGCAGCAGCACCATCAGCTCCGAGTCGGTGCCCGTGCGGTAAATGGTTTGCTTGATGGCCAGCACATGCGGGTCGTTGACCGCCTCGCGCAAAAAGGCCAGTACACCGTCAAAACTCTCGAAGGGCTGGTGAATGGACACATCCCCCTGCTTGAGCCGTTCAAAAAATGACTGCCCCTGCACGAGTTGCGTGGGGTAGCAGGCGCTATAGGCAGGGAACAAAAGCGCGGGATCATTGACCAGGTCCACCAGCTGCGTCAGGCGCACCAGGTTGACCGGGCCATGCACCCGGTACAGCGCCAGTTCGGGCAGGTTGAACTGCCTGAGCAAAAAGCCCGAGAGAAAATCCGAGCAGCCGGCCGACACTTCAAGCCGGACGGCCTGTCCGTAGTGACGCTGCTCCAGCCCCTGGCGCAAGGCTGTACGCAGGTTTTTCACATCGTCTTCATCGACCGCCAGGTCTGAATGGCGCGTGACGCGGAACTGCGAGAACTGCCCCATCGTGCGGCCCGGAAAAAGCTCTGCCAGGTGCGCGCGAATGACGCTGGAAAGCGACACAAACAGCATGCCCTTGTGGGAGCCACGGCCGGGCATGGGGATGAAACGCGGCAATACCCGCGGCACCTTGACGATGGCGATTTCGTTTTCACGGCCAAACGCATCGTGCCCGCCAAGCCGGACAATGAAGTTCAGCGACTTGTTGGCCACCTGCGGAAAGGGATGGGACGGGTCCAGCCCGACGGGAATCAGCAGCGGCCGCACTTCCCTTTCAAAATAGTCCTTGACCCAGCGCCGCTGGGATGCATTGCGCTCGCCATGCGAGACGATGCGTATGCCGTGCCGCTCAAACGCGGGCAAAAGGTCGTCGTTATAAAGCGAATACTGGCGCGCCACCATGTCGTGTGCGGCACTCGAGAGCGCCTTGAAGGACTGCGCCGTATATTCGCCCTTGGGGTCCTTGCCCTGCGCCGCGGTCAGGTGCGGCGCCACGCGCACTTCAAAAAACTCGTCAAGGTTGGACGATACGATGCACAAAAACCTCAGGCGCTCCAGCAATGGCACGTCGGGGCGTTTGGCCCAATCCAGTACACGCTCGTTAAATGCAAGGATGCTGTGGTCGCGGTCCAGGAACTGCACCGGCTGCACAGGCGGGTGTGGCAAGGCAGTCAGGACAGGTAAAACACGTAAAGGAGTCGAATGGGGCATTAACAAGGTTGCACTTTGTCATCAAAAGGTAAAACAAGTGTTTACTGGTTTGATGACAAAGGTGTGACAGTACTTTTGACTGATACTGCACCGGCATTCGGCGATTTGCAAGCAATGTCTTTCTTTACCGCGACAAGATAGCTCTCAAAGAGCTGCGCAGCATGGCCCCAGCTGAAGTCCAGGGCGCGCAGGCGGGCTTCATGGCGCGGCACGGCCAGCGCGCTGTAACAGGCCTGTTGCAGATCAGCGTCCATGACACCCCCGTGACAGCTTCCGTCCTGCTTGCCCAGTACCTCCAGCGGCCCGTCGACCGGGTAGGCCGCCACCGGCGTGCCGGCGGCCATGGCCTCGAGCATGACAAGGCCGAAGGTTTCCGAACGGCTTGGAAACACAAACACATCGGCTGCCGCATAAACCTTTGCCAGCTCGTCCCGGGGCATGACCCCCATCCAGCGGACCTGCGGGTAACGCTCCTTGAGCGAGGCTTCAAGCGGCCCGACGCCGCAAACCACCTTGGTGCCCGGAATGTCCAGCTTCAGGAAGGCATCTATGTTTTTTTCATAAGACACACGCCCCACAAACAGGGACACCGGCCGCGCCAGCGTGCCCATGGGCGGGTACAGGCGCGGCTGCGGCTGGAAGGTGAACAGCGCCGTGTCAACACCATGCGTCCAGCTGCGCAGGTTACGAAAACCGCGTTGCTCCAGCATGCGCAGCACGCCGTTGGTCGGCACCATCACGCCAGAAGACGGTTTGTGAAAATGCCTGAACAGCGCATAGCCCCATGACAGCGGGACTTTCAGCGCAGCGTTGAGGATTTCAGGGAACTTGGTATGAAAGGCCGTCGTGAAACTCAGGCCGCGTTTGATGCAGTAGCCGCGCGCCGCCCAGCCCAGCGGGCCTTCGGTGGCGACATGGACAGCCTCCGGCTGGAAAGCATCCAGCTTTTCCGTCAGCAGGCGTTTGGGCGCAACAGCCAGATCAATGCCGGCGTAGCCGGGGCATGGCCGGGTCCGGAAAAGCCCGGGGTGGATTACTTCAACGAGGTGCCCGAGCTGCTCCAGCTCCCGCACCAGTTCCACCAGCGTGGTGACCACGCCATTGACCTGGGGCTGCCAGGCGTCGGTTATCAGTGCGATCTTCATGCGTTGTCCTAAGCGGTGACCGTCGATGCATGGTGGCCACGGCCCTGGGTTTCATGGGCCGGCGCCCAGTGGACCAGTTCCAGTGAACCGTCGAAGTTCTCGACCAGCGCGGTGCGGCTTTCCACCCAGTCGCCGTCGTTGCAGTACAGGACGCCGTTGATGTCGCGCATTTCGGCGCGGTGGATATGCCCGCAGACCACGCCCTGGTGGCCGCGGCGGCGCGCCTCGTTGGCCACGGCCACCTCGAAGTCGGTCACGTAATTCAGCGCGCTCTTGACCTTTTGTTTCAGGTAGGCCGACAGCGACCAGTACGGCAGCCCCATGCGGGCACGCAGGCTGTTCAGGTAGCGGTTAAGTTTGAGTGTGAATTCATACAGGTTGTCGCCCACATAGGCGAGCCATTTGGCGCACTGCACCACCGCGTCGAAATAATCGCCGTGGATGATCCACAACTGGCGGCCGTCGGCAGTGACGTGGACGGCCTCGTCTATGACTTCAATGCCGCCAAACTGGTTGCCAATAAATTCACGCGCAAACTCATCATGGTTGCCGGGCACATAAATAACACGGCAGCCCTTGCGCGCACGCCTGAGCAGCTTTTGCACCACATCGTTGTGCGATTGCGGCCAGTACCAGCGACGGCGCAACTGCCAGCCGTCCACGATGTCGCCCACCAGGTAAAGGTTGTCGCTGGGATGGGCCTTCAGAAAGTCGAGCAGGGCCGCGGCCTGGCAGCCGGGCGTGCCCAGGTGCAGGTCGGAGATGAAAATCGTGCGGTAACGCTTGCGCAGCGAATCATCGTCGTCATGCTCATGATCGCGCCCGTCATCCGGCAGAAAACCATTGCCCGAGCCGTTGCCCAGCGATCCCATGGCGTCAAACTTGTTCCGCATCAGACCTCCGCCGGCCTGGAGGTGAAGTGCTTCAGGTAGCGCGGCGGCAGGTCGGCGATGCGCATCATCATGGGCAGGTCCGCCGAGTTGAAGTCCGGGTCCCAGGCCGGCGCACCCAGCACCCTGGCACCCAGGCGCAGGTAACCGCGAATCAGCGCGGGCGGCTCCACATCCAGCGAATCGTCGAGCTGCTCCACCGGCAGGGCCAGGCGCGGCGTGACGCGGTACTCGATGGGCGCCAGGTGGGTTTGCCGCAACTGGCGCCAGATGCTGGCGGCGGCGTGGCCACTGGACACACCGTTGTGCTGCATCGGGATGCTGGCGCAGCCGATCATGGTGTCCAGCTGGTTGCGTGCCATGAATTCGGCCAGCGCACCCCACAACGCCAGGATCACGCCGCCGTGCCGGTGGTCTTCATGCACGCAGCTGCGGCCCAGCTCGACCATGCGCTCGCGCAGGGAGCGCAGGCGGGTCAGGTCGAACTCGGTGTCGCTGTAGGTGCTGCCTGCACGTTTGGCCTGCGTCGGCGTGAGCACACGGTAGGTACCGATCACCTCGTTGCTGGCCTCGTCGCGCACCAGCAGGTGTTCGCAGTAGTCGTCAAACAGGTCAATGTCATGGCCGGCCAGGGTGTTGGGCAGGTTGGCGCCCATCTCCAGCGCGAAGACCTGGTACCTCAGGCGCTGCGCCTGCCGGACCTCGTCCTGGTGGCGGGCCCAGCTGACCGTGATTTTGCCCACGGCAGGCCTTTGAACAGCGGCGGGAATGACAGCATGACCGCTTTGATGAAGTGACCCCCGTGGCATTGCGACTGGCGACAATGCAAAGGTTGGATTGGGCAGTTCTTTCATGGCTAACTCCTTGTTTTCTGGTGTCTTGAAAAACTTCTGAATTCCTGTCTGTCTATCCATCGGCTCTGGCTCCAGTTGCTTGTGCCGTAAAAAAGCCCCGATGGCGGGGCTGATGGACTGGAAACCTAATCACTGGCGGTCGGCAGACCCGCCTGAGCCTGCCCGCCGCCCGCCAAACCTTCCAGCCAGGGCCGGGTACCCGCCTTGAAACGCAAACCGCCGGGGCTGTTCGCCATGGCCATGGCGGTGCAGCGCAGGATGCGAAGGCACTGCTGGTTGAAGTCATGGATGCCCGCGCCCAGGCTGCGGCCGGCAGGCTGTTCATGCGTGCCTTGCCAGGTCGGTTGCTTTGATTCGTGTCCCACTGCAGTCCCCTTGTTGTTTGCCATTGACAAGGATTCTGGAATCCGGGGGTGACGCGTTCATGTCAGTTCAATGGCAGTTGTGTGACACGACTGGACGGCGCCTGACAGATGGGAGTTGCGGCGGATCGCTATAAAAAGAATAGCTGGTTGCGCCCGTAACTATTGGGCCACGAGCGTATTTCATGCCTGAAAATGGCTGTTTTTTGGCATTTGGACGAGTCGGACGGCTCGCTGCGAGCCTGGTTTTTGGCCAAGGCTGCCGTTTTTTATGTAAAAAGGGCTTGAGGTCCAATAAAACAGCGCGCAGGCAGCTCCTGAATCGATAGCATCCGGGAATGCCTTCCACGCCGACCGAAGCGCCGCAACGGGGCGCCCCGCGAAATACCCGCGACGCCATGACCGACGGCGACCGCACCAGTTTGTACCGGTGTATGCCCGGGTAGCTGGCAGGCTATATGGCGCGCTGGTTCACCCGTTTGGACAAGGCCTCGGCGCTTTCCTTGCGCTCGCTGTAGCGGTCCGTGAGCCAGGGCGATGCGCCGCGCGTGAGCAGGGTGAACTTCACCAGTTCCTCCATCACATCCACAACCCTGTCGTAGTAGGCCGAGGGCTTCATGCGCCCGGCCTCGTCAAACTCAAGGAAAGCCCTGGCAATCGACGACTGGTTGGGGATGGTCAGCATGCGCATCCAGCGGCCCAGCACCCGCATCTGGTTGACGGCGTTGAAGGACTGCGAGCCGCCCGAGACCTGCATCACCGCCAGCGTTTTGCCCTGCGTGGGCCGGACCGCGCCGCTTGAAAGCGGTATCCAGTCAATCTGCGATTTCATGATGCCGGTCATGGCGCCATGGCGCTCGGGCGAGCACCAGACCATGGCCTCGGACCATTCGGCAAGCTGCCGCAATTCCTGCACCTTGGGATGGGACTCGGGCGCGTCATCGGGCAAAGGCAGGCCGCTGGGGTCAAAGGTTTTCGTCTGCGCGCCCATGGCCTGCAGCAGGCGCGCGGCCTCTTCGCTGGCCAGGCGGCTGTAAGAGCGCTCGCGCACCGAGCCGTAGAGCAGCAGGACGCGTGGTGCATGGCTTGCAGGCGCGCCGGACGGCAGCCCTGCGGATGGCTGCAAGAAAAGTGCCGGCTCAATATTCGGCACATCAGAGGCGGTGGCCGCTGCTGGGTCAGTTCCCGGCAATGCGCTCTCCCCGCTCATTGACGACCTGCTCGCCGTCTTCCTTGGCAAACGCCCCGCGCTGCGGCAGCGGCAGGATGTCCAGCACGGCCTCCGACGGGCGGCACAGGCGCGTGGCCAGCGGCGTCACGACAATCGGCCGGTTGATCAGGACCGGATTGGCCAGCATGGCGTCTATCAGGACCTCATCCCCCACCGCTGCGTCATCCAGGCCGAGTTCCTTGTACAGCGCTTCCTTTTGCCGCACCACGTCACGCACCGGCACGCCCATTTGCGCGGCCAGGGCCTTGAGCTTTTCCCGCGTTGGCGGCGTCTTCAGGTATTCAATGATTTCGGGCTCGACGCCGGTGTTGCGTATCAGCGCGAGCACATTGCGCGAGGTGCCGCACTTGGGGTTGTGATAAATCGTGATGCCGGACATAAACCAGACTCCTTGCTTGTTTGAAAACCGTTCAGGACAAAATCAAAATCATTGCCTCAATTCAATTATTCAATTATATTTGAATAATGGAATCAAAATCACCATCGCCCCCCGCGGGCCAGCTGGATGAAGGCGCCGCCGTCAAAGCCCTGGCTGCGCTGGCGCAGGCGCAACGCCTGCGGGCGTTCCGTGCGCTGGTCGTTGCGGGGCCGGACGGACTGACACCGGGCGCCATGGCCGGGCAGCTGGGCGTTGCACCAAGCGCGCTGTCTTTTCACCTGAAGGAGCTGGCCCATGCCGGCCTGGTGAGCAGCGAAGCCCGCGGCCGCAACCTGATCTACCGCGCCAGCTTCGGGCAGATGAACGCCCTGCTCGGCTACCTGACAGAGCACTGCTGCGAAGGCCAGCCCTGCGAGGCCAGCCCGCCGGTCACCTGTGCCGTTTGCTGAAGCACCGCAGGCCATCGGCCTCTTCTGCCAGGCTCTTTATAAGACACTTGTACCCTCGCCCTTTGCCGGATGGGCGCATCCAGCTATATTTTCGATAGCAACAGACTACTCAGACAAAAACGGAAACACGACGTGCTTGCAGCTTCACTTATTTTTTTGCTCACCATCACCCTGGTTATCTGGCAGCCGCGCGGCCTGGGCATAGGCTGGAGCGCCATGCTTGGCGCGATACTGGCATTGCTTTTTGGCGTGGTCCAGCTTGCCGACATTGCAGTGGTGTGGCACATCGTCTGGAACGCCACCGCTACGTTTATCGCCATCATCATCACCAGCCTGCTGCTTGATGAAGCCGGCTTTTTTGAATGGTGCGCGCTGCATGTGGCACGCTGGGGGAAAGGCCGCGGGCGCTGGCTGTTTGTGCTGATCGTGTTGCTGGGAGCTGCGGTTTCTGCCCTGTTTTCCAACGACGGGGCGGCGCTGATCCTGACGCCCATCGTGATGGCCATGCTGCTGGCGCTCGGCTTTAGCGCCAGCGCCACGCTGGCTTTTGTAATGGCTGCAGGTTTTATTGCTGACGTTGGCAGCCTGCCGCTGGTGGTGTCCAACCTGGTGAACATCGTCTCGGCCGACTTCTTCAAGATCGGCTTTGCCAACTATGCGGCGGTCATGGTGCCGGTGAACATCGCGGCCGTCCTGTCTGCACTGGCTGTACTGCTTTTTTACTTTCGCCGCAGCATTCCGCAGGCCTACGATGTGGCACAGCTCAGGCAGCCCAAGGAAGCCATCCGTGATGTCGCGACTTTCCGCATGGGCTGGGCCGTGCTGGCAATGCTGCTGATCGGTTTTTTCGGACTTGAGCCGCTGGGCGTCCCGGTCAGTGCCATCGCGGCGGCCGGTTCACTGCTGCTTCTGGCAGTAGCCGCGCGTGGCCACATCATCAGCACACGCAAGGTGATGCGGGAAGCGCCCTGGGAGATTGTTGTCTTTTCGCTGGGTATGTACCTGGTGGTCTACGGCCTGTCCAACCAGGGGCTGACGGCCTACCTTGCGGGCTGGCTGGACGTCTTTGCACACGGCGGCATCTGGGGCGCTGCGTTTGGCACGGGCTTTCTCACCGCCTTGCTGTCTTCGGTCATGAACAACATGCCCACTGTGCTGATTGGCGCGCTCTCAATTGACGCCACACATGCAAGCGGTGCAGTCAGGGAGGCCATGGTCTACGCGAATGTGATCGGCAGCGACCTCGGCCCCAAAATCACTCCTATAGGCTCCCTGGCCACTTTGCTGTGGCTGCATGTGCTGGCGCGCAAGGGCATGACGATTACCTGGGCCTATTACTTCAGGGTGGGTATCGTGCTGACAATCCCCACCCTGGCCGTGACGCTCGCGGCGCTGGCCTTGCGGCTGAGCCTGGCAGGATGATTAAAACCGGACACCGGCCGACAGCCGCAGCATGTCCTGCGGCGTGAAATTGACTTTCGGGTCCCAGGCCATACGCACAAAAAAACGCGGCCAGTCATAACTTACCGACAAGCCAAGGCGCTCAACAGGCTGGCCCGCTACCAAGCCCTTCTTGGACAGCAAATCCAGCGTCAGACGTTGTTCGTCCCCGACTGGCGTACGCCACACCAGGTGCACATGCTGCTGGTCGGGGTTGAGCCGGTTGTCGCGCACCACCTGCAGCGCCAGCGAATTG
Organism: Polaromonas aquatica; assembly: GCF_042659145.1. Taxonomy (NCBI): domain Bacteria; kingdom Pseudomonadati; phylum Pseudomonadota; class Betaproteobacteria; order Burkholderiales; family Comamonadaceae; genus Polaromonas; species Polaromonas aquatica. The sequence continues at coordinate 148,916 of NZ_JBHSRS010000013.1, read as the reverse complement.
CTGTCGCTCCAGCGGTAGCCGCCCGAAAGCATCCAGGCGTCGTTGGGATCGAAATTAAGATTGACGTAATTGCGCAGATTGGTTCGCCCCAGGCCAACCCCGGCAAACCAGCTTGTACCGGTCTCCAGCGCGGCGCTACCGCCCCAAAAACCGCCCGACGCGACCTGCAACGAAGGCATGAAACGCAGCGCCCCAAGTTTGAAGCTGCTGTCCCAGCCCGCTCGCGCTTGTCTCACGTCCTGCACCGGCGAGCGAAACCAGCCGATCCAGGCATTGCCAAAACCCGCCGTGGCGCGCAAATTGACATCCAGCCCCGGCCCCGAAGGCAGGCCGCCGCCCGACAGCTGGTACAGGCCGGTGGTGAATTTGTAGGCCACCGGCTGCGTGCCATCCACTGCCTCATCAGCCGCAAAAACAGCACCGGACAGCAGCAGCGCCACGGCGCACAACATACAGTGGGTAAAAAATGAAAGAAATGGCTTCATGAAGTCAAAGCGGCATCAGCCATTTCTGCAAAAACTGCGCGCTCCCCATGGCCGGATCCAGCTGGTAAGCGGCAAATCCGGCACGCTCATAAAGACGGGCGGCGCTGCGGTTGCCCTGCAACACTTCCAGCGTCAATTTGCAGGCGCCCCGCTCGCGTGCGATCTGCTCGACCAGTGCCAGCATCTGCTCGCCCACCCGCCGGCCCCTGTGGCTTGCCAGCACCACGACATCATGCACGTTGACCAGCGGCCGGCAGGCAAAGGTAGAAAAGCCCTCAAAACAATTGACCAGCCCTATCGCCTGCTGGCCATCAAAAGCCAGCACGCTGAAAGCCTGCGGCCGGGCCGCGAGTTCCAGAGCCAGATCCGCCTTGACCTCATCAGCCAGCGGCTGGCCACCACCGGCCGTGTCCTGCGCATACGCATCCAGCAAGCTGACAAGTGCATGGGCATGCGCGGAGTCACCGTAGTCGGCCCGGCATATGCGCAGGGACGGGTTGGCGGCTTCAGGCATCAATGCATTAAAAACGTGTCAAACCTGCACGGCGTCCGACAGGCGCTCGGCACAGGCCAGCGCCTGCCCGGCATCGCGCGCCTCGACCATCAGGCGGAGCAGCGGCTCGGTGCCGCTGGCGCGTATCAGCACCCTGCCGGTGTCGCCAAGTTCGGTTTCAATAGCCAGCGTCTCGGCTTTCAGCTTTTCGCTGCTGCGCCAGTCCTGGCCGGGCTTGAGCCGCACATTGATCAGCGTCTGGGGGAACAGCACCACATCACCGAGCAACTGGGCAATGGTTTTGCCGCTGCGCACGCAGGCCTGCAGCACCTGCAGCGCACTGATCAGGCCATCACCCGTTGTGTGTTTGTCCAGCGCCAACAGATGGCCGGAGCCCTCGCCACCCAGCAGCCAGCCGCGCTTTTCAAGCTCTTCAAGCACATAACGGTCACCGACCTTGGCGCGGACAAACTCAACGCCCTTGCGTTGAAGGGCCACTTCCACGGCCATGTTGGTCATCAGCGTGCCGACGGTGCCGGGGACTTTTTCGCCCCGGGCCAGGCGCTCGCTGACCATCAGGTAGAGCACCTCGTCGCCGTTGAAAAGCCGGCCATCGGCATCCACCAGTTGCAGCCGGTCGGCGTCGCCGTCAAGCGCAATGCCGTAGTCGGCCTTGTGTTTTTTAACCGCCGCTATCAGCGCTTCCGGATGGGTCGCCCCGACCTCGTGGTTGATGTTCAGGCCGTCCGGTGCACAGCCAATGGCAATCACCTCGGCGCCCAGCTCATGGAACACCATGGGCGCGATATGGTAGGCCGCGCCGTGCGCGCCATCGACCACGATCTTCAGGCCTTTGAGCGTCAAATCGTTTGCAAAAGTACTTTTGCAAAACTCGGTGTAACGCCCGGCGGCATCGTCCAGCCTGCGCGCCTTGCCCAGGTTGGCCGAGTCGACCCACGCCGGTGGCTCGTTCAATGCAGCCTCTACCGCCAGTTCCCAGGCATCGTCCAGCTTGCTGCCCTGTGCGCTGAAGAACTTGATGCCATTGTCGGGAAAGGCGTTGTGGCTGGCGCTGATGACCACGCCCAGGCTGGCGCGCTGCGCCCGCGTGAGGTAAGCAACGCCCGGCGTCGGCAACGGCCCGAGCAGCACCACATCGACGCCTGCGGAGTTAAAGCCCGATTCGAGCGCGCTCTCAAGCATGTAGCCGGAGATACGCGTGTCCTTGCCAATCAACACCGTTGGGCGCGCCTCGGTGCGCTTGAGCACGCGGCCCACGGCATGCGCCAGGCGCAGCACAAAGTCGGGCGTGATGGGCGCCTGGCCCACGGTGCCGCGAATGCCGTCCGTGCCGAAATATTTTCTGGTCATTTGTTTTGTCCCTCAAAAGTTTTTTATCCGGCGATGTTCGTGATTTTAAAGAGCCGCATTGACCGGCATGGCCATAGCCCACACATTGAGTGCCTGCACGGTTTCGCGCACATCGTGCACACGCACCACCCGCGCGCCGCGCTCCACCGCCAGCAAGGCTGCGGCCACGCTGGGCACCAGACGCTGCGCCACATCCGGCGTGGCGACTGTAACGGCCAGCGACGACTTGCGCGACCAGCCGGCCAGCAAGGGGTAGCCCGTCTCCAGCAGCTCGCGCTGCCGCGCCAGCAGGGAGAAATTCTGTTCCACTGTTTTACCAAAGCCGATGCCGTAGTCCAGCACGATGCGCTGGCTGTCCACACCCAGGGCTTCAAGTTGCGCAGCACTGTCGATCAGGAATGCCCGTACCTGCGGCACCACATCACCCACCATGGGTGCCAGCTGCATGGTGACCGGCTCGCCGTGCATATGCATCAGGCAGACGCCGCAGGCCGGGTGCTGCGCCACCACCGCCCGTGCACCGGCACGGCGCAAGGCCCATATGTCGTTGATGATGTCTGCGCCCAGGTCCAGCACGGCCTGCATGACTTCGGGTTTATAGGTGTCTACCGATACCGGAACACCCAACTGAACCGCATGGCGCACCACGGGCAGCACACGCGCCAGCTCTTCGTCCAGCGGCACGGGTGGCGCGCCGGGGCGGGTGGATTCACCGCCTATATCCAGGATGTCGGCACCCTCTTCAACCAGTTGCGCACAGCGCTCAAAAACAGTTGACAGGCCGCTGCCCGGGGCGAAGTACTTCCCGCCGTCCGAAAACGAGTCCGGCGTTGCATTGACGATGCCCATCACCCTGGGCCGGCCCAGGTCTATTTGGAAACGGGAGGTTTGCCAGATCACAGGCTGCTCGCTGAAAAATCAGTCATGTTCAAAAAAAAAGAAAACCCGGGGCCAGCCCGGGTTGTCAGAGTTCAAGCGCGGCTTCAAACCCGAAGGTCAGGCCACCGTTGGCGCAGGTTCCGTGCTGACTGCCGGCGTCCCGCCGTCAGGGCCTCCACTACCGCCAACCGACGGATTGCGCGGTATCCAGTCCTTGGGTGGCCGGGGCTCCTTGCCCGCAATGATGTCGTCCAGCTGTTCGCCGTCTATGGTTTCCCATTCGAGCAGGGCCTTGGCCATGGCGTGCATCTTGTCCTTGTTGTCCTCAATCAGCGTACGCGCAACGGAGTACTGCTGATCGATGATGCGGCGCACTTCAGAGTCCACCTTTTGCAGCGTGGACTCGCTCATGTTGTTGGTCTTGGTGACCGAACGGCCCAGAAACACTTCGCCTTCGTTTTCGGCGTAGACCATGGGGCCCAGGGCCTCGGTCATGCCGTAACGAGTGACCATGTCGCGGGCCAGCGCCGTGGCGCGCTCGAAGTCGTTGCTGGCGCCCGTGGTCATCTGGTTCATGAAGACCTCTTCGGCAATGCGGCCGCCAAACAGCATGCTGATCTGGCTCAGCATGTACTCACGGTCGTAGCTGTAGCGGTCCTGCGCCGGCAGGCTCATGGTCACGCCAAGGGCGCGGCCACGCGGGATGATGGTGACTTTATGCACCGGGTCGCACTTGGGCAGCATCTTGCCGATCAGGGCGTGGCCGGACTCGTGGTAGGCCGTGTTGCGGCGCTCTTCCTCGGGCATGACCATGCTCTTGCGCTCTGGGCCCATGAGGATCTTGTCCTTGGCCTTTTCAAAATCCTGCATTTCGACCACGCGGGCACTGCGGCGTGCAGCCATCAGGGCGGCTTCGTTGCACAGGTTGGCAAGGTCGGCGCCGGACATGCCTGGCGTACCGCGGGCGATCACGCTGGGGCTGACGTCCTGGCCCAGGGGGACTTTGCGCATGTGCACATTCAGGATCTGCTCGCGACCACGGATATCCGGCAGCGTGACATAGACCTGGCGGTCGAAACGGCCGGGGCGCAGCAAGGCGGCGTCAAGGATGTCGGGACGGTTGGTGGCAGCCACCACAATTACGCCCACATTGGTTTCAAAACCGTCCATCTCGACCAGCATCTGGTTCAGCGTCTGTTCGCGTTCGTCATTGCCACCACCCAGCCCCGCACCACGCTGGCGGCCTACGGCATCGATTTCATCGATAAAGATGATGCAGGGTGCGTTTTTCTTGGCGTTTTCGAACATGTCGCGGACGCGGGATGCACCCACACCGACAAACATTTCGACAAAGTCGGAGCCGGAGATGGAGAAGAAGGGAACCTTGGCTTCACCGGCAATGCTTTTGGCAAGCAGGGTCTTGCCGGTGCCCGGGGGGCCGACCAGCAACAGGCCGCGCGGAATACGCCCGCCCAGCTTCTGGAATTTCTGCGGGTCTTTCAGGAAGTCGACAACTTCCTTGACTTCTTCCTTCGCCTCATCACAGCCCGCCACATCAGCAAAAGTGACCGGATTGGTGGACTCGTCGAGCAGCCGCGCCTTGGATTTGCCGAAGCTGAACGCCCCGCCTTTGCCCCCGCCCTGCATCTGCCGCATGAAATAAACCCATACGCCAATCAGCAGCAGCATGGGACCCCAGCTGACCAGCAGGGTCATGAGCAGCGAGCTTTCTTCGCGGGCCTTGACGTCGAATTTCACGTCGTTGGCAATCAGGTCGCCAATCAGCCCACGATCCAGGTAGGTTGCTGTCGTACGGACCTTGCGGTCATCCGTGGTGGTTGCCGCGATCTCCGTACCGCCCTGGCCTTCCGCGATCGTGGCGGTCTTGATGCGTTTGCCACGCACTTCTTCCAGGAAATCGGAATATCCCAGGTAGCTGGCGCCTGCGCCCGTACGTGTATCAAATTGCTTGAAGACGGTGAACAGCACCATGGCGATCACGAGCCAGATTGCAATTTTCGAAAACCACTGATTGTTCAAGGATGACTCCGATGTAAAAACCCAAAGCTGCTGGGATGGCACATGCGCCTGATTTTAGGCCTTTCAAGGGCCAAAACCGTATAAACCGAACCTTACACCCCTTGGTTTGAAGCGGGTTTAGGCTATTTTTGGCATTTCAGGAGGCATCTTGCCTGGAAGAAGGCTGTACTTTCAGGCCCATGCCCACCAGGAATGTTTCCGAAGATCCTGGCCTGGAGGCCTTGGGCTTGAAGCGTTTGACGGTCCTGAACGTATCCTTGAAAAGCTTGACCATGGGATCGTACGCCCCGCCATGAAAGAGCTTGACGACCAGCGCCCCATCCGCCTTCATGTGATGGACGGCGAAGTCCACGGCCAGTTCGATCAGGTCGCTGATACGCGCCGCGTCTGCGGACTCTATGCCCGACAAGTTGGGAGCCATGTCGGAAATCACCACATCAACCTTTCGGGAACCGGCATTGGCCGCCAGCGCCTGCTCCAGGATTTGCAGCACATCCGGCTCCCTGAAGTCGCCCTGGATAAACACCACGCCCTCGATCGGCTCCATGGGCAACAGGTCCAGCGCCACAATCTTGCCGTTCAGCGTCCCGGCCGCCGCACCTGAAGGCGACAGCTTGCGCCTGGCGTACTGGCTCCAGGCCCCGGGTGTGCTGCCAAGGTCCACAACAATGTCGCCGGGCCGGATCAGGCCCAGGCTTTCATCGATTTCCTTGAGTTTGTAGGCCGCACGTGCCCTGTAGCCCTCTTTTTTTGCGAGTTTGACGTAAGGATCATTGATGTGGTCGTGCAGCCACGCCTTGTTGACCTTGGTGCCTTTGGCGTCCGACTTTCTTGCTGCCTGGGTACCCTGCGGGGCACCCGGCTTTGTATTTGCTTTCATACCGCCGATTGTCCTCTGTATCACCACATCCCCCAACTCACCGATAATCGGGGCATGGCTCAAATACTACTTACCCCCGCCCAGCGCAAAGACCACCGCGCCGAGGCGCATCACCTCAACGCCGTGGTGATGATCGGATCGGACGGCTTGACCGCTGCCGTCAAAAAAGAAACCGATGCCGCGCTCAACGCGCATGGCCTCATCAAGGTGCGGGTGCAATCCGATGACCGTGCGGGGCGCGAGGCGATTTTCCAGACCCTGGCCGACGAGCTCAACGCAGCGCCCATCCAGCACATTGGCAAGCTGCTGGTGCTCTGGCGGCCCATGCCGGAAAAAGAGAAAAAGATCAACGAAGACCGCATGCCCGGCCCCCGGGATGTAAAAGTCCTGAAAAACAGTTCGCGTTACGGCCAGCGGCCTGAAGTCAAGGTCCTGCGCGTGCTCGGCAACCAACGCCTGACGCCGGGCGGCACAGTCAAACGAGCAAAAAAACCCAGGCTGCAGAGCGTCAAGAAAAGAGCCCAGGATTGAGCTGTGCCCGGCACCAGACCGGGCGCCGCATTCTCTTTGCTCTTTATATTCGGCCAGGCCGCCCATAGCTACCCGTCATGACCAACCCACTCCTCGACTTTTCCGACCTCCCGCTGTTCGACCAAATCCAGCCGGAGCATGTAAGCCCGGCGATTGATGAGTTGCTTCTGGAAGCCGACGCAGCACTTGAAAAAGTCACGGCATCCGATTTCCCGGCGAACTGGACGGCCATTGCCGGCACACTGGATGTCGCCACCGAAAAGCTGGGCCGCGCATGGGGCGCTGTCAGCCACCTGAACAGCGTGGCCGACACACCCGAGCTACGCGCAGCCTACAACGCCGCTCTGCCCAAAGTCACGGAATTCTGGACAAGGCTGGGTGCCGATGAGCGGCTTTACGCCAAATACAAGGCGATTGATGTTGCAACCCTGAACACCGAACAACGCCAGGCGCACAAAAATGCCATCCGCAATTTTGTGCTCTCGGGTGCCGAATTGACCGGCACGGCCAAGGAGCGCTTTGCCAAAATCCAGGAGCGCCTGGCCGAGTTGAGCCAGAAATTCAGCGAAAACGCGCTCGATGCGACAGATGCCTTTGCCTGGTACGCAAAAGAAGACGAACTGGCTGGCATTCCCGCAGATGTCATCCAGACCGCCCGGGAGCTGGCAAAAGCCGAAGGCAAGGATGGTTACAAGCTCACCCTGAAAATGCCAAGCTACCTGCCTGTCATGCAGTTTGCAGACAGCAGCGCCCTGCGCGAAACGCTGTACCGGGCCTACAGCACCCGCGCCAGCGACCAGGCGCCTGCGGAGTTCAGCAAATTCGACAACAGTGCCGTCATGCAGGAAATCCTGGCCCTGCGCCTGGAAGAGGCCCAACTGCTGGGCTACAAAAACTACGGCGAGGTTTCCGTCGTGGCAAAAATGGCCAAGTCCCCCGAAGAAGTCGTGGCCTTTTTGCGTGACCTGGCGCATCGCGCCCGGCCTTACGCCGAAAAAGACGTGGCCGACCTGCGAGCCTTTGCCGCCGAACACATGGGCCTCAACGAGCCACAACCCTGGGACTACGCCTATATCGGCGAAAAACTCAAGGAGGCACGCTACGCCTTCAGTGAGCAGGAAGTCAAACAGTACTTCACCGCGCCCAAGGTGCTGGCCGGCCTCTTCAAGATTGTTGAGACCCTGTTTGAAGTCGCCATCCGCAAGGACACAGCCCCCGTCTGGAAACCCGGCGTGGAGTTTTACCGTATTGAACGCGCTGGCCAATTGGTCGGGCAGTTTTACCTCGACCAGCCGGCCCGTACCGGCAAGCGCGGCGGCGCCTGGATGGACGATGTGCGCACCCGCTGGCTGCGCCCGGACACCGGCAAGCTGCAAACGCCCGTGGCGCACCTGGTTTGCAATTTCGCGGATGGTGTGGGCGGCAAACCCGCACTGCTGACGCATGACGACGTGACCACACTGTTCCATGAGTTCGGCCACGGCCTGCACCACATGCTGACGCAGGTCAATGAACATGATGTTTCGGGCATCAGCGGCGTCGAATGGGATGCGGTTGAACTGCCCAGCCAGTTCATGGAAAACTTTTGCTGGGAATGGGATGTGCTCAAGCACATGACGGCCCACGTGGACACAGGCGAACCGCTGCCGCGCGCGCTGTTCGACAAGATGCTGGCCGCCAAAAACTTCCAGAGCGGCATGCAGACCATGCGGCAGGTCGAGTTCTCGCTGTTCGACATGCTGCTGCACACCACCTACAGGCCGTCTGACGACCTGATGGCGCTGCTCAATGACGTGCGCAAGGAAGTCGCGGTAATTCAGGCCCCGCCGTACAGCCGCACGGCACACACCTTCAGCCACATTTTTTCAGGCGGTTACGCTGCGGGCTACTACAGCTATAAATGGGCAGAGGTTCTGTCCGCCGACGCTTATGCCGCCTTTGAAGAAACAGCCGTACCAACAAGCACGGATACAGATGCGGACAGGAGCACGGTAACGGTTGAAACTGGCAGAAAATACCGGCAAGCCATCCTCGAGGCCGGTGGCAGCCGTCCAGCCATGGAATCGTTCAAGGCCTTCAGGGGCCGGGAGCCCTCGATCGATGCGCTGATGCGGCACCAGGGCATGGCCTGAAAATAAAAGGCACCGGACACCCAGCCTGTTGGGGCTGGGCCAAAAAGCAGACAATTTGCGGCAAACGACTTAGGAAAAACAAAAGCATGACCTCCATCGTTACCAGATTTCTGGCCATCAGCGCAGTGACCCTTGCAGCAAGCAGCCTCCTGGCAACTGCTGCGCAGGCCCAACAGGTCTACCGCATCGTGGGCCCTGACGGCAAGATCACCTTCTCCGATCAGCCACCATCGCCCGCCAGCAATGCAAAAGTGACATCCGGCACTGGCAGCGCGGGCGGCGGCGCAGCCAACAACAGCGCCCTGCCTTTTGAGCTGCGGCAGATCGCATCAAAATACCCCGTCACGCTGTACACCGGAGAAAACTGTGGCCCTTGCGTGTCAGCCCGCTCGATGCTGATAACCCGCGGCGTGCCTTTCACCGAAAAAACCGTCATCACCAACGACGACACCCAGGCCCTGCAGCGCATCAGCGGGGACAACTCCCTGCCTTTTGCAACCATTGGCGGCCAGCAGCTCAAGGGTTTTTCGGATTCCGAGTGGACGCAGTTCCTGAATGCGGCTGGTTATCCTGCCGCATCCGTACTGCCCACCAACTATCGCCAGCCCCCTGCAACACCTCTGGTGGCAGTTGCAACAGCGCCTTCTGCTGCGCCCAATGCGGTAACAGCCCCAGCCCGCCCTGCAACGCCGGCGGCACAAGCCGCGCCGGCGCCCAGTAACCCCGCGGGAATCCGGTTCTGATTTGCGCCTTGCCGGAAAGCCCCGTTAAAACACCATTGTTTTAACGCCGCCCGGTGCGCCCAGCAGGCAGACATTGGCCTTCTGGAAAGCAAACACCCCGACAGTCACCACGCCCGGCCACTGGTTCACCTGGGTTTCAAAACCCAGTGGATCGGTGATCTTCAGGCCCGTCACATCCAGAATGTGCTGGCCGTTATCGGTGACAAGCGGCACCCCCTCCTTGAGGCGTAAGGCCGCCACACCGCCCAGGGCTGCAAACTGGCGCGTGATGCGCTGCGCCGCCATGGGAATCACTTCAACAGGCAAGGGAAAGTTGCCCAGCGTTTGCACCAGCTTGGACTCGTCGGCTATGCAGACAAATTTGCGCGACTGGGCTGCCACGATTTTTTCGCGCGTCAGCGCCGCGCCGCCGCCCTTGATCATGTAACCCGCGTGGTCGATCTCGTCGGCGCCGTCGATATACACCGCCAGCTCGTCCACCTCCGCCGCGTCAAACACCTTGATTCCCAGCGCCTGCAGGCGTTCGGTGGACGCCACCGAGCTGGACACGGCACCGGCAATGCGGTCCTTCATGCTGGCCAGCGCATCGATGAATTTGTTGACGGTGGAGCCGGTGCCCACGCCCACAATGCTGCCGGGCTCCACGTAATGCAGGGCGGCCTGGCCAACCAGGGTCTTGAGTTCGTCTTGAGTCATGTTGCGCTTGAGGGTATGAAGTGGATGAAATGGGTTTTGCGACAATAGCGGGTTATCGCATCGAACAAACTCAATTATCCAATGCCCCTGCTCCCCTACAGCCTGGCCCGTCCTTTTTTGTTTGGGCTGGACGCCGAAACCGCCCATGAACTGACCATGGCTTCCCTGGCGCGTACCCAGGGCACGCCGTTGTCGCTGGCCTACTGCGGCGGCCGTGTCGATGACCCGGTCGAACTGGCCGGCCTGAAGTTCCCCAACCGCGTGGGCCTGGCCGCCGGGCTGGACAAAAATGCCCGCTGTATCGACGGGCTGGCCGCCATGGGATTTGGTTTTATTGAAGTCGGCACGGTTACCCCCCTGGCACAGCCAGGCAACCCCAAACCGCGCATGTTTCGCCTGCCTGAAGCCAATGCGCTGATCAACCGCCTGGGCTTTAACAATGAGGGGCTCCAGACCTTCCTGGCCAATGTGAAACGATCCGGCATACGCAAACAAAACTCTGCAAATCCGCTGGTCCTTGGCCTGAACATCGGCAAGAACGCCGCCACACCTATCGAAAATGCGGTCGACGATTACCTGGCATGCCTGGACGGCGTCTACCAGCATGCGGACTATGTCACCGTCAACATCTCCAGCCCCAACACCCAGAATCTGCGCACGCTGCAAAGCGACGAGGCGCTGGACGGGCTGCTGGGCAGCATTGCCAAACGCCGCCAAACCCTGGCAAAACAGCACGGCAAGCAGGTTCCTGTTTTTGTGAAGATCGCGCCCGACCTGAACGAAGAACAGGTCAGCCTCATCGCCGCATCCCTGAAGCGCCACGCCATGGATGGTGTTGTCGCCACCAACACGACCTTGAACCGCGACGCCGTGAAAGGCCTGCGCCACGCCGGCGAGGTCGGCGGCCTGAGCGGCACGCCGGTGCTCGAAGCCAGCAACCGCGTCATCAGCCAGCTGCGTGCCGCCCTGGGCAAGGGCTTTCCCATCATTGGCGTGGGCGGCGTGATGAGCGGCGCGGATGCGGTCTCGAAAATCAGGGCCGGCGCCGACGTGGTGCAAATCTACACCGGGCTTATCTACAAGGGGCCAGCGCTGGTGACAGAAGCCGCGCTTGCGATCAAAAAGAGCCGCTAGCCCAAAAGGAATGGGCGTAGCCAGCTATTTAATCCATAGCACCACCCTTGCTGCCGGATAACTTCAGGGTTTGTCCGGAGACCGGATAGAGCCTGGCCCCTAGAGCGCCCATCGCGACTTCGGGAGCGGCGGCTTGCGGCTACCATGCAATCAGTTTTGCATTGGAGAACTGCATTTGCCCGCCATCCCGACTTTGCCCTACCCGCACCTGCTGGCCCCGTTGGACCTGGGTTTCACCACGCTGAAAAACCGCGTGCTCATGGGCAGCATGCACACCGGGCTGGAGGACGGCCGCAAACATTTCCCGGCCATGGCGGCCTATTTTGCCGAGCGCGCACGCGGCGGCGTGGGCCTGATGGTGACGGGCGGCTTTGCACCCAACATCGCCGGCTGGACCAAACCCTTTGCCGGCATGCTGGCCAGCTCGGGCGCGGCGCGCCGCCACAGGCAGGTCACCGATGCCGTGCATGCCGAGGGCGGCAAGATCGCGCTGCAGATCCTGCACACCGGCCGCTACGGCTACCACCCGCTGTGCGTGGCGCCATCGCGCATCCAGAGCCCGATCTCGCCCTTCACGCCGCGCGAGCTCAGCGTGGGCGGCATAGAACGGCAAATACGCGCCTTCATCCGCTGCGCGATGCTGGCGCGCGACGCTGGTTACGACGGCGTCGAGATCATGGGCAGCGAAGGTTATTTCATCAACCAGTTCCTCGTCACCCACACCAACCAGCGCACGGATGAATGGGGCGGCAGCTATGCCAACCGCATGCGGCTTGCAATAGAAATCGTGCGGCGCGCACGTGAAGCCGTGGGACCGGATTTCATATTGATTTACCGCCTGTCCATCATCGACCTGATCCCGGGCGGCAGCAGCTGGGAAGAAGTCGTGCTGCTGGCAAAAGCCGTCGAGGCAGCCGGCGCAACCCTCATCAACAGCGGCATAGGCTGGCACGAGGCCCGCGTGCCCACGATTGCCACTTCAGTACCGCGCGGTGCATTCACCTGGGTCACCCAAAAGCTGCGGACCGAGCTGCGCGCCGCCGGGGTGATGATTCCCGTCATCACCAGCAACCGGCTCAACATGCCCGAGGTCGCCGAACAGGTGCTGGCCGACGGCTGCGCCGACATGGTCAGCATGGCCAGGCCTTTCCTGGCCGACCCGGAGTTTGTCAACAAGGCTGCGCAGGGCCGCAGCAGCGACATCAACACCTGCATCGCCTGCAACCAGGCCTGCCTGGACCACGCCTTCAAGGCCAAACTTGCCAGTTGCCTGGTCAACCCGCGCGCCGGGCACGAAACCGAACTGATCATCAACTTCGCCCAGGCAAGGAAACGCGTGGCGGTGGTCGGCGCCGGCCCGGCCGGGCTGGCCGCTGCCACCACCATGGCCCAGCGCGGCCACGAGGTGACGCTGTACGACGCAGCGGCCCAGATCGGCGGCCAGTTCAACCTGGCCAAACGCGTGCCCGGCAAGGAAGAGTTCGAAGAAACCCTGCGTTATTTCGGCCAGCGCATCACACGAACCGGCATCAAATTGCAGTTGAACACCCGCATGTCGGCCGCCGACCTGATCGCACAGAAGTTCGACGAAGTCATACTCGCCACCGGCGTCACGCCGCGTAACCCGCGCATCCCCGGCCAGGAGCATCCCAGGGTGCTCAGCTACATAGACGTGCTGCTGGGCCGCCATCCCGTGGGCCAGCGCGTGGCACTGGTAGGCGCGGGCGGCATCGGTTTTGATGTGGCCGAGTTCCTCGTCACGCCGCCGGGCCACTCCACCGCGCTCGACCTGCCCGCCTGGCTGGCCGAATGGGGTGTGGCCGACCCCGGCGAAGTACGCGGCGGCGTGGTACGGCCTGTCAGCACACCGCCGGCACGCCAGGTCACATTGCTGCAGCGCAAGCCCGGCAAGCTGGGCGCAGGCTTGGGCAAAACCACAGGCTGGATTCATCGCGCCGCGTTGAAAATGAAAAACGTGGAAATGCTCTCAGGCGTGAACTACGAACGCATAGGCGAACAGGGCGCAGGCCTGGGGCTATTCATCACCTTTGGCGAAAAGCGCCGGGACAGCACCATGCTGGAAGTTGACAACATCGTGCTGTGCGCCGGGCAGGAGCCCCTGCGTGAACTGCTGGAGCCGCTGCGTGCAGCTGGCATCAAAACCCATTTGATTGGCGGCGCCGACGAGGCAAGCGAGCTGGACGCCAAACGCGCGATTGACCAGGGCACGCGGCTGGCGGCCAGCATTTGATGCAAAAATCTACATAAAAACAGCCACAGCCGGCTGAAAGCGTGCGCAGCCAGCTATCGATTTAATAGCATTTCACTGACGTAATCGCCAATCGCCAGCGAACTCGTCAAGCCCGGTGACTCGATACCAAACAGGTTCACCAGCCCAGGCACGCCGTGCTCAAGCGGCCCCTGGATCACAAAATCCATCGCCGGCTCATGCGGCGCCTGGAGCTTGGGGCGCATACCTGCATAACCCGCTTGCAGGGCACCATCTGCCAGTGCCGGCCAGTACTTGCGGACCTCGGCATAAAACGCATCGCCGCGTGCCGGGTCCACCAGCAGGTCGTCGGGCGAGTCCACCCATTGCACATCGGGGCCAAACTTGGCCTGGCCGCCCAGGTCGATCGTCAGATGCACGCCCAGGCCTGCCGCCTCGGGCACCGGGTATATCAGCCGGGCAAAGGGGGAGCGTCCGCTGAGCGTGAAGTAGTTGCCCTTGGCGTAATAGCTGGACGGTACGAACTGCGCGGCGAGCCCTTTAAAGCGCTGCGCCAGCGCCGGTGCCGACAACCCGGCGGCGTTGACGACGGTTTTGGCCTGCAGCTGCGTGCCGTCGGATGCTATCAATTTAATAGCTGATTGCGCGCATTCCGCGCCGGCCAGGGGCGAATTAAGCACTACAACACCGCCTGCGTTCTCGAGGTCGCCCTGCAGCGCCAGCATCAGTGCGTGGCTGTCCACAATGCCGGTGCTGGGCGAATGGACGGCCGCAACGCATTCAAGTTGCGGCTCCAGCGCCCTCGCCTGTTCACGCGTCAGCAGCACCAGGTCAAACACGCCGTTGGCCGCGGCCTTGTCAATGATGCCTTGCAGTTGCGCGACTTGCGCATCGCTGGTGGCCACAATCAGTTTGCCGCAGCGGCTATGGCCTATGCCGCGCGCTTCGCAGTAGTCATACAGCATCTGCCGCCCCTGCACGCATAACTTTGCTTTGAGCGAGCCCTGCGGGTAATAAATACCGGCATGGATGACTTCGCTGTTACGTGAACTGGTGCCCGTGCCTATGCCTGCAGCGGCCTCCAGCACCATCACCTCACGCCCTTGCAGCGCCAGGGCGCGTGCAACCGCCAGCCCCACCACACCCGCGCCCACGACTACACAATCAACCTGGTCCAACTGGCTGCTCCTGAAAAATATGAAAGATTTAAAGCTTGCGGGGGTCGGTGAGGAGCAGCAGCTCAACCAGTGACCGGAGATGCGCCTTGAGCGGCTCGAAACCTGCCGTCATCGCCAGCGTTTCTTCATTCATGTAGAGCTTGCGGTTGATCTCCAGCTGGATGCTGTGGCGGTGTTCCGCAGGTTTGCTGTAGCGGCGCACCAGTTCCACCCCCTTGTACGGATGGTTGTAGGCGACGCTGTAACCCAGCGCACCCAGGTGGCGGCAGACAAGCTGCGACAAGGCCTTGCCGGCCGTGGTGCCGTCACGGTCGCCGACCACAAAATCAGCATGCTTCTCGCCGGGGAATTCCGTGGCATGGCTTGTCGCAAGCGCCGGCATGGAATGGCAATTGACATGGATGCTGTAGCCGTGCCGGCTGCGGGCGGCATCAATCGCCTGCGCCACAGCGGCGTGGTAAGGGGTCCAGCAGTTGGCGATGCGCGCCTGCACTTCGGCCACCTTCAGCTTGCGCCTGTAAATAGGCACACCCTCATCGGTTGTGCGCCAGACCAGACCCTTGCCCAGGCGAACCTTGGACATGGTTTTGGGGTCGGTTTCCACCACGCCAGGCCACGGTCCGTCCAGCATCGAGACATCCATCTCGGTGGTGTTGCGGTTGGCGTCAAGGTAGCTGCGCGGGAAAAAAGCCTCAATCCAGTGCGCGCCCAATGCCGGGGCAAAGTCATAGAGTTTTTCGACGTGCGTGTCTTCGGCCCGGCGCAGCAGGCCCAGGTCGCAGGCATAAGCAAAATCATCAGGATAGGACGTCCCGCTGTGCGGCGAATCAAGCACCAGTGCGCTGCTTCCTGTCACATAACGAAAAAGTGGAGTCATGTCCTGAATTGTGCCCGCATCGGCTGCGGGGGAACCAGGCTGTTTTGGCGACATGGTTTTTGCCCAGCCTTTGGCCTGCGCAGCTATAAGCCGTGTCCTACAAACACCTTTCAGCTGCACCTACATGACGCATGATCGCGCGCCAATAAAGTGCATTGACCTCCTGCACTTCAGGAGAGTTTTAATGTCTGACTTTCACCACGATTTACAAAGGACGTACAGTGAAAAACCAAACCCCGAACCGCCAGATCAAGCTGAAGCGCGTACTTTCAGGCCTTGCATTTGCGGGGGCCTCCCTGGCTCTGGCAACAGCTGCCCAGGCCCAGACCACATCCAGCACGGGCAGCGGCTCATCCATGTCCATGTATTCGCCCGGCTCTGCCTATATTGGCCTGAATGCGGGCCGGTCCAACTACAGTGCACCGGGTGGCACCGGCATCTTCTCCAATGACAAGAACGGCAATGCCTACAGCTTGTATGGCGGCAGTTATTTCAGCCCGAATTTCGGCTGGGAACTCGGCTACAACGATTTCGGGAGCATCAATCGCGGCGGCGGCACCACCAAGGCCAACGCCTTTAGCCTGAGCCTTGTGGGCAAGGCGCCTTTGAGCTCATCATTCAACCTGCTTGGCCGCATTGGCGGAAGCTACGCTCACACCGACGTGTCCTCTGCAGCGGGCTCCGGCATCACCCCCGGTACTGACAACAAGTTTGACCTGTCCTATGGCGTGGGCGCGGAATTCGCATTCAACCCGCAGCTCTCCGCCGTGCTGCAATACGACTCGTACAACCTGCGCTACGCTGGCGGCAACCGCGACAGGATCAACACCACCACCCTCGGCCTGCGCTACCGCTTCTGACCCAGGCCCCCGGGTACCAAACCTGCACGCCCCCTCAGGGCCTGCGGGCTTTTTTACGCTCCGTTGCAGTTTTTTGCTACAAAATCAATAGCTCGTTGCGCACATTTTTCCGGGGCCAGGGCCTGATTCTCCTTGTAAATCAGCCTTGACGGGCGCTGCCAGCATCTCCTGCAGCAACCAGGTGCCAGCACGGCCGAGGGGGCGCTGGCGCGACCAGACGGCATCCACCGGCACCCGTCTCGGCCAGCCGCGTGCATCAAGCTCATGCAGCTTCCCCAAGGCAAAACGCGTGACCATCCAGCGCGGAATGGCGGCCCAGCCAAAACCCAGCACGGCCATTTCCAGCAGCATGAGGTAGCTAGGGGCAGACCAGGCACGGCGTGCAGCGGGCACAGCCTGGTCGGGCTGCTCCAGGTAGGTGGCCAGCCGCAGTTCACGGAAATTGGCCAGCACATCGGGCGTGATGTCTTTCATGTGCGCCAGGGCGTGTTTGGCGGCCACAAACAGCGTGATCTCAGACTGCTCCGCAATCGTGGCGGCGCCTATATCCGGCGGGTAACAGTCTTGCGCCCCCACCACGCCGATCTGGGCACGCCCGGTCTGCACCAGCGACACCAGGTCGCCGTGCTCGGCAATCAGGCATTCAAACTCCAGGTCCGGAAAACGCTGCTCAAAAGTACCCAGTATGTCTTCGAAGCGGTCTGACTGGTAGGTATCCGACCAGACCACGCTGAGTTTGGGCTCCAGGCCACCGCCCAGCTGGCTGGCTGCACGGTCCAGCCGGTCACTTGCAGCCAGGATGTCCTGCACCTTGCCCAGCAGCACCCGTCCAGGCTCGGTCAGGGTGGGCTTGCGGCTGCTGCGATCAAACAGCGTGAGTCCCAGGTCAATTTCCAGGTTGGCAATGGCGCTGCTCACCGTGGACTGGCTCTTTCCCAGCTTGCGGGCCGCGGCCGAAAACGAACCAAGTGTCGCGGCCTCGGCAAAGGCCGTCAGGGCTTCAGGTGAATGACGCATGACTGCCGACCTATCTATTTTTTAGATGATTATTGATTTTAATCCATCCCAAATAACGATGAAAATACAGGCATACCCCATCCAAATGCATGGGAAAAGTCATTCGAAAGTGCATCATGAGTCTCCAGAAATCAGTCAAGGAACGTTTTTTCCACGCCCTCGGGTTTGAAGTCCTGGCCATCGCCATCTGCGCGCCTTTGGGCGCCTGGCTGCTCGGTTATTCGCTGGCGCACATGGGTTTGCTGACCCTGATGGTGTCGCTGATCGCCATGACCTGGAACATGGCCTTCAACGCCCTGTTTGACGGCGCCCAGCGCCGCATGGGCTTTACGCGCACCATGTGGGCCCGCGTGGTGCATTCGGTGCTGTTTGAAATCGGCCTGATCCTGGCCGTTGTACCGCTGGCCGCCTGGTGGCTGGATATCGGCCTGTGGGAGGCCTTTGTGCTGGACATCGGTATCGTGCTGTTTTTCCTGCCCTATACCTTTGCTTTCAACTGGGGCTACGACCATGTGCGTGCCATCGTGATCGCACGCAGGAATCGCCCTGCCGCAGCCTGCGAGGTTTAAGCCAGGCAAACGAAAAAGGGGCATGGTGCCGGCACCATGGCCCCTTTTTTCCCCATCTGCAGCCCGGACCAGCCTTATTTCATCTGGACAGAACCGCTCACATTGACAAACACAGTGCTTTTCCCGGCTTCAACAGGTATTGCCGAATCGGACATTTCGGCCTTGGCCTGCATGGCCATCATGCGCGGACGCGGGGCGGGTCCCTGGTCATTGGCATTGATGGAAACCTCGCGCAGGCTGTAGCCGCCAAAACCAAAACCCCTGGCAATCTCCTGGGCCTTGGCCTTGAAACGCTCGATGGCCAGGGTTTGCGCCTCACCCTCCACCCTGGCGCGCTGTTCGCGGCTCAGGTCAAAACTCACATTGCCCATGGTCAAGGTCTGGATCTTGCCGGCGGTGCTGGTGATGCGGGCAAAGTCCCTGCCCTCCAGCACCAGCCCGGTGGAACCCTGCCAGCCGTTGATCTTGCCGTCCTTGCCGTAACGCGGGTAAAGGCTGAAATTGCCGGTGCGAACATCAAGCTGGCCGGGCACTGCCGCCTGCTTGGCCTGGGCCAGCGCGGTATCCAGCGCCTGCTTGAGCTGGGTTTGCACAAGGTTGGCGTCGGCGCCATCGCGCGTGGTGTTCATGGAGATGGACAAGAGGTCCTGCTGCACCTCCACCGATCCGCTCGCGGAGAGCTGGGCCACGTTTTGCATGGGCATATGCGGCATGGTCTGGGCAAACAGCCCCGCGGAGCCTGCCAGCAGGACACAAGAGGCGATCAGTTTTGGAGCGAATATCAAGGTTTTTTCTTTCAGGTTGGGGTAAAGGGATGCCTGGAACCAAAGAAGCGTTCAAGCTCCCCCACAAGAGTCCGGGTCAGGCATAAAACCCAGCATTGTGCTTCAGGCAGGAGCGCCTGCATGCAACTGGCGAATTCAGCCTACACAACAAGCACTTCTTCAGGAAATACGCACTGGTTTTTGCCGCAACTTTTGTAACAGTGTGTCAAAGTGACTGAAAAAAGCCACAAACGGCGTTTTCAGCCCGCAAAATGGCTCTGTTACAAATTACCAGCTCACCATGAATCAAGCCACAACAACTGCCCGTGCCGACAAAATCCTCATCCTTGACGATGATGCCCGCATCCGCGACCTGCTGCGCCGCTACCTCGCCCAGGAAGGTTTTGAGGTGATCCTGGCGGAAGACAGCAAGGCCCTGAACCGCATCATGCTGCGCGATGCCGTGGACCTGATCGTGCTTGACCTCATGATGCCGGGCGAAGACGGCCTGTCGATTTGCCGCCGCCTGCGCGCCGCCAACGACCGCACGCCCATCATCATGCTGACCGCCAAGGGCGAAGATGTTGACCGCATCGTGGGCCTGGAAGTCGGCGCCGACGACTACCTGTCCAAGCCCTTCAACCCGCGCGAGCTGCTGGCCCGCATCCACGCCGTGCTGCGCCGCCGCCCCACTGCGGAAGTGCCGGGCGCACCGTCGATTGACCAGGAAATCATCACCTTCGGCCCGTTCTCCTTCGACATGGGTTTGCGCACGCTGCATAAAAACGGCGAGGAACTGCCCCTGACCACCGGCGAATTTGCCATGCTCAAGACGCTGGTGCGGCATCCGCGCCAGCCGTTGTCGCGCGAAAAGCTGGCTCAACTTGCACGCGGCCGCGAATTCGAGCCCTTTGACCGCAGCCTTGACGTGCAGGTCTCGCGCCTGCGCAAGTTGATCGAAGTGGATGCCGCCGTGCCGCGCTACATACAAACGGTCTGGGGCGTGGGTTATGTTTTTGTACCGGACGGCACCAACTAGGCGACGGCATTCCCCACATCACCCTGAGCCCGGCATGGCCGGGCTTTGCTGCACCGGGCAGCAACGCATAAACTCCCGAGCCTGGAACCCCACGCCTCGTCACCACCTCCCATGGATATCACCAGCCCTGCTCCCCTGGAAACGGCACCTGCCCCGCTGGAAATGCGGCCGCACAGGGGCGTCAGCCTGTTCTGGCGCACCTTCTTCTTCCTGGCACTGCTGCTGTTCGGCTCCATCGTGGCCTGGCTGCAGACCTTTCGCGCGCTGGAGTCCGAGCCGCGGGCAATCCAGAGCGCGCAGCAGCTGGCCTCGCTGGTCAATTTAAGCCGTGCCGCCCTGCGCTACTCCGACGCCATTGCACGCGTGTCGCTGATCAAGACCCTCGCCGAGGAAGAACGGGTACGCATCACCATGCATGAGCCCAAGGACAGGTTCGACACCTTTGACAGCGATGACCTGGGCGAGCGCATCACGGAAGAACTCAAGGCACGCCTTGGCACCGACACCGTCGTTGCAAGCAGTGTCAACGGCGAAAAAGGCCTCTGGGTCGGTTTCAACATCGACAAGGACGCCTTCTGGCTGCAGACCGACCTGTCGCGCATAGGTCCATCCAGGGGCAGCACCTGGGTCATCTGGCTGATCACCGCCGCTGCGCTGTCGCTTGCGGGTGCAGCCTTTATTGCCCGGCTGATCAATCGCCCCCTGAAACAGCTCTCTTTTGCCGCCAGCCGCATGCGCGATGGCGATTTTGATGCCAGCCTGCTGGACGAAAAAGCCGCCACCAGCGAAATCCGGGAGGTCAACATCGGCTTTAACCGCATGGCCGAGCAGCTGTCAAAAATCGAGCAGGACCGCGTCATCATGCTGGCCGGCATTTCGCACGACCTGCGCACACCGCTGGCGCGCCTGAGGCTGGAGACCGAGATGAGCGTGACCGACATGGACGCGCGCGCGCACATGGCGGCCGACATCTCCCAGCTCGATGCCATCATCGACAAGTTCCTTGACTATGCTCGGCCCGACCCGGCGCAACTGGCATCCGTATCACTCAACGCGGTGGTGGAGGCTGCGGTCTATGCCGTTGCCGACTACGACGACCTGCGCGTCACGGTCACCATGCCCGACAACCTGAATGTGCTCGCCGACGAGATCGAACTGCTGCGTGTCATCTCCAACCTGATTGAAAACGCCCGCCGCTACGGCAAAACCCCCGAAACCGGTATTGCGCTGGTGGACATTGCCGCCAAGACGCGCGACCAGTGGGTGCTGATCAAGGTGCGCGACCACGGCATGGGCGTGTCGGCCGAAACCTTGCCCAAACTCACGCGGCCGTTCTTCCGGGGTGACGCGGCACGCACCTCAGCCACAGGCGCCGGCCTCGGGCTGGCAATTGTCGAAAAAACCATACAGCGCATGGGCGGGATATTCGGCCTGGCCAACACGTCCTCAGGTGGCTTGGCGGCGCATATCAAATTGCGCAGGACCTGAAAATTTCACGCAAAAGCCCCGTTCCCGGCTCATTTCAGGCATCCAAAAAGGCTGAGGCCCAAGTCAATCAAGCGCAGAAAGCTATCAATTAGATAGCAAAAAGCAGTGCCACTGCACGTGCTTCCATGCTCAGGCCCTGCCCGACCGGGCCCAGTTTTTCGGCGGTCTTGGCCTTGACGTTGACACGGCCCACTTCAAGGCCCAGCGCCCCCGCAATCCGCTCGCGCATGGCGGGGATATGCGGCGCCAGCTTGGGGGCCTGCGCCACCACCGTGCTGTCAATATTGCCGATCCGGTAGCCGAGTGCCGTCAGCAAATGCGCCGTGTGGCGCAGCAGCACCATCGAATCGGCGCCCTTGAAGCGCACATCCGTATCCGGGAAATGCGAGCCAATATCGCCAAGGCCTGCGGCCCCCAGCAGCGCATCGATGATGGCGTGCAGCAGCACGTCGGCATCCGAATGCCCGAGCAGGCCGAGCGTGTGCGGGACATCCACCCCGCCAAGAATCAGCTTGCGGCCCGGCACCAGCGCGTGGGTGTCCCAGCCTTCGCCTATGCGGAAATCAGGTGTGCTCATGGTTCCATCCTTCCAGTGTTTGTCGGCTGCCCTGCCGGCTCGCCAGAATGGCCTCGGCCAGTGCGAAGTCTTCCGGGTAGGTCACCTTGAAATTCTGCGCGCTGCCCGGAACCAGGCGCGGCGCCAGGCCGCTGGCCTCCATCGCGCTGGACTCGTCGGTGACGGCATCCCCGGCAGACTCCAGCGCCTCAACCAGCGCGCCAACGCGAAACATCTGCGGTGTCTGCGCCAGCCACTTGTCGCTACGGTCAATCGTTGCAAGCACACGCCCTGAAGTGCCGCTTTTCAGCGTGTCCGGCAACTTTTGCGCCAGCAGGCCGCCCACCGCGTCATCCCGGCAGGCATCGACAAGGGCCATGATTTGCGCCGGCATGACCAGGCAACGCGCAGCATCGTGAACCAGCACCCAGTCCATCGGATCTGCCCCGCCTGAAAGCATGCTCTTCAGGCCATTAAGCACCGTCGCTGCACGTGTGGCGCCGCCAGCGCGCAAAAGTACTTCATTCGGTCGCCGGAAATCAGGACAGGCTTTGGCAAAAGCGTCATCATCGGGCGAGATCACCACCCACAGGCCCGCCAGTGTGTCGCCGAGGGCCCTAAAGGCCTCCAGCGTATGCCCGACCATCGCCTTGCCATGCAAGGCCTTGTACTGTTTCGGCCCATCGCTACCTGCACGGCTGCCGTTACCGGCACAGGGAACCAGGGCAAAAAACCGGGATGCCTCGCCTTTACCGCCTGAAGGCGAGGGAATTTCACTGTCTGTCGTCATAAGTTCATCATAGATTCTAAAATCGGCAACTGGCGTCGAATAGACAATAGACACAGTGCGTAAAGTGTGAAAGCACCCCATTCCTTGCGGTTTGGGGTGCTTGCCATTTCTCGTCGCTATCCGCGGATATCTGCCGATGCTTTTTACGCCTTTGCCTGCCACACCTTCTTTGCCTCCAGCCTGACTGACCGCCTAATGGATTTACCCAAACTCGTCACCGGAAAACGCCACACCCTGCCGCAACCCGTTGGCTCGGCTGACGCGCTGCTTATTGCGCACCTGGGTTTGCGTGAAAAGGCCGCCGGCAAACTGACGGCCATCATCACCTCGGATGCCGCCACGGCGCAGCGGCTGCTGGACGAGATCGCCTTCTTCGCACCCGGCCTGCGCTGCGCCTTGTTCCCCGACTGGGAGACCCTGCCCTACGACACCTTCTCGCCGCACCAGGACCTGATCAGCGAGCGGCTGGCCACGCTGTGGCGCATCTCCCAGCGCGACAAGGACACCGGCGCCGACGTGGTCATCGTGCCCGCAACCACTGCGCTTTACCGCCTGGCACCACCCAGCTTTCTGGCGGGCTACACCTTTGAATTCAAGGTCAAGCAAAAGCTCGACGAAGCGCGCCTGAAGGCCCAGCTCACGCTGGCCGGCTACAGCCATGTCACGCAGGTGGTGAGCCCCGGCGAATATGCCGTGCGCGGAGGATTGATCGACCTCTTTCCCATGGGCTCGCTGGTGCCCTTCCGGGTTGACCTGTTTGACAACGAGATCGACAGCATTCGCACCTTTGACCCCGACAGCCAGCGCAGCCTGTACCCGGTGCCTGAAGTACGCCTGCTGCCGGGCCGCGAGTTCCCCATGGATGATGATGCGCGTGCGCGCTTTCGCAGCCGCTGGCGCGAACTGCTCGACGGCGACCCGACCAAAAGCCGCATTTACAAGGACATGGGCAACGGCGTCGCGACGGCGGGCATCGAGTATTACCTGCCGCTGTTTTTTGAAGAAACCGCCACGGTGTTTGATTACCTGGGCAGCGATGCGACGGTTGTCCTGCATGGCGACCTGGAGCCAGCCTTCCAGCGCTTCTGGCAAGACACCAGGGACCGCTACCGCCTGGTGCGCGATGCGCCGGACCGCCCGGCCTTGCCGCCTGAGTCACTGTTCCTGGATGCCGAGCAGTTTTATGCACGCGCCAACGCTTACGCGCAGCTGGCCCTGCGGGCTTCGGTGCAGGACGTGGCAGACAACGCACAGTTCCAGAAGCTCGAGGAAATGGCCGTGGTGCGCGGCGCCGAAGACCCGCTGCTCAAACTCAAAAGCCACATCCGCAACACGCCGCATCGTGTGCTCATGCTGGCCGAAAGCGATGGCCGGCGCGAAAGCCTGCTGGATTTTTTGCGCGCCAGCGGCGTCAGCCCACCGGCCTTTGACTCGCTCGAGGACTTCCAGACCAGCGACGAAAAACTGGGCATTGCCACGGCTGCCGTAGATACAGGCTTTAGCTGGCTGGCTGGCGATATCGACTTCATCACCGAAACCGAGCTGTTTGCGGCCGGCACCACGGTCAGGCGCCGCAACAAAAAGCAGGAGCAGGTCAGCGACGTTGAAGCACTGATCAAGGATCTTTCGGAACTGAATGTCGGCGACCCTGTCGTGCACAGCGCCCACGGCATCGGCCGTTACAAGGGCCTGATCAACATGGACCTGGGCCAGGGGCCTAGCGAGTTCCTGCACCTGCAATACGCCGACGACGCGACACTCTATGTGCCGGTCAGCCAGTTGCACCAGATCAGCCGCTACACCGGCGTCAGCGCAGACGAGGCGCCCCTGCACCGCCTGGGCAGCGGCCAGTGGGAAAAAGCCAAACGCAAGGCTGCCGAGCAAGTGCGCGACTCGGCCGCCGAGCTGCTCAACATCTACGCACGGCGTGCGGCACGCGAAGGCCATGCCTTCCGCTATTCCCCGGGCGACTACGAAACCTTTGCCAACGATTTCGGCTTTGACGAAACCGCCGACCAGCGCGCCGCCATCCACGCCGTGATCCAGGACATGATCAGCCCGCGCCCGATGGACAGACTGGTCTGCGGCGATGTGGGCTTTGGCAAGACAGAGGTCGCCCTGCGCGCGGCCTTTATCGCGATTACCGGCGGCAAGCAGGTGGCCCTGCTCGCACCAACCACACTGCTGGCCGAGCAGCACTACCAGACGCTGGTGGACCGTTTTGCCAAGTGGCCGGTCAAGGTAGCCGAGATGAGCCGCTTCCGTTCCGGCAAGGAGATCACCGCCGCCATCAAGGGCATAGGCGACGGCACCATAGACATCGTGGTCGGCACACACAAGCTGCTGAGCCAGGACGTGAAGTTCGAACGCCTGGGTTTGCTCATCATTGACGAAGAGCACCGCTTTGGCGTGCGCCACAAGGAGGCCATGAAGGCCATGCGTGCCGAGGTCGACGTGCTCACGCTCACGGCCACGCCGATTCCGCGCACCCTGGGCATGGCACTGGAAGGCCTGCGCGACCTCAGCGTGATCGCCACCGCACCGCAGCGCCGTCTGGCCATCAAGACCTTTGTACGAAGCGAAAGCAATGGCGTGATCCGCGAGGCCGTGCTGCGTGAGCTGAAACGTGGCGGCCAGGTTTACTTCCTGCACAACGAAGTCGAGACCATACAGAACCGGCGCGAAAAGCTCGAGGAACTGCTGCCCGAGGCACGCATCGCCGTGGCGCACGGCCAGATGCCCGAGCGCGAACTGGAGCGGGTGATGAAGGATTTCATCGCCCAGCGCTACAACCTGCTGCTGTGCTCCACCATCATCGAGACCGGCATCGATGTGCCCAGCGCCAACACCATAGTCATGAGCCGCGCCGACAAGTTCGGTCTGGCGCAGTTGCACCAGTTGCGCGGCCGCGTCGGCCGCAGCCACCACCAGGCCTATGCCTACCTGATGGTGCCCGACATCGAGGGCCTGACCAAGCAGGCCAGCCAGCGGCTCGAAGCCATCCAGCAGATGGAGGAACTAGGCTCGGGCTTTTACCTCGCCATGCATGACCTGGAAATCCGCGGCACCGGCGAGGTGCTGGGCGAGAACCAGTCCGGCAACATGATGGAGATCGGTTTCCAGCTCTACAACGAAATGCTCAGCGAGGCCGTGGCTGCATTAAAGGCCGGGCGCGAGCCGGACCTGCTGTCACCGCTCAACGTCACCACCGAGATCAACCTGCACGCGCCCGCCCTGCTGCCCAACGACTACTGCGGCGACGTGCACCTGCGCCTGAGTTTTTACAAAAAACTGGCAACAGCAAAAAACACCGACCAGATCGATTCCCTGCTTGAGGAAATTGTGGACCGCTTCGGCAAACTGCCGGCGCAGGCGCAAACGCTGATAGACGTGCACCGCCTGCGCGTGATCGCCAAGCCCTATGGCGTGGTCAAGGTGGATGCCGCCCCCGGCGTCATCAACATCACCTTCAAAAAAGACCCGCCCATAGACTCGATGGCCATCATGCATTTGATCCAGAAAAACCGGCACATCAAACTCGCAGGCAACGACAAGCTGCGCATAGAACGCGAACTTCCTGAAGCCAGGGACCGTGCGCAGATGGTGCGCGATGTATTGCGCTCACTCGGACAACCCAAACCACAAACCGCCACAGCCACCGCATGACACCAACAGAAATCTCCCCCGGCCTCGTCGTCAACACCGCCCTGCCTGCACTCAAGCTCGGCAACTTCAAGCTGATTGCCTTTGACATGGACTCCACCCTCATCAACATCGAATGTGTGGACGAGATTGCCGACGCAGCGGGCCGCAAGGCGGAAGTTGCAGCCATCACCGAAGCCACCATGCGCGGCGAGATCGCCGACTTCAAGGAAAGCCTGCGTCGCCGCGTGGCCCTGCTCAAGGGCGTCACCGTGGCCAGCATGGATGATGTTTACCACCAGCGCCTCAAGCTCAACCCGGGCGCCGCAGAACTGGTGCACGCCTGCAAGGAAGCCGGCATGAAGGTACTGCTGGTCAGTGGCGGTTTTACCTTTTTCGCCGACCGTGTCCGCGACGAGTTGGGCATCGACTACATCCGCGCCAACGTGCTGGACATCGACGGCGGCCAGCTCACCGGCAAGCTGGTGGACCAGCCTTGGGGCGACATCTGCGATGGCGAAGAAAAACGCAAGACCTTGCTGGAAACCTGCAGCAAGCTGGGCATCAGCCCGCAACAGGCAATTGCCGTGGGTGACGGTGCCAACGACCTGCCCATGATGGGTGTCGCAGGTTTGTCCGTCGCCTACCATGCCAAGCCCAAGGTACGCGAACAGGCCATGGTTGCCATCAACACCGGCGGCCTGGACCGGCTGCTGGAACTCATGGCCTGACCAGATGCCTGTTTTTAAACCTTTCGAAAGGCTGCTGCACGCCTACCCCGAAGCCGAACCAACGCCCACGCCCAAGGGTTTTGTCGCCTTTCTCTGGGCCTGCAGCGCGGGCGCGCGCGGCTACATCCTGGCGCTGGCCCTGCTGTCTGCCGCCATGTCCGCGTTTGAGGCCCTGATGTTTGCCATGCTGGGCCGCATCGTCGACTGGCTGGGAACAACAAAACCCGGGCAATTGTGGGTTGAACAGGGCAGCACGCTCAAGGTGCTGGCCGGCATCATTCTGGCCAGCATTGTGGTCGTTGCATTGCAGACCATCGTCAAGCACCAGACGCTGGCCATCAACTTCCCGATGCGCCTGCGCTGGAATTTTCACCGGCTGATGCTGGGCCAGAGCATGGCTTTTTACCAGGACGAATTTGCCGGCCGCCTGACCACCAAGGTGATGCAAACGGCGCTGGCCGTACGCGATACCCTGTTTGTGCTTGCCGATGTACTCGTGGCAATGACGGTATACATCGTCACCATGACGGTTTTGGCCGGTGCTTTCGACCTCAAGCTGATCCTGCCTTTCCTGGTCTGGCTGGCTTTGTATATCGCGTCGCTTTTTTACTTTGTGCCGCGCCTCGGGCACATAGGCAAGGAGCAGGCCGATGCACGCTCGATGATGACGGGGCGCATCACGGACGCCTATACCAACATCATGACGGTCAAGCTATTCTCGCATACCCATCGCGAAGCCGCGTTTGCGCGCTCGGCCATGCACGAGTTCATGCACACCGGCTACAGCCAGATGCGGCTGGTCAGCGCGTTCGAAACGGTAAACCACACCTTGAGCATGGGCCTGATCCTGGGCATGGCCGGCACCTCGCTGTGGCTCTGGAACCTCGGCGAAGTAGGTGCCGGCGCTGTTGCGGCGGCCACCGCCATGGCGCTGCGCCTGCAGGGCATGTCGCACTGGATCATGTGGGAAACCACCAGCCTGTTTGAAAGCGTGGGCACGGTGCAGGACGGCATCAACACATTGTCCAGGCCGCGCGCCATTGTCGACAAGCCCGATGCCACTACCCTGGTGGTTCCCCGCGGTGAAGTGCAGTTTGACAATGTGAGTTTCAGTTATGGCGCCGGTAAACCCGTCATTGACGGCTTGTCGCTCACCGTGCGGCCGGGTGAAAAAATCGGGCTGGTGGGCCGCTCCGGCGCCGGCAAGTCAACACTCGTCAACCTGCTGCTGCGCTTTCACGACCTGGACAGCGGGCACATACGCATTGACGGGCAGGACATCGCACATGTCACGCAGGACAGCCTGCGCAGCCATATAGGCATGGTCACACAGGATACATCCCTGCTGCACCGTTCGGTCCGCGACAACATCACCTACAGCCGCCCGGACGCCAGCGAGGCTGATTTACGAGTCGCGGCAGAACGTGCCGAGGCGCACCACTTTATCGACAACCTGAGCGACCTGCATGGCCGCAAGGGTTATGACGCCCATGTCGGGGAAAGAGGCGTCAAGCTCTCGGGCGGCCAGCGCCAGCGCATTGCCATTGCGCGTGTCATGCTCAAGGACGCGCCCATACTGCTGCTGGACGAAGCCACGAGCGCGCTCGACTCCGAAGTGGAAGCCGCCATCCAGAGCAGCCTCAACACGCTGATGCAGGGCAAAACGGTAATCGCCATCGCCCACCGCCTGTCGACCATCGCCGCCATGGACAGGCTGATCGTGTTGGACCAGGGCCGCATCGTGGAAGAAGGCGACCACCAGACCCTGCTCGCCAACGGCGGCCTGTATGCCAGGCTCTGGACGCACCAGAGCGGCGGCTTCCTGACCGAGCAGAAATAGCACGAACAGCAAGAATGAGGACGAACCGGATCAGCCGGCCGGCAGCCACACCGTAAACCGTGTACCCTGCCCGGCACGGCTGTCTACCTCCACCGTACCGCCATGCACGGTCACCGCATTCTTGACAATCGCCAGCCCCAGCCCGGTGCCGCTAATGGCGCCCACATTGCTGGCACGATGGAATGACTCGAACAGGTGGCCGACTTCGTCGGAAGGAATGCCAATGCCCTGGTCGGACACCACAAACACGCTGTGGCCCGGTTCTATGGAGACCTCAAACCGCACCTCACCGCCCTGCGGCGAATACTTGATGGCGTTGGACAGCAGGTTGCCGAAGATGTGCCTGAGCAGTTTTTCGTCATACACACCTTCGCTCATGCCCCGCGCAAACTCAACACCCACCTTGCAAGGGGTTCCAGGTTGCTGGGCCCTGGCTTCCTCCAGCAGTTCATGGAAAAGCGGCTTGAGGTCCAGCGGTTTCGGCATGAACTCCAGCATCTGCGCATCGGCCTTGCCGATCAGCAGCACCCGGTCCAGCATGCGCATCATGCGGTGCACGCCCACTGAAATGCCCTCCAGGATGTCCGCTTTCTCGGACTCCGGCAGGCGGTCCCCGTAATGCTTGAGCAGTTCCTGCGCCGACAGAATGCTGGACAGCGGCGTGCGGAACTCGTGGCTGGTCATGGCCACAAACCGGCTGCGCAACTCATTGAGTTCACGCTGCTGTTCCAGTGCTTCACGGGTTTTTTCCTCTGATTTCTTGCGCTGGGTGATGTCCAGAAAGGTCCAGATCACACCCGACTCCGGATCATTCGGCCGGATGCAGCTGCCGCCCATTTGCACCCAGAACCCCTCGCCGTTGCGGCGCCGAAGTTGCCGCTCGGCGGTGAAAGTGCCTGACGACACCAGCGCTTCACTGGCCTCACGCCCAAACTGCTCCCAGTCCTGCCGGCTCAAGTGGTAGGCAGCGGACGACTGCCCGATCATTTCAGCGCGGGGGTAACCCATCATCTGCGCAAATTTTTCATTGACCCACTCATGCCTGCGCGCAACCGACAGCACAATCCCCACCAGCGCGCTGTTCAGTATGGCCTCGCGCTCCGACGAGGTTCGCAGCAACTCGGCCTCCAGCGCCTTGCGCTGCGTGATGTTCATCATCACCCACACGGTGCCCTGCGCCAGGTCACGCGTAACCACAGCCTTGCCTGACAGTGATATCCATATCAGGCTCCCATCAAGGCGGCGCATCTGTATCTCCGTCTGGTACACCTCACCGTGCGCGATACAGGCCGCCACCTCGCCACCTACACGGAGGTATTCTTCGCGCGACTGGTAAAAAGGCTCCATCGACGTCGCCTGTAATTGCGTCGCACCAAAAATTTCCAGCGTGGCCTGGTTGGCCCAGCGAAAACGCCCCTGCGGCGTCAAAAAGACGATGCCGACATTGGAAGTCGCCAGTATGGTTTCACGCTCCTGCAGCACGGCCCTGTAGCGCTCCTGTGATTCGCTCAGCGCTTCAACCATCGCATGCTCCACCTGGCTGCTGGCCTGCGCCTGCTCTTTCTCCGCTATCGCCACATTGATGCGATTGGCAAGCCCGAAGGACAGCAGCACCATTTCAAGCGCCGAGCCGATCATCATGGCGTTTGTCGTCAATGCATTGGTTGGCAGAAAACCGGTGTTGTGCAGCGCCAGGCAGGCAACGCCCAGCAGCAGCACAGCCCACGCCACCAGGAAGTAGATCGCGCCGGGATGCTTTTTGCGCACGCTGAGAATCCCCACCAGCACCAGCGATGTCACGGTGATGCCGGACAACACCGTGACCAGCCACACGGCAATGACGTACGGCAGCAGCAGCGCGGCCGCCAGCGTCAGCAACCACAGGGCGACCTGCAGCTGCAAAAACCGGTCCAACCGCGGCATGGTTATCCGGCTGGAGAGAAAGTCACGCGCAAACAAAATGCCAAAAACACCGCTGGTGGCATTGCTCGCCGCCACCGCCACACGCACCCACCATGGCCAGTCCGGCCACAGGAACTGCGTCCCCAGGCCGGTGAGCGCCGCCTGGGAAATTGCAATCCACGCGACAAACAGGACGTAATACAAATAGACCCGGTCGCGCAGCGACACAAACAGCAGCAGGTTGTAGAAGAAAAGGCCGATCAGCAGCCCGAAGTACAGGCTGAGCACGGAATACTCGGACTGGTCATGCGCCCACAGGGCTGCGGGCTGCCACAGGCGGACCGGTGCGGCCAACGTGCCCAGCGAGGCCACGCGCATGTACAGGGTGCTCGCTTTGCCCGGCTGCAAGGTAACCGGCAGCACATGGTTGCGGTGCGGCACGATGCGGCTGGAAAACGGCCGCGAATCCCCGCCAAGCTGCCGGTCAAAGCCACCCGCAGGATTGGACACATAGAGTTCAATCTCGTCCAGCGGCGGGTAAGCCACTTCGAGCAGCCAGGAGGCCGGGGCCTCGGGCTGGGTGTTCAACGTAATGCGCAGCCAGAACGCCGAGCGGCTCAGGCCAAAGTTTGTGGCCGAAGCCCCCGGCGTCACGGGTTTGAAACGGGCCTGCGCCTCAGACTGAAGAACGTCCTCAAAACCCAGTTGCGCGGTCTTGTCTTCCAGGACGGTATAGAACTCCGAGAGCATGTAACGCCCGGCCTGGCCTATGCTCATCTGCCCGGGCTGCGCCAAAGCCGGCCCGGAAACAAGCGCCAACACCAGCATCAGTACCCACATCAGTAGCGGCAAAAAGGCCTGTTTCAACCAGGCAAAAACCGGTCGATCAAGCCAGCGTACGAAAAGCGGGGGACTTGGGTAATGCTGCATGAAGGGCGTAAATAAAGCCTAAAGCATTATGTACGCCCATCCATAGCCTGGCCAAGCGGGCCTTCAGCGGCTGGTTCGCCAGGCCATGATGAACGTCACGCTATCAGCGACTGCAGGAAGCTGGCGCCAAAATGTTCTTCGGCATAGTCGGCCAGTCCGTCGAACACCGAATCCAGCGTGGGCGCCGTAGCCCCGAACAAGGCCTGCAGCACGGCCGGGTCTTCAAACATGCCGTGCAAATAGACACCCAGGACATTGCCGGCACCGTTTTGCCAGGCCAGGCCCTCGGGCAAAACGGGCTGCGCCATGTCGCCGCTGGCGGCCATGTCAGCACGCACTGAAGTTTGCCCGTGGTGGATTTCATAACCCTGCACCGCCACACCGGACAGCGCCGCCCACGCACCGGCCAGTTTGCCGAAACAGGTTTGCCTGTGCTGCACGGTCTTGTTTTCTTCGAATACGGTGACCACCGAAAGCAGGCCCAGGCCGGGGCCATTGCCGTCAATGCCGTGCGGGTCTATCAGCGCCTCGCCCAGCATCTGCAGCCCGCCGCAAACGCCCAGCACTGCACCGCCCCGAGCGGCATGGCCGGCAATCGCCTGGCCCAGGCCTTGTGCGCGCAGCCAGGCCAGGTCGCCGCTGGTGTGTTTGGAACCCGGCAGGATGATCCAGTCGCTTGGTGCCAGGCCTGCAAGTTCGGCCGGGCTGCGCACCCATACCAGGCGCACACCAGGGATGTTTTTCAGCGGCTGGAATTCATCGAGGTTGCTGATGCGCGGATAGGCCACAACGGCAATCGTTTTGGTGACCGGGCCGCTGGACCGGCTTCTATCGTCGAACACGCCGTCTTCTTCCGGCAAGCCGTGCTGCCACCACATGGGCAGCGTTGCGACTGTAGGCACGCCAGTCAGGTCCTGCAGCATCTGCGGGCCGGGCGCCAGCAAGCTGGCGTCCCCGCGAAACTTGTTGAGCACAAAACCCCTGATAAGCCCGCGTTCGGTTTCATCCAGCATGGCCCAGGTGCCGTACAGATGCGCGAACGCCCCGCCGCGATCAATGTCGGTCACCAGCAGGCACGCCGCATGCGCGTGCAGCGCCACACGCATGTTGACGATATCGCTGGCCTTGAGATTGATCTCGGCTGGCGAGCCTGCGCCCTCCATCACCACCAAATCGTTTTCTGCAAGCAGCTCGTCCAGCGCCAGGGCCACCACCGGCCAGACCGAGGCACTGCGGCCGCGCCACTCCATGCGAGAGAGTTCGGCATTGACCTGCCCCATCAGGATGACCTGGCTCTGGGTGTCTTTCTCAGGCTTGAGCAGCAAGGGGTTCATGCGAACCTCGGGCACTGCAAGGGCAGCCAGAGACTGGAAGTACTGGGCACTGCCGATTTCACCACCAGCAACAACCCTTGCGTTATTGCTCATGTTCTGCGCCTTGAACGGCGCGACCTTCAAACCCTGGCGCGCGTAGTAGCGGCACAGTGCCGTTGTCAGCCAGCTTTTGCCGGCGCCGCTGGTGGTGCCCAGGACCATGACACTTTTTGCTTTTTTCCCGCTCACGCTGATTTCCCGATGATGTGTTGCCACGCATTGTGCAATGCATACTGTGCCGCAGGCGGCAGCACACTCACGCGCACCAGGCCGGGCAAGCCAAACGAGGTCGTATCACGCAGCTTGATGCCCTGCGCGCGCAGCTGTGCCAATGCCAATGCCAGCGCCAGCGACTCCGGCGGCTCCATGCCCGGGGGGCGTGCGCAAAAGAAATTGGCGTCGCTGGGCTCGCAGATCCAGCCACTGGATTCAAGCAGCGCTATTTGCCGCTTTTTCCACTCACGCAAGGTGTTCAGGCTTTCCGCCAGCCAGCCTCGCACGTCCAGACTGATCCAGGCCAGCAACATCGCCACGCCGTGGCTGCCCACGGGCCATGAAGGGCAAAGCGCCTCCATCGCCTGGGCATCGGCATCCGACCCCAGCGGTGCGATGGCATAGGCTGCGCGCACACCTGTCAGGCCCAGCGCCTTGTTCGGCGTCCAGAGCTGCCAGACGGATTGCAGCTGTGCATGCGTGAGCGCAGCCGCACCGTCAAGCCGCAAGGGTTCGTACGCACGGTCCAGAACCAGCATGGCAGACGCGGCGCGATCAGGCAAAGACCGCAGGCCTTCGTGCGCCACGCCCAGCGGGCTGGAGGGCTCACAGGCCCAGCGCAACTGCGCCTCATCGGTTTGAGCCACCAGCGCCAGGCGGTGTGCACGGGCGGCTTGCGCGTAGTCGCCGTAGCTGTGCGGCGGCAGCGATACGGCACGCGCACCCCGCTGCGCGGCCAGCGAGGTGATGCGAAAAATAAACTCGCTGGCACTGGCCGCCAGTACCACACGCCGCACATCCACATCATGAAAGGCAGCCAGTTGCCCGCGCAAGGCCGTGTAGCCAGCGTCGGGGTACTGCGTGGGGTCGGCCTGCCCAATGGCGGCCAGCGCCTGCGGGCAAGGGCCGCAGGCATTGCTGTTGGTTGAAAAATCAAACAACGGCGCACCGTGCTGGTCGGGCCCGCCGTGGATTCGCTGGAATGAAGATGTCATGGGAACACTGCGATCGCTATAAATATGATAGCTAGCTGCGCGCACAGGACGGCGGCCAGCACTGCTTTTGATGCATATTTTTGTGCCAGGACGGTGTCTGGGGCCTCTGGCGGCCGGCCAGCGGCATTCAGCGCATAAACACCGGGTTTGCACAACCTGACGTTCAGGGCCAGGGCCATCGCAGCCATGGGCCAGCCGCTGTTCGGTGATGGCGTCTTGCGCGCTTCCAGCCGTATGGTTTGCAGCCTGAGGCCACCGCAAGCCAGTGCCAGCAGCAGTGCCGTCAAACGTGCAGGCAGCCAGGACAGCACATCGTCAGCCCGTGCCGCCCATTTGCCGGCCCACTCCCAGTTCACGCCTTTGCGCACACCGCGGTAGCCCCACATGGCGTCTGCCGTATTGGCAAAACGGTAAACGGCCGCACCGGGCAGGCCGAACAGCACAAACCAGAAGATAGGCGCAACCACCGAGTCGTTGAGGTTTTCTGCCTGCGACTCGATAGCGCTTTCGCGCACTTCGCTCGCGCTCAAGGCCGAGGTGTCGCGGCTCACCAGCATGGACAGGCGCTCGCGCCCGGCGTCCAGCGAGTGTTGCAGCGCGGTCTCGACTGCGCCCACTTCGTCACGCAGCATGCGCCAGGACAGCATGGACTTGAGCAGCCAGGACGCCAGCAAAATGCCCAGGGCAAAAACCACCCAGTTCCCAAAAGAAAGCGACAGCCCATAACGCATGGCCTGCAAAAACACCAGGCTTTGCAGCGCCCACGCAAGCGCGCCCACCAGCAACGCTCCCAGGCACCAGAAAACCGCACCCGCCACAAATGCAAGCGCGGGCGGGCAGCGCACGGCAAGGCCTCCGCCGACCTGCAGGTAACGTCCCATCCACACCACCGGGTGTATCGCTGCAGGCGGCTCGCCCCAGCGCAGGTCTATCCACATGGCCAGCAATAAAAGCAGCGCCATGCCGGCCGCCAGGATGAAGACAGCCGGCCCCGGGACCAGGTTGAACCAGGTCATCAGCATTTCAGGAGTTCACCGCGCGTGGATTGGCCATTGCCGGCAGCATAGCCCCTGTGGCACGTTTCCAGCGGCGCAACTGCTGCCAGCCGCCCAAAGCCAGCAGCAGGGCCACAGCCCAGAGCGCAGCCAAGCTGTTCACCACCGACAAGGCGGGAGCCTTGAGTTCGGGTGGCTGCGGCTCCAGCTTCAGGCCCCTGACCGTTTGTGTGGACTCAGCTGCGGCTTCACTGTTTTGCTGCCGGGCCGGAGCAGCCTGTTTCGCCGGTCTTTCTGCGGCCTTCGGTTTTGCAGGCAAAGCCGTGGCCGGGTTGACCTCAGCCTCGGCAAAACGCTGCACAGCCGTATTGCTTTCGCGCAGGCCCGTGGCCTTGAGCGCTTCGGTGTAGGCCTGGACCAGCTCCTTGCGCGTGGCGGCATCGGGTTGCCAGTAGTTCAGGCGCACCGCGTCCAGCATGCGTTCCAGCGTCTGCGCAAAGGCGGCGGGGTTGTCACCCTCCAGCCATTCGCGTGTACCGAGTTTGTACTGGTCGCGCACATACACGTTGTGCAGCGACTGCCACTGGTCCTGCCGCACGGCCTGCGGCGCGGTGACCTGCCAGCCCCACAGGAATTGCGCTGTCTTCAGTACCTGCAAGGTGCCGCTATAGCCTTCGGCCTTTTGTGCGGTGATCCATTGCGGGTGCAGGTAACGCGTCTGCATTTCCTTGGCAACAGCGCTGGCGGCGCTTTCGGTGTTTACCTCGGTGGCGTCGCGCAGGTTTTGCACATACAGCGCCGGGTCCTTGCCCGTCAGTTGACGTACCGCCTGCGCAATGCCGCCCAGGTACTGGAAGGGGTCGTCGCTGGTCAGCATGCCGTAGGTGTTCGACGTGCGGGACAGCAAGGCCGCATCGACCTGCGCCAGGTTGCGTGCATAGGCGTTTTGCAGCGCCTTGCCACGTGCGACACCGTCCAGCCCCTGTCCGTAGGCATGGCCCATGCGGTCCATGTACAGCTGGGACATTTCTGCATCACCACCGCCCTTGCCCGCGGTTTTCCAGGTGTCGGTCGCCTGCGCGGCCTCGCTCAGTCCGGTGCTGTAACTGCCCTGCTCGTTGGAAAACACCCGTGCGGTGGACCAGCGTTGCGCCTCTGCGCTGCTGGCGCCCTGCGCGGCAAAATCCATGGCCAGCTTTTGTACATTGCGCGAGACCAGGTTGAGGTTGTCGGCTTCCTTGAGCTGCGCCACCTGGCGCACGCCTTCATCCATCCAGCGCATCACCAGCGGAAACTGGTCGCGGTAAGACCCCGTGACGCTGACCAGCACATCCAGCCGCGGCCGGTTGAGTTCGGCCAGCGGCAAGGTGTCCAGCCCGGTCACGCGGCCGGCATCGTCCCAGCGCGGTTTCACACCCAGCGCATACAGGGCCTGCGACTCCGTCACGCCCTGGTGCCGCATGGTTTCACCGGCCCACAAGGTGAAGGCGATCTTCTCCGGCCAGCGCCCGCCGTTTTCCTGGCGGTGCTGTTTCATCCATGCCTCAAAGGCGGCCACACCCGTGTCCCAGGCCTGCTTGGTTGGCACGCGGCTGGGGTCAAAACCATAGAGATTGCGGCCCGTCGGCAGGCTTTCGGGGTTGCGCACCGGGTCGCCGCCATAACTGGCCTTGACGTGCCGGCCGTCCAGTGCGGCCAGGAAGCCGCTGATCTCTTCGTTGTTGGCCAGTGCGGCATCCAGCTGTTGGGCACGCTGGGCCAGCGCGAGCAAGACCTTTGCATCCAGCACCTTGGCGGCGGCGCGGTTGGGTACGGCGATATGCGTTCCCGCCTTGATGGCATCTGCAGTGTCCTGCGTGCGCAGGTCAAGCGTGCTCGCGGCCAGGGGGTCCTTGAGCGCCACCTGCAGCCAGCGCGCAGGACGCGAGTTGCCGATTTTTTTGAAATCGAGCAGGAACACCTCGTCGATGTCCTCCCCCAGCGCATCAATCAGCGGCTTGCGCAAGGTCTGCATCACCGTGCCAAAGCGGCGCTGCGCATCCGGCACTTCACCAAAAGCGGCCAGACCCAGCGGCTGGGCCGTCTGTGCAATTTCATCCAGGTAAGGATGCAAAACTTCCATGAAACCGGCGAAGTCGGCGCGGATTTTTTCCTGCGTCCAGCCGATGTCGCGGTGAAACTGGTTCTCGACAAAGGTGGCAACCAGGCGCGATTCAAGCTCCTGCTTCACCGGGCCCGGCGCAACCGTTTCCCAGTCATGCATCAGGTCGTGCATCTCATGCACACCCGGCCTGAAGCCGGCCGGCGAAAACATCGGCGTGGAGTGGCTCACCAGCACGGCCCGGCCGCGCCGCTTGGCCGTCAGGGCCTCGCCAAGGTTGTCCATGATGTAGGGGTAGACATTCGGCAAATCGCCGAGTGCCAGCAGCGGGTCATCCTGTGCAGAGAGGCCGCGCTCCTTGCCCGGCGCCCACTCCAGCGTGCCGTGCGTGCCCACATGCACGACCACGCTGGCATGCAATTGCGTGCGCAGCCACAGGTAGGTGGCCAGGTAGTTGTGGCTCAGGGGAACGGCAGCGCGATGGCCCATGCGGCTTTTCCTCAACGCTGCCGGCGTGCCCGCCGTGACCTCGTGGCGCAGCGGCTGCGGCATGATGACCACGTTGCCCAGCAGCACACGCGGGATGATGAAACCCGCTTCAGGCTTGCCTGAACCACTGGAGACGTTGCCCATGTCGGGCCGGACCATGATGGATTTTTCGGGTGCACCCCAGTAGTCTTCTATGCGATGCTGCGTGTCTTTAGGCAGCGCGCGAAACCAGGCCAGGTAAGCCGACAGCGGCAGCACGTCGGCCAGGCCCTGCGCCGGCAAGCCGGCAAGCATTTCAGGTTTGTAAAAAGCACCCATGGCGGCCTGCACCTGCGGCGTGATCTGCTCCGCGCTGGGCACTTCGGTCTGGTAGCCGGCGGCTTTCATGGCGGCCAGCATGTTGTGCAGGCTTTTCGGCACGTTCAGGAAAGATGCGCCAAAGTTGCCCTCACCCTGCGGGTAGTTGTAGACCATCATGGCCACGCGGCGTTCAGCGGGCGGTGCCTGCTGCAGGCGGGCCAGCGCCGCGGCCTTGTCGGCAACGGCATCTATCTGCGCAGCTATCGGCTGCAGTACACCGGTTTTTCCGTCGCGCGCGGTGATGAGCATGGCATCGACCATGCCGGAAAGCTCGCTGGGGGTGTAGTAATAAGCCACATCGGACAGTGCCAGGCCATCCTTGCTCTGTGCCCACTGGCCGGCGTCCATGGCCAGCGCCGGCATGGTCTGCAGCACCGGCACGCCAATGCGCTCAAGCTCGGCTTTGCGCTCGGTCGGGTTGAACACCAGCGCCGAGTTGATGATCACGTCGGCGATGCGGCGCGGGCCCGCCGGGGTCTGCACATGCGTCATCGCAAAAAACAAATCCTTCTGCTGGCGCGGGCCATAAAAGGCATAGGCCCGCAAGCCGCGCTGCTCCAGCGCCGTGATCAGCGTGTCAAGCCAGTGCGTGTCGTCTGCAGTAAACACCGCGTTGTTGACCGCAATTGCTACTGTTTTGATAGCTTGTTGCGCGCTATGTACGCCGGCCACAGCCCTGTTTGGCTTGAAAATTGGCAGGTTTTCGATGGTTTTGGGGTCTGTTGCCATGTTTGGCCAGGCCGGGTTGTAAAACCCCGCCAGCGGCAATTGCACAGCCGCTGGCAACGCCGCCACGGCATCCGCGCCCTGCCCCGGGCCGGTTTTCAGCGCGGTCATGGCAAGACGCATGTTTTGTGCACCGCCAAAACGCCAGTACTCCCGCAGGCGCTGTGCCCAGGCGGCGCCCAAACCGCTTTCAGACTTGAGGGGGGCCGCCAGCACAGGCTGGTTTTTCGCGACGGCACTGAACTCGCCGACCACCACATAAGGTGTCCCGGCTTTCCCCAGCATCGCGCCGAATTTCGCCGAGGCATTCTGTACAACGCTGGCATGCGGCGCATCAATAACCAGCAAGCCCGCCCCAAGCAGCGCCTTTTGCAGGGTTTCGGGCGTGTCCTCTTCCGCCGACAGAACCTGCAGGGGTACGCCCGCCTGCGCAGCCGCCTGGACCAGCCCGGCCAGGCGTGCCGGCGACACCACATACGTCGTCAGCAGCACGATGCGCTGGCCCGCGGGCGTGGCAAGCGCACTGGTATGCACCGGCAGGAATGCCAGCAAGAACACCGCCGCACCAAAGCAGCAGCGCGCGCCAAAACCTTTCAGGAAATTCATGGCGCGCCAGCAGGCACGTAGACCATGGTGCCGTCCTTCATGCGGTAGGCAGTGCCGGCTTTTTCGCCGTCACCCTCGCCCGAGGCACCGCTGGCCTTGAAGCGCGTGACCTTCTGGCCGTCCTTGGTGATGATTTCCATGTCGGGCTTGCCCTCGTTGCGGATGATGGTCACCTTGTCGTTGGCAAACGGGTTCATCGGGTTGTTGATGACCGCAATCAGCAGCATGCCTATCACCACCAGGAACACGTCAATCAGATTGATGGTGGACAACACCGGGTCGTCATCATCCTCATCGAGTATGTGCAGGCGCGACCTCGCAAAACGTTTGGACGACTTGGGAGGAACGGGTACCAGCGGGCTCATACTGCATCGCCTTCCAGGGTTTCCAGGCGCTCCAGCACCACCAGCATTTCGGCCAGCAGCCAGCGGCGGCGCACGCTGTAGACCACAAAGGTGATGGATGCCGCCACCAGCGCCACAATCACGGCGGCAAATGCAGGCGCCAGGCTTTCGGCCACACCATGCGACTGCCCCGAAGCCACCGCCACCAGCGCCGGCCCCATGGGGATCATGGTCGCCACCAGGCCCAGCATGGGCGCAACGCGGCTGCACAGGCGCAGGCCTTCCAGTTCCTTGAGCACGGCCAGCTCCAGCACCTCGGGCGACCTCGCATTGGCGCCGGTCAGCACCAGCACGCTGCCAGGCTGCTTGCGACGGCGCATCCATTCAACGCCAAAAGCGCCCAGGCTCATGACAGCATAGGCGAAGACAGCAAAAACCAGGACCGTGACGGGCCATAAAAAAGTTTGGGCCAGTTGGAAGAGTGCATTTTCAAAAGGCATGGATTACTTTCCAAGAGAGTGTGAGAGAGATAAAAAAACTTGTACCGGAGTTATGCACGCGCCGGTTATTGCGCGTCCTGAATTCAGGCCTCAACACTTTGGCCTGGCCGCCGGAGCCGGCGCCATCCAATGACGACCCCCGACACGGATGCAGCCAGACCTGTCAGCGAAAGCGCCCAAATGGTGAGGTACCAGAGAGGGGTCTTCATGAAAAACGGGAAATCAAAACTGTGCAGGCCATTAAAAAGCCATCGGCGCAGGCGGGAGTCGCTGGTGCTGGTCGCCAGCAGGCGGCCGGACACTGCATCAACGTGAAGCCAGGTAGACGCAGGATCGGCCAGCTTGATGCGCCAGACAGGAAGTACCGGTGCTGCATGGCGGCTGTACCAGTAAAAGTCGGCTTCCGTGAGAAGCCTTGCATCTTCAACCCTGGCAGATGGATACGCCGCCGCCGCGGCCTTGAGCAGCGCCTCCCTGCGAACGCTGATGGACTCCCCCGAAATGGCGTCTACCGTGCGGCGGCTTCCTGCGCCGTCAAAAAGCGTCCATACGGGATGCCCGTCATACCAGCCGGCTTCAATGGCTTTGACGGCCTGGTTTGAAGCGGCCATCTGTTGAAGGCTTTCAAGGCGGTGCAAAAACACCGGCTGTG
This sequence comes from Polaromonas aquatica, assembly GCF_042659145.1. Taxonomy (NCBI): domain Bacteria; kingdom Pseudomonadati; phylum Pseudomonadota; class Betaproteobacteria; order Burkholderiales; family Comamonadaceae; genus Polaromonas; species Polaromonas aquatica. Next base: position 107,765 of record NZ_JBHSRS010000013.1, on the reverse strand, counting down.
CCTGGGCAAACCTTGCAGGAAGCGTGCTCGGGGTCTGGTAAGAAAGCCATTTGTTGGGCCCCATGGAAAACCAGCCGCTGAAAACCCATGTCAGGATGGTGATCCCGCCCACGAGGCCCAGGACGTGATGCCACGCCATCCAGCCACGGTAGGGCGTGACACTGGCGGTGCTGCGATAGCGGCGCCGTATACGCACACGCAGGGTGCCGACGATGAGCCCTGAAGCTGCAACAAACATCGCGATACCGGAGGTCCAGAGAACCAGTTGCCGCCAGAAATCCGGGTACTGGCGAATCGGGCCGTAGGTGTAGTAATGCAGCAGCGTGCCAAAAGTCGTCCAGCCGCGCTCGTAGGCATTGGTGTCGCGCACCACTTCGCCGGTTTTTGCCGAGATGTAAAGCTCGGTGCGCGCGGCATCGTCAAGCGCAAACCGGTGAAGCGGCCTGGCTTTGTCAAACGGCCCGGCGTTGGGCATGGTCCACTGGTCACGCTCTTTTGTCTCGATATAACGTGCAGGTGCCTTGCCAAATGCCTGGGCCACGACCTGCCCGTCTGCGGGAGAAAACGGTGCATTGCTTGCGGACGGGTTTGAAGCGGATACGGCATGGTGGCCACCACGCTGGTCCAGGATGCGCCAGACCAGATGGCCGGCCTCACCGCCCCGCTCCTCCAGCACGACAGACCGGGGATTGACGACGCCAACCCTTTCAAGCGCATCCCGGGGCGAAACCCTGATGCTGCCAAGGTCCATCGCTGTGAGTTGCTGAAGCCTTTCCTGCTGCGTCAGGGTGGGGAACCTCACATGAAGCATGACCAGCCCGGATACAAACCACAGGACGAACAGCACACAGCCAAGGATTCCCAGCCAGCGGTGCGTCAGGTAAAGCGCGCGCCGCACCGGCGCCCAGACATCGATGAATGCAAAACGCATGGCCGTGCCTGACTAGAAGCGCAACTGCGCAGACAACTCGACAGAACGCGGCCGCCCAAGAATGAACTGGTTGTTGCCCGAGTACAGGGTCTGGGCATACGTCCGGTCAAACAGGTTGTAGAAATGCAGCGCCAGCGTGGTGCCTGGCTTTACCGCCCAGCGCAAGCTGCCGTCTGCGACGGTAAACGAAGGCGCCTGGCCTGTGTTGGCATTGTTGATCTGGCGCGGCCCGACATAACGCATGCCGAAACCGGCCTCCCATTTCGGCTGGAACGCCCAGGTAACCCACGCATTCGCCATTTTCTCGGGAACACCCGGGGGCGTCAGCCCGTTGCGGGAGAACACTACACCGCCTATAGTTTCGTTGAAGTCATCGTAGCGGGCATCGAGGACGGCGCCGTTGATGTCGAACCGGATTTTTGACGTTGGCGAGTAACTCAGCGAAGCCTCCAGCCCACGTGATGACTGTGCACCCACCTGCTGCGACAACAGCGGATTGGTTGCGTCAGGGATAAGCAGCTTCTTCTTTTTGATCGTGTAGGCAGCCAGGGTGAACTCGCCCTTGCCGTCGTCAAACAGCTGCTTCCAGCCAATCTCCGTCTGTTCTCCGGTCGTGAGGTCCAGCTGGCTTTGTTGCAGGGTGGTATTGACCACGCCGCCCAGCGGATCCACCGCGGTAGAGCGTTGTGCATACACGGACGTGGCCGGCGTCACCGCGTAGACAACGCCGAGCCGGCCGGTCGTGCTGTTGAACTGTTTGCTGAAGTCGGCAGCGATCCCCCTGGAGTCCTGCTTGGCATAGGAAATCCGGTCAAACCGCAGTCCACCTACCAGTGAGAGTTGTGAAGTCAGCTTGAGCTGGTCTTCAGCAAAAAAGGAGCGGGTGGATGTCTGCGAGGTGAACAACTCCCCAATGGTCACATTGGTCGGGAAATTGCCCGGCACAAAGTTAAAGGGATTGATGGTCAGGACACCTGCACCTGCGACACCGGCATCATTGCGGGTTCTGGCGTACTTGAGCCGGTTCACATCAAAACCGACAGTCAGCGTGTTGGCCAAAGAAGCTATGGGTTGCTTGATGGTCGCATCAAAGCGGTTGCCGACGTGATCCAGCGTGTAATCGATACCCAAAAAACTAGAGCGCGTGATCAGGCGGGTAGCAGGCGAGTAAGCGTAACCTTCTGCATCCTGCCAATGCCGGTCGGAAAAAATGCGATAAACCGAATTACGGAAGGTCACCGTACTGGAGGCTGCCCACTCCGTGTCAAAACGGGTCCATTGGTCCTTGAAGCGAAGATAGGTATCGGCAACGTTGAAGTTGGCTGTTTTGAGCGAGGGGGAAATCTGGCCGTTGATCAGCGGAATGCCAAAGTAGGCCATCGGCTCCTGGGTGCCGTAGTCGTGCGAAAGTGTGAACTTGAGGTTGGGCGTGGCATCAAAACGAATCGCACCGGCCGCCACCAGCGACCTGGATTGGCCACGATCTACATAACCGTCCGAACGGTTATCGGATAAATCAACGCGGTAAGACCATCTGTCATCAATGGCACCACCGCTGCCGAAGGCCGTCCGGCGGGTGTTCTGGGAGCCATATGCAAAACGGACCTCGTTGCTGATCGGGTCACGGGTGGGCTTTCTCGGGATGGTATTGATCGCACCGCCAATGGCGCCTTCACCAAACAGGATGGATGCGGGTCCACGCAGAATCTCCACGCGATCTGCCAGCCAGGCGTCAAACGGGAAGGTGACCGTACCACCGGCAACATACTGGCGCGTGCCGTCATACAGGCGCATGACAGAAGTATTGCCGGCAAAGCCACGCGACACAAACACGTTGCCTGAGGCAGAGGAGGTTTGTGAAATACCGGTGGCACGCGATGCAGCATCCGTGATGGACTGGTCGCCCCGCTGCCGGATGGTTTCCCCTTCAAGAACCTCGACGGAGGCAGGTGTTTCAAGAGCGGTCAATCCAAGACGGCTGCCTGTCGTCGTCGGGGTGGTTAGGGTTTGCGGTGTCTCAATAAAAATACCCGACTGCACCGTTGTCGGCGTCAGGGTACCCTCCGCACTAAAGGTTTTCTCCCCCCGCTGGCCGCCGCCAGGGGGCGTGGCTGTTCCGGTCGTTTGTCCATAAGCGTGCAGGCTAAAAACCAGCGTGCTTGCAGCAATGCAAGTACCGGTCAACTTGAACTTCGTGTGTCCCATCCTCGTCCTCTTCCTCTTGTTGAAGGCCCGTCAAGGCCATTTGCCATTCCCCTTGCCGTCCGGCAGCGCAGTGCTGCACCAAAGCACGCCGAAAACCAAGGGACCCTTATCAGTCGGCCAACAGCCTGTCAGCGACCTCCACTTTCCAAAGCCGGTAGCAAAGGCTGGCCCCAGCTGTTTTCGTAAATCAAGTCATCCAGCGCGCAGCGGCTTGCCCAGCGCTCCTGCTGCAGCATGGGTTCTTCATAAAACTGCTGGACCGGCCCAATGCACAGCACGGCCATGGGCTCCGCGCCCGTGGGCATTTGTAGAAGTGCAGCAACGGCGGCCGGGTCAAACATGGACACCCAGCCCACACCCAACCCCTCGGCACGCGCCGCCAGCCAGAGGTTCTGGATGGCACAGGCGGCGGAGGCCAGGTCCATTTGCGGCATGGTGCGGCGGCCGAAAACATGGCGCTCTCGCCCGTCGGCCAGGGCCACGACCCAGACTTCGGCGGCGCTGAGCACGCCTTCGACCTTGAGCCGCATGAACTCGTCCTCGCGCTCACCCATGGCACGGGCCGTCTGCATGCGCTCGGCGTCAACCAACGCATGGAGTTGCTGGCGCAAGTCGGTTTGCCCTATGCGCACAAAACGCCAGGGCTGCATGAACCCAACACTGGGCGCATGGTGGGCAGCCTTGAGCAGGCGCTGCATCTGCTCCGGTGCAACACTACCGCCGGAGAAATGGCGCATGTCGCGGCGCTCGAAAATCGCGCGGTAGACAGCAGCGGTCTCAGGCGCGGAAAAGCCATGGCCCAAGGCCTGTTGGTCCGTATCCATCGCACTCAGAAGGTGTGAAAAAAACGTAGCGAGCGGGTCGAGGTCGCATCGAGAACCGGAGCCGTACAAGCGTACGGCGAGGACCGCAGATGCGAGATCGGGTCGCGCAATAGATCTATTCGCATCTTCTTAATCCTCAATGCCGCGCTGGGCCGGAATGCCGGCGTTAAAGGCGTGTTTGATCTTGGTCATTTCCGTTACGGTGTCGGCCATTTCAATGATCTCCGGCGGGCAGCGGCGGCCGGTGATCACCACATGCACGTCCTTGGGCCGGTTTTGCAAGGTCAGCAAAACATCGTCAAGCGGCATCCAGCCGTAGATCAGCGGATAGGTCAGCTCGTCCAGCACCACCATGAAGTTGTCGCCGCTCAAAATGGCGGCTTTGGCTTTTTCCCAACCATTGCGAGCGAGCTGGGCCGAATGCTCCAGGTCCTGGCTTTTCCAACTGAAACCGTCGCCCAGCCCTTCGATGGGAATACCCAGTTGCTCGAACATGCGGTGTTCGCCGAACCGCGCACTGGGCACCTTCATGAACTGGAAAATCCTGACAGCCTTGCCATGCACATGATGGCGCCCCTGCGCACGCAGGGCCAGGCCGAAAGCGGCGGTGCTTTTGCCTTTGCCATCGCCGGTATTGACGATGATGATGCCGCGGCGCTCGCCCTCGGGTTTCTCATAGGGCTTCTCGGATGGAGGTGTTTCGATTTGCATGGTGTCTCTCGATAAGGTCATATTTTTGGCAGCGCGACCCATTGACCGGCGAGGTCGTGCACGCCGATACGGTGGTCAAACACCTGTTCCAGCGCGCGATGTGTGGCGGCATCACGGCAAGCGCCCTGGTGCGTCACGCGGCCGCCGGCCATCACGACCAGTTCGTCGGCCTGCAGCGCGAAGGAAATTTCATGCAGCACGCTGACGACGGTCTTGCCCGCAGCCACCAGCTCGCGCACCATCAGCAGCCAGTCAGTCTGGTGCGGCGGGTCGAGGTTAGCCAGCGGTTCATCCATCAACAGCACCTCGGCTTCAACCGCCAGCGCACGCGCCAGCAAAACCCGCTGGCGCTCGCCGCCCGAAAGCTGGCCCAGCGCGCGGGCGCGCCAGTCCCACGCCTGCGTGGCACGGAGAGCCCGCTCAACGGCTGCATGGTCGTGGCTGGACGGCGGTGCCAGCCAGGCCTGGTGCGGCAAACGCCCCAGCATGGCCACGTCATAGGCCGTGAGGTCATCCGCCGAAGCCTCGTTCTGGCCCAGCCAGGACAGTTGCCGTGCGCGTTGTTTGGCGGGCAGCCCGGCCATCGCCTGCCCGAGCAGCGCAACATGGCCGTCATGCGGCAACAGGCCGGCGAGCACCTTGAGCAAGGTGGACTTGCCTGCACCGTTGGGCCCCACGATGCTGGTCCAACGCGCAAGCGGCAGTTGCAGTGAAATGCCGTGCAGAACTTCAACATTTCCCAGGCTGGCGCTTATGGACTGCGCGCCGATTGCTACAGAATTAATAGCACGAGATTTGACCGCCGCAGTCATAATCCAGCCCCCCGCCCTGTGTGCCTGTGCATCAGCCACAGCAGGTAACCACCGCCCAGCACGGCTGTGAGCACACCAACAGGCAGCTCTTGCGGCGCAATCAGCCAGCGCGCCAGGATGTCAGCGGCCATGAGCAGCACCGCGCCCATCAGGCTGGCCAGCAGGATGAGCCGGCCGTGTGTGGTCTTGACGACGGAGCGCACCAGGTGCGGTGCGGCCAGGCCAACAAAGGCAATCAGGCCGGTTTGTGCAACCGCCGTTCCCGTGGCCAGCGCCAATACGGCCACCAGCGCAGCGCGCATTTGCGGCAGGCGCAGGCCCAGGCTTTGCGCTGTGGCTTCGCCCAGCGCCAGGCCATCGAGCACATGGCTCATCATCCAGGCGGCCAGCAGGCAGGCCACAAATGTAGAGGCCATCACGACACAGGCCGTCCAGCCGACAAACGCCGTGCTGCCGAGCATGAAGGACTGCATGGCCTGCATGATGTCGGGCGTGAGCAGCAGGATCAGCGAGGTAAGCGCACCCAGCACCACACCGACAACCACACCGGCCAGCAGCAGGCGCAAGGTGTGTTGCACGCCCTTGGCCAGCAGCAAGGTCAGCAGTACTGCACCCACCGCGCCCAGGAACGCAGCCCCGGTCAGGCCTATGCGTGCCACCCAGTGTGTGGCCAGCGGCGACACGCCAAACAGCACCATCGCACACGCCACACCCAGCGACGCGCCCGAGGCACTGCCCAGCAAATAGGGGTCGGCCAGCGGGTTGCGAAACAGGCCTTGCGCCACCGCGCCCGCCAGCCCCAGCAAGGCGCCGGCCAGCCAGGCGCCGGCCGTGCGCGGCAAACGGATCTCCCACACGATCTGCATGGCCTGCGGGTCGCGCTGCATGTTCAGCACGCTTTCAAAACCGGTGCTGCCTACCGTCATGCCCAGCAACAACAATACGGCGGAGGCCAGCAACAGGCCGCCGGCGAGCAACAGGGCCTTGCGATTCTGATGACCGTGCAACAAGCTCATCGCGGCCCGTCTCCGGCATATTTTTCCAGGCATTGGGCCATGAGGCGTGCAGCTTCAGCCATGCGCGGCCCGGGGCGTACCACCACGTCGGAATCCACCACGCCAAAGACGCAGATGCGCTGCTCCCTGACGGCCTTGATGCTGTTCCAGCCGGGGTAAGGCACCATGGCCTGCATGCTGCGGTTGCCTATCATGATCACGTCCGGATTGGCACGCACCACAAACTCAGGATTGAGTTTGGGAAAAGGACCCAGCGATGCCGGCACCACATTCTTCACACCCAAGCGTTTGAGTGTTTCACCGATAAAGGACGATTCACCCGCCGCATAAGGCCCACGGCTGACTTCAAAGTAAACCCTGGCGTTTTTGGCCCTGGGCGAAAGCGACTGGGCCGCGGCCGAAACGCTGCTGTCAATGATGCGCCACAGGCGATCTGCACCGACTTCATCGGGTATGTCCAGCAGCACACCCAGCTTGTGCAGCACGCGCTTCACATCGGTGTGGTTTTTGGGTTCGAGCGCCACGACCTTGATGCCCAGTGACTCCAGCCGGTTGCTGGCGCGCGACGAGATGGCCACCAGCACCACATCGGGCTTGAGCGCCACGATGCCCTCAATGTTCGGGTCCATGCCGCCACCCATCATCGGCAGGCGTTTGACGCTGTCGGGGTAATTGGAATAGCGGTCCACGCCAACAAGGCGCTGGCACTGCTCCAGCGCACAGACACTTTCGGTCAGCGAAGGCAACATGCTGACGATGCGCTGCGGCGTCTGTGCAAACGTGATGGTGACACCGCGGTCATCGGTCAGCTGCAAGGCGTGGACAGTGCCCATCGCTGCAAAACAGAGCAGCATGCCCAGGGCAATACGTTTCATGGCTGGCCTTTCAAAAAAAGCGGCAAGCCGGCCGCCATCAGCGTTACACGCTCGCAAACAGCGGCGACATCCTGGTTCAGGCGGCCAAGCGCATCGACAAAGGCCCGTGTCTCGCGGCCCAGCGGGATCACACCCAGCCCGATCTCGTTACCCACCAGCACCACGGGACCGGCAGCATTTTTAATTGCTCCTAAAACCATAGCTTGCTGCGCTTGTACAACGCCGGCCACAGCCTCTTTTGATTCATTTTTCAGGTGGTTTCCGTTTTTTTCAGCCGTTTCGAGGGCTTCGGCGGGCATCAGCAGGTTGGTCAGCCACAAGGTCAGGCAATCCACCACGATCAAGGTGTCCGCAGTGCTGTTGCGCGCGATGGCATCTGCCAGCGCCAAAGGCTCTTCAACCGTGGACATGCCCGGCACACGCGCAGCGCGGTCTAGCTGGTGGCGTGTGATGCGCTCGCGCATCTCGTCGTCCCAGGGCTGGGCAGTGGCGATCAGCACCGCCCGGTGTTCAGGCGACTGAGCCAGCCAGTCCCGTGCCAACAATTCAGCACGGCGCGACTTGCCGCTTTTCTGCCCGCCCAGGATGAATTCGCTGCGGGCGACGACCAAATGATCAGCCATGGTCCCGGCTCCAGTTCATAACAATGCGATGTATCTGTTCTATCCCGTCTGTCAGTGAAGCCGGGCCGGGTTGCAGAATCTCGGCCGACTTGATTTCAAACAGCTGGCCGTTTTTGACCGCGTTGACGTTTTCCCAGCCCGCCCTCGCCCGCACATGATCGGGTCGGAATTTGCGGCCGCACCAGGAGCCGAAGATGATGTCCGGGTTGCGCTTCACAATCTCGCTGCCATCGGCAATGATGCGGTCCTTGCCCATGGCTTGCGAGGCCAGTTCGGGAAAGCAGTCGTCGCCGCCGGCAATGCCCATCAGTTCGGAAACCCAGGCAATGGCGCTGATGTGCGGGTCATACCACTCCTCAAAAAAAACACGCGGCCGGCGTTTGAGTGCGGCGGCAGCCTTTTCAATCTCCAGCAGCCGGTGTTGCATGGTTTGTATCAGCGCCAGCCCTTTGGCCTCCTGCCCGACCATGGCTGCCAGCTGGTAAAGCATCGAAAAAATCTCGGCCACGCTGCGCTGGTTGAAGATGGTGACCTGTATGCCCTTTTTCACCAGTTGCGAGGCAATGTCGGCCTGCAGGTCTGAAAAACCAATCACACAGTCAGGTTGAAGCTCCACAATTTTGTCGATCCTGGCACTCAAAAAAGCGCTGACCTTCGGTTTTTCCTCTCGTGCACGCGGCGGGCGAACGGTGTAACCCGAGATGCCGACAATGCGGCGCTCTTCGCCCAGCATATAAAGCCATTCGGTGGGTTCTTCCGTCAGGCAGACAATGCGCTGCGGGCCATAGGCTGATCTGTCCACAGCCTTCGCCAGCGTGCGCCAGTCGATTGATTTTTCAGTCATGACGCATCTTTCAGGAACAGGGCTGCTGCGGCCAGCGGATTGGAGGCAAACCAGGCATGGAAATAACTCGCCTTGACCGCGCCGGAGGGACCGGACACATACAGCGCCTCACCCGCACCGCGCAACTTGCGGCCGGGCGCGGCGGTGGTGCGTGCCAGCGGCGCAAGGTCGGTGGCGACAGTCGAATAGTGAAAGGCATGACCGCGCAAAATGCCGCCTGCCACCTCAAGCTGCTGCGGCCCGAGTGCAGCCAGGCGTTTTTGCAAGGTCACACTGCCGGGCAACACCCCCCACATCGGGTAGCTGCTCCCGTCCACAGTCGTGATCTGGTCAAACAGTGCCATCATGCCGCCGCATTCAGCCCAGACCGGTTTGCCAGCCTGCACATGCTCTGCTATGCCGGCTTTCATGACCGCATTGGCAGCCAATGCTTCAGCATGCAGTTCCGGGTAACCGCCGGGAAGCCAGAGCGCATCACAAGCCGGCAGGGCTTGATCCTGAAGCGGCGAGAAATAAACCAGTTGCGCGCCCAGTGCCTGCAGGCAATCGATATTGGCCGCATACAAAAAGCAAAACGCCGCATCGCGCGCCACCGCAATCGTCCGGCCTTGCAGCCCACCAGAGGGGAAGGCTGCCTCAGGCGAGTCAGGTGCATCGAAGCTCACCGCCCACGCCTGCAGATCGGCCTCGCCCATCTGCCCCAGGGGCGTTGTGGCAAGCGCATCCGCAGCAGCATCGAGCCGCACCATGGCATCGTCCAGCTCGCTCGCCATGACCAGGCCCAGGTGCCGTTCCGGCAGGGTGAAAGCCTCGCTGCGCATCAGCGCGCCCTGCCACTGTTCCGGGTCGCGCAGGCCATCCCTGAGCATCCCGGCATGGCCTTCCGAGGCCACACGATTCGCCAGCACCCCTGCAAAACGCAGGCCTTCACGGTAATGCTGCAGACCCCAGGCCAGCGCACCAAAGGTGCCGGCCATGGCACTGGCGTCCAGCACCGCGAGCACCGGCAAACCAAAGCGCTGCGCCAGGTCGGCAGCACTGGGTTCGCCGTCAAAAAGTCCCATGACGCCTTCCACAATGATGAGGTCAGCGTCCAGCGCAGCATCATGCAGGCGCTGCGCACAGTCGGACTCGCCCGTCATCCACAGATCAAGCTGGTACACCGGCGAGCCGCTGGCCAGTGTGAGCCAGTGCGGGTCCAGGAAGTCGGGCCCGCACTTGAACACACGCACCCGCCGCCCCTGGCGCGCATGCAGGCGCGCCAATGCGCTGGCCACCGTCGTCTTGCCCTGGCCGGAAGCCGGGGCGGCGATGAGGATGGCGGGGCAGCTGGATGCAGACAAGGCGATCTCCCTTACTTCGGCTGGTAGCGCAGCGTCACATACAGCGTACGGCCAGGCTGGTTGTAGCCCAGTACGGTTTCGTATTGCTGGTTGGTCAGGTTGTTGACCTTGGCCTGCAACATCCAGTCCTTGTTCAGTTTGTAATCCGCATACAGGTCTGCCGTGGTGTACCCGGCAAGGGGCTGCAGGTTGTTGGTATCGTTAAAGCTTGCGCCAGCGCTCAATACCGAGCCGCCAAAAGTCCATGCCCCCACTCCATAGTCTGCGCCCACCCTGACCTGGCTGGCACTGCGGCGCGGCAGGCGTTTCCCGGTGAGGGCATCGCGGGGATTCATTGCGTCCGCCGATGCCCTGAGCGCCAGGGCGCCAAAGGAACCGTCATATGCCAGCGTGTACCCGTCAATCCGCGCCTGAGCCACATTGGTGGGCGCCAGCGGGTTGGCGATAAAACCACGGATCTTGTTGTCGAAATGGACCAGCTTCACGGTGTGGCCGCCCTCACTCCAGGTAACGCCGATATCCGTGTTCGCGCCACGTTCGGGTTGCAGCAAGGGGTTGCCCTTGAAGGTCAGACTCTGGAAATAAAGCTGGTTGAAGGTCGGCGCCACAAAGCTGGTACCGTACGACGCATTCACGCGCCAGGCAGGCGTCAGGCTGAAGCCATAACCGGCAAAGCCGGTGCTGTTGTCGCCGAACTGCGAATTGCTGTCATTGCGCAGGTTGGCCTGCCAGCTATGCCGCCCCTGGCTACCGTTGAGCCCGACAAAATACGACGACACCGTCCGCTGGGTGACGGAATACACGGTCGTGCTGTCAACCTTCTGGGTAAGTTGCTCCACACCCACCAGGGCAACGCCTATGGGCGTGTCGATATCGTTCTGCCAGGTCAGCTGGTTCTGGGTTGTTTTGAAGAGGCTCGGAAACACGGCTGGCGCCGCCACGATGGCCCGGTTGGAGTCCACGCTTTGGCTGTAACGCAGCTGTGTTCTCCAGCCCGGCAGCAGCCGGCCCTCAACCCCGGCCCTGGCCGTCGTTGTGAGTCCCGCATACCGGGTGTCGCGGCCTGGACCGTCATCCGAGTGGTTCACGCTGTCCGAATAAAGCAGGCCCGCATCCACCTTCCACGAATCATTGATCTGCAAGGCGACCGATGCGTTCAGCGCGTTCTGGTCGAAGCCATCCCGGTCAGGGTTGTAATTGGCGCCTACCCTGGGATTGGTTGCGGAGAAGCCGCCATCGTGCGTTTTCTGCACGCCAAGCGCGTAGCTGACGGCACCCGAGCCGCCGGTAAATCCTGCAGCAAGCTGCTGGTAGTTCGCGCTGCCCAGCGTTCCGGAGGCGTATGGCCGGAACCCCTGGGCGCCCTTGCGTAAAAATATCTGGACAACACCACCCACCGCCTCGCTGCCGTACAAGGCAGATGCGGGGCCCTTGAGGATTTCAATGCGTTCAATCATGTCCGCAGGAATGTTGTCCCAGTTCGGCGTGCCCGAGGTGGCCGAGCCGTACCGCACACCGTCAATCAGCAAAATAGTGTGACGCGCTTCGGTACCGCGAATATTGATGCTGCTGGTTTTGCCCAGGCCGCCGTTGGACGAAAACTGGACGCCGGGAACGCGCACCAGAATTTCAGGCAAGGTCCTGCCCTCCATTTTGTCAAGGTCCGCCCGGTTGACCACCACAACGTCGCTGACAAGCTCATCAGTGCGGGTGGGCGTGCGCGTCGCGGAAACCACCGTTTCGCTCAACTGGGGTGCAGGCCCCGTTTGCGCATAAGACTGTGAAGCAGGAAAGGCAGCGGCCAAAGCCAGGGGGAGTGCGGCAAAACGCGCACGGGAAATACAGGTTGTCATGAATCAAAACAATCAACAAAATGCCCTCACCGGCTTCCCCGCCAGTGCATGAGCGTTACAAACGCACAGCCTGGTAACGGGCGCGTGCATTCACCTTGTTGGCCGGTATCCGGGCTGACGGAACTGCTTTCATCGCCTTCCCAAGCCCTTGTTCAGGGGTACTCAGTGGCGAATGATGAAAGCTGAATGCCTGCAGGAAAAGTCCTGCTGGGCATTCGTCCGTTTTACCGTTGCGGGGGCAGCGCAGGTTAAAAGTCGCGGCGCCTGCGGACCGGGTTGACCCGTTCCGGATGGCTTTGACTCCCTCCTGCTTCCCGTTGAACTGCAGCGTGTGAACCACACTGCGAGCACCAACAACCGAGATTCTACGCCCCAACAGGCCGCAAACCCTACAATCGGTACAGCCATGTCGAACCAAACCCAAATCGACCAGATCACCGAACGGGTAGAGCGCCTTCTGCTCCGTTACGAGGAATTGCAACGCACCAATACCCTGCTGAACGAGCAGCTTGGTGTACTGACGCATGAACGGGACTCGCTCAGATCCCGGCTCAGCGCAGCACGTGCGCGGGTGGATGCGCTGCTGGAGCGCCTGCCCGAAAACGCAAATAACGGCCATGGCCTGCATGCGCCGGCAGGAACGGACTGATGAAACAGCTCGAAGTACAAATCATGGGCCAGAGCTACCTGCTCGGCTGCCCCGAAAACGGTGACGCCCGCATGCTTGACGCCGTCAACCGTGTTGACCTCGCCATGTGCAAGATCCGCGATGCCGGAAAAATCAAGGCGCGGGACCGCATTGCCGTTCTTGCCGCACTCAATCTGGCTTTCGAATTGCCGGATCGTTCCGCCCTCGATCCGGCAGCCCCGGCATCTGCATCTGCATCTGCCAGTGCGCCCATGCCCCTGCAGGCCGCAGCAGCAGGCACAGACGACACGCAGGCAAACCCACAGCTTGCCGCACTGTTGCAGCGCCTGGATGCGGCCCTGGGCCTGGACGGACAACTGCTGTAATCCCCCGGGCGTGCGATCCGGCCACCAGGATTCGTCAAGCAACGCCCCTATTCCGTTGAAGCCGCCGCATCGGCCAACGCAGGCAATCGCAAACGCCTACAATCGAGCAGTCTGCGATGCGCATTGGGCTTTATATTTCCTTGAACCAATGCTCTTAGAGCACGGGCTTGGTAAATTGTCTGGCAGGTGTGATCGTCTCGCGTTAGACGAACCCGAAACCTGACTGCCCTCGCCCACCTGAACCCCGGTTCAGGATGACGGTCCAGTGGTATTCGCAGACACCTTATTCGCGCCGCTCCCGAACTTCATTCCCCTCCCCGCATGCCCCTTGAACCCCTGCTAATTCTTGAACTCGCCCTGCTGGGCGTCGGCACCGGATTTCTCGCAGGGCTGCTGGGCATTGGAGGCGGCATGCTGATGGTGCCCTTCATCACCATCATCATGTCCAACCGCGGCGTCGCGCCCGACCTGGCCGTCAAGATGGCGATTGCAACGTCCATGGCCACCATCATCTTCACGTCGATTTCAAGCGTCCGGGCGCACCACAAACGCGGCGCAGTGCGCTGGGACATTGTCAAGCGGCTGGCGCCCGGCATTGTGGTCGGCAGCATCATCGGCAGCCTGGGCGTTTTTGCATTGCTCAAGGGCTCCTACCTGGCCATCTTCTTCGGCTTGTTCGTGAGTTTTTCCGCGACCCAGATGTTCCTCGACAAAAAGCCCAAGCCCACGCGCCAGATGCCTGGCACCGCAGGCCAGTTTGCGGCAGGCGGCTTCATCGGCTTCCTGTCCGGCCTGGTCGGCGCCGGCGGCGGCTTCATCAGCGTGCCCTTCATGGCCTGGTGCAATGTGGCCATACACAGCGCGGTGGCCACATCAGCGGCCCTGGGCTTTCCGATTGCACTGGCCAATGTCATCGGCTACATCATCAGCGGCCAGCACGTCCAGAACCTGCCAGCGGGGGCCTTTGGCTACATCTGGCTGCCGGCACTGGTGGTGATCGCCGTGTGCAGCTTCCTGATGGCTCCAGTGGGCGCCAAAGCGGCGCACAGCCTGCCGGTAGGAAAACTCAAGCGTGTCTTTGCCAGCATCCTCTATGTCCTGGCCGCCTACATGCTCTACAAGGGACTCAGCACCTGAGTCGCGGCCCACGCCCGCAGGGTGACAGCGTCCGGGCAATCGCTCAGGCAGCGAGCGGCACCGGCATCACCACGATGCCATCTTCATCGGCATAGAGCCAGTCACCGGGACGCACCCACACACCCTGGAGCTGGACACCCACATCGCGCTGCCCCTCATCACGTTTTATGCACGGCAAAGGCACGGCAGCCAATGCCCGGATACCGACCTTGCATGTCGCGATCTCGGCCGTATCGCGTACACAACCGTCGATCACCACACCGGCCCAGCCGTTTTTTTCGGCCGCGATCCCGAGGTTTCCACCCAGCAATGCACGGCGCAATGACCCACCGCCATCAACCACCAGCACCCGGCCCTCGCCCGGCGAATCGACAGCCGCTTTCACAAGCGAGTTGTCTTCGAAACACTTGATGGTGGTAACCGGTCCGCTGAATTTCCGGACAACGCCGAAATCCCTGAAGACGGGTGGCAATACACGAAACGCGCCCGAACTGTCGTTTTTATGGGTATCGCACAAATCGCAGGTGGCAAATTTCAGGCTGCTTGCAGTGGTCATGTCTCGGTGCCCTTTTCTGAATGAAAGATTGATAGCGGTCCGCCGCGCTCGCCACGCAGGATACATGGCCCGGGGCGGTGCCGCATGCACGACTGTATCCGCACCATCCATCCAACCCGACTCACCACAGGCTTGCTGCGGGCAAAAAAAAACAGACCCCTGGCCAACAAAATGCTGTGTGGTGGCGCGACGTTAATGCTCTTATCTCCCGTGCTGCGTGAGCATCAGGCGGCCTGCATGCTCAGGCAAATTGCGGCGCCGGCACTACAAAAATCGGAGGGCATGCATTGCCCGTGATTGCCCAAAACTGATCACGCTGCAATGCAGTTTCTCCTCTGAAAAACACACATCATCGAGCGGCAAGGCGGCTGTCGAATGCGCCGCCAGAGGCAAGTTTTGGACTTTCAGGGGTAAATCCGCAACACAAACCATCAAAAAAAGTGCCTTTCCCCTATGAAACCGGGTTTTTCTCCAGTAGCATCCGCAGTGCCACTCGTGAGTAGTTATCTCTAGTGGTGATTTATCAACTTCTAGAAGGAAAATCAATCATGGCAACTGCAAAAAAAGCACCGGCAAAAAAAGCGCCAGCAAAAAAGGCTGCACCGGCAAAAAAAGTAGCTGCGAAAAAAGCAGCTCCTGCGAAGAAGGTAGCCGCTAAAAAAGCAGCTCCCGCAAAAAAGGTAGCCGCTAAAAAAGCAGCCCCCGCCAAGAAAGTTGCGGCCAAAAAGCCAGCAGCCAAAAAGGCGCCTGCTAAAAAGCGCACTCCCAACGCAGCGTTCATGAAGGCACTGACCTTGAGCCCGGCACTGGCAGCAGTGGTTGGCGACAAGCCCCTGCCACGCACCGAGATCGTCAGCAAGCTGTGGACGTACATCAAGTCCAAGGGCCTGCAGGACAAGGTCAACAAGCGCATGATCAACGCCGACGAAAAACTGCGCGCCGTTTTCGGCAAGGCGCAAGTGTCGATGTTCGAGATGGCTGGCCTGATCGGCAAGCACGTCAAGTAATCAGCGTTTGCTGAAACTAAAAGGCCGGTGAAAACCGGCCTTTTTTATTTATCCAGGGAATTGAGTCCCTGGCGCCCAACGGACTGGCGCAACAAGCTACTTTTTTATAGCGCCCTGGCTGAAGCAGCCATGGCGTTCTGTGTGATGGCTGACAAGGTGCCGCGGGTTGTGATCACCTCCGGATCCAGCATCACTTCAATCAGCGTGCCCTCCTTGCGTGCCAGCGCGGCGAGCAGCTCAGCTTCAAATTCAGCCGTGCGCGTGATGCGCACTCCCGCATAGCCGTAAGCGCGTGCCAGCGCCGCAAAATCCGGATTGTTCAGGGACGAACCGCTTTCATGCTGCGGGTACTCCCTTTCCTGATGCATGCGGATGGTGCCGTACATGCCGTTGTTGAGCAGCACGACGATGCTTTTGGCGCCGTGCTGGACCGCAGTGGCCAGTTCCTGGCCATTCATCAGGAAATCGCCGTCACCTGCAATGGTGAAGGCCGTGCGTCCGGTCGTGATGGCCGCCGCAATACCCGCGGGCACACCATAGCCCATGGCGCCCACCGTAGGCGCCAGCTGTGTCTTGTATCCCTTGGCGAGCCCGTGGTGCCTGAAGAAGCGGTGTACCCAGCTGGCGAAGTTACCCGCGCCGTTGGTCAGCACGGCATCCTGCGGCAGGTGCTTTTGCAGCAGGCCCACGATGGCCGGCATGTCGACATCGCCCGGCAGTTTTTGCGGTTCAAGGTTGGCCAGGTAGTCTTGATTGGCCGAAGCCGTCCAGGCATCCCACGGCACAGACACAGGCGCGGTCAGCACCTCCAGCGAACGCGCCGCCGCATTCATGGTGGCGTTGATGGCCAGGTCGGCCTGGAACACGCGGTTAAGCTCTTCGGCGCTGGCATGTATATGCACCAGCTTCTGTTTGGGCCTGGGGGCTTCCAGCAGCGTGTAGTTGCCTGTCGTCATCTCGCCCAGCCGGGGGCCAATGGCGATGATCAGGTCACTGGCCTTGACGCGCGCGGCCAGTTTGGGGTTCAGGCCTATGCCCACGTCGCCCGCATACAGCGGATGGTGGTTGTCAAACGTATCCTGGAAACGAAAGGCATTGCCGACGGGCAGCTTCCAGTTTTCTGCAAAACGCTGCAAGGCCTGTGCAGATTGCGGCGTCCAGCCGCCTCCACCTGCGATGATCAAAGGGCGCTCCGATTTCAACAGCATCTCGCGCAAGGTACGCAAGGACCCCGGATCGCTCCAGGCCTGAACAGCCTCCACGCGCGGCAACGGCTGGGCATCCGTCATGCGGGTCAGCATGTCTTCGGGCAACACCAGCACTACGGGGCCTGGCCTGCCATTGATGGCCGTGGCAAAGGCCCGCGCAACATACTCGGGGATACGATCTGCATCGTCAATACGCTCGACACGTTTGGCAAAGCCTTTGGTGCTGGGGCCGAAAAAGCTCAGGTAGTCCACCTCCTGGAAGGCCTCACGGTCGCGGCAGTCGCTGGCCACATCGCCCACCAGCAAGACCATGGGCGTAGAGTCCTGGAAAGCCGTGTGCACGCCTATGGAGGCATTCGTGGCACCCGGCCCGCGTGTGACCATGCAGACGCCAGGCCTGCCCGTGAGTTTGCCGTATGCCTCGGCCATAAAAGCTGCGCCGCCCTCCTGGCGGCAAGTGATGAATTGAATCTGCTCCCGGCGCGCATGCAGGCCGTCCAGCACAGCCAGATAACTTTCACCGGGAACACCAAACGCATGGGTGGTGCCTTGGGCCAGAAGGCAATCGACAAGAAGGTGGCCGGCAAGTTGTTTAGTCATGCGCGTTATTGTGCCGCGCTGAAGGGATATGGCCCCCACGTTCGCTCACCGCTTTTCCGTTCCTCCTGAGCTTGTCGAAGGATGCCCTCCCCGAGGAGGCTGAACTTGCTTGGGGCGGTCCTGCGCGGCGTTCGCTGGCCCCCACGCACCGCTGCGCGTAGCGCGCTGCTCTCCGGGGCGCAGTGTCAACTACTCCGGCGTACTGCTGTCGCCGTCGCCACCACCATCGGCCAGCGCCTGGCGGGCCAGTTCTTCCTCGCTTAGCGGAGGCGCCTTTTCAAGCGCGGCAAGCTCTTCAAGAAACGCCTCGGTGGGCGCCTCATGTTCCAGAAGAACTTCTTCCAGCTTCTGGTTGCCGGTCTCTACAGCATGCACAGAGGGTGACTGCAGCACTGTCGGCGGCACGGGAAATTTCTCGCCCAGCTCAAATTTCAGTGCTTCTGACTTTTCGTCAACCCAGTGTGCAAAATCACCTTCTTTGGGTATGTTCGAATCACTCATGGCCGTCTCCTGACTTGTGTTGCGACTTCGGCGCGAATGACCGAAACCTGCTTCACCGCCTCATTATGGAGCCAGCGCCTGCACAAAGTTCTCAAGCGAAATATCCTCCAGGCCAAGCAGTCCGCGATAATTCACCAAACAGTTAATAAAATATGCAATCAATCGTTACCCCACCCCAGGAACCACGCTCACGCGATGCGGACCGCACCCAGCAAACAATCCTGGCGGCAGCTCGCGACGAGTTCGCCCTCTTCGGACTGGCTGGCGCGCGCGTGGACCGCATTGCCGAACGCGCAGACATCAACAAGCGCCTGATCTATTACTACTTCAAAAGCAAGGATGACTTGTTTCTTGCGGTACTTGAAAATGCCTATGCACACATCCGCGAGGCAGAAGCACAGCTGCATTTGCGCGACATGGCGCCGGCACAGGCAATTCGCCGGTTGACCGAATTCACCTGGGAATACTACATCGCCCACCCCGAGTTTTTGACGCTTCTTAACAGTGAAAACCTGCATCAGGGGCGACATGTGGCAATGTCCAGCCGGGTGCAAAAAACCAACTCACCGCTGATCCAGACACTGGCGGAGATTCTCGAACGCGGGCGCAGCGAAGGCATTTTTCGTGGTGGCATCGACCCACTGCAGCTCTATGTCTCGATTGCCGGCATGGCCTATTTTTACCTGTCGAACAACCACACACTTTCCGCCATTTTCGGACGCGACCTGATGACACCCAAAGCGCACCAGGAACGACTGTCGCACATGTGCGACGTCATCCTAGGGTATGTCCTTAGAAACTGAATCGGGCTGACGATTGACGCGCTCCGGTCAATCTTTTTACAATTTTCAATTCACTATATGGTGAATTAAGCGTAAACTAAAGTCACCGCGCCGGCATGTCATGCGGCGCTGACCGAGCAGCGCAGCCCGTCCTACCGTCCAAAACAAGGAGACAACATGACATTCACACGCCGTGCCGCACTGGCCTGCATTACCAGCCTTGCGGCCCTTACCCCCTTAATGGCCAGCGCCCAAAGCGCCTACCCGAGCAAACCGATCCGCGTGATCGTGCCATTTGCCGCCGGCAGCACCACCGACATCATTGCCCGCGCCATTGCCGACAAGATGGGGGCCAGCATGGGCCAGACGCTGGTGATCGACAACCGCGGCGGTGCCAGCGGCACCATAGGCCAGCAGGCCGTGGCTACGGCCGCACCGGACGGCTACACCATCATGATTCATTCTTCGTCGCACACCGTCAGCCCCTCGACCTTTGCCAAATTGCCTTTCGACACCGTGGGCGACTTTGCCGGCGTGACGCCGATCTCCTCCACACCCAATGTGCTGGTGATCTCGCCCAGCACAAACATCAAGACGCTGAAAGACCTGCTGGCCACAGCCAAAGCCAAACCCGGCACGCTGAATTACGCATCGGCCGGCCAGGGCAGCGCCACCCACCTGAACGCCGAAAAATTCAAGCTGGCGGCCAACATCCAGGCGACAAACATTCCGTTCAAGGGGTCAGCCGAAGCCGTGACCGAAGTGCTGTCGGGCCGTGTCGACTATTACTTCTCGCCCATCGCCCCGGTGATCGGCCAGATCAAGGAAGGCCAGTTGCTGGCACTGGCCGTGGGTTCGCCCAAACGCGCCAGCGCCCTGCCCGATGTACCCACCACGGCCGAGTCAGGCGTGCCCGGCTCCGAGTTCAATTTCTGGATAGGCATGATGGCACCCGCCAAAACGCCGCGCGACATCGTCAACCGCCTGCACGACGAAGTGCTCAAGGCGCTGGCCTCGCCCGAAGTCAAGGAACGTTTTGCCAAGCTGGGCGCCGACGCCTGGACCATGAAGCCCGAGCAGTTTGACGCCTACATCAAGGACGAAATCACCAGCAACGCCAGGCTGGTCAAAGTCGCCGGCCTCGCCCCGGCACCCCAGTAATTTTCCCCCGCCCGGCTCACGTCCGGGCCGGGTGATCCAGGCCCCGTGCCTGGTCCCACCCGGCACCGGCGCGGCCGCCGCATTCTCCAGCCATTTACAAGGACCCCTCTCATGGCCACCCAAAGACTAGGACTCATCATGCACGGCGTCACCGGACGCATGGGCATGAACCAGCACCTGATCCGCTCCATCGTCGCGATCCGCAAACAGGGCGGCGTCACGCTATCCAACGGCGACAAGGTCATGCCCGACCCCATCCTGATCGGCCGCAACGCCGAAAA
Source organism: Polaromonas aquatica (assembly GCF_042659145.1). NCBI lineage: Bacteria > Pseudomonadati > Pseudomonadota > Betaproteobacteria > Burkholderiales > Comamonadaceae > Polaromonas > Polaromonas aquatica. Next base: position 87,481 of record NZ_JBHSRS010000013.1, on the reverse strand, counting down.
AATAGAAGCCCTGGCCAAGGCCCACGGCATCACCCGTTGGGGCACCGACCTCAACGAAGCGCTGAAGAACAAGGATGACACCATCTTCTTCGACGCCGGTACCACACAGATGCGCCCCACCCTGCTGGCCAAAGCCATACGCGCCGGCAAACACGTGTACTGCGAAAAACCGATTGCAACCAACCTCAACGAAGCTGTCGAGATTGCGCGCCTGGCCGAAAGCTCGGGTCTGAAACACGGCGCGGTGCAGGACAAACTCTTTTTGCCCGGCCTGCGCAAGCTCGACATGCTGCGCCGCGCCGGCTTCTTCGGCAAGATGCTCTCGGTGCGCCTGGAGTTCGGCTACTGGGTGTTTGAAGGCGACCTGCAGCCGATCCAGCGCCCGAGCTGGAACTATCGCACCGAAGACGGCGGCGGCATGATCCTGGACATGATGTGCCACTGGCGTTATGTGCTGGACAATCTGTTCGGCGAGGTCAAGTCCATCTCCTGCATAGGTGCGACCCACATTCCCGAGCGTTGGGATGAAGCCGGCAAGCCCTACAAGGCTACGGCCGACGACGCAGCCTATGCCACAGCCGAACTGAAAGGCCACAACGGCGAGAACGTGATCGCGCAGATGAACATGTCCTGGGCCACACGCGTGCGCCGCGACGACCTGGTCACCTTCCACGTGGACGGCACCCACGGCTCGGCCGTCGCCGGCTTGTCCTCCTGCCGGGCCCAGAGCCGCGTCACCACACCGCGCCCGGTCTGGAACCCGGACGAGAAGCAGATGATGAATTTCTTCGACCAGTGGCAGGAAGTGCCGGACTCGCAAACCTACGACAACGGCTTCAAGATCCAGTGGGAACACTTCATCCGCCACGTCGTCGAAAACGAACCCTACAAGTGGACCCTGCCCGAAGGCGCCAAAGGTGTGCAACTGGTCGAGGCCGCACTCGAAAGCTGGAAAGAACGGCGCTGGATCGACGTACCTGCGCTGAGTATCTGAGCACCCCAAGCCATTCACGCACAACATCACAGCCCATGAATACGGCAGACACCACCATAGGCATCCTCGGTTTGGGACTTGTTGGCCAGGCACTGGCAACACGGCTGAAGGCTTGCGGCTACCCGGTTGCAGGCTGTGATCCTTCGCCAGCGGCCCAGACAGCAGCCCAGGCTGCGGGCGTGCAGGTGACGGCAAGCGCGACAGCGCTGGCCAGGCAATGCGAAGCCGTCATCATCTGCGTGCTCGACGACGCAGCGCTGCTTGCCTGCGCAAACGCTGTGGCGGATGCTCCCGGGAAAACCGTTCTTGTGCTCAGTTGCGTGACGGCCAGCGTACAGGCCACCCAGGATGCAGCGAGCCTGCTGGAACGCCACCACATTGCTTTTGCCGATATGCCCCTCCTGGGTTCCAGCCGGCAAATAGCGCAAGGCGAAGCGCTGGGTTTGCTGGGCGCAGATGAGGCAGTGCCGGGAGGCTGGAGCAAGCTGCTTTCTGATCTCTGTCCGCGCTACCGCCACGTCGGCCCCCGGGCTTACGGGGTTCGCGCCAAGCTGGCCTGCAACCTGGTGCTCGGCCTTAACCGCGCCGCACTGGCCGAAGGCCTGGCCCTCGCAACCACGCTCGGTCTCGATGGCACACGTTTTCTCGAACTGTTGCGCGAGTCGCCGGCCTATTCACGGGCGGTTGATGTGGCGGGTCCGCGTATGGTGGCGCGGGACTTCTCACCGGCTTCACGCATACGCCAGCACCGCAAGGACCTCGCACTGATTCTTGAACAGGGCGATCAGGCGGGCCTGGACCTCACGCTCACCGCAGCCCATGCAGCTTTGCTGGACCGCGCTATCGAAGATGGCCTGGGGGACCTCGACAACGCGGCGGTCATCGCCGCCATCCTGCCTCACCACCCCAAGCCCAACCCAGACGGAAAACCCTTATGACTTTGACACTCCAGTTGCCCCTCGCCTCCGGCGAGCTTGGGGACTACACCCTGCGCGGAACGACTCCGGTCAAACCTGCCGCAGGCATCCAGTTCAACCGCATCGCCTACTCCGCAGCGCATGTCGTGGCCAACCCGCTCGCCGCTGCCGACCCCTGGCTGGATTGCGCCGTGGACTGGGATGCCACCATTGCCTACAGGCGACACCTCTGGTCACTGGGCCTTGGTGTGGCCGAGGCAATGGACACTGCCCAGCGCGGCATGGGCCTGGACTGGCCGACCTCGCTGGAGTTGATCCGCCGCTCACTGGACGCCGCCAGGGACTTCTCATCCAAAGGAGGCAGCGCGCTTGTCGCCTCTGGCTGCGGCACGGACCACCTGACACTTGATCAGGTCAGATCAGTTGACGAAGTCATCAAGGGCTACGAAGAGCAGATGGCCGCCATTGAAAAGCTGGGCGGCAAGCTGATCGTGATGGCCAGCCGCGCACTGGCCCGCGTGGCAAGGAGCCCGGCCGACTACGAACGTGTCTATGACCGCATCCTGAGCCAGGCCAGGCAACCCGTGGTGCTGCACTGGCTGGGCGACATGTTTGACCCGGCACTCAAGGGCTACTGGGGCAGCAATGATGTTGAAGCCGCCATGGACACGGCGCTCGGCATCATCAATGCGCACCCCGACAAGGTCGACGGCATCAAGATCTCACTGCTCGACAAGGACAAGGAAATTGCCATGCGCAGACGCCTGCCGGACGGCGTGCGCATGTACACGGGTGACGACTTCAATTACGCCGAGCTGATTGCCGGCGACGGTTTCGGAAGCAACCCACTGCATGGCAAAAGCGATGCGTTGCTGGGAATTTTTGACGCCATCGCGCCCGCGGCCAGTGCAGCACTGGGTGAACTCGCACAAGGCAATGTCGACAGCTTCCACGCCATCCTGGGCCCCACCGTGCCGCTGTCGCGCCATATCTTTGCAGCGCCCACGCGCTTTTACAAGACCGGTGTGGTCTTCATGGCCTGGCTCAACGGCCACCAGAGCCACTTCACCATGGTGGGCGGCCAGCAAAGCACACGTTCGCTGCAGCATTTTGCGGAACTGTTCCGGCTGGCCGATGCAGCCAACCTGCTGGAGCAGCCTGAACTCGCCACGCGGCGCATGAAAACGCTGCTGGCGCTGCACGGCGTCGAGTGATGGCGCCCCTGCTTGCCCGCTCACTTCGTGTAGTGACCTCCTTCACAAGGGGCGACGCTGGCGGCCTGGCAAAGCCAGTTCCGCGGCGCCTGCCGGAAGAGACTGCTTCGCTTTGCCCTTCAATCCAGACGCCAGTCAAATAAAACCACCGGAGACAAACCATGAAGACACGCATTTTCCTCAAGGCCTGCCTGGCCGCAAGCCTTGCAGCAGCAACATTTGGTGCGATGGCACAGGCCTACCCCAGCCGCCCGGTCAAGGTCATCATCCCCTTTCCGCCCGGCGGCACGCTGGACGCCGTGGGACGCCAGCTGGCGCAAAAGCTCGGCGAGCAGATGGGCCAGCCTTTTGTGGTCGAGAACCGGGCGGGTGGCAACGGCACCATAGGCGCGGCCGCAGTCGCCAGCGCACCTGCCGACGGCTACACCCTGCTCTTCAATGCATCCACATTCACGTCTGCCCCCATGACCATGAAGTCCGTGCCTTATGGCGTGGTCAAGGATTTCACGCCGATAGCACTCGTGGCCAAGGCGCCGCTGTCGGTCGCCATCAACAAGAACCTGCCCATCACCGATATCAAGTCGCTCATCACCTACGCAAAGGCCCACCCCGGCAGGATGACCTTTGCGGTCGGCTCCATCGGCTCGGCCGGCCACCTCTCCACCGAACTGCTCAAACGCGTTGGTGGCATGGACTACACCGTGGTTCCCTACAAAGGCACAGCTCCCGCCTTCCAGGATCTCATTGGCGGGCAGATTGACGGCTTCATTGATCCCATCCTTGGCTCGCTGCAGTACCACAAAAGCGGCATGCTTCGCGTCGTCGCCGTCACGGGCGACAAGCGCGCACCCAACCTTCCCGATGTGCCGACGGTGGCCGAAACCCTTCCAGGCTATGAGTTTTACAGCTGGTATGGACTGTGGGCGCCTGCAAAACTGCCCGCGGAGATCACGCAGCGCCTGAATGCCGAGACCAACAAGGCGCTGGGCACCGACATGCGCGAAAAACTTATCCAGCAAGGTCTGGTATTGACGCCAGGCTCGCCGGAGGACTTTGCCAAATTCCAGAACGCGGACATGGCCCGCTCGCAAAAGGTCATCACGGACGGCCACATCCGTGTCGAATGAGATGCAACGGGCCATCGTCACCGGCAGCAGTTCCGGCATAGGCCTGGCCATAGCAGAAAACCTGCTGGCCCAGGGCTGGACTGTCAGCGGATTTGACATCGCGCCAGCGCATATAAACCACCCGTCTTATTCTCACGTGCAGCTGGACCTGTGTGACACGGCGGCCCTTGATGCCGCCGCGCGGGCCGAACCCACGGCCCAGGCGCTGGTTCATGCGGCCGGGGTGCTCAGGGTCGCCCCCTTGGGGCAGTTGCAGGCAGCCGATGCGGCCTTCATGTGGCAAATCCATGTAAACGCCTTGAGCAACATCGCCAACATCGTCGTACCCAGGATGGCCTCGGCCGGGATGGGCCGGGTCGTGATTGTCGGCAGCCGCGTGGCGCGCGGCTTTGCCGGGCGCAGCCAGTACGCAGCCACCAAGGCCGCCCTGATCTCGCTCGCACGCAGTTGGGCCGCCGAAGTCGTGGCCAAAGGTGTCACCGTCAATGTGGTGTCACCAGCGGCCACCCAGACTGCCATGCTCGACGACCCGGCTAGAAAGACCGCAGCCCCCCGATTGCCGCCCATGGGCCGGCTGGTCCAGCCCGCTGAAATCGCCTCACTCGTGAGCTACCTGCTCTCCCCTGCCGCCGCAGCCATCACAGGCCAGGACATCCAGATCTGCGGCGGTTCCTCATTGCTGACCTGAATTTTTTCAACCAGTTTAAAAACCATGCGACAAATTGACAGTTACTCCCACATCCTGCCGCGCGCCTATTTCGACCGCATGGCCGAACTGGCGAAAGACAAAGGCGCCATCAAACGCTGGCTCACGATTCCGGTGCTTTATGACCTGGATGCCCGCCTGAAAATGATGGAAGACTTCCCCGACTACCAGCAGATCCTGACCCTGTCGAGCCCGCCAATTGAAATGATTGCCGGGCCAGAGCAGTCACCTGAAATGGCTCGCCTGGCCAACGACAGCATGGCGGAGATTCGCGACCAGCATCCGGACAAATTCCCTGCGTTTGTCGCTTCGCTGCCCATGAACAACGTACCGGCCGCGCTGGAGGAAATGGAGCGCGCCATTACAAAGCTCGGCGCCAAAGGCATACAGGTTTTCACCAACGTCAACGGCCGACCGCTTGATGATGAAGAGTTCTGGCCCATCTTTGATGCCGCCGTCAACAAATACGACGTGCCCATCTGGATGCACCCGGCGCGCGGTGCCAACATGCCCGATTACGCCAGCGAGAAAAAATCGAAGTTCGAGATTTGGTGGACCTTCGGCTGGCCCTACGAGACCAGTGCAGCCATGACGCGCATGGTGTTCTCCGGCTTCTTCGACAAGCTGCCCAACATGAAGCTCATCACCCACCACATGGGCGCGATGATTCCCTTCTTTGATGGCCGCGTCGGCCCCGGCCTGGACCAGTTCGGCAGCCGCACCTCGGATGAGGACTACGAAGGCCTGCTCAAACGCATGGCCAAACGGCCCATCGACTACTTCAAGATGTTCTACGCGGACACCGCACTCGCAGGCGGCCAGGCCGGACTGCGCTGCGGGCTTGAGTTTTTCAGCCCCAAGCAGGTGGTGTTTGCCACCGATTGCCCGTTCGACCCGGAGGGCGGGCCCATGTTCATACGCACCATTCCAGAAGCCATAGACGGCCTCGGCCTGTCAAAGGAAGACAGCGAAGGCATTTACTTTCGCAACGCCTTGCGGTTGCTGAAAATGCCCTGCGACTGCTGACCACCCTGACATCCGTCCAGACCCCGACAAGGAGACACCATGAGAAAAACATTAAAAGCACTGCTCGGCCTGATGGTCGCAGCCACGGCCATCAGCGCGACCGCGCAGGGCTACCCCAGCAAGCCGGTTCGCATCATCGTGCCCTACGCGCCCGGCGGCACGGTTGACCTGGTGGCCCGTGTGCTGGCGCAAAGCCTCAGCGAGCAGATGGGCCAGCCATTCATTGTTGAAAACCGAGCAGGTGCGAGCGGCGTGATCGGCAGCGATGCCGTGGCCAAGGCTCCAGCGGACGGCTACACCCTGCTGGTGCAGTCGCCCACGCTGGTTGCCAATCCGCTGATGCTGAAAAACGTTCCCTACGACGTGGTCAGGGATTTCACACCTGTCTCCATGCTGGGCTCGGTACCCATGGTGCTGGCGGCCAATCCGGCCGTGCCTGCGCACAACCTCAAGGAGTTTGTGGCGCTGGCCCAGGCCGACCCCAAACAATACGCCTTTGGCACATCCGCGCTGGGCTCGCCCATGCATGTCGCGCAGGCCGCCATCAAGCGCAGCGCCAAGCTCGATATCCCCATCATCGTCTACAAGGGTACGGCCGGGGCCATCAACGATGTGCTGGGCGGGCAGATCAGCGCCATCATCGATGCCATCCCGTCGACCTATCCACACATTGCGAGCGGCAAGCTCAAGGCCCTGGCCGTGACGACAAAAAACCGGTTGCCGCTGCTGCCCAATGTACCGACCGTGGCCGAGTCCGGTTTTCCCGACTTTGAAATGGTGTCCTGGTACGGCCTGTGGGGTCCGGCAAAACTGCCTGACGATGTCACCAGGCGGCTGAGTGCGGAAACGGCGAAAGCCATGCATTCACCCAAGGTGATAGCGCGCCTTGCGCCCCAGAGTTTTGTGGCGGCAGGCACCAGCCCGGCAGATTTTTCGCGCCACATCACCAAGGAAATCGCCTTGTATTCCCGCGTCGTGCGCGACGCCAACATCCAGATTGAGTAAACCAGACCATGCGCGATTTTTCCCGGGACCACAACTGGCTGTCCATCAACACCGCAACGGTGCGCAAACAGGAGGGTGCCGAGGTGCCCCTGGACCGCATCATCGACCAGTGCGCCGAGCGCGGCATACGTGCCGTCAGTCCCTGGCGTGACCAGGTGGCGGCCGTAGGGCTCGACAAGGTCGCAAAACAATTGAAGGCGCACGGCATGAGCCTCTCGGGCTACTGCCGTGGCGGCTTCTTTCCGGCAGCCGATGCGGCCGGCCTGAAAGCCGCGCTGGACGACAACCGCCGCGCCATTGACGAGGCAAAAACACTGAATGCACCTTGCGTGGTGCTGGTTGTCGGCGCCCTGCCCGGCGCGCTCGATGGCCACGCGGCCTACAAGGACATGGGCCGTGCCCGCAACGAGGTGCGCGACGGCATCGCTGCCTCGCTGGAATACGCACGCGAAGTCGGCATGCCGTTGGCCATAGAGCCTCTGCACCCCATGCAGGCCGCCGACCGTGCCTGCGTCAACACACTGGAACACGCACTCGACATCTGCGACGAACTTGACGCCGGCAAGACCGGTGCACTCGGCGTGGCGCTCGACATTTACCATGTGTGGTGGGACCCCAAGCTCGAGCAGCAGATCGCCCGCGCAGGCAAGGAGCGCTTGCTGGCCTACCATGTTTGCGACTGGCGTACACCGACCCGCGACCTGCTCTCCGACCGCGGCATGATGGGTGATGGCGTGGTGGAGCTAAAGAAGATTCGCGGCTGGGTTGAAGATGCGGGGTTTACAGGTTTCAGCGAAGTTGAGATTTTCTCGACACTCGACTGGTGGCAACGTCCCGGTGCCCAAACCCTGGACACCTGCATAGAGCGGCACCGCAGCGCTGTCTGATCGGGCAAGGCCAGGCGAAAAGCAGCCCGCCATGCTGTAATCCGCCCCATGCCTGAAATTACCCTGGACCACTTGCGCCGCTATGCCGTGGCGCGCACGCTTTTCCCGCCTACGACACTGCTGCGCGCAATCCGGCGGCTGGGCTTCGTACAGGCCGACCCGATACGCGCGCCGGCGCGTGCACAAGACCTCACGCTGCGCCACCGCGTCAAGGACTACCGTGCGGGTGACCTGGAAAGCCGGTATACCAGGCTGGCGATCGAGGAAGACTGCCTTGTCAACTACGGCTTTCTGCCGCGCGAGCATCTGGCGCTGATGCATCCGCGGCAAGCCAGGCGTGCCTGGGATGCCGACACGCAGCGCAAGGCGGCCGACGTGCTGGCTTATGTGCGCGAACACGGTCCGGTGCATCCTCGCCAGGTCGACCTGCATCTGGCGCACGGCCGGGTGAAGAACAATTGGGGCGGTTCGGGCAATGCGAGCACCCGTCTGCTGGATGGCCTGCACTACCGTGGCCAGCTGCGCGTGGCGCAGCGCGACAACGGCACACGCGTCTACGAAGCGGTAGCGCATGCGCCTGCTGACGACAGCGCCGCCGCTCGCGCGCAACGCGCCGCAGCGCTGATCGAACTGGTGGTGCGCAAGTACGCGCCGCTGCCGGCAGCGAGCCTGACTTACCTCGTCCGCCTGCTGGGTTACGGCGCCCCGCATCTGTCGGCGCAAACGCAGGCGGCCCTCAAACTGGCGCGCGAAGAACTGGCGAGCTGTCGCATCGATGGCAGCACCTGGTACTGGCCTGCCGATGAGAACCCGGCCTCCCGAAAACACGCACCCGATACCGAAGTACGTCTGCTCGCGCCCTTCGACCCGCTGGTGTGGGACCGGCGCCGCTTTGAGCTGCTATGGGACTGGACGTACAAGTTCGAAGCCTATACGCCAGCGCCCAGGCGGCAGTTCGGCTACTACGCCTTGCCCCTGCTGTGGCATGACCGCGTGATTGGCTGGGCCAATGTGGTGAACGCTGCGGGCGGGCTGCAAGCGAGCTTCGGTTATGCCGGTGCCAAGCCGCGCGATGCGGCATTTCGCGCGGCTCTTGATGACGAATTGCAGCGCATGACGCAATTCCTGGCCGGGCGCTGATGCGGGGCTCGTCTCCGGCGGTTTGGAGCCGAAGGAGCTCAGGCTTACTTGAAGCGGTACGACAGCGCAACAAACCCCGTGTCCTGCGTTTTCCGGCTGACCAGGGGGCTGTTATAGACCGCGGAATCCAGCCACTTCCGGCGCAATTGCAGGCTGAGTATCCAGGGATTGCCCAGCGGTACATCCACTGCAAGTCCCAACACAGGTGTAGTTGATGCACCGGCGTTATAGCTGGCATAGCCGCTGGCCAGGGACTCGGCAGCCGTCACCCCGTACAAATAGTTGGCGTACCTGGCACTGCGGTACTCCACGCCCAATTGCGGATAAAAGGATACGCGCCCCAGCTTGAACTCAGCCGCGTAAGTCGCCTCCAGCAAGGCCCCGCGCGACTTGTTGGCATCCACAAAGGCATTCAGGATAAATGCGCCATAAGGCGTCTGCTGGAAGGTGCCAACGCCCAATGGAATCGGCGTCTTGCGGTCCGTCAGGCCAGCCAGCGCGGCCGTATCAGCGCGCCAGCCGTCCTGGCTTACGCGGCCGACCAACTCCAGGTAACCGTAGCCGACCGGAACCGTCTTCACACCAAAGGTATCGACCCGCGCGAAAAAACGGCCGTAGTCAAAAAAACCATAGGGCAGCACCGTGCTGTCCGTGCCCTTGCTGCGAATGACGCTTTGTGTGCCGTACACGGCGCCGCCCACGTCGCCCACCAGCTTGTCCGTCAGCGGCGCGGCCTGGGCGCTTGCGAGGTGCGGCACCAGCAGCGCAGCAGCCGCCAGAGCCAGCGCTGTAAATGCCTGCAGGCCGTTGAAGCCGGTGTTTTTGCAATTCATCGCATGCCTCTTCTTTGTTGTCTGGACGTTGTGCGATCGAGTATAGAACCGGACTGCTGCCCTGCTTGCGTGCCTGCGCATGGTGCCTGTCCCTGCAGGTCGTGCTCCGCCGAGCGCCTGATTACACAGGGGTGGCGAGTTTGAGACCAATCACGCCAGCGACGATCAGCCCAAGGCTGACGAGGCGCCCGGTGCTGGCCGCGTCGCCCAATAGCACCATGCCGAGGATGGCCGTGCCGACGGCGCCGATGCCGACCCAGACCGCGTAGGCGGTGCCGACCGGCAGCGTCTTCATCGCGATGCCGAGAAGCACCACGCTGACCACCATGGACGCGACGGTGCCTATGGACGGCCAGAGGCGGGTAAAGCCTTCGGTGTATTTGAGCCCGATCGCCCAGCCTATTTCAAAAAGGCCGGCGACAAAAAGAATGAGCCAGTTCATGGAGTTCCTCAAACGATCCCAAGGTCGTCCTTGAGCGGAGTTGGATACGCAGGGTCGTCCCGTGCGTCGACGCGGAGCAAACGTCCACGTGCGAATGAGGAATTGATTCTATCGAAAATGGAAATTTTTTCGGTGGGCAACCCAGCGAGGCGACCAATCTCCACCTGAACGCTGGCAATGATTGCCAGCGTATGCACTCAGGCGCCCACCAGCGCCGTACGCCGTACACGCCGCACGTTGAACGCGCTGGCAATCAGCAGGGCCTGCATCACGGCCAGGCCGAGCAGGACACCCCGATACTGGCCATGGTCCATCATGGTGCCGAAGATCAGTGGCGACACGGCCTGCCCGATGTCCAGGCCGGCATACACCACGCCATAAACCCGGCCCGAGGCATTTGCAGGCGTTGAGCGCTTGACCAGCAAGTCGCGCGAAGGCCCTGCAATGCCGGATGTAAAACCCATCAGGCCAAACAGCACCGGAACCACCCACGCCGGATAACTGCCCAGGGCCAGCAGCAAGGCCACGCCCGCGGCCAGCCCGAAGCCTATGCCCACGATGCGCTCGCAACGTGTCGGGTCAGCGGCCAGAAAACCGCCAAACACCATGCCGCCCGCGCTGCACAGCATGTAAGTCGTCAAACAGATGGCGACCAGGGGCAAAGGCACGTCGTGCAGCTGGCGCGCGGCTTCCGGTGCAAAAGCCTGCACCACACCCAGCACGATGGCGTACCAGAAGAAAAAGGCAAAACACATCCAGACCGCCGGGATTTTCAGGAAACCCAGGCTGCTGTCCGTCGCTGGCGCGCCCTTGACGGGCGCGGCCACATCCAGATGCAGCTTGTCACGGTTGAACAGCAAAACCACCAGCACGGCAAAGGCCAGCACACCGGCAGCGGCCAGCGCCACGCGCCATGAATAGGCAAGCGTCAGCGGCACCAGCATGGCCGGCGCCAGCGCCCAGCCCAGGCTGCCGGTGATGCCGTGCACACTGTAGGCGTGTCCCAGGCGAGGCGCACTGACCTTGCGGTTGAGCAGCGTGTAGTCCACCGGATGGAACACGCCGTTGCCTATGCCGCCTATCACCGCAGCGCCCGCCAGCATCCAGTAGCTGGTGCTCAGCGCATAACCAAAGGCCGCAACACCGATCAGGGCCAGTCCGCCGAACAGGATGGGGCGCGGGCCGAAACGGTCAACCACAAAACCGGACAGGGCCTGCACCGCGCAGGAGACAACAAAAAAAATCGTCATCAGGAAACCCAGTTCCGCGTAGCTCACGTTGAACTCGGTTTTCAGCCAGGGGAACAGCGGCGCCAGCAGCAACTGGCTGAAATGGCTGATCAGGTGCGCCCCACCAACGAGGCCGATAACGCCGGCGTCATGCCGCAAAGGCACGCTGGCCGGCAAATTCATGGTGCTTGAAGTATTCATGGCGCTATCGTAGTATTGACTGATCATGTAAAAATGCGACAAATAGACAATATTTATCGAATTTCAGACAACCCCTTCCCGCAGGCCGCAACGATCCCATGCACCGCAGCCCCCGACTTCAGCTCATGCCGCTGGGTGACACCGGCGGCTTCACACCCAGCCCGCAGCACCCGGTACGCGTGCGCGCGCGGACCATGCCTGCAGATACACACTTCAAACCGCACGCACATGCCTGGGCGCAACTGGCCTATTGCGCCGTGGGCATCGTGCAGGTCACGGCAGAACAAAAAGGCCAGACAGCCGACCAGATCACCTATATCGTGCCGCCCACGCGGGCCGTGTGGATTGCGCCTGGCGCGCAGCACCACATCACCGTGCTGGAGACCGCCGAGTTCCGTACCCTTTATATCGATGCGAGCGCCACTCCCAAAGGCTGGGCCGGTTGCCGTGTGCTCGTGGTGTCCCCCTTATTGCGCGAGTCCATACATGCGCTGGATGCACCCGCCGGCCAGCCCATCAGCGCCGCCCGCGAGCAATTGCTTTGCAGCCTGGTGCTTGATGAAATCACCCATGCCGACACGCAGGCACTGGGCGTGCCGCTGCCGCATCCGCAAAGCGGCGACAAGCGCCTGCGCGCACTGTGCGAGGCGGTGCTGCGTGCACCATCCGAGCGCGCCACGCTGGCCGAATGGGCGGCCGACATAGGCGCCAGTGAACGCACCGCCGCAAGGCTGTTCCGTGATGAACTTGGCCTGAGCTACCAGCAGTGGCGCCAGCAGGCCATACTGGCGCACGCCCTGCCCCTGCTGGCCCGCGGCCAGCCCATCAGCACGGTGGCCGCTGCCAGCGGTTATGCCAGCGACAGCGCGTTTTCAGCCATGTTCAAGGCAGCCATGGGCCAGTCGCCCAGCCATTTTCAGAACAAAAACAGGTTGTAGCCTCCGCTCCATGCGCGCAACCAGCTATCAAATGAATAGCGCGCACCTGTTTTTTCAGGCCTCCGGCGTTTGCGCAGCAGCGCATTCGCCAACACCGTCAGCAGCATCACCTCCGCCGCGAACACCCCTCCCAGACTGCCACAGCAACCAGGATCACGGTCGTCAGGCCGCCAACCATCAACAAATCCGTCAGGTAGGCCAGCGGCGTCAGCACCACCAGTGCAGCCAGCCCGGCCAGATGCGACAGCGGCACGCGCCCGTAAACGGCGCGTTTGTACAGGGCATTGCCCATCAGGTAGATCAAGGGGCCTGCGATCAGCACCGCGACTGAGGTGGTGTCGATGTGCCCATCCGGGTGCGCTATCACCAGTTCATTGGCCACGGCAGACACAATCACGCCGGCCACCATGATGACGTGCACATAGTGAAAGTAGCCGCCCATGCGGCCCGGGTCGTCTGAATGGGCGATGGCATGGCTACCGTCCTTGCTGCTGGTGTCAAAGTAAACCCACCACATGGCCAGGCTGCCCAAAAAGGCAACGAAAAATGCGATCAATGTGGGCGCATCCCAGTGCTCGTGGTGGCTGAGCGTGGCGCCCGTCACCAGAATGGATTCGCCCAGCGCCACGATCATGAACAGCTGGCAGCGCTCGGCCAGGTGGCCGCCTTCAATGGTCCAGTCGGATGTAGCGGAGCGGCCCAGGCCAGGCAGGCGAAAGCCCGTCATCGGTGAAAAATACTCACAGGCCACGGCCAGCGCCCAGAGCGCGAGGCGGGTGTGGCCCTCAGCCATGGCACCGGCAATCCAGAACACTGCGGAGATGCAGACCCAGCCGAGGATGCGCCGGAAATTCGGGGCCAGCGTATGCTTGCTGCCCAGGCTGATGAGTACAAAAACCGTTCGCCCCACCTGGATGGCGACATAACAAAGCGCAAACACCAGGCCCAGCCCTTCAAAGGCCTGCGGCAACGCTGCAGACATGACCAGCCCGGCCGCCATGATGGCAAACAGCATGAGGCGTATCTGCAGGGTTTCCGGGTCGAACCAGTTGGTCACCCAGGCCGTGTACTGCCAGCCCAGCCACACGGCAAACCACAGCACCAGCGCCTGGAGCGCCCCCCACAGCGACAGGTGCGCCAGCAGGTGATGCGAGATCTGCGTGACCGCAAACACATACACCAGGTCAAAAAACAGTTCCCCGAAGGAAACCCTGGCCTCATGCCCGTCGCGCGCCCTGAGCAATGCGCCGTTCTTCCATGTACTCATGCCGACTCCTGAACAAATGAATTTTTCATGGCTTTGACCCTGCCCCTGCACACGGGCGTTTACGCCTCGCAGGGCCGCCAGCAAGCTGTTTTTCGCTTTTTTTCAGGCAAAAACAGGCGCAGGCCTCCGTCCTGACTGCACAACCAGCTATCAATAAAGTAGCAAACAAAAAACCCGCCGAAGCGGGTTTTTCATTCTGGCAGGCGCAAGGCATCAACCTGCTTCAGCCCATGTGCAAGCCGCCGTTGAGCGAGAAGTCCGCGCCGGTGGCATAACCGCCTTCGTCGGATGCGATCCACGAAATGATGGAGGCGATTTCTTCCGGTTGGCCCAGTCGCTTGGCCGGCACGCCGGCAACAATCTTCTCCAGCACATCGGGACGAATTGCCTTGACCATGTCGGTGCCGATATAGCCCGGGCTCACGGTATTGACCGTCACGCCCTTGCTGGCAACCTCCTGCGCCAGTGCCATGGTGAAGCCGTGCAGGCCGGCCTTGGCGGTGGAGTAGTTGACCTGGCCGAACTGGCCCTTCTGGCCATTGACCGACGAAATGTTGATGATGCGGCCGAAGTTGGCCTCGACCATGCCCTCGATGACCTGCTTGGTCACGTTGAACATGCTGTTGAGGTTGGTGGAGATCACCGCGTCCCAGTCGGCCTTGCTCATCTTGCGGAACTGGCCGTCGCGCGTGATGCCGGCATTGTTGACCAGCACGCTGACCGGGCCATGCTCCGCCTTGACCTTGTCGAAGGCGGCCACTGTGGAGTCCCACTCGCCGACATTGCCCACAGAGGCATAAAAGGTGTAGCCGGCAGCTTTCTGCTCGTCAAGCCATTTGGTGAAATCCCGCGTGGGACCACAACCGGCAACGACGGTAAAACCGTCTTTTGCCAGCCGCTGGCAGATGGCGGTACCGATGCCGCCCATACCGCCGGTGACGTAGGCTACTTTCTTGGACATGCTGTTCTCCTTGATGATGTAAATCTCGTTGAGATTCTTTTACTCTGAAATTTACTATGAATTCAATAGCTGCCCGCGCCCGAAGGACGGGCGCTACAGCCGTATTTATACTGAATTCACGAGAAAATACTAACCCAGATTCAGCGTTCCACAGTCAGGGCAACCCCCATGCCGCCGCCAATACACAGGCTGGCAATGCCTTTTTTGGCATCCCGGCGCACCATCTCGTGCAAGAGTGTCACCAGGATGCGACAACCGGATGCACCAATCGGGTGACCGATGGCAATCGCGCCGCCGTTCACGTTGACCTTGCTGGTGTCCCAACCCATTTCCTTGTTCACCGCGCAGGCCTGCGCGGCAAAGGCCTCGTTGATTTCCAGCAGGTCCAGGTCCTGTGCTTTCCAGCCGGCCCTTGCCAGTGCCTTGGTTGAAGCAGGAACCGGGCCCATGCCCATGTACGCCGGGTCCAGTCCGGTGGTCGCATAGCTGGCAATGCGTGCCAGGGGCGTCAGGCCCAGCGTTGCCGCTTTTTTGGCGCTCATGACCATCACGGCAGCGGCACCGTCGTTCAGGCCCGAAGCGTTGCCGGCGGTCACGCCACCGGCCTTGTCGAATGCCGGACGCAGGCCGGCCAGGCCCTCGGCGCTGGTTTTGCGGTTGATGAACTCGTCCGCTGCAAACACGATGGGATCGCCTTTTTTCTGGGCGATTGAAAACGGCACGATTTCATCCTTGAACCTGCCGGCGTCCTGCGCCGCAGCCGCCTTGGTCTGGCTGGCGAGCGCCAGCGCGTCCTGCGCTTCACGCTTGATGTCGTATTTTTTGGCGACGTTTTCTGCCGTGATGCCCATGTGGTACTGGTTGTAGACGTCCCACAGGCCGTCGACGATCATGGAGTCCGCCATCTTCCAGTCGCCCATGCGCTGGCCGTCACGCGAATTGTTCAGGACGTGGGGTGACAGGCTCATGCTTTCCTGGCCGCCTGCAATCACGATCTCGCTGTCGCCCGTGGCCACGGCCTGCGCGGCAAGCATGACGGCCTTCAGGCCCGAACCGCAAACGGCGTTGATGGTCAGGCCGGGAATGCCATTGGGGAAACCGGCCTTGATCACCGTCTGGCGCGCGGGGTTCTGGCCCACACCGGCCGTCAGCACCTGGCCCATGATGACCTCACCGATCTGGTCGGCGGACAGGCCTGAGCGCTCAAGCACGGCTTTGGCGACTGCAGCGCCCAGTTCGGTTGCAGGCGTTTTGGCCAGCGAGCCGCCGAATTTGCCGACAGCGGTGCGGGCGGCTGAAACGATGACGATGTCTTCCATGATGTTTGTCCTTTGTGAATTTTTTGCAGGGTTTTAAAAATGATGTTCAGGCTTTCGCCTTGACGTAGCGGCCAGGCGCCGCCTCAATGGTTTTGTGCTTGCGGCTGCCGTATGCCTTGGGCGCAGCAATTTGCTTGCCAGCGTGGCCCTTGAGCCAGTCGGACCAGTCCGTCCACCAACTGCCGGGGTGCTCGCTTGCGCTCTTGAGCCAGTCCGCCTGCGCCGCCGGGAATTTGTTGGCCGGCAACTTGTCGTTCGTCCAGTAGCTGCGCTTTTTCTTCGCGGGTGGATTGATGACACCGGCGATATGGCCAGATGCGCCCATGACAAAACGTTTTTTGCCCGGCAGGTGCTGGGTGGACGCGTAGGCCCCGCCAATCGGCACGATATGGTCTTCACGCGAGCCGTAGACATACACAGGTATGTCCACCTTCCCCAGGTCAACCTTTTGTCCGCACACCACGGTTTTGCCGGGCTTGACGAGGTTGTTTTCAAAATAGGTGTTGCGCAGATACCAGGCGTAAAACGGGCCAGGCAGGTTGGTCGAGTCGCTGTTCCAGTAGAGAAGGTCAAACGGCGGCGGTGTTTCACCCTTGAGGTAATTGCCGACCACGTAATTCCAGACCAGGTCATTGGGGCGCAAAAAGCTGAAGGTCGATGCCAGGTCCTGGCCCTTGAGCAAACCGCCCTGCCCCATTTCCGCTTCACGGTACTTGACGGAGGTTTCGTCAATAAAGATGTCGAGGATGCCCGTGTCGGTGAAGTCGAGGAAGGACGTGAGCAAGGTTGCGCTGGCCGCGGGCTTTTGCCCCCTGGCGGCCAGCACCGCCAGCGCGGTTGCCAGGATGGTGCCCCCCACGCAAAAGCCCAGGGTGTTGATGGTTTTGGCGCCGGTGATTTCCTGCACCACCTCAATGGCCTTGATGGCGGCATGCTCGATGTAGTCGTCCCAGTTTTTACCGGCCATGGACTCGTCGGGATTGCGCCAGCTCACCACAAAGGTGCGGTGGCCCTGGCTGACGGCATAACGGATCAGCGAGTTGTCGGGCTGCAAATCCAGGATGTAGAACTTGTTGATGCAGGGCGGCACCAGCAGGAAGGGTTTTTCATAGACTTTGGCTGTCAGCGGCTTGTACTCCAGCAACTGGAAGAACTCGTTTTCAAACACCACCGCTCCCTCTGTGGTGGCCACGTTCTTGCCGATCTCGAACACGCTTTCGTCCGTCATCGATACATGGCCCTGCTTGAGGTCATGCAGCAGGTTCTGTATGCCCTTGCCTATGCTTTCGCCGTGGCTTTCGATGGCCTTTTTCTGCGCTTCGGCATTCAGTGCCAGGAAATTGCTGGGCGCCGAAGCAGCCATCCACTGTTCGACGGCAAAACGCACGCGGGCTTTTGTCTTTGCATCACCTTCGACCGCTTCGGCCAGGCTCATCAGGGTGCGGGCATTCAGCAGGTAGGTGGCGGCCGAGAACTTGGAGACCGGATTGTCATTCCAGGCTTCGGCCGAAAACCGCCTGTCGGACGCAGCAGGTATGGCACTGCCGGCCTGAATGCTCTGGTTCCACAGTGCGGTGACCTCTTCCAGGTAATTTTGCTGGATTTGTCGCAGGCGGGCGGCATCAAAACTGATGGCCGGCTGCGCCTGTTTGAAGGCGGAAAGATCCATTGGCGGAAAGCCGGGCGGCATGCCCGCCGCGCCAAAGGGCTGGGCTCCGCCAAAAGCGGTCATGGCCTGCTGCAAACCTGCAACAAAGGTCTCTTGCATCTGCTGGGCCGCCTGGGCCCGGTTTGCGTCAAAATTCATCATGTCTCCCAGACGATTTGAGTCTTGACGACTCTGCTTGTGTGTTTCCACAGTATCTTAGAGATTGATTCTAAAGTCCCGTTCCTGTCCGGAGTTTTATGTATTTAGTTGTCATAGCGTGGATTTACGTGGTGCTCATGATGAGCATTGCCGAAGCCACCAACACCACAGGCACATTGCTGGGCGCCCTGGTCACCTTTGTACTCTATGGCGTGGGGCCGGTGGCATTGGTGGTTTACCTGATGGGCGCTCCGGCGCGCAACAAGGCCATTAAAAAACGCCGCGCCGAAGAACTGGCTCAACAGGCTGCAACAACAGCAGCAGCAGCGGCAGAGGCGGGCACGTCGCCACAACACGAACCCGGTGAGGCGCCACAAAAGACGCCCTGACCCTCAGGGTTTTCTTACTCGCACAGCATCGCCGTAATATTGCACGCACAGTTCCCGCGTAAGCTGCACCAGGGACCGGCTCAAACGCGTGGCAGGCCTGGCCTTCGGAACGGCAATGCACAGGCGATTCCGGATCACGGGCGCATGGATGGCTGCCATGAAGGGCGGCGTGCTGTGTGTCCACTCCCGGATGGCGCTGGCGGGTAAAACAGTCGCCGCGACCCCGCGCGCCACCAGCGACAAAACCGTCTTGATCGAATCCACCTCGGCCACCACCTTGAGCAGGTAACCCCTGGGCCTGGCTTCGCTTTCAAGCAATTGCCGCAGGGAGTTGGGTTTGCTGGGCAGCACCAGCGGCAGCGCCGCCACTTCGGCCAGGCGGATGCGGGACGGCAAGGGCGTTGAAGCCATCAACACCAGCGACTCGCGCGCCACGGTCTCGATACTGAGCAGCGGGGATGCGGGCGGGTCAAACAGCACCGCTACATCCAGGCGACCGGCCACCAGCCATTCACGCAAGCGGATGCTCAGGCCTTCCTCGACACTGATGGCCGCATCGGGAAACTCGGCCCTGAATCGCTCAACCAGGTCTGCCGTCATGGCATGTGCCACACGCGGCGGCAGGCCTATGGTGATGCGCCCGCTGGGGATCAGTTGCCGTTCGCGCATGTCCGCACGCGCACGCTCGGCGAGCTCAAAAATCGCCCGCGCATGGGCCAGCAACGCAAGCCCCGCCTCGGTCGGCTCGGCGCCCCTGCCGGTGCGGTTGAGCAGGCGCTGGCCGGTCTCCTGCTCCAGCGCGGCCACCTGCTGGCTCAAGGCCGGCTGGGACATGACCAGCACGGCGGCGGCCTTGCTGAAGCTGCCGGCTTCGGCAACGGCCACGAAATACTCAAGGCGGCGCAGGTCCACAGTGGCTCCCGGTAAACATCAAAACCATGAATTCTATTGATAAATCAAATAGCTGATAGCCAAAAAACGTTTAGCAAAACCGGCCTTGCTGCCCTCAGAATAGGCACCCATCATCATGACAACACCTGTACTCACCTATAACCCCCAGCCGGCCCGCCCGGCCCTGCGTTTACCCGCCGGGGCCTGCGACAGCCACGTCCATGTCTTCGGCCCGGCCGCGCGCTTCCCGTTTGCAGCCAGCCGCAACTTCACGCCTGCCGATGCGCCCAAGGAGGCGCTGTTTGCATTGCACAAGGTCCTGGGCATTTCACGTTGCGTGATCGTGCAGTCCGCCATCCACGGCTTCGACAATTCGGCGGCAGAAGATGCCATTGCCGCAGGCGGCGGCCATTACCTGGGCGTGGCGCTGGCCCCGCACACCGTGCCGGATGCAGAACTGCAGCGCCTGAAGGCTGCCGGCTTTCGCGGCGTGCGTTTTAATTTCATACCGCACCTGGAACAGGGCTCAACGCCACAGCAGGTCATGGAACTCACGCAGCGCCTGGCGCCGCTTGGCATGCACCTGCAGGTGCATTTCGCCAGCGGCCTGGTCCATGAGCTGGCGCCCATCCTCAAGACATCGGCCGTGCCCGTGGTCATTGACCACCTGGGCCGCGTCAATGCAGCGCTGGGCCCCGACCATGCGGACTTCCGCGCACTCTGCACGCTGATGGAAGACCCGAACTTCTACATGAAGGTCAGCGGCGCCGAGCGCAACTCCCCTGCCCCGCCTTATGCCGAGGGCGCGGCACTGGCACGCCAGATGGTCGAGCGCTTTCCGGACCGCTGCTTCTGGGGCACCGACTGGCCGCATCCCAACCATACGCATGTGCCGGACGATGCGGCCCTGGTGGACCTGCTGGTCAGCATCGCCCCCACACCCGACCTGCTGGACCGCCTGCTGGTGCAAAACCCGCAGCGCTTCTACCGGTTCCCGGCATGAACGGGCGCCTGCACAACAAGGTGGCCTTCGTCACCGGCGCCGGCTCGGTCGGTCCGGGCTGGGGCAACGGGCGCGCCATCGCCGTGCGTTTTGCACAGGAAGGCGCAAAAGTATTCGCAGTCGATCGTGATGCCGGCCGCATGGAAGAAACCGTGAAGCTGGTAAAGGAAGCCGGTGGCGAGATAGAAACCGCCGCCTGCGACGTGACGCAGTCCGGCTCGGTTGCCGCCGTTGTGGCAGCCTGCGTTGAACGTTTCGGCCGCATAGACATACTCGTCAACAACGTGGGCGGCTCCGCAGCGGGCGGGCCGGTTGAAATGACAGAGGACGTCTGGGACGCCCAGATGGACCACAACCTCAAAAGCGTGTTCCTCACCTGCAAACACGTGCTGCCCATCATGGAAGCACAGGCGACAGGCGCTATCGTCAACATCGCCTCAACGTCAGGCATGCGCTGGACCGGCTCGGCGCAGGTCGCCTATGCATCCACCAAGGCCGGGGTGATGCAGTTCTCGCGCGTGGTGGCCGTGCAGTACGCCAAAAAAGGCATACGCGTCAACACGGTGGTGCCGGGCCAGCTCTACACCCCCATGGTCGATGTGCGCCTGGCCAAACAGCGTACAGGTGGTGATGTAACGACCCTGTTGCAGCAACGCCAGTCGCGCATCCCGCTGCCGTTTATGGGTGACGGCCGCGACACCGCCAATGCGGCGCTGTTCCTGGCCTCCGACGAGGCCCGCTTTGTCACCGGCACAGAGCTCGTCGTCGATGGCGGCATGTCCGCCAGATGTGATTAGTTGAATCCAAATCAAATACAACCAAAGGAAAAACCATGCGCAAACGAGACAACACCCGCAGAAATGCAATCACCCTGATGGCAGCCGCCGCAACCCTGGCGCTCTCGGCCGGCTTTGCACTGCCGGCAATGGCACAGGCCAAAATCACCCGCCTGGTCGTGGCCTTCCCGCCCGGCGGCCCGGTTGATTTTGTGGCCCGCACCATGGGCGAGCAGCTTGGCAAGGAACTTGGCACGCAGGTGATCATTGAAAACAGGGCCGGAGCCAACGGCGCCATTGCGGCTGAATACGTGGCACGGGCCACACCGGACGGCAGTACGCTCTGGCTCACCAGTGTGGGCGCCGTGGCCATCAACCCGCCGCTCTACGACAAACTTCCCTACGATCCGGTGCGCGATCTGGCACCGATCTCACTGGTCGTCAACAACGTGGAGCTGCTGGTGGTCGGCGCTAACAACCCGGCCAACAACGGCGCTGAATTTGTCGCCAACGCCAAAAAACGCAAGGAAGGCGCCACCATGGCATCGTCGGGCACGGGTAGCGTGCCGCACCTGGCCATGGAACTGCTGGCAGATGTCAGCAAGGCCAAGCTTGTGCATGTGCCCTACAAGGGCGCGGCACCCGCCATCACCGACGTGATTGCAGGGCACGTGGACGGCTTTTTCGGCGACATCCCCGGCCTGGTCGGTTTTATCAAGGCCGGCAAACTCAAGCCCATAGGCATTGCATCCCCCAAACGCCACCCCCTGCTGCCGGACGTCAAGACCTTCAAGGAAATGGGCATGCCCGGTGTGGACTCCGACAACTGGTATGCGCTGTTCAGTACCAAGGGCACACCGACTGCAGATGTGGCCCGCCTCAACCTGGCTGTCAGGCGCACGCTGGCCAATGAAGGCGTGCGCTCAAAGCTGATGGCCTCCGGGGCAGAGCCCTCTGCATCCAGCCCGGCGGAACTTGCATTGCTCATGAAAAACGACACGGCCAAATGGGGCAAGGTCATCCGCGACAAACAGATCAAACCTGAATAGGCCGTTGCAACGTGACGCAAATGCGAATTTCACCGATCACGCCGGGCAGCCGGCCCGAGCTTGCCGCCATTGAGGCCGGAATCACTGCGGAGCGCGGCCGTGTGTCGCTGCTTTACCAGGTCTTGCTGAACAGCCCGCCGCTGGCGCAGGGCTGGGAGCAGCTTCTGACAGCCGTGCGCAACCGCAGCAGCCTGCCCGCCGACCTGCGCGAAATGGTCATACTGCGCGTGGCCGTGCTTAACCGTGCGCCCTATGAGTTTGAAGCGCATGTGCCGCATGCGCTCAAGGCAGGCATGTCGCAGGACAAAATCGAGGCACTGAGGGATAACGGGGATATGCAGCTGAACACCGCATTTTCCGCGCAGGAGCGCCATGTCATCCGGTTGACCGACACCATGACGCGCGACATCGATGTGCCCGACGACGTGTTTGCCGAGGCAAAGTCCCACTTCAGCGACCAGCAGATGGTGGACCTGGTGGCAACCATTGCCTCCTACAACATGGTCTCCCGTTTTCTCAGTGCGTTCAGGATAGGGCATTGACATGGCGAACGCCACCGCAACACCCGGCACAGCGGCTGAGCCCATCCCCACGGACGCCTTGCTGGTGCAGCTCACGCTGCCTGCAGGCGCGCAGGCCTTGCTGCCGGCACTGCTGCAGCACCTTCACAGCGCTGCGCCGCACGCCGACAGGCCTGTACACGCAGCCTTGTCGAAAGATCACGGCACGCTTTACGCCTACCTGCATTTTGACAAGCGCACACCGGTTGAAAAATCCGCAGCCAATGCGCTGGCCACTTCGCTGAGAACGAAGTGGCCCCTGTTGCAGGATGTGCGGGTTTCGCGGCTGGAACAGGTTTTTGCCATCGCCGGCGCATCGGCAAGTGCCAAAACGGTTTTTCACTACACCGTCGAGATGGACCCTGAATCCGGCTGGATGCCCGAACTGTCAGAGTGGTACGACACCGAACACATGCCCGGCCTGGCGACGGTGCCCGGCTGTGTCAGCGCCAGCCGTTTCCTGAACCACGACCATGGCCCGCTGTCGCTGGCCTGCTACGACCTTGTGACGGAGGAAACACTGGGCTCGCCCCCATGGCTGGCCATACGCGGCACCGAATGGAGCAGCCGCATGCGGCCGCGCTTTACCAACACGATTCGCACGATGTTCACGTTGCTGCTTGATTCAACGCAACGCAACTGATGCTCGCGCCGGGCTCAGGCCAGCCAGATACAGGCCGCCATGCGGCCCGTGGTACCAAAGCCATTGCCGGCTGGTCCTGCATCACGCCTGTGCGAGAAGAAGTTTGAAAAATTGCTCACCGTGCACCAGGGTGCACTGCCATCGTTACCGTAAACCTGTGTGATACCCAGCGCCTGCAGGCGCATGCGCGCAAGCCCGGGCAAATCCGCAAAATACTTGCTGCCACCTTTGGCCACGAAGAACCGGCCGGCATCTGCGTGGCCGGCTTCAAACGCGGCCTTGACTTCAGCGCCAACTTCAAATGCAGAAGGCCCGATGCACGGACCCAGCCACGCTATTGTTTTGATAGCTGGTTGCGAGCTCTGCACGCCGGCCACAGCACTAAAAGACTCATAAAAAGACGCCAAAATGCCTTTATGGCCCTGACTGGCGTCCCCGGCCAGGCCGCGCCAGCCGGCATGCGCTGCAGCCACCGCCGTGCCGTCCTCATTGGTCAGCAGCACCGGCAAACAATCCGCCACCATGATGGTGCAGGCGACATGCCGCTGCGCCGTCACGCAGGCGTCGGCCTGCCCGCCGTCCGGCGTCGCTGCATCCAGCGCCAGCACCTCATTACCGTGAACCTGCTTCAGAAATACCGCGCGCGCGCCGGTAGCGTCCTGCAGCAGAGCACGGTTGGCCGCGACATGCTCCGGGGCATCACCAACGTGGTCGCCGAGGTTCATGCTGTCATAGGGCATATTTGAAACGCCACCATGACGTGTGGTGAAAACGGCCCGCACGTTTGAAGGCGCAGGCCAGTCGGGGATCAGCCAGTCCTTATGCAAGCTGCTCACCTGATGATGTGATCAGGCTTCAAAGTCAGGACAGGCCGAAGGCTGGGCCGCCTGGAAAGCCGGCAGCGCCATCGCGGCGTCGAACGCAGCCATGGTGCGCGGCAGCCCATCGAGATTCACGTTAAAGCGCTGGGCATTGAAGATTTGCGGCACCAGGCAGCAATCGGCCATCGTGGGGGTGTTGCCGTAGCAATAGGTGGAAGCCGGCAGTTGATTGAGCTGGCGCTCGAATGCTTCCAGTCCCTCGCGGCACCAGTGGCGGTACCAGGTGTTTTTGGCCTCTTCCTCGACCTTCAGTTCCCTGACCAGGTACTTGAGCACGCGCAGGTTGTTGATGGGATGGATTTCGCAGGCAATCGACTGGGCTAGCGCGCGCACCTTGGCACGGCCCACGGGGTCAGCCGGCAGCAGCGCGGGCGTGGGGTGTTTTTCATCAAGGTATTCGATGATGGCCATGGACTGCGAGAGCTTTTCGCCATCGACCTCAAGCAGCGGCACCAGCGTGTCGGCGGCCAGCGCGGCATAAGCTTCTTTTTTGTGGTCGCCCCTGGCAATGTGCACGGGGATGTATTCATAACTCAAACCCTTGAGGGCCAGTGCAATGCGGACGCGAAAGGATGCGGACGAGCGGAAATAGTTGTGAAGTTTCATGGCGAAAGCATAAACTGAAAAGCCCGGTTCTGGAGGGGCCTGCCTTAGAGCCTGCGCGACTGGCCGCCATGCGCTGGCACCCTACCATCCGCTACGCATCTGCACCTGTTTGCAACAACCCGTTTCAGTGGAGAC
This sequence comes from Polaromonas aquatica, assembly GCF_042659145.1. Classification (NCBI taxonomy): domain Bacteria; kingdom Pseudomonadati; phylum Pseudomonadota; class Betaproteobacteria; order Burkholderiales; family Comamonadaceae; genus Polaromonas; species Polaromonas aquatica. Next base: position 62,535 of record NZ_JBHSRS010000013.1, on the reverse strand, counting down.
ACACCCATGAGCACCATCAGCACTCTCAGCAACCACCAGGTCCGCCTGGCCAGCCGCCCTGTGGGCCTGCCCACGCGCGCCAACTGGAGTTTCACCACCGAGCCAGTGGCCGAACCAGGCCCCGGCGGTGTGCTGGTCAAAACGCTGTACCTGTCGCTGGACCCGGCCATGCGCGGCTGGATGAACGAAGGCAAAAGCTACATCCCGCCGGTTGAAATCGGCGCCGTCATGCGGGCCGGCGGCGTGGGCAAAGTCATCGCTTCGCAGAACCCGGCCTTTGCCGTGCGCGACTATGTGAGCGCCGGGCTGGATGTGCAGGAGTATTGCCTGGTCCCGCAGGAGCAGCTCAAGCGCAGCGGCATGTTCAAGATCGACCCAAGCGCAGGCCTCACGACATGGCTCAATGTGCTGGGCATGCCCGGCATGACCGGCTACTTCGGCCTGCTGGAAGTCGGCCTGCCCAAGGCCGGTGAAACCGTCGTGGTGTCGGGCGCGGCCGGGGCCGTGGGCCAGACCGTCGGGCAAATCGCCAAACTCAAGGGCTGCCGCGTGGTCGGTATTGCCGGCGGCAAGGCCAAGTGCGACTGGGTGGTGAACGAGCTCGGCTTTGACGCCTGCATAGACTACAAAAACAGCGATGTCCGCGCCGGGTTGAAGGAGCATTGCCCCAAGGGAGTTGACATTTATTTTGACAACGTGGGCGGTGAAATCCTTGATATGGTGCTGGCCAAAATCACACGCGGCGCCCGCATCATCATCTGCGGCGCCATCAGCCAGTACAACAACACCACGCCCGTCAAGGGGCCGGCCAACTACCTGTCCCTGCTGGTCAACCGTGCACGCATGGAAGGCATTGTGGTGTTTGACTACGCCGACCGCTACCACGTCGGCATAGCGGAAATGGCGGCTTACCTGAAAGCCGGCACCATGAAAAGCCGGGAAGACGTGGTCGTTGGCCTGGAAAACTTCCCCGAGGCGCTGCTCAAGCTCTTCAACGGCGAAAACTTCGGCAAGCTGGTGTTGCAGGTCGCCAAGGAATAAAAGCCGGCCTGCCGGGCTTATTTGCCGCCGCGGACCAGGCGCACGCCGCCTGGCGTGCCGCGCGGGCTTTCCCCGGCACTGCCGTCGCTGAAACTGACAAAGGTAAAGTAACCCGGCCCGGTGCTGCTGGAGGTCCAGAAACGGGCCACAGGCGTGCCCGGGAACACCACAGGGTCAATCGCAGCCTTGCCCTCTTCCGCCTCGCGCACGGAAACAATGCTGGAGAGCTCCTTCAGGACAGGCAAGCGCCACTCCGTCCCGCCGGCCGATGCGCTCTTGGCGCGCAAGGCGGCGTCTGTCTGGTTAAAGAATGTGGCCTGCCCGCTGCAGGTACGCGCCTTCCAGGCCATGCCCTCCACACAACGCCGCCAGGTCAGGCCGGTTTTGCTGTCCGTGATCTCCTGGCCATCGGCAGACGCGGTGTAGCGCTCCTGCGCAAATACGGGCGAGCAGGCCGCGCCCGCGAGCAACAAACCCCAACCCGCTACCCTTGTCATTGAAATCCGCATCAGAGTCCTCCACAGACACAAAGCCAAACCTGAACAGCCGTGATGCTAGATACATTGCCCTCCCGCAGGCAGAGGGAAGCTACCTAGCGGGTAATACTTACCCCGTATGCCGGCAGCCCACCCGGCCACATCGCCATATGGGTGAATGTAAAAGCCATATTTATATGAGAATGGTTATCGTTTAAGATTCAGAACCAGCCCATGCTGCCATCGACGGCACGATGGCTGGATTTTTATGAAACAGCCCCAGAAATTGATCCCCGCGCAACCGACCCACCTGTCGCTCGCCGACGCCGCCACGGGCGACGTCTTTACAGTCAACCACGTGGTGGCACCGTCAGGGGCGCCGGAATGGGCCACACAGCTGGAAGACATTGGATTCCTGGCAGGAGAGCGCGTCGCGATCATGGCGCGTGGCCTGCCCGGAGGGGACCCGCTGGTGGTACGCGTGGGCCTGTCAACCTTTGCCTTGCGCCTTGTTGAAGCAGCTTGTGTGCGCGTGACGCCCGTGGCAAACGGGGCCGCGACATGAACGAAGCCATCATCCACTTTTACCCCGGCGGCCCCCTGCTGGCGCTGGTGGGCAACCCGAACTGCGGCAAAACCGCCTTGTTTAACCTGCTGACGGGCAGCCGCCAGAAAGTGGCCAACTACGCCGGCGTGACGGTGGAGCGCAAGGAAGGCAAGCTGACCACCGCGGCAGGCAAGGCGCTGCGCGTGCTCGATTTGCCGGGCACCTACAGCCTGCATCCGCGCTCGCCGGACGAACGCGTGACCCATGATGTGTTGTATGGCCGGGCGAAAGGCGAGAAACGCCCCGACCTGGTCGTCTGTGTGGTGGATGCCACCAACCTGCGGCGCAGCCTGCGCCTGGTATTGGCCGTCAAACGCCTGGGCCTGCCCTGTGTCGTGGCAGTCAACATGCAGGACCTGGCAAAGGCAAGGGGCCTGACGGTAAACACTGCAGCGCTTGCGCGTGAGCTGGGTGTGCCCGTGGTCGGCACCGTCGGCACCAAGGGCGGCGGCGACACCGAACTGCGCACCCTGCTCGACGACCCGAGCCTGTGGCAACGCCCTGCTTCTGCAGCAGCAAACACGGATGCGCCCCCAAGCCATGCAACCGATGCCGACCATGACACAGTACGCGGCATCCTGAAACGGCTGGCGCTGGATGAGCTGATCCCGCACACCATGAGCGACCGCATTGACCGCGTTGTGCTGCATCCGGTATTCGGGCCCATCCTGCTGGCCACGGTGCTGTTCCTGATTTTCCAGGCGGTCTTCAGTTGGTCAGTCGCACCGATGGATGCGATCAAGGCCGCCAGCGACTGGCTGGGCGCCATGGTGGGCACGCTGCTGCCTGACACCGGCGTCATGGGCTGGGTCAGAAGCCTGATCGTGGACGGCGTGATTGCCGGCGCAGGTGGTGTCGTGGTGTTCCTGCCGCAAATCATCATCCTGTTCTTTTTTATCCTGGTGCTGGAGGAGTCCGGCTACCTGCCGCGCGCAGCATTCTTGCTGGACCGCCTGATGGGCGGCGTCGGCCTGTCGGGGCGCTCGTTTATCCCCCTGCTGTCGAGTTTTGCCTGCGCCATTCCCGGCATCATGGCGACCCGCACCATTGCCAACCCGCGCGACCGGCTGGTGACCATCATGATCGCGCCGCTCATGACCTGCTCGGCGCGGCTGCCGGTTTATGCGCTGCTCATAGGTGCGTTCATCCCACGCCGTGAAGTCTGGGGCCTGCTGGACCTGCAGGGATTGGTGTTGTTTACCCTGTACGTCGCCGGCATTCTGGGCGCGCTGCTTGTGGCCTGGGTCCTCAAGCGCTTCACAACCCGCGGCCAGGCTCGCACTCTGATGATGGAGCTGCCCAACTACCACCTGCCGAACATACGCAACGTGGGCATAGGTTTGTGGCAACGTGTGGCCATCTTCATGAAACGGGTGGGCGGCGTGATCCTGGTGCTGACCATTGCCCTGTGGTTTCTGGCCAGCTTTCCGGGCGCACCGGAAGGCGCCACCCGGCCCGCCATCGAGTACAGCCTGGCAGGCACCCTGGGCCGCGCACTCGCGGTGGTGTTTGAGCCTATTGGCTTCAACTGGCAGATCAGCATTGCACTGGTCCCTGGACTGGCAGCCCGCGAAGTGGCTGTCAGCTCGCTGGGTACCGTCTACGCCCTGTCGGCGACAGCCAACGACACGGCGCAGGCACTGACGCCGCTGATTGCACAAACCTGGAGCCTGGCCACCGCGCTCTCGCTGCTCGCCTGGTACGTTTTTGCACCGCAGTGCCTGTCAACACTGGCAACCATCAAGCGCGAGACCAACGGCTGGACCATGCCACTGATAGTTGCCGGCTACCTTTTTGCACTCGCCTACCTGGCCTCCTTTGTGACTTACCGCGTGGCGCTGGCGTTTGGCGCGGGCGGGTAGCTCGGGGTTGCGCCCGCAGGCGGGCCGGGGCGATATCCAACGCTACTCTTTTAATAGCTCGCCGCGCCCGCTGCACGGTGGCCACAGGCCATTTTTATATAAAACTAGCCTTCTTTGGCAGGTAACTCGGCAAACCTGAGCAGGCGCGTGGCCAGCATGGTTTCAGCCAGGAAGCAAACCAGCGCCGCGAGAAAACACACCACGCCGGACAAAAAGGAGATGGTCGCGACTTTCAGTATCGCCAGCTCGGCGGTCTCGCCCAGAAACAGCAAAATAATGGTGAAGCCGATCAGCATGGCGCAAAAAGTCAGCAAGGCCAGGCAGCTGTTGACCAGCCATCCGCGGTGCCTGAGCGCCCGCAGTTCGGCGTACATCTTCAGGGCGCGCGGCCGCGCCACGTCGCCATCCTCAAGCCGGTTTTCCAGGAAACGCGCGCGGTCGATGATGCGGGCAAGCCGGCCCGCCACGGCGCCAATCATTCCGGAAACCGCCGTCAAGAGAAACACGGGCGCCACAGCCAGCTGTATGCCGTGCGTGACAGTTGAAAGGTCAGTCGCAAAGTTCATCTGAGGCTCCTCGCCGCAAGCAGGCTGGCCAACCGTAACGATAGAGAGGAACTGGGCACGGAGGCCGGTTTACTGCGCATATTCAGCTTGTGTTTGTTATTGATTTTTCCAGCCCAAGTGTATGTGCATGTCAGAGGCTTTTGCAGGTGCCTGCGGGTGCTGGCATCTGCCCGCGCCCTCGCCTGCATCACATTTTTTCTGAACCGGAAGCTTGCCCTGGGAGGGCCTCCGCCTCCCGAAGGAGCTGGGGCCAGTTTTCCGCCCAGCAGCAGGCATGGCCATAGTCGGGTTTGACGATCACCACAGGCTGTTTGCCCGATGGAAAACGTTTTGAGAAATCAATAATCAACGCAGCCGGGACTGTGCGATCCCCGGCGCCGGCAAAATGCGTTTGCCGGATGTTCTGCAACTGGCCTGTGACATCCGCAGGATTGAGGGAGCCAGCCAGTGCTTCCACCCTCATCATCCGCGTCCACGACTGGTGGTCCAGATTACCCGCGACAGTGATCACTTGCGCGATGTCTGACCGGCGCGCCGCAAGCAGCAGCGCCACAGCCGCACCGCCCGAATAGCCCACCAGGGTGATCTTTTTTGCAGAGAACTGCTTCTTCAGGCTGTCCAGCGCCTGGCTGGAAGCCTCAATCACTTCTGGCGCAAAACGCTGGTATGTCCAGTAGCGCTCGGCACAGCCCGCGCTATCGGCACCCACGTACTGGCAGGGGCGGCCCAGATAAGCGGCATTGCCCCCGGGATGCGCCAGGGCCAGTCGCAATGCCAGCGGATTAATCGGCGTGGGGTCCGACGAAGGCTGCTGGCCATTGATCCAGGCCAGGCCGTCACCCTCGATGTAGACCGTCAGCTGGTCTCCTGCGACGTAGGCCGCTGGCGTATAGCGCATCAGCCGGAACACACCCGCATTGACCGGTGACGGCAACCAGCCCTTGCTCGCGGCCAGCGCATCAGCCTGCTGAATTCTCGCCCGGGGTTCCGGCACGCTGCTGCAGGCGGCCAGAAACCATACACATGCAAACAAGGGAAGAAAGCGTTTCACGGTGTCAGAAACTCCAGCGCAGCTTGCCGTCAACTGCAAAAACAAATCAGACCTTAGCCGAACTTGCGCAGCGCATCCAGCGCCAGGCCGCTGCCTATGCTGCCGAAACGGTCGCCTTCGACGGACCGGGCCTGCGGCAACAGTGCGGAAATGCGCTCGCGCAGCAAGGGCACGCCGCTGGAGCCGCCGGTAAAAAACACGGTATCCACGTCGTCCGCCTGGATGCCCGCATCCCGCAGGAGGTTTGAAACCGTGCTTTCCACCGTATTCACCAGGCCGTGAATGGCGCGGTCAAAATCCGGCCGGTGCAGCACAAGTGTTTCGCCGGGTGCGATGCGTCCCAGGTCCATGGTGGTTTCTGCCGCATCGGACAAGGCGATCTTGCCGGCCTCGACCTGCATCGCCAGCCAGTGACCGGCCCGCTCGCGCACCAGGTTCTGCAGGCGCTCAAGCTTGTCTTTTTCAATCGCGCTGCGGTGCAGGTCGCTGATCTGAGTCCACGATTTTTTGGTGTAGGCCTGGTTGATGGTGTGCCAGGTCGCCAGGTTGAAGTACTGGGCCGAAGGAATCTCCAGCCCGCTGTGCAGCCGGCTGCCCAGGCCCAGGGTGGGCATGACGCTGGCCAGGCTCAGGTATTTGTCAAAGTCCGTGCCGCCTATGTGCACACCGCCACTGGCCAGGATGTCGTCGCGCCGCTCGGCTTTGCCGGCACGCTCGCGCCCCAGCCGCACCAGCGCGAAGTCGGAAGTGCCGCCGCCTATGTCAACCACCAGCACAAGCTCTTCACGCGAACCGTGTGCGATCTGCGATTCGTAATCAAATGCCGCAGCAATCGGTTCGTACTGGAAGGCGATGTCCTTGAGCCCGACCGAATGGGCAATTTCCGCCAGCGTGTTTTCAGCCTGTTTGTCGGCTTTGGCATCGTCGTCCACAAAAAACACCGGCCGGCCCAGCACCGCGCGGGTAAAGGGCTGGTCTGCGGTGCGTTCGGCGCGGCGCTTGAGTTCACCGATGAACTGCGCCAGCAAGGTGCGAAACGGCAGCGCGCGGCCCGCGACTTCCGTATGTTCATCAATCATGGATGTGCCGAGCAGGCTTTTAAGCGAGCGCATCAAACGCCCCTCGTACCCTGCCAGGTAGTCCGCCAGGCCGGCACGGCCGTAACTAACATGCTCGTCCTCGGCATGAAAAAAAACAACCGATGGCAGGGTCAGCTTGCCGTCTTCAAGCGGCAGCAAAAGCGATGAATTTGCAGGCTGGCCGGGACGGCTCCAGCCTGCGGTGGAGTTGGAAGTGCCGAAGTCAATCCCGCATGCGGCGGCTGGTACGCTCACTGTTTAACCACGTTCAGCAGGTTTTGCGAAGCCGCCCTCAACCCAGGCCGTCGCGCTGGCGCGGTTGAGCTTGAAGGACGGCGCCACGCGCACCTGCGCGAGCTGTTCGCCATCATTGCCCTGCGCGCCAAGGAGCGCGTGGGGGTTGTCTTCATCAGGAACAATATCCAGCGAGACGGTGACCCGCTCTTCTGATTTTGTGCTCACCGTGATGCTCTGGTGCAGCGTCGCATGCAGTTGCTGCTCATGCCTGCGCACGAATTCGGATGCGGTTTTGACCAGCGTGCTGAAGGCATTGCCGTCCAGCGGCTTGGGATTCTTTTTATCGCGTCCCATGGTCCAGGGGCCCACCAGGGCAGGCTCGGGCTCGCCGTCCTTGATCATGGCCACGGCCCAGCCGTCGTCGTCCTCGTTCTTGATGACTTTGGCCGTCCAGCCGTCACCGCACCACAGGCGTGCTTCCTGGATTCTGGCGTCGCCGGTAGGGGAGGAAGAAACACCAGACGATATTTCTGGCGGCGGGGTGCGGGCGTCGGTCAATGCGTGGTCACTCGGTTGCGGGAATTTTGGGAAGGCGCAATTCTAGTCGCCAGTCACCATGGCCCCCGCACGCACCTGCCCTATCACAGACCCAAATCGCGCAGACCCGCATGAGCGCAGCAGGATGTGCTGGGCACGATCCAAAAAAACAGCACTTGACGGCTTGCGCCAAGTGCTGATGGCCATAAAAAGCCCAAGGGCGCCCGGCTTGCGCCCGCTTGAATAGCCGGGTTTCAGCGATATGTCAAAAGACACCCAGCAACATCAAAATCAATACGACGCTGAGCGGAACTCCGAGCAACCAGGCGATAAGAGGCATGGGGTTTCTCCTTTGGAAAGTTGAACCTTCACCATAGTCCGGCATTGTTTTGAGAACTGCGGGATAAGCGCCTCACCAAAGGTAAGGCCAGGCTTACAAGGCCTGGCCAGCGGCGGCACCGGACGATTTGGCGGTAGAGTTGGCATCCGGCCGGTATTGGAAAATACCAGCCCCTACCGATACAGCCACACAGGAAAGCCCATGATTCTCGAACTCGCCGACATCCGCATTCACCCTGGCCAGCAGGCCGCTTTTGATGAAGCCATACAGCGCGGCGTCAGGGAGGTGATTTCCAAGGCCAAAGGCTTTCAGGGCTACAAGGTCAACAAGGGCATTGAAAGCCCTGAGCGTTACGTTCTGCAAATCTTCTGGGAGACACTGGAAAACCACACCATCGATTTTCGCCAGTCGCCGGCGTTTGCCGACTGGCGCGCCATCGTTGGGCCGTTTTTTGCGGGTCCGCCCACCGTGGAACATTTCAGCCTGCTGGCCAAATCAGCCTGAGCAGGCAGGCGCGGCCGATCAAGCCAGCGGATCGGCCTTTTCAAGCCCATTGACCAGCTTGCCGAGCAGCAGCATCAACTGAGCCTTTTCGTCGCCCTCCAGCGGGCCCATGATGCGCAGCTGGGCGCGGCCCACGGCACGTTTCATCTTCAGCGCAACCTGCTCGCCCTCAGGGGTGGTCCACAGCAGCTTGCGCCGCTTGTCGCCCGGGTCGGCCTCCCGCTTGACCCAGCCCTTGGCCTCCAGCCGGCCAATCACCGAGCCAAAGGTGGCCGGGTCAAAAGCGACCCTGCCTGACAGCGTGATCTGGTCCTCGCCGGGGTCGTCCATCAGGGCATTCAGGATGGCAAACTGCACGGGCGTCACGTCAAAACCTGCTGTCTCGTCCATGAAGATGGCGACAGCGAGCTGTTGAGCCCGGCGGATCAGGTGCCCCGGGGATTCGACGAAATTAAAACTTTTTGCCATAGGCTGGGTAGTTTAAGGGTACCCCGGCACCGCTTTCAGGCTCCTCCCCTGAATTTGCCGGGCGCTCAGGGTATGTACCAAGGCTATTAATGATAAGTATACTTATCATTAATACCGAGCTGAAGTGGATGTACGACGGCATCGAGCCGTCAAAACTGTTCCAATAACGGGTTCATTCCACAGACCCGGAGAATTCCATGAAAAAACCGTCCCGACTGTCCCCCGCCACACGCCGCAGCATGCTGGGAAACGCCCTGAACGCTACTGTTTTAATAGCTGCCTGCGCGCTCCCGCTGGCGGCCTCAGCCCAAAAAGGCTCAAAAAACCAGGAAACAGCCGCTGCCTGGCCCACCAAACCCGTCCGTATCCTGGTGGGCTTCCCCGGCGGCTCGACGCCCGACATGGCCGCACGCACGCTGGCAGAGCCCCTGTCCAGGGTGCTGGGGCAGCCGGTCATCATTGAAAACAAGCCCGGCGCGTCCGGCAATATCGCAGCCGACCAGGTCGCCAAGGCCACCGACGACCACACCCTGGGTGTCGTCATCAACGGCAACCTGACTTCCGCCAAACTGCTATACGCCAAGCTGCCTTACGACCCGGCCAAGGACTTCACACCGATCTCACTGATCGCCACGGCGCCGCTGGTGCTGGTCGCACCGCCCGACCTGCCCTCCGGCACTGCGTTTTTTGACGCAGCGCGCAACGCGGGTGACAAATGGAACTACGGCTCGGTCGGCAACGGCTCGGTCGGGCACCTGGGCATGGAACTGCTCAAGACCAAGGCTGGCGACCTCGCAGCCGTGCACATCCCCTATCAGGGCAACCCGCAGGTCGTCACCGCCTTGCTGGGCGGCCAGATCCAGATGGCGTTGATCCCGCCCGGCATTGCATTGCCGCAGATCAAGGCAGGCAAACTCAAGGCCATCGGCTTGACCAGCGGACGCAGCCCCCTGGCGCCGGAAATCCCGCCGCTGGCTGATGCCAACGTACGCAACTTCAACCTGGAAGTCTGGACCGCGCTGATAGGCCCGGCCAACCTGTCCAAGGCAGCCAAGGCACGCCTGAACCAGGAAGTCTCAAAAATCATCCGCGACAACGATACCCGCCAGAAACTGTTCAACCAGGGTTGGCAGGCCGTGGGCACCTCGCCTGACGGCCTGCTCAGCCGCATCCGCAGCGAAACCGCCATCATGGGCGGCATCATTGCGATGCGTGGCATAAAAATAGAGTAATGGTGCCCCCGCGTTCGCTCACTGGATTAACTCGCATGCTCGCCTCATCCCACTTGAACACCATCACCGAACCCGCACGCACCCTGCCCGTCTACGGCGAATTTGACGTGGTGGTCGTGGGCGGCGGCCCGTCCGGGCTGGCTGCCAGTGTCAGCGCGGCAAGACATGGCGCAAAAGTCCTTTTGGTGGAGCGCTACGGCTTCCTGGGTGGCATGGGCACCGCCGGCGGTGTGACCAACTTCGCGGGCCTGTATGGCCGCAAGAACGGCGAGATGCGGCAGGTGGTGCATGGTGTGGTGGACGAGTTGCTGGAGCGCATAGATGCATTGGGCGGCCTTAATGCCCCGCAGGATGGCATGCAGGGCCGTATCCGCGTGCGCTCCTACGACGTCTCTGCATTCAAATGCGGTGCCGACCAGTTGCTGGCGGCTGCGGGTGTGGAAATGCTGTTTCACGCCTGGGCAGCGGCCGTGCTCATGCAGGGCCCGAAGATAGCGGCGCTGATTGTCGAGACCAAGTCCGGCCGGCAGGCAATACGCGCACAGCGCTTTATTGATTGCTCCGGCGATGCCGACGTCGCCCATTTTGCCGGCGTGCCATTTGAGTTGGGCGACGGCCACGGCAGCGGGCTTTTCCCGACCACCATGTTTCGTGTCGGGCATGTCGACGCACCCGAGGCACTGGCCGCTGTGGGCGAATTCAAGGCCATCAATACCTTCATGGCACAAAGCCAGGCGCGCGAGCCGGGCCGCTACAACTTCCCGCGCGAAGGCGCCATCCTCAGGCCGCAAAAGAATCCGACCGAATGGCGCGCCAACGTCACGCAGATAAGCAATGCCGGCGGCACTGCCATGGATGCCACCGACGCACGCCAGCTCAGTGACGGCGAGCGGGAAGGCCGGCGCCAGATCGCCGAGTATTTCAGCTTTTTGCGGCATGAGGTTCCGGGCTTTAAACAATCGGCCATCGTGGACATCGCCGCACAGATAGGCATACGCGAAACCCGCCGCATCCGGGGCGAGTATGTGCTGACAGGCGAGGACATCCTGTCATCGGCCCGTTTTGACGACAGCATAGGCATCAACGCCTGGCCCATGGAACTGCACGCCGCAGGCCGCATCGACTGGCAGTTTCCGCGCAACTGGGACACCACGCAGGGCCGCGTTTACAACGACCTGCCCTGGCGCATGCTGGTTCCCACAGGCGTCAACAACCTGCTGGTGGCCGGACGCTGCGCCTCCATGACGCACGAAGGCCAGTCTGCGGCACGCGTCAGCGGCGGCTGTTTTGTGATGGGCCAGGCCGCAGGTACGGCGGCAGCACAGCTTTCCGCCGGCCAGACATTTGCAGATACGGATGTTCGCCTGCTGCAACAGGTCTTACAGCAGGACGGCGTTTACCTCGACGATGACAAGGCATAAAAAGCTCATATGGACATGACACCCCCACCCCAGGCCAGCCATACGGCAGCCACGGACAGCGCAGCACGCAAGGCTTTTTACGACGCCATCGCTACGCACAGTTTGACGCCGCTGTGGGAAGTGCTGCACGCACTGGTGCCGCAGTCGCCCAACACACCCTGCCTGCCCGCGCTGTGGAAATACGCCGACGTGCACCCCTACCTGATGCAGTCAGGCCAGCTCATCACCGCCGAAGAGGCCGTGCGCCGCGTGCTGATCCTGGAAAACCCCGCGCTGCGCGGCCAGTCGTGCATCACGCAGTCGCTTTATGCCGGGCTGCAGGTCATCATGCCGGGCGAAATTGCACCCAGCCACCGCCATACCCAAAGCGCGCTGCGTTTTGTCGTTGAAGGCCATGGCGCCTACACCGCGGTAGACGGCGAGCGCACCCAGATGAAGCCCGGTGACTTCATCATCACCCCCAGCTGGACCTGGCATGACCATGGCCACCATGGGCAGGTCGAATCCGATGCACCGGTTGTCTGGCTCGATGGCCTGGACATTCCGATGCTGAAGTTCTTTGACGCCGGTTTTGCCGAAAACGGCAGCGAAAAATCCCAGGCCGTGACCAAGCCCCAGGACATCAGCCGCCACCGCTACGGCGCCAACATGCTGCCCATGCGTTATGACGCACCGTTCGGCCAGACCTCACCCATCTTCAGCTACCCGTATGAGCGCACACGCGAAACCCTGCACGAGCTGGAAACCCATGCCGACATCGATGCATGGGACGGCGTCAAGCTGCGTTATGTGAATCCGGCCACAGGCGGCTCCCCCATGCCGACCATGGCCACCTTCATGCAGCGCCTGCCCGCCGGCTTTGCAGGCAAGCCCTGGCGCCAGACCGATGGCGCGGTGTTCAGCGTGGTCGAGGGCTCGGGCAGCGTGCGCATTGAGCGCGACGGCAAGGCCTGGACTTTCGATTTCGGCCCGCGCGACCATTTTGTGATCCCGTCATGGCACACTGCACAGCTGCGTTCGCAGCCAGGTTGTGTGCTGTTCAGTTTTTCAGACCGTCCGGTGCATCAGGCACTGGGTATACACAGAGAAGAAAGGTTGTCATGAGTTTTGTAGTCACCCCTCCCGCCGCCGTCTCGGTCCCCGTTGTGGGCCTGAAAGAGCGTTTCCCGGTTCACCGCATTTACTGCGTGGGCCGCAACTACGAAGAGCACGCCAAGGAAATGGGCTTCACCGGCCGCGAGCCGCCGTTTTTCTTCCTGAAACCAGCCGACGCCATCGTGGTCGTCGATGCCGGCAGCACGGGCAGCATCCCCTACCCCAGCCTGACCAAAAACCTGCACCATGAGATCGAGCTGGTGGTGGCCATAGGCACCGGCGGCAAAAACATCAAGGCCGCAGACGCGCACAAGCACATCTACGGTTATGCCGTGGGCCTGGACATGACGCGCCGCGACCTGCAAAACGAGATGAAAAAAGCCGGCCGCCCCTGGTGCATAGGCAAGGCCTACGACCACTCCGCGCCGATTGGCCCCATCACACCCGTGGCCCAGGCCGGCGACGTGAACAACGCCGAGCTTTATGTCCAGGTGGACGGCAAGGACCGCCAGAGAAGCAATGTCTCCAAGCTGATCTGGAACATTGCCGAGACCATTGAACACCTGTCGGCCGCCTGGGAACTGCAACCCGGCGACCTGATTTACACCGGCACGCCTGAAGGCGTGGCTGCCGTGGTGTCGGGAGACACCATGGTTGGCGGCGTTGCAGGCCTGGGTACGTTGACTGTCAAGGTTTCCTGAAAGGACTTCGCTCCGGCATCAGCACCAACCATGGGGAGGCATCAGAAGGTCTTTCTGCGGTGCCCCTTGAAAAAACCGGCCTTTCGCCGGTTTTTTTTGCGCTCTTTAAGCCTGTAGCCCAATATACAAGCGCGCAACCAGCTATATATTTAATAGCAACCCAGAAACAAATCCAGCCATCCGTACCGGGCATCCGGAAAACCAAAGCCGCTACACTTGCCGGATGCATCGTCCACCGCTAAAACACTGCCGCGTCTGCGGTACCGCTGTCGTTTACCGCTTGCCGGATGACGGTGACACCAAACTGCGCGCCGTCTGCCCGGCCTGCAACACGGTGCATTACGAGAACCCATTGAATGTGGTCGGCACGGTTCCTGTGTGGGGCGATGACGGCGGCCAGGTGCTGCTCTGCAAGCGCAATATCGAACCGCGCTGGGGCAAATGGACCCTGCCCGCCGGGTTCATGGAGCTGGGCGAAACCGCCGCACAGGGGGCTGCCCGCGAAACCGACGAGGAAGCCGGCGCCCGGTTCGAAATGCAGGGACTGTTTGCCGTCATGAATGTGGTCCGCGTCGGGCAGGTTCATCTGTTTTACCGCGCCCGGCTGCTGGGCACGGAGTTCAACCCCGGCCATGAAACCATAGAAGCCAGGCTCTTCACCGAATCAGAAATCCCCTGGGATGAAATCGCCTTCAAAACCGTCAAGGAAACACTGGAGCGGTACTTCGCCGACCGCCGCCAGGGGCGCTTTGGTTTCCATGAAGTCGACATCGTGTGAACGGCTTCCGGCCTCAAGGTAAACCGTTGCAACGCGGGCCGTAAACGCCCCTTAGAATTTCAGGCGCCGGCCTTGTGATTCACCAGCCCTGCCAGCCTCTCCAGGCGCACGGCCATCCGCTCTTTCCTCACCCCCCGTTTCGTTTTTTCCAACACTCCCGCCATTCATGTTCAAAACTGCGACCTTTTTCCGCATTGCCGAAGACTTTGTCCTGCCGCCCGTCGAGGCGCTTGAAGAAGCCCTGCAGAAGGCCCAATTCCTGCCCTGCGGCGCCACACAACCCGAGTCCAGCGGCTGGGTTCCCCCGCGCGGCAACAAGAGCACCGTCCTCGTCGAAGCCGTGGGCCGCCAGGCCATCATGCGCCTGTGCACCGAGCGCCGCCCGTTGCCGGCATCCGCCGTCAAGGCCGCTGTCGAGGAGCGTATTGAAAGGTACAAGCAGGAAACCGGCTACGAGCGTGTCAGCTCCAAGGTCAAAAAGGAAATCAAGGAAGAAGCCATCCTCGACCTGCTGCCGCGGGCCTTCACCAAAAAATCGGCAACCACACTGTGGATAGACCCGGTCAACAAAATCCTCGCGGTGGACTCGGGCAGCCTTGCCGGTGCCGACAAGGTGGTGAGCGCTCTTGTGGAGGCGCTGAGCGAAATCCAGTCCTCCGGCCCGGGCATCATGGCCAGGCCCGTGCAGACCGCGATGTCGGCCGCGACGGCCATGGCGCACTGGCTCTCCAGCCGCGATGCACCAGTTGGCTTCACTGTGGACCGCGACTGCGAACTCAAGATGCCGGACGACCAGAAGTCGACCGTCCGCTACTCGCGCCACACACTGGAGATCGACGAAGTCGCGCAGCACATTGCTTCCGGCAAGGTGCCCACGCAGCTGGCCATGACCTGGAACGACCGCGTGTCGTTTGTCCTCACCGACATGAGCCAGGTGAAGAAGATCAAGCTGCTCGACGTGGTGCTGGACGGCGTACAGGACAAGGGCAAGGACGACGACGGTTTCGACACCGATGCAGCCATCGTGACAGGCGAGCTGTCGGCCCTGATCCCTGACCTGCTGGAAGCATTGGGCGGTGAAATGGTCGGGGGTGAATCGACACCGCAAACAGAAGCCCCTCCCGGCAGCTCCATGGACACCGGGAAAAAACCGTTTATTGAAAGTTAACCGGGAGGGCCGCAGCCTTCATGTTTCAGGAACCCAGGCCATCCACCGCCTGGAACAGCGATTGCCGCGCCTGGCTGATGATCTGGCCCTTCCAGGCATCGGTATCGACGTAAAACGCATCCATCATTTGCGTCTTGATCTGCGCGGCCAACGCTGGCGGTGCATCACGGTGGATGTTCAGCCAATGCTCACCGCGCAGCGCCTGCATCATCTCGAAGGGTGGCAAGGTGCCGTATTCCATCGCGATGCCGGTGTATTCGGCCTGCGGGCATTCCTCGTAAATGGAATTCCACATCAGGCCGGTCAAAAAGGCCGAGCTGGACGAACCGTCGTAAATCGAGGTGACCGGTGTGGTCCCGCCGTTGTCCCACCAGGCCCGGGCCCGCGCCAAAGCCGCCTTGTCGTCGCGGCAGGCGCAAATACGTTCGCCGATGCCGCTGGGGCCCAGGCCGGTGTGGATGTCTATCCAGGCCACACGACTGGCGTTTTTGCCGTAGGTCTGCAAGACCTTGCGCAAGGTCCGATTGCTCCAGGTCGGCGCCGTACCACCGAAAAACAGGCCTTCGGGAAACTCATGCTGGCCCCGCGTGATCGCGGCCTGATAGGCTTCCATGCCTTTTTCGCTGATGTAACGGCCGGTGGCCGCCGCATTGGCCTCGGTCGGAGGCCATTCGTCGGGCAGCAGCAGCGGCTGCAACTCGCGGTAAGCCTCGTTGACCGGCAGCGGCTGCGAGAAGTCCTGGAAGTTGCGGTTCAGGTCCACGTTTTCATGCGTGGTGCGCCGGACATGCGAAAAACCGTAGGGGTTGAGCGCATGGACATACAACACCGCGACGCCTTGTGCCTCGGCCTTGGCACGCCACTCGGCGTCATGCAGCGCAAACACCTGCACACCGGAGCCGCAATAACCTTCCACGCCGTGGCAGGCGCTGCTGACAATCAGCAGCGAACGGGCATCGGCCGGGCCGTCGCGCACCACGTCCATGGCCAGGACCTCGCCGTCACGTCCGGCTTCAGGATGCAACTGCGACTCCACGGCCAAGCCGGCGGTGGCTGCGGCCTCCAGGAACTTGACACGGGCTTCGGCATAACTTTTGGAAAACGCCTGAGTCACGCCTATCATGCGGCGTCCCTGGCAAACCAACCTTCAGCCAGTTGCACCCAGAAGGTGGCACCCAGCGGAATCAGGTCGTCGTTGAAGTCATAACTCGGGTTGTGCAACATGCACGGCCCGCCGCCATGGCCCATCTCGCGGTGTGTGCCATCGCCATTGGCAATGAACACATAAGCACCGGGCTTGACCTGCAACATGTAGGAGAAATCTTCCGCGCCCATGGTCGGCTCCTGGTCCACCACCTGTGCGGCGCCGACGATGCCGGCCATCACCTCGCGCGCAAACGCGGTTTCCTTGGGGTGATTGACGGTGGGCGGGTAGTTGCGCTTGAACGCAAACTCACATTCGGCGTCATGCGCGGCGCACACATGTTCGGCCACCTGCTTCATGCGTTGCTCGATCATGTCCAGCACCTCCATCGTGAAGGTGCGCACCGTGCCCTGCAGCTCGCAGCTGTCGGGGATCACATTGGTGGCCTCACCGGCATGGATCATGGTGACCGAAATCACGCCGGCATCCACCGGCTTTTTGTTGCGGCTGATGATGGTCTGGAAGGCCTGCACCATCTGGCAAGCCACCGGCACCGGGTCGATGCCATTGTGCGGCAGCGCCGCGTGGCCGCCCTTGCCGCGAATCGTGATCTTGAACTCGCTGGTCGAGGCCATCACCGGGCCCGGGCTGGCGGCAAAGGTGCCGACCGGCATGCCCGGCCAGTTGTGCATGCCGAACACGGCATCCATGGGGAATTTGTCGAACAGGCCGTCCTTGATCATTTCGCGCGCACCTCCACCGCCCTCTTCCGCCGGCTGGAAAATCAGGTACACCGTGCCGTCGAAATTGCGATTTTTCGCCAGGTGTTGCGCGGCCGCCAGCAACATCGCCGTGTGGCCGTCGTGGCCGCAGGCGTGCATCTTGCCGGGGTGTTTGCTGGCATGGTCGAAGGTATTGAACTCCTGCATGGGCAAGGCATCCATGTCGGCGCGCAGGCCGATGGCGCGGTTCGAGGCACCATTTTTGATGATGCCAACCACACCCGTGGTGCCCATGCCCCGGTGCATGGGGATGCCCCATTCGGTGAGTTTTTGCGCCACGACATCGGCGGTTCGCACTTCTTCAAAACACAGCTCGGGATGCGCGTGAATGTCCCGGCGCACGGCGGCAATGCCCGCGGCCTGGGTGACGATGGAATCAATGACTTTCATGAAAACCTCTGAAAAGTCGGGCCTGCCGCCCTGCTAGTTCGCAGAAGCTGGGCGAGCCCGGGTTTGCCCTTTGTACCAAGCGTAGTCTGCCAGATTTGTACGGCACACTGTCATGGGAAACACCCCGTGCATGCCGGGCCAAGGGCTTGTCCGCGGCGTATTTTGACCCCTTAACCGTTTAATAACATCCATAGGAAATCCCTGTGTCGGCAAGGACTTTGCTCTGCTAGCATTTCCCGACACTCATCTTTTGACTGATGCTTGCATTTATTCTGCGCCGCCTCATTCAAGCCATGATCGTCATGGTCGTGGTTGCCCTGATAGCCTTCATGTTGTTTCAATATGTAGGCGATCCGGTGGTGTTCCTGCTCGGACAGGATGCAACGCCCGCGCAAATCAGCCAGCTGCGCACAAGCCTGGGGCTCGACCAGCCATTCTTTGTACAGTTCTTGCATTTCCTGATCAACGCCGTCCAGGGTGAGTTTGGCTTGAGCCTGCGCCAGGGCGCCAAGGTCTCCCGCCTGATTGCCGAACGCCTTCCCGCCACCATGGAGCTCGCGCTGGTCGCGGCCGTACTGGCCCTGGTGGTCGGTATTCCCATGGGGGTATATGCGGCCTTGCGCCGCGGCAGTTTCATGAGCCAGGTGCTGATGACCATCTCGCTGTTGGGGGTGTCGCTGCCGACCTTTCTGATCGGCATTTTGTTGATCCTGTTTTTCTCGGTGGGCCTGGGCTGGTTCCCCAGCTTCGGGCGCGGCGACGTGGTTCAACTGGGCTGGTGGAGCAGCGGCCTGCTGACCGTTGATGGCTGGTATCACATTGTGTTGCCGGCGATCACGCTGGCGATTTTCCAGCTGACCTTGATCATGCGGCTGGTGCGGGCGGAAATGCTCGAAGTGCTGCGCACCGACTACATCAAGTTCGCGCGCGCGCGCGGCCTCTCCAACCGCGCCATCCATTTTGGCCATGCACTGAAAAACACCCTGGTGCCGGTGATGACCATCACCGGTTTGCAATTGGGCGGGCTGATCGCGTTTGCAATCATCACCGAAACCGTGTTTCAGTGGCCAGGCATGGGTTTGCTGTTTATCCAGGCCGTGACCTTTGCCGACATCCCTGTGATGGCCGCGTATTTGTGCCTGATTGCGCTGATCTTCGTGGTGATCAACCTGGTGGTCGATATGCTGTATTTCGCCGTCGATCCGCGCTTGCGCGTGAGCAACGCGGGAGGCCATTGATGCAAGCGTCTCGCCCTACACCTACCCTGAAAGCCAATGGCCGGGCCTTTGCCCAGATCAGCGAATTCCACCCGGAGTTGACAGCTTTTCGGCGCGACCTGCATGCGCATCCCGAGCTTGGTTTTGAAGAGTTGTATACCGGCGCGCGGGTCAAGGAAGCCCTGCAGCGCTGCGGCGTGGACGAGATACACACAGGCATTGGCAGGACCGGCCTGGTGGCTGTCATCAAGGGGCAGCGCAACAACAGCGGCAAGATGATTGGTCTGCGCGCCGACATGGACGCGCTGCCCATGACGGAGCACAACGAGTTTGCCTGGAAGTCCTCCAAAACCGGCCTGATGCATGGCTGCGGCCACGATGGCCACACCGCCATGCTGGTCGGTGCCGCACGCTATCTGGCCGCCACGCGCAACTTCGACGGCACGGCCGTGCTGATTTTTCAGCCAGGTGAAGAAGGTTTCGCCGGCGCCCGCATCATGATCGAGGACGGCCTGTTTGACCGTTTCCCGGTGCAAGCGGTGTACGGCATGCACAACTGGCCGGCCATGCGGCCGGGCACCGTAGGCATCCGGCCGGGGCCCATGATGGCGGCGGCGGACCGCATCACCATCGACATCACCGGACGCGGCGGCCATGGCGCTCATGCCTACATGACAGTCGATCCGGTGCTGGTGGCTGCACACATCATCACCGCGGTGCAAAGCATTGTGTCGCGCAACGCCAATCCGATTGACAGCGCTGTGATCAGTATTTGCGCCATGCAGGCCGGCGACCTGGGTGCCATGAGTGTGGTGCCCGGCAAGGCCACGCTGGTCGGCACCGTGCGCACCTTCAGCCAGGATGTGCAGGACATGGTCGAGCGCCGCCTGGGTGAGTTGTGCAGTGCCGTGGCGCTGGGTTTTGGCGCGACAGCCAGCATCAACTACGAACGCATTTATCCGGCCACCATCAACTCGTACGACGAAACCAGGTTCGCCACCCATGTGGCCGAAACCCTGGTGGGTGCCGACCACGTGGTACGCGACATGGCACCCAGCATGGGCGCAGAAGATTTCTCCTTCATGCTGCAGGTCAAGCCAGGCGCCTACATGCGCATCGGCCAGGGCGCCGAGAACGGCGTCGGCAGCTGCTTTCTGCACAACACCCGTTACGACTTCAACGACGACATCTTGCCGCTGGGCGCCGCTTTGCATGCGGGCCTGGTGGAGCAGTCCATGCCTTTGTCCACTTAACGCCAGCCCTTTCCATTTCAACAGGAGAACTTCATGAACTTCAAGAAAAAAGCAGCCCTAGCCATGGCAGGAACTGCGCTGGCAGCTACAAGTTTGGTAGCGTCGGCGGTCACCTTGCGGGTCGGCAACCAGGGTGATGCCTTATCGATGGACCCGCATTCGCTCAACGAGTCGCTGCAGATCAGCGTCAATGAAAACGTCTACGAACCACTGGTCACACGGGGCCGTGACTACAAACTCGCCCCCGCGCTGGCGACCAGCTGGAAGCAAACCTCGCCCACGGTCTGGCGGTTTGAGCTGCGCAAGGGTGTGCAGTTTCACGACGGCACGCCATTCACTGCCGATGACGTGATCTTCAGCTACGAGCGCGCCAAGAGCGACGGCTCCGACATGAAAACCTATGTCGGCCAGATCAAGGAGATAAAAAAGCTCAATGATCATTCCATAGACATCATCACCATAGCCCCCTTTCCCATCTTGCCCGAGCTGTTCACACACTTCAACATCATGAGCAAGAAGTGGTGTGAAACCAACCAGGCCACCAAGCCGGTGGACCGCCGCAAGGGCATTGAAAATGCGGCCTCCTTCCGCGCCAACGGCACCGGTCCCTATCGCTTGCGCGAGCGCCAGCCGAATGTGCGCACCACCTATGTACGCAACGGCAACTACTGGGGCAAGATCGAAGGCAACGTGGATGAAGTCATCTTCAACGTGATTGGCAACGACGCTACCCGCGTCGCCGCGCTGATCTCCGGCGAGATCGACGCGATGGAGCCGATCCCTGTACAGGACGTGGGTCGCATCAAGGCAGCGTCGAACCTCAAGGTCTTGCAAGGCCCCGAGCTGCGTGTCATTTTTCTGGGCATGGACCAGAAGCGTGACGAACTGCAATTCTCCAACATCAAGGGCAAAAACCCCTTCAAGGACAAACGTGTTCGCCAGGCCTTTTACCAGGCCATAGACATCGAAGGCATCAAGCGCACGGTGATGCGCGGCGCGTCCGTGCCGATTGCCCAGATGTTCCCGGCACAGGTCAGCGGTTATGCGCCAGACCTGGAAAAACGCCTGCCTTACGACCCGGAAGCTTCGAAGAAGCTGCTGGCCGAAGCTGGTTACCCCAACGGTTTTGAAGTCACCATGAACTGTCCGAACGATCGTTACGTCAATGACGGTGCGATCTGCCAGGCGGTGGCCGCCAACATGGCCCGCGTCGGTGTGAAGATCAAGCTCGAGGTCGAGACCAAGGGCACCTATTTCCCCAAGATTTTGCGCCGCGACACCAGCTTCTACATGCTGGGCTGGACTTCCAGCACCGTGGACGCCCATAACGTGCTCTACGCCATCATGTCCACGCCGGGTGACGGCGGCCGCGGGCAATTCAACCTGGGGGCTTACAGCAATGCCAGGTTCGATGAACTGACCGACAAGATTGCCTCGGAAACCGATATCAAAAAACGCAACGACATGATCCACGAGGCCATCAAGATCCACCAGGACGACATCGGCCACCTGCCGCTGCATGCGCAGACCCTGAACTGGGGCGCGAAGAAAAACGTTGACCTGGTCCAGTGGCCGGATAACGGCATGATGTGGAGATACGTGACCGTCAAGTGATGACAAGCCTGACTGGAAACTGGGCCCATCGGGCCTGGCAAAGCGACGTCGGCTACAGCTTTCGCACATCCCCGATGGCGGTAGTGGCGGCCGTGATCGCTTTTGTCTGTGTCTTCTGTGCGGTGTTTGCCGGTTGGGTGGCGCCGCACAATCCGATGGACCTGGCCACGCTGGAGTTGTCGGATGCTTTTTTGCCGCCCTCCTGGATGGAAGGCGGCAATCCCAAATATTGGCTGGGCACGGACGACCAGGGGCGCGACATCCTGTCGGCCCTGATGTATGGTGCGCGCATTTCGCTGCTGGTGGGGTTTGCCTCGGTGGCCCTGTCGGTGGCGGCCGGCGTGTCGCTGGGCCTGCTGGCCGGCTTTCGCGGCGGCTGGATAGACGCCACCCTGATGCGCATCTGCGACGTCATGTCCTCCTTCCCGCCCATTCTGGTAGCCTTGCTGATTGCCGGTGTGGGCAAGGCGGTGTTTCCGGATGCGGGCCATTGGGTCGCGCTGGGTGTGCTGGTCTTGTCGATTTCCATGGGCCAGTCCGGCTGGGTTCAATATGCACGCACGGTGCGCGGCGTGACCCTAGTCGAGCGCAACAAGGAATATGTGCAGGCCGCTCGCGTCACCGGCGTGACGCCCATGCGCATCATGCGCCGCCATGTGTTGCCCAATGTGATGGGGCCGGTCATGGTGCTGGCCACCATCCAGGTGGCCACGGCCATCATCACCGAGGCAACCTTGTCTTTTCTGGGGGTGGGTGTGCCGCCGACTTCGCCCTCGCTGGGCACCTTGATCCAGGTGGGCAACAAGTTTCTTTTTTCCGGCAACTGGTGGATCACCGTGTTTCCCGGCCTGGTCCTGGTGCTGATCGCTCTGTCGGTCAATCTGCTGGGCGACTGGCTGCGCGATGCATTGAATCCGCGTCTGCGCTAAACCGTCCTGAGACACATGCCGCGGCGCTGAATGGAAAAATAATTCCCCATGAGCCTCCTACAAGTCAAGAACCTGGTTGTCGAGTTTCCAGGCCGGCACGGCACGTTGCGTGCGCTGGACGACATTTCCTTTGAGATCGCACCGGGGGAGATTCTCGGTGTGGTCGGTGAATCCGGGGCCGGCAAGTCGCTGACCGGCGCCGCCATCATCGGTCTGCTGGAGCCGCCCGGGCGTATAGGCAGCGGCCAGATATTGCTCGAAGGCCAGCGTATCGACAACCTGCCTTACGAGCAGATGCGCCACATCCGCGGGCGCAAGATAGGCGCGATTTTTCAGGATCCGCTGACCTCGCTGAATCCGCTGTACACGGTGGGCCGGCAACTGATAGAAACCATACAAACCCATTTGCCGGTCAGTGCGGCGGAGGCACGCCGGCGTGCCATTTCGCTGTTGCAGGACACCGGCATTCCGGCGGCCGAGCAACGCATCGAGCATTACCCACACCAGTTCTCGGGCGGCATGCGCCAGCGTGTGGTGATTGCCCTGGCGTTAGCCGCCGAACCCAAGCTGATCGTCGCCGACGAACCGACCACCGCACTGGATGTGTCCATCCAGGCGCAAATCATCACCCTGCTCAAAAGCGTTTGCAAAAAGCGCGGCGCCGCCGTGATGTTGATCACCCACGACATGGGGGTGATTGCCGAAACCTGCGACCGCGTCGCGGTGATGTATGCCGGGCGGATCGCCGAGATCGGCCCCGTTCACGAAGTGATCAACCGCCCGTCCCATCCCTACACCGAAGGCCTGATGGCGGCGATTCCCGACATCACCCTGGACCGTGAACGGCTCAACCAGATTGACGGTGCCATGCCCCGCTTGAATGCCATCCCGACCGGTTGTGCCTACAACCCGCGCTGTCCCAAGGTGTTTGACCGCTGCAAGCAGGAGCGGCCCGATCTGCTGGCCGCCGGCGCGACGCGCGCTGCCTGCTGGTTGCATGCCGGGAGTGCGCTATGAACGAAATCCCGAGCGTGGGGGCGCCGCTTGTTCAGGCTCGCGACCTGGCCAAGACCTTTGATGTGTCGCCACCCTGGCTGAACCGCGTGATTGAACGCAAGCCCAAACTCATGCTCAAGGCCGTGGACGGCGTCAGTTTCGAGATTGAAAAAGGCAAAACGCTGGCGCTGGTCGGCGAGTCCGGTTGCGGCAAAAGCACGGTCGCCAAATTGCTGGTGGGTTTGTACGAGCCCACCCATGGCGGGATGAACTTCAATGGCCAGGATGCGCATGCCGCGTTCAGGACGCCGCAAGGCCGGCAACTGCGGCGCCGCATCCAGATGATTTTCCAGGACCCGTACGCCAGCCTGAACCCGCGCTGGATCGTCGAGGACATTGTTGGTGAGCCGCTGAAGGAACACGGCCTGATCACCGACGAGGAAGAACTCAAAACCCGCGTGGGCGAACTGCTCAAGTCGGTGGGTCTGTCCCCGCTGGACATGTCGAAGTACCCGCACCAGTTCTCGGGCGGGCAGCGCCAACGTATCTCGATTGCACGCGCGCTGGCCACCGAGCCGGAGTTCCTGGTGTGCGACGAGCCGACTTCGGCGCTGGACGTGAGCGTGCAGGCCCAGGTGCTCAACATCATGAAAGACCTGCAGCGCGAGCGGGGTCTGACGTATTTGTTCATCTCGCACAACCTGGCCGTGGTGCGCCACGTCAGCGACCAGGTCGGTGTGATGTACCTGGGGCGGCTGGTGGAGCTGGCCGACAAACAAACATTGTTCGCCAGCCCGCGCCATCCCTACACCCGCATGCTGCTGGACGCGATTCCGAAGATGCACGACAGCGGCAAGGCCCGCACGCCGGTACAGGGCGAAGTTCCCAATCCCCTGAACCCGCCGACCGGCTGCACTTTTCATCCGCGCTGCCCGCATGCCGACGAACGTTGCCGCAACGAGCGACCACAGCTCCTGAGCATTCAGGGCGTGAAGATCGCTTGCCATGCAGTGGAAGAAGATCGCATCTGAAGCGCTATCGTCCTGATAGCAATCAGCCCCAGACACACATCGCGCGAAACAGCGCCATACAAAAGCACAACGGTTTTGGCAATAAAAAAGCCCGTGATAAAAATCACGGGCTTTTCACTGGAGTAATGGTCGGTGTGAAAGGATTCGAACCTTCGACCCCTTGCACCCCATGCAAGTGCGCTACCAGGCTGCGCCACACACCGACAAGCCTTAGATTATAACGCGCCCAACGCCCGTTCTTAGTAGCTCGCGCTCAGCAAGTCCCGAATTTCGTACAACTCCCGGCGAACCAGTTGCAACCGTTGCTGGGCCAGGCTGCCGCTGGGCAGGTCTGCGCCTTCATTGACCGGCTCACTGTCTTCAAAGTCAGCCGAATCAGGAAAATCGCCGAGCCCGGAATCTGCCCCGTCAATCACGTCCACACCTTCCAGCATGACTTCGCCGTTGCGGCGCTTGTCTGCTTCGGTTTGCACGATCTCATGCAGTTTGTTGCGCGCACCGCTGATCGTAAAACCCTGGTCGTACAGCAAATCCCTGATCCGTCGGATCATCAGCACCTCATGGTGCTGGTAGTAGCGGCGATTGCCGCGACGTTTCATCGGGCGCAGCTGCGTGAACTCTTGCTCCCAATAACGGAGCACGTGAGGTTTGACGCCGCACAAATCACTCACCTCACCGATGGTGAAGTAACGTTTGGCTGGAATGGGAGGGAGGGATTTCTCCAATTAAATCAATGCGCTAAAAGGGAAAGCTCTAAATCTACTCTAAGTCGAAACTTAGCGCAAAGGGTTGCCATATTTTTTTGAAATGTGTTGCGCCCTCACACATTTAACACGCCCTGACAATTTGCAACTCGCCGGGTGCGGCGGCCAGACGGCTACGGCTGTACTCCGCCTCACTCGACAGAAGCGATACCGTGGCCCTGTATCTGGTCCTTGAGTTTGTGGCTGGCATGAAAGGTCACCACACGGCGGGCCTGGATGGGGATGGCCTCGCCGGTACGCGGGTTACGGCCAGGGCGCGGCGCCTTGGTGCGTATCTGGAAGTTGCCGAAACCGGAAATTTTCACGTCATTGCCGTCGACAAGGCTGTCCGAGACGAGGTCAAAAAATGCGTCGATCATGTCTTTCGACTCGCGTTTATTAAGCCCGATTTGCTCAAACAGCAGCTCGGCCAGGTGCGCCTTGGTCAGCGCCGGGGTTTCCAGGCTCTCAATAGAAAATTCCATGCGCATGCTCCTCCAGGTAGCTATTCTTTTTTGGAAAACATCAGGCGCGCAAACGGGCCTGCAATTGAAGCTGGAGATGGGCCAGCACTGCCTGGACCGCCGCGTCGATGTCTTCATCGGTCAGTGTAGCGGCGTCGCTGGAAAGCACCAAGCGCACGGCAAGGCTTTTCTCGCCCTGCTGCATGCTGGTGTTCCCCGCCTGCGGCCGGTAGACGTCAAACAGTATGGCGCCTTTGAGCAGGCCCCGGGTGTCGGCGCCATAAATCGCAGCCATCAGAGCGGCGTGCGTCGCGCCCTCGGGCACGATCACGGCAATGTCGCGCTCGACAGGCTGGAGTTTGCTGACCGGCGCAAAGACCGGTACCTTGCGCTGCAACACTGCATCCAGTTCCAGCTCAAACAACAGGGGTGCCTGCACCAGCTCATAGCCCTGCCGCCACTGCGGATGCAACTCACCAACATGCCCAATCTGCTTGCCGTTCACAGAAACACTGGCGCAACGGCCAGGGTGCATGGCGGGGTGGCTGGCGGGCGCAAACACAGCCTGCAGCGGTGCCAGCAGGGCTTCAACGTCACCCTTGATGTCAAAAAAGTCCACCACCTTGTCGGACTGGCCCCAGTGCAGTGCGGCACGCGGACCATAGGCCAGGCCGGCCACACGCATGGGCTGGTTAAACCCGGCCACCGTGGTGTCCGTGTTCTGGCTTTGCGCATCGCGCAAAAATACACGGCCCAGCTCAAACACATTGACACGGGGCGCCTTGCGGTCCAGGTTGAACTTGAGCACCTGCAGCAGCGAGCCCAGCAGTGAGGAACGCATCACGCTCATCTGGCTGGCGATCGGGTTCAGCAGCTTGATAGGGTTCGGATTGCCGGCAAGCTCGTGCTCCCAGCGCTCTTCAACAAAACTGAAGTTGATGGTTTCCTGGTAGCCCAATGCGGCCAGCGCGCGGCGCACGGCAAACGGGCTGCGCTCGGCCTCGGCGCGAATCCTTGCGGTAATGGGCGCCAGCGGCGGCGTTTCGGGCAATTCGTTGTAGCCCACCATGCGCACCACCTCTTCAATGAGGTCTTCTTCGATCTGCAGATCAAAGCGGTAGCTGGGCGGCGTTACCGTCAGGGTGCCTTCACCCTGGGTCACAGGCAAACCGAGACGCTGGAGTGCATCGAGGCACTGCGGCGGTGTGAGCGGCATGCCGATCACCTTGGCTGCGCGCGCAACACGCAGGGTAACAGGCGTAGCCTTGGGCAGATTGCCCTGCTGGTCGTCCATCGGGCCGCATACGGTTTCAGTAGTGCCGCAGATGTCGATGATCAGCTGGGTGATGCGTTCTATGTGCTCAACGGTCTGGCCCGGGTCCACGCCCCGTTCAAAGCGGTGGCCGGCGTCAGTGGAGAAGTTGTAGCGGCGCGAACGGCCAGCAATGGCCTTGGGCCACCAGAAGGCGGCTTCGACGTAAACATGCTTCGTGTCGTCAGACACGGCTGTGGCGTCGCCACCCATGATGCCGGCCAGCGACTCAACCTGGACGTCATCGGCGATCACGCCAACCTTCTCGTCTACCGTCACGGTGTTGCCATTGAGCAGCTTGAGCGTCTCGCCGGGCTTGCCCCAACGGACATCGAGGCCGCCGTGGATCTTGTCAAGGTCAAAGATGTGCGAGGGACGGCCCAGCTCAAACATCACGTAATTGGAAATATCAACCAGCGCCGTCACACTGCGCTGGCCGCAACGGGCCAGGCGATCCACCATCCACTGCGGCGTGACTGCTTTGGTGTTGACATTGCGCACCACACGGCCCGAGAAACGTCCGCATAAATCCGGGGCGCTGATCCTGACGGGCAAGCGCGTCGCATCAGCTACGGCCACAGCGGGAAATGCCTGTGCTTTTAGCGGCGCACCTGTCAATGCTGCGACTTCACGTGCAACGCCATAAACGCTCAGGCAGTGCGCCAGATTCGGCGTGAGCTTGAGTGTGAACAGCGTGTCGTCAAGCTGCAGATGTTCGCGGATGTCCTGGCCCAGTGGCGCATCAGCGGCCAGCTCCAGCAGGCCGCCATGGTCTTCCGAGAGTTTGAGTTCGCGTGCCGAGCACAGCATGCCCTGGCTTTCCACACCGCGCAGTTTGCCGACCTTGATGAGAAAGGGTTTGCCGTCTTCGCCAGGGGGCAGCTCGGCTCCCACCATCGCGCAAGGCACCTTGATACCCACGCGGGCATTCGGCGCGCCGCAAACAATATTGAGCATGCTGCCCTGCCCTACGTCCACCTGGCATACGCGCAGGCGATCGGCATTGGGATGCTGAACAGCTTCCCTGATTTCGCCGACAACGATTTTGGTGAACGGTGGCGCCACCGGCTTGAGTTCTTCAACTTCAAGCCCGGCCATGGTCAGTGTTTCGGCGAGTTGCTCGGTTGTGAGCGACGGGTTGCAGAATTCGCGCAACCAGGATTCTGGGAATTGCATGGTCTTACCTTGTTGTTCTTGTTATTTTTATGACTGGAATTGCGAAAGAAAGCGGATATCGCAGTCAAAAAACAGGCGCAGGTCGTTCACGCCGTAACGCAGCATCGTCAGGCGGTCCGGCCCCATGCCAAAAGCAAAGCCGATGTACTTTTCAGGGTCCAGGCCCATGTTGCGCACCACGTTCGGGTGCACCTGCCCGGAGCCCGCCACTTCCAGCCAGCGGCCGGCGAGCGGTCCGGTCTGGAACTGGATGTCAATCTCGGCACTGGGCTCCGTGAACGGGAAAAAACTGGGCCGAAAGCGAAGCACAAGGTCATCGCTCTCAAAAAATGTGCGGCAGAAATCGGTGAACACGAACTTCAAATCCTTGAAGCTCACGTTCTCGCCAATCCACAGGCCTTCGCACTGGTGGAACATCGGCGAGTGGGTGGCATCGCTGTCGACACGGTAGGTGCGGCCTGGCGCAATGACGCGGATCTCGGGCATGCGGCCACCTGCATCAATCAGGGCGCGGTGTTTTTTGACATGCTGGACCGCATAGCGGATCTGCATGGGGCTGGTGTGGGTACGCAGCAAATTGGGGGCGGCCTCGGTGCCGCCTTCGACATAAAAGGTGTCGTGCATGGACCGCGCCGGATGGTCTTCGGGCGTATTGAGCGCGGTGAAATTGAACCAGTCGGTTTCAATCTCCGGACCCTGGGCCACATCAAAACCCATGGAGCCAAATATCGCCTCGATACGTTCCAGCGTAAGGGACACGGGGTGCAGGCCGCCTTGCGTGCGCTGACGGCCGGGCAGGCTGACATCGAGCGCCTCGGCCTTGAGCTGCTTTTCAAGTTCGGCATCGGCCAGCGCCTGGCGGCGCTCGCTCAGCGCGGCTTCGATGGCTTGCTTGGCCAGATTGATGGCGGCACCGCGGGATTTCTTCTCATCCACGCTAAGAGCTGCCATGCCCTTCATCAACTCGGTGACCTTGCCTGATTTCCCCAGAAACAGCGCCTTGGCGTTTTCCAGGTCGGCCGGTGTCACGGCTTGCTCAAAACTGGCCTTGGCGCTGCTGACCAGTTCATTGAGGGCATCAGGTTGGTTCATACATTCTCTTGTTCAAAATACAAAACAGCTCGGGCGCTTTCGGCAACACTCTCGTCAAATCAGCGCTGCAGAAAGGGCCGGGAAAAGGGCCATAAAAAAGGGCCAGAGCCTTTTCAAGCTCCAGCCCTTTATTTTCGTGCGCAATCAGCTACTAATTTAATAGCATCATGCCCTGAAAATCAGGCAGCCAGCTTGGCCTTGACCTGCTCCACGATAGCGCCGAAAGCAGCGCTGTCATGGATGGCCATATCGGACAGCACCTTGCGGTCGATCTCGATACCAGCCTTTTTCAGGCCATTGGCAAACTGGCTGTAGGTCAGGCCGCAGGCGCGGCTTGCAGCATTGATACGGGTGATCCACAGACGGCGGAACACGCGCTTCTTGGTACGGCGGTCACGGTAGGCATATTGCCCGGCCTTCATTACCGCTTCTTTGGCGATACGGAAGACATTGCCGCGGCGGCCGCGGAAACCTTTTGCAAGGGCTAAAACTTTTTTGTGGCGGGCGCGAGCCGTTACACCACGTTTGACGCGAGGCATGTGAGTACTCCTTGTTCGTCGTTAATTAAATGCCACGGCCTGGCAGCATCTGTGCCATGTGACCCATATTGGTCTCATGAACAGTCACTGCACCACGCAAATGGCGTTTGTTTTTGGTGGTCTTCTTGGTCAGGATGTGACGTTTGAAGGCTTGACCGCGCTTGACGGTGCCACCCGGACGAACGCGGAAACGTTTTTTCGCGCTGCTCTTGGTCTTCATTTTGGGCATATAAATGCTCCTTTTCATTTGTGCTCGTGAGGCGCCGCGAACCTTCCGCAGACTTGATGGCCCCGAGCCACTTTTTAGTGGCGAGTTATTAACTCCACCACTTACCGGTTGCCAATAATTAAATTTGCCGCCGGTGCGCAAAGGGTTTAACCCCTTCACTTTTGGAAAGCTGGCTTGTCACCTGCCTTCACCGGAGCGCCTTGCGGCATCCCCTGAAACTTTTACTGCGACTTAGGTCGCAGCGGCCGGCGCAGCTTCTGCGGCCGGTTTTGCCCCTGGCTTTTTACGGCCCGGTGCGATCATCATGACCATCTGCCTGCCTTCAAGCTTGGGGAACTGCTCCACCACGATCAAATCAGCCAGTTCATCGCGAATCCGCGCCAGCAGGGCCAAACCCAGTTCCTGGTGCGTAATCTCGCGACCGCGAAAGCGCAGGGTAATCTTGCACTTGTCGCCCTCTTCCAAAAAGCGCTTGATATTGCGCAATTTGATGTTGTAGTCACCATCGTCAGTGCCGGGCCGGAATTTGATTTCCTTGATCTCGATCACTTTTTGCTTGGATTTCGCTTCCGCCGCCTTTTTCTGCTCGGCATACTTGAACTTGCCGTAATCCATCAACCGGCACACCGGCGGAACCGCCGTGGGGGAGATTTCAACAAGATCCACATCCGCTTCACCGGCGAGGCGCAAGGCCTCCATGAGGCTGACAATGCCCAAAGGCTCATTGTCAGGCCCTGACAGACGTACTTCAGGGGCCATGATTTCACGGTTCAAGCGATGCTTGCGTTCTTCGCGGTGACGGCGGTCACGAAATTCAGTAGCGATGGTCAATATCCTTCAATGCTTGCTATAAAAGCTATAGCGGCTTGCGCCCGCCTGACAAGGACGAGAGGCCAAAATCATCAACAAAAGAGTCAAAAATCAGGCTTTTTGAGCAATGTCAGAGGCAATTTGCGAGGCAAATGCTTCGAGGGACATCACTCCAAGGTCTTTGTTACCCCGGGCGCGCACTGCAACAGCTCCGGCGGCCTTCTCTTTGTCGCCAACAACAAGGATATAAGGCAGCTTCTGCAATGAGTGCTCCCGTATTTTATACGTAATTTTCTCATTGCGCAGGTCGAGGTTGACCCTAAGCCCTTGATTTTGCAGCGTTTTGGCCACTTCCCGGGCGTAATCCGCCTGGGAATCGGTGATATTGAGGACCGAAACCTGCTCGGGCGCGAGCCATGTCGGCAGTGCGCCGGCATGTTCCTCGATCAAAATCCCGATAAAACGCTCCAGGCTGCCCACAATCGCGCGGTGCAGCATTACCGGGCGGTGGCGGTTGCCGTCTTCGCCCACATATTCGGCGTCCAGGCGCTCGGGCATGGAGAAATCGACCTGGATGGTTCCGCACTGCCACTGCCGGCCAATCGCATCTTTCAGCGTGTATTCGATTTTCGGGCCGTAGAACGCACCTTCGCCGGGGGAAATCTCGTACTCGCAACCGGAAGCGCGCAGGCTCTCGATCAATGCATGCTCGGCCTTGTCCCAGCTTTCGTCGGAGCCGATACGCGCCTCGGGCCGCGTGGCTACCTTGTAGATGATGTTTTTAAAGCCGAAGTCGGTATAAACCTTTTGCAGCAGGGTCGTGTAGTCGACACACTCTTTCAGAATCTGCTCTTCAGTACAGAAAATGTGGCCGTCATCCTGCGTGAAGCCGCGCACACGCATGATGCCGTGCAAGCCACCCGTCGGCTCGTTGCGGTGACACTGGCCGAACTCGCCGTAACGCAGCGGCAGGTCGCGGTAGCTCTTGATGCCCTGCTTGAAGATCAGGATGTGGCCGGGGCAGTTCATTGGTTTGAGCGCGTATTCGCGCTTTTCGCTCTCGGTCGTGAACATGTTGTCACGGTACTTGTCCCAGTGGCCGGTCTTTTCCCAGAGCGTTTTGTCCAGGATTTGTGGCCCCTTCACTTCCTGGTAGCCATTGTGCTGGTAGACCTTGCGCATGTACTGTTCAACGCCCTGCCAGACCGTCCAGCCCTTGGGATGCCAGAACACCAGTCCGGGTGCGTGGTCATCAATGTGGAACAGGTCCAGCTCCTTGCCGAGCTTGCGGTGATCGCGCTTTTCAGCCTCTTCCAGCATGGTCAGGTACTGCTGCAGCTCGTCTTTCGTCGCCCAGGCCGTGCCATAAACGCGTTGCAGCATTTCATTGCGATGGTCACCGCGCCAGTAGGCGCCTGCGACTTTCATGAGCTTGAAGAATTTCAGCTTGCCCGTGCTGGGCACGTGCGGGCCGCGACACAAGTCCTCAAAATTGCCTTCACGATACAGCGACACATCCTGGTCCGCGGGGATGCTGGCAATGATCTCGGCCTTGTACAACTCGCCAATGCTCTTGAAATGCGCCACGGCCTCATCGCGCGGCAGCACACGGCGCGTCACCACCTCGTCCTTGGCAGCCAGCTCCGTCATGCGCTTTTCAATAGCGACCAGGTCTTCCGGCGTAAACGGACGTTTGTAAGCGAAGTCGTAATAAAAGCCGTTTTCAATCACCGGCCCGATGGTGACCTGCGCATCCGGGAAAAGCTCCTTGACCGCATACGCGAGCAAATGGGCCGTGGAGTGGCGGATCAGGTCCAGGCCATCGGCATCCCTGGCCGTGATGATGGCAAGGTTGCTGTCTTTTTCAATCAGATAGCTGGTATCGACCACCTTGCCGTCCACCTTGCCACCCAGGGCCGCCTTGGCAAGGCCTGCGCCTATGGATGCAGCAACCTCGGCAACCGTCACCGCCTGGGGAAATTCGCGCTTTGAAGCATCGGGGAGCGTGATTTGAATCATGGGAACGACTTTTTTATAAATGGACTGAAAAACAAAAAGCGCGGAACCTGCCGCGCTTTGATCTGGGGAATATGGATGGACGCTATGGAATCAATAGCTATCAGTCACCGGGGGATGCGGACTAGCGCCCTGAATGACTCCAGAAAACGGACGAGGTCGTAGTTCGCGGTGTCATAACCCGAACTATCCTTCCTGTTTCCTGGTTGTTCAGTTTGATGGATTGCATGGCTTTATTTTACGGCAGGTCGGCAAGCATTCGCCTGTGGCCCGCCAAACAACTACTGCGGGCCTGCCGGCAGCATAAAACCCAGCCCCAGGCAAAGCGGGCACTCGGTGATGACGGTCTGCTTTTCGACATCGAAATTCTCGTTGATGTTTTCGCTTTCAATGCGCAACTCCCCCGTGCCATTGCAATCGGAACAGGGAATCCGCTTGAAACCCACCGTCAAGTCAGACATCGCGGTCTCCTCCACATCCAAGTGGTCAGTTTTTGTATGAGGCAGTCGGCACTCTACGTGAAAACCGGCCCACAAAAAAGCCCGGGCAAACCTGTAAGGGCCTGCCCGGGCTTGTCGGCCTGGGGCTTCTGACGAAGCCCCGGCCGCCGCTTCAACGCACGATTCAGTGGAACTGCTCTTCTTCGGTCGAGCCGGTCAGCGCCTTGACGCTGGACGAACCCCCCTGGATCACCGTGGTCACGTCGTCAAAGTAACCAGCGCCCACTTCTTGCTGGTGCGACACGAAGGTGTAGCCTTGCTCGCGCGCAGCAAACTCGGGCTCCTGCACCATGTTCACGTAGTGCTTCATGCCTTCGCCGTTGGCGTAGGCGTGGGCAAACTTGAAGGTGTTGAACCAGTTGATGTGGATGCCGGCCAGTGTGATGAACTGGAATTTGTAACCCAGAGCCGACAGGTCTTCCTGGAACGAAGCGATTTGCGAATCGTTGAGGTTCTTCTTCCAGTTGAAGGAAGGCGAGCAGTTGTACGACAGCAGCTTGCCAGGGCAGGCGGCATGCACGGCCTGGGCGAATTCACGGGCAAAGCCGATGTCAGGCACGCCGGTTTCGCACCACACCAGGTCGGCATAGGGAGCGTAAGCCACGCCACGGCTGATGGACTGCTCCAGGCCGTTCTTGACGCGGTAGAAGCCTTCTGGCGTACGTTCACCCGTCAGGAAACGCTGGTCGTTGGCATCATGGTTGGACGTGATCAGGTTGGCGGCTTCGGCGTCGGTACGGGCCAGCACGATGGTGGACACACCCATGACGTCAGCGGCAAAACGGGCCGAGATCAGCTTTTCGCAGGCTTCCTGCGTGGGCACCAGCACCTTGCCGCCCATGTGGCCGCATTTCTTGACGGCGGCCAGCTGGTCTTCGAAGTGCACGCCGGCAGCGCCAGCTGTGATCATGTTCTTCATCAGCTCGAACGCATTCAGCACGCCGCCGAAACCGGCTTCTGCATCGGCAACGATAGGCAGGAAGTAGTCGATGAACTCCTTGCTGCCTGGCTCGACGCCACGGCCCCACTGGATTTCGTCAGCGCGCTTGAAGGTGTTGTTGATGCGGCGCACCATGGTGGGCACCGAATCGTAGGCGTACAGCGACTGGTCGGGGTACATGGTTTCGGAGGTGTTGCCGTCAGCGGCGACTTGCCAGCCGGACAGGTACACGGCTTCCAGGCCGGCCTTGGCTTGCTGCATGGCCTGGCCCGCAGAGATCGCACCGAACGCATTCACATAGCCCTTCTTGGCGCTGCCGTTGATCTTGTCCCACAGCTTTTCAGCGCCGCGCCTGGCCAGGGTGTGCTCAATCGGCAGCGAGCCACGCAGGCGCACCACGTCGGCGGCGCTGTAACCGCGCTTGACGCCTTTCCAGCGTGGGTTGGTGGCCCAGTCTTTTTCCAGGGCACTGATCTGCTGTTCGCGGCTGAGTTGTTCTGTGAGGCTTTGTGGCATGGTGAGCTCCGGTGGTTAAAGAGAATTAAAGAGAAGTAGCGTTAAAAGAACTGACGCCAGTTTAAGTCTTGTACAAGACCTAAACATCTCTTATGTCTTATATAAGACAAAATTTAAATATCAATTAAATCAAAGACTTATTAAAATTAAACCGCAATATGAAATTTAATTTCTTGTATTGAGAAATATTCTTGCAGCGCAGCAATTCAACATTTCATATTAAGGAATATAAATATTGGATTATGAAATCCAAAGCGCCATCCCCCCCTGCCAGCGCAAAGCGATGGAGTGTCGCGCCTCAGGAACCCCTGGACAAGCGGTACTGCACCCAGTCGCCACAGCCAATGACGGGCTTGCCTTGTGTACGCCGGGACGCTATTTCATAGACGAGGCAAGTCACCGCGTCCGGCTCAATCCCGGCGCCGGGAGGCCGCTGCGGGTCCAGCCTGACCTCGGCTTCGCGCCTCGCGTATTCACCGGTCTGCTGGGGCCAGACTTCCTCAATCTCATCGAGTTGCAGCTCCAGTGCCCGGCTGATGCGGTACACCTCACCGTGCACCAGGCTATCCCCGCCCAGCAAGATGCCGGGATAGGTGCCCAGGTCGTACAGAACACCTGGCAGGCTTGCCTGTCCGACCCACTCGGGGGCCGGTTGCAGCAAGTTGATGTCGCGCTGCTCACCCCGGCGCAGGGTGCCGTAGACAAAGACATGACGGGCGGGTGACAAGGACATCTCTTAAAACCCAAAGTAAGGCATCATTTAAACCTGCGCCCGTCCCTCAGGCCGGCAAATACAAGTAAAGCAACAAACATGTCGGCCGCAGCGCCGACGCCATGGAAAAGCCAGCCGAATGAACCGCATTGTGGCCTATGCCTGCCTCGCGCTCAGCATGACTTTGGTAGGCAGCTATGTAGCACTCTCCAAACCGCTGGTGGCCGCCCTGCCCGTCTTTTTGCTGGCGTGGCTGCGCTTCGGCATAGGCGGGGCCGCCATGCTGCATTGGCTAAAAAAACCCGCGTTTGAAGCGCCCATGAGCTCCCAGACAAAACGCCTGCTGTTCCTGGAGTCATTCCTGGGCAACTTCCTGTTTTCAATCTGCATGTTGTTTGGCGTGAGCCTGACCAGCGCAGTCGCCGCCGGTGTCATCATGGCGTCCATTCCGGCTGCGGTGGCTGTCATGAGCTGGCTTTTCCTGCGTGAGCGCATCAGCCTGCGCGTCTGGCTGGCCGTCGCCTGCGCCGTGCTCGGCGTGGCATTGGTATCGCTATCAAAACAGGAGCCGGTAGCGCCCATTATCAGTGGGCCAGGGGCCGATTTGGCTTCAAAAAATGCCTGGCTGGGCAATCTGTTGCTGGTCGGCGCCGTGTTGTGTGAGGCCGCCTACGCAGTGATAGGCAAAAAACTCACGGGCGCCCTGAGCCCCAAGCGTATCACCGCGCTCATCAACCTGTGGGGTTTTGTGCTGGTCACACCGCTCGGTTTGTGGATGGCCTGGGGCTTTGACTTCCGGGCGGTTGCAGGCTCAAGCTGGCTGCTGTTGCTGTTTTACTCGCTCGCGGCCAGCGTGTGGACGGTATGGCTGTGGATGACCGGGCTGAAAACCGTTCCCGCCAACCAGGCCGGTGTTTTTACCGTGCTGCTGCCTGTCAGTGCCGCCGCCGCGGGTGTGATCGTGCTGGGGGAAAAGCTCAATGGCACACAAATCGGCGCCTTTGCCATTGCACTGGTCGGGGTGGTGTTGGCTACCTTGCCGCAGCGGGGCCGGCCGGGGACGGGCCAGAGCGTGCTGCCGCACTAGGGCCTGTTAGCGTAATTCTTTGTCCAGGCGTTTTTGCCGCCGCATCATGAACACGCTGTAGCTGATGATGCCCAGCGAAACCACAGCAATAAGAATGGTCGCGGCCGCGTAGATCGACGGGTTCACGCCCCGCCGCGCATAACTGAAGATCACCTGCGGCAAGGTCGTCACGCCAGGGCCGGACAAAAACTCCGAAATCACGACATCGTCAAACGACAGCGTGAACGTCAGCAGCCAGGCGGACACCAGTGCCGGCGCGATATTGGGCAGGGTCACCAGGAAAAACACCTGCATGGGCCGGCAGCCCAGGTCCATGGCGGCCTCTTCGATGGAGCGGTCCATCTCGCTCAGACGCGACTGGATCACCACCGTCGCATAGGCCATGCCCAGCAGCGTATGGCCCAGCACAATGGTGATGAAGCCGCGCTCGGGAAAGCCGAACGTACGCTGCACGGCCACTGTCAGCAACAGCAGGGACAGGCCAATAATGACTTCCGGCATGACCAGAGGCGCGTTGACCAGCCCATAAAACAAGGTGCGGCCCGAAAAGCGCCTGTAGCGCACCAGCACAAAAGCGGCAAAGCTGCCCAGCACGACAGACAGCGTTCCGGTGATCAGCGCCACCTTGAGCGATAAAAAGAACCCCTCCACCAACCGTGGATCGTCCAGCAGCGCCTGGTACCAGCGCAATGAAAAGCCTGTGAACACGCCATCCTGCCGGGTGCTGTTGAAAGAAAAAATAATCAGGAAAAACAGCGGTATGTAAAGGAACAGGAAGACCATCACCAGCCAGAGCCGGCCAACATGGTTTTCTGCAAAGCGCGAAACAGAAGTCGCGATGGCGCGGCCCGGGCGTTTCATCTCAGTGCCCAGCCTCTGCCCGGGTGTCGCGCCCGGCGCTGGAGCGGTAATACCAGGCCAGCGGCACCAGGATGGCGACGATCATCACCACCGACAATGCCGCTGCACGCGGCCAGTTGTTGCTGCTGAACATCTCGTCCCACACCACGCGGCCTATCATGATGTTTTCCGCACCGCCCAGCAGCGAAGGAATCACAAACTCGCCGACGGCAGGAATAAACACCAGCATGGAGCCGGCGATGATGCCGGACTTGCTCAGCGGCACCGTCACCAGCCAAAACGCCTTCCACGCACTCGCGCCCAGGTCATGCGCGGCCTCCAGCAGGCGCACGTCCATCTTCACCAGGTTGGCATACAACGGCAGGATCATGAAGGGGCAGTACACGTATGTCATGCCCACCAGCATGGACACATCGGTGTACAGCATCACCAGCGGCTCATGGATGATGCCCAGCGACAACAGCAGGTTGTTCAGCACGCCCTGGTCTGCAAGGATGCCTTTCCACGCATACACCCTCAGTAAAAATGATGTCCAGAACGGCAACATCACCAGCATCAGCAAGGCCGGCCGGATAGACGGCCGCGAGCGGGCCAGGAAATACGCAAACGGGTAACCGATCAGCAGGCAGGACAAAGTCGTCAGCAAGGCGTATTTCAGGGAAGTTTTATAGGCATCCACGTAAATGGTGCCGCCGAAACCGCCAGCCCCCTGCGCGCCATCACTGAAGATGGAAAGGTAGTTGTCGTGCTTTAGCATGATGCGCCAGGAGCCCGACGCTGCCTCGATGAGTGGCGCAAAAGGGTCCACCCCGCTGCCCATGTCCGTCACGCTGATGCGCAACAGGATCAAAAAAGGCAGCACAAAAAACACCAGCAGCCAGACATACGGCACGGCAATGACAAAACGCCGCCCCGGAGTGAACCGCAAACCTGCTGCTATCTTCATGCTGGCCTTATTGGGTCAACACCACGGGCGCGGTGTCGTCCCACCAGAAAAACACCTGGTCGTCCCAGGTAATCACGCTGCTGTCGTGCCGGGTGGTGTTGGTCTCCGTGATCTTCACGGTCCGCTCGCCCGCCATTTCGACGATAAAAGTGTTGTAGCTGCCGAAGTAGGCAATCTCCCGGACCTTGCCGGTGAACAGGTTGCCAGTCACTCCTGCAGGCTTTGACCTGGAGATATGGATTTTCTCTGGCCGCACCGCAATCGCTGCGGCCATGCCCAGCGCGCCGCTGATGCCGTGCCCCACATTCACGATGCCGTGCGCGGTCGTTACTTCGCAGCGGTCTGCCTGGTCGACGGTCAACTCGCCCTCGAACAGATTGACGTTACCGATAAAGTCAGCCACAAAACGGCAGTTCGGGTGCTCGTAAATCTCCTTTGGCGTACCTACCTGCAGTACGCGGCCGTGGCTCATGACCGCGATGCGCGAGGCCATGGCCATGGCTTCCTCCTGGTCATGCGTCACCATGACGCAGGTCACACCCACCGACTCCAGGATATTGACCAACTCGAACTGTGTACGTTCACGCAGCTTTTTATCCAGCGCGCCCAGGGGCTCGTCGAGCAGCAGCAACTGCGGTTTTTTCGCCAGGCTGCGGGCCAGCGCCACACGCTGTTGCTGCCCGCCCGAAAGCTGCTGCGGCTTGCGTTTGGCAAAGGCTTCCAGTTGCACAAGCTTGAGCATTTCTTCAACCCGCGCAGCGATCTGGTCTTTGGGCATGCCTTCGCGCTTGAGGCCGAAAGCAATGTTGTCCCAGATGTTCAGGTGCGGAAACAGCGCATACGACTGGAACATCATGTTGATCGGCCGCTCGTAGGGCGGCATCGAGGCGATATCCACGCCATCCAGCACCACCGCGCCCGAGGTGGGTTTTTCGAACCCGGCCAGCATGCGCAGCAAAGTGGACTTGCCGCAGCCAGAGCTGCCCAGCAATGCAAAAATCTCGCCTTTGTTGATGGACAGCGAGACGTCATCAACGGCGGCGACGCCGTCGAAACGCTTGACCAGCTGCTCAGTCCGCAAAAAGCCGTCCACCGGCAACCCCCCTGTCACTCAGGCGCCTTTTTTGAACAGGGTGAAGACGTTGCTCATGGACTGGCGAGCTTCATTGCTGAAGCTCGCAGGCGGCACCATCTTCTGTAAATTCGCGGCATCAGGAAACACCGCCTGGTCCTTGACTATCTCGGGTTTGACGTTGGCCAGGCTGGCCTTGTTGGCCGTTGCGTAGCCCAGTTCATTGGTCAGCGACGCGGATACTTCTGGCCGCAGGAAGTAGTTGATAAAGGCCAGCGCATTATTGGGGTGTTTGGCGTCCTTGGGGATGGCCAGGTTGTCAAAGAAGATCAGCCCACCGGTACTGGGCAGCAGGGCTTCCACCTCGTTGCCGTTGTTGTTCTCCATGGCACGGCCGCGCGCGATGTTGATGTCACCGGCCCAACCCAGTGCAACGCAGGCCTTCCCGGCCGCCAGGTCGTCAATCATGGTGCTGGAGAACAGGCGGATATGCGGGCGCACCTTGGCGAGCATTTCACCGGCAGCCTTGTGGTCCTCAGGATCATTGGAATAGGCATTTTTGCCGAGATAGTGCATGGCCGGCGGAATCACCTCGGTCGGGGAATCAAGGTAGGCAATGCCGCAGGATTTGAGTTTGGCCGTGTACACCGGGTTGAAGACCAGTTCCCAGGCATTGCCCGGCATGGGCGTGTCACCCAGCGCCTTGGCCACTTTGGCCTTGTTGATGCCTACCGTGACAAAACTCCAGGCCCAGGGCACCAGATACGCATTCCCCGGGTCAATGGCGTCCAGCTTGCTCATGAGCGCTGGGTCCAGGTTGCCGTAGTTGGCCAGTTTGGTTTTGTCCAGCTTCTGCAGCAGCCCGGCGTCAATCTGCGGCTTGGCAAATACCGCGCCGGGCACCACGATGTCATAGCCCGTGTTGCCCGCCACCAGTTTGGCCTGCAGGGCTTCATTGTTTTCAAAGGTCTGGTAGTTGACCTTGATGCCCGCTTCTTTCTCGAAATTCGCCACCATGTCTTTGGCGATGTAGTCGGGCCAGTTGTAGATATTGAGAACTTTATCTTCGGCGTTGGCGACTACGGCAGGTGCACTGCCGGCCGTCGCCGGCGCCGCAGCTGCGGGTGCTTCATCCTTCTTGCCGCAAGCTACCAATGCGATGGCCGAGAACGCAAAACACCACAACTGCTTTTTCATAATGTCTTTTTAAATCCGTGAAGAATGTCAGAAAACAGACGCCCGGGGCTTTGTACTTCACCCGGGAAAACGGATTGTAAGAGCTATTTCTGGCCTTCTTGCGGCCACGTCCTGCTGTGTCGCCGCACGCGATTGGTGCATCTCTAAGGCGTCAGACACCAGGGTGCCGTGTTGTTCACCAGGCCCATCCACAGCGCGCCCAGGGAGGTCACGAACAGCGCCAGGCCGGCCAGCCGGATGGCCCACTGCCCCGAACCCTGCCCGCGCAGCCGAAGCCACAGCCATGGCCCGGCCATCAGGGAAACACCGCTGCCCAGGGCAAACAGTGCCATGACGGCAGCGCCTTCCTGCATGCTGCTGCCCAGCGCAGCCACCAGCAAGGCCG
The DNA here is from genome assembly GCF_042659145.1 of Polaromonas aquatica. Classification (NCBI taxonomy): domain Bacteria; kingdom Pseudomonadati; phylum Pseudomonadota; class Betaproteobacteria; order Burkholderiales; family Comamonadaceae; genus Polaromonas; species Polaromonas aquatica. Next base: position 21,419 of record NZ_JBHSRS010000013.1, on the reverse strand, counting down.
AGTAGAGCAAACCACAAGGCAGCAAGGACCACAATGCACCCAGCAGGATCGGCGCACCAAGCCCAGCCCTTCCGGTTTGGCCGCCCGCAATGGAACGCACCCGGCCCCAGACCGCGCGCGCAGAATCCTCAAGCCACGCAGGCTGGCGCGCCCGCCAGAGCAGCATCAGCCCCAGCAGGGCCGCAGCCACATGAAAAAGCGTCCAGACGGGCCTGAGGGCCGCGGAATGAATGCTGAGCCAGCCCAGCCCCTGCATTGATGCAGCAGCCAGGCCGCCCAGGGTGGAATACCCCACAACCCTGCCCGCCTGAAAACCCCAGATGGCCAGTGTGCTGGCCCCACCGCCAGCACGTCCCATACCCGCGCAAGCCGCACCGCACATCACCACGCAGTGAGGCCCTCCGGCAAGCCCCATCAGCAAGGCCGTGGCTAGAAGGGTCGCAGACATCAAATGATTTTCGAAAACCTGGCGCGGTTGCGGTCAGCCTGCAAATAGCGGTCAAACACCATGGCGACAGCGCGCACAAAAAACCAGCCCTGGGCACTTACCTCGATACCGGAATCACTCAAACGAACCAGTCCCTGATCGGCAAGCGCTGCGAGCGCCTCCATCTCTGCCGCAAAGTAACTCCGGAAATCAACCAGGTAAGCCAGCTCAATGGACTCAAACTGCAGTTGCCCCTGGCACATCAATGCCATGATGACGGCGCGCCTGAGCAGATCATCGCGCGACAGGGCCAGGCCGCGAACAACCGGCAGGCGCCCCTGATCGAGATGGTCGTAATACTCTTCCAGCGTCTTGGCATTCTGGCTGTAGGTGGCACCAACGCGGCCTATGGCGGAAACGCCCAGCGCAATCAGGTCGCAGTCGGGCTGGGTACTGTAGCCCTGGAAATTTCGGTGCAAGCGGCCCTGCCGTTTGGCAACAGCCAGCGCATCGCCGGGCAAGGCGAAATGATCCATGCCCACATAAACATAGCCGGCAGCGTCAAACGCCGCCAGTGAACGGGAAAACATGGCCATCTTGGCGGAGGCATCGGGCAATTCAGCCGTTGCAATGCGGCGCTGCGGCTTGAAACGTTCCGGCAGGTGCGCATAGGCATAAAGCGCAACCCGGTCAGGCCGCAATGCCGTCACTTGCTCAAGTGTCCGGTCAAATGATTCCGGCGTCTGCATGGGCAGGCCATAAATCAGGTCAACATTGATGGACTCAAAACCTTTCGAACGGGCAGCGTCAACCAGGCCGAACACCTGCTCCGCTGGCTGGACACGGTGCACTGCCCGCTGTACGGCCGGATCAAAATCCTGCACGCCAAAGCTCAGCCGGTTGAACCCCAGTTCGGCCAGCACTGCAAGCCGGGCCTCATCGACGGTTCGCGGATCAATTTCAATCGAATACTCACCACCCGGGGTAAATGAAAAACTGCGGCGCAACAGGGCCATCAATGCCCTGAGCTGCATGTCGTTCAGGAAAGTCGGCGTGCCTCCACCCAGATGCAGCTGGCTCACGACCTGACCAATACCTGCATGGGCCACTTGCAAATCGATTTCGCGGCCCAGGTAACGCAGGTATTCATCGGCCTTGCCGTGATGCCTGGTGATGATCTTGTTGCATGCGCAGTAGTAACACAGGGACTCGCAAAACGGAATGTGGACGTACAGGGACAGCGGCAACGCCATGGCTGCGGCGCCGCCATGGCGTTGCGACAGCGCCTGTGCATAGTCATCCGCAGCAAAGGCCTCGACAAAGCGGTCCGCTGTCGGATAGGAGGTATAACGCGGCCCGTTCAGGTCAAATCTGCGCAGCAGGTCGGGCGAAACAACACTCATGAACTGATTTCCTTGGAAGAATGCACACTGTGCCGCCAAATATCAGCCCTCGCCTTGACCTGTATCAAACCCTCCGCAGTCCCACATCGGCATAATCTGATCTACATCATGGATTCGTTGCGTTCGCGACGGATGCCGCCTCTTTCACGGAAAAACGACCTAAACACCAACCGGACTGTTCACACTGCCCCCAAATGCTCAAAGAAACCATCAAAGTAGCCTGTTCGAGTTGTAATCTGCGCGAACTGTGCATGCCTGTTGGCCTAAACACCCAGGAGCTGATCCGTGTTGACGAACTGGTGGCAACCCGGCGGACCGTCAAGCGCGGCGCGGCACTTTTCCACACGGGGGAAAAATTCACCTCGCTGTATGCCATTCGCAGCGGCTTCTTCAAAACCGGCATCACGACTGAAGACGGACGGGACCAGGTCACCGGCTTTCAGATGGCCGGTGAAATCATCGGCCTGGATGGCATCGTCAACGAGCAGCACACCTGCGATGCCGTGGCGCTTGAAGACGCCGAGGTGTGCGTGATGCCCTTCGACCGCATTGAGGAAATCTCAAGGGAGGTCAATGCCCTCCAGCACCACGTGCACAAGATCATGAGCCGGGAAATCGTGCGGGACCACGGCGTGATGCTGCTGCTCGGGAGCATGCGGGCCGAAGAGCGGCTGGCCGCCTTCCTGCTCAACCTGGTGCAGCGCCTGCAGGCACGTGGTTTTTCGAAATCCGAACTGGTGTTGCGCATGACACGCGAGGAAATCGGCAGCTACCTGGGCATGAAACTCGAAACCGTGAGCCGCACGTTTTCAAAATTTGCCGATGATGGCGTGATTGCGGTAAAGCAGCGCAACATCCACATCCTGGACGCCGATGCGCTAAAGCGCATTGTCAATGTGCCCCAGTGTCATTGATTGATGGCGTCAGGCTCGGCAAGCCATAACACCAGGCCATTGCTGATCACAGCGATAAACCAAAACATAAAAAAAGCCACCGTATAAACGCCCTTGCGGCTTGCCTGCAGCTCAAGGCCTGGCCAATGAATCTCGCCAGGGTCAATCATCGAAAAAACCAGCACTTCAAGCAGGCAGGCCGCCAAAAAGGCCGGCCAGATGATGAGTCCCCAGCGTTTGAGACCCTGGGCTTCAGGCTGGTCATGGTTTTTCATTGCTTTTTCCCCCGGTTGCGCTGTGGTTGCGGCCCGTCTGGGCCGGCTGCATCAGCGGTTTTGCCGCATTCACCTCCCGGCTGATCTCAAGCCCCTCACGGTAAGAGTCCTCTGATACAACGGCGTCCGGCCCCTGCATGATGTAGAACGCAGTGACGATACAGGCCAGCACCGCCGACAGCGGCCCGGCAATCACCATCCAGACATAGGGCTCTTTCCACCATGGGCGGACTTCAGGCGAATGCAGCATGTTTGCACTGTCTCTACTGGCGGGGTTCATGAAAAAGTCCTCCACAAGGATATTAGGAAAACACCTTAACGCGGTACCAGGAAAACCGATTTTTCGACGACTTCATCCTGCGAAGCGCCCTGCTTCGAAATCACAAAGGTAATGGGATGAGAGCCCGCAGCCACGGCATCGGGCGGCACCTGCACCCGCACCGGAACCCAGCGCGCACCGGCGGCGTCGACCACCACCTGCGCGTCGGACACAATCCGGGCTCCCGCCATCCCCTCCACCTTGAGCACATACTGCTGATCATGCTCGGTTGCATTCATGATCTGCAGGCCGTAAACATTTTCAATCTGACCCTGGCCCACCTGGCGGGCCATCGCGCCACGGTCGCGCACCACGTCCACCTTGAACGAAGGCCGAACCAGCAAGGCCCACAGCATCCCCGTACCGATGGCCACCAGCACCGCCGTGTACACAAGAACCCGGGGCCGCCGCACCCGGCGAAACATCGCGGAACGGGACAGTTTCTGGTCCATGCCGTTCTGTGTGCTGTAGCGGATCAGCCCGCGCGGGTAGTTCATTTTTTCCATGACACTGTCGCACACGTCGATGCAGGCCGAGCAGCTGATGCATTCATATTGCAGGCCATCACGAATGTCTATGCCCGTGGGGCAAACCTGCACGCACAGGCCGCAGTCAATGCAGTCTCCCAGACCTTTGGCGCGGTACTGGGCCAGTGCTTCGCTGCGCCGACGTGAGCCCCGGTGCTCGCCCCGCGCGCCGTCGTAGGTAACGATCAGCGTGTCGCGGTCAAACATCGCGCTCTGGAAGCGGGCATAAGGGCACATGTATTTGCACACCTGCTCGCGCATCCAGCCGGCATTGCCATAAGTCGCAAAGCCGTAGAAAAGCACCCAGAACAATTCCCACGGCCCCAGAGCCCAGCTTCCAACCGCGCCCAGCAGCTCGCGAATCGGCGTGAAATAACCGACAAACGTAAAGCCCGTCCACAAGCCAATCGTTATCCAGACCGCATGCTTGGCAGTCTTGCGGAAAATTTTGGCAATACTCCAGGGGCCCTTATCCAGGCGCATCCGGGCTATCCTGTCACCTTCAATCCTGCGCTCCACCCACATGAAAATTTCGGTATAAACCGTTTGTGGGCAGGCGTAGCCACACCAAAGCCGGCCCGCCACCGCCGTGAACAGGAAGAGCGACAGCGCGCTGATAACCAGCAGGCCTGTCAGGTAAATCAGGTCCTGCGGGTAAAGCACCAGGTTGAAGATATAAAACCGGCGCGCCCCCAGATCAAACAGCATGGCCTGCCGATCGTTGATAGTCAGCCAGGGCAAGCCGTAAAACACCAGTTGCGTGGCCCAGACCATGGCCCAGCGCCATTGGTTAAACCAGCCCGAAACGCCTTTTGCGTAGATCTTCTTTTCTGACTGGTACAGCGACACGATGCCGGAGGAGTCATCTGCCGCGACTGCCGCATCCCGGCTACTCACGGCCGCTATCGGAATGACTGGCTGTCCCGGGGAAAATCTGTCTGAATGAGGTGCCACGCGACGCTGTATTTTCAGGGTTTAGGGGTGGCCGCAGGTGCAGGGAAACTGCTGCCGGAAAGGCTCAGCACATAGGCCGCCACCACATGGATCTGGTCAGCCGTCAGCTTGGGCGCCTGAGCCGGCATGACATTGGTTTTGCCGTTTTTGATCATGTTGACAATGGCGGCCTCCCCCCAGCCGTGTAGCCAGTAGTCATCCGTCAGATTTGGTGCGCCCAGGGTCTTGTTGCCCTTGCCGTCGATACCATGGCATGCAGCACAGGCCGAAAACCTGGCCTTGCCGCTGAATGCCTTGATTTCGTTGTGGGGACTGCCGGACAGCGACAGAACATAGTTGGCCAACTCGCTCATCTGGGCCTCCCCGCCTACGGCCTCTGCCATGGGCGGCATCACGCCGGTGCGGCCATTGGTCACTGTCTGCACGATGTGTGCGGCGCTGCGTTCGCCAAGCCAAGCCGTATTTGCGTTGGTCAGGTTGGGATAGGACTTGCTGCCCCGGGCGTCCGAGCCATGGCACTGCGCACAATTGTTCATGAACAGGCGCTCTCCCACCGCCAGGGCGCGTGCATCTTTTACCAGCGCCTCGACAGGCTGGGCGGAAAACCCGGCATACAGGGGTGCAACCTCCGCGCGAAACTGCGTGACATCCTGGCTGTGTTCGCTGTCCGCCGACCAGTTCAGCAAGCCCTTGAAGCTGCCCAGGCCCGGAAAGATGGCGAGGTAGCCCAGCGCAAACACCACGGTCAGGATGAACAGCCACATCCACCAGCGCGGCAGGGGGTTGTTCAATTCCCGCAAGTCCCCGTCCCACACGTGGCCGGTGGTGTTGTCATTGGATTGGCCGGCTTGAACCTTGACGGTCGCCTTGCCAGCAAGCCACAGCAGCAACGCACAGGCCAGGATGGACACCAGGCTGATGGCCGCCACATACCAGGGCCAGAATCCGTTCGTGAAATCGCTCATCGCCACAACCCCTATTCAGACCGGAACGGCAGTTGGGCCGCATCTTCAAACTGTTCTTTTCTGGAGGGGAGGTAAGCCCAGACCAGAATTCCGATGAACACAACAAATGCAGCCACGGTCACCAGGCTGCGCAGTACATTGATATCCATTTGATGAGCTCCCTTATTTGAGCGCGAGGCCCAGGCCCTGCAGGTAAGCCACCATCGCATCAAGCTCGGTCTTGTCCTTGAGCTGTGCAGGTGCTGCGGCGATTTCGGCATCGGTATAGGGCACACCCGCCACGCGCAAGGCCTGCATGTGCTGCTGGATCGATCCCGCATCCGCTGGCGTTTTTTCCAGCCATGGGTAGGCCGGCATGATGGACTCGGGAACCAGGTCGCGCGGACTCACCAGGTGCAGGCGCTGCCATTCATCGCTGTATTTTCCGCCCACTCGGTGCAGGTCCGGGCCGGTGCGCTTGCTGCCCCACTGGAACGGGCGGTCGTAGACGTACTCGCCCGCCACCGAATAGTGGCCATAACGCAGGGTTTCCGCAACCAGCGGCCGGATCATCTGCGAGTGGCAGTTGTAGCAGCCCTCACGCACATAAATATCGCGGCCCGCGAGCCTCAGAGGCGAATCAGGCACCACGCCCTTGATCGGCTGCGTCGTGGACTTCTGGAAGAACAGCGGAACGATCTCCACCATGCCGCCTACGGCCACCACAAACAGGATCAGGACAATCATCAGCAGGTTGTTGGTTTCAACTTTTTCGTGTGAGAAAGACATGACGGACTTCTTCTTTCAGGCATGCGCCAAAGCGGCAGGGATGGCGGTTTCAGCCGGTTTTCCGGCCCGGGCGGTCATGAACACATTCCAGGCCATCAACACCATGCCCGACAGGTACAACAGACCGCCAAAAAAACGAACCATGTAAAACGGAAAGGTGGCCTTGACGCTTTCCACAAAGGTGTAGGTCAAGGAACCGTCCGGGTTGATGGCGCGCCACATCAGGCCCTGCATCACGCCAGCAATCCACATCGAAGCGATGTACAGCACGATGCCCATGGTGGCAATCCAGAAATGCAGCTCAATGGCCTTGATGCTGTGCATCCTGGCCTGCCCGAACATGCGTGGCACCAGGTAATACAGCGCTCCCATCGAAATAAAGCCCACCCAGCCCAGCGTGCCGCCATGCACATGGGCAATGCCCCAATCCGTGTAATGCGAAAGCGCATTGACGGTCTTGATGGACATCATCGGCCCTTCGAAGGTAGCGATACCGTAAAACGACAGCGCCACAATCATGAAACGAAGGATGGGATCGTCGCGCAGCTTGTGCCATGCGCCGGACAAGGTCATCACACCGTTGATCATGCCGCCCCAGCTTGGCGCCAGGAGGATGAGCGAAAACACCATGCCGAGGGACTGTGTCCAGTCCGGCAGCGCGGTGTAATGCAGATGGTGCGGGCCAGCCCACATGTAGGTGAAGATCAGCGCCCAGAAATGCACGATGGACAGGCGGTATGAATACACCGGCCGCTCGGCCTGCTTGGGAATGAAGTAATAGACGATCCCGAGGAAGCCCGCCGTGAGAAAGAAGCCCACGGCATTGTGGCCGTACCACCACTGGACCATCGCATCCTGCACACCCGCATAGGCCGAATACGATTTCATCCAGCCTGCGGGTATGGCGGCGGCATTCACGATGTGCAGCAGCGCAACGGCGATGATGAAAGCCCCATAAAACCAGTTGGCGACATAAATATGCCGGACCTTGCGAATCCCTATGGTGCCGAAAAAAACCACCGCATAGGCAACCCAGGTCAGGGCAATCAGGATGGCGATAGGCCATTCAAGCTCGGCGTATTCCTTGCCGCGCGTAAAACCCATGGGCAGTGATATGGCAGCGGCCACAATCACGGCCTGCCAGCCCCAGAAGTGAAAGGCCGCAAGCTTGTCGGAGATGATGCGAACCTGGCAGGTTCGCTGGACCACGTAGTAACTGGTGGCAAAAAGCGCGCAACCGCCAAATGCAAATATGGCGGCATTGGTGTGCAGGGGACGCAAGCGGCCAAACGAGAGCCACGGGATGCCGAAGTTCAGCTCCGGCCACGCCATTTGCGCAGCAATGAACACGCCCACCAGCATGCTGACAACGCCCCACACAACCGCCATCACGGTAAATTGGCGCACAACCTTGTCGTTGTATACGCCGGCACTCGAAGCCGCCCACCGAATGGCGGGAAACCGCGTCGATGTTGTCGAAAGTACTGCACTCATCAAAAACCCTCTGCTCTGTTGTCCAAGCTGATAACGCAGTGTGCCAATGACGGCCCGCGCCTGTATTGATGTGGATCAAGCATCCTTGTCAACCGGCACGTTCCGCTGGTTCAAGGACTCTTCTTCCAGAAAGATGCGCTGGCCCTCGCTCTCCAGCCCTTCAAACTGGCCTGACCAGACAGCCCAGGCCAGCAATGCCATCACCGCCAGCGCCAGCAGCACAGACAGGGGAACCAGGAGGAACAGGATGTCCATCAGCTTCCCGCTTCCTGCGGCATCCTGTGCGCCAGGCGCGCTGCATTGGCGATAACCAGCAGTGAACTCAGTGCCATGCCCAGGCCGGCCAGCCATGCGGGCATCCACCCGGCGACGGCAATCGGCACACAAACTGCGTTGTAGGCTGCGGCCCACAGGAGGTTCTGGCGTACGACGCGCATGGTGCGGCGGGCCTGGCCAAACATGGCGGGCAGCAGCATCAGTTGCCCGCCGGGGATCACAAAATCAGACTGCGCCTGCGCCAGCGGCGCAGCCAGGCCCATGGCGATGGAAACATGCGCGCCGGCCAGCACCGGGCCGTCGTTCAGGCCGTCACCCACCATCAATACCTTGCGTCCCTGCTGCTGCAGTGCCTGCAGGTGAGCCAGCTTGGCTTGCGGGGTGCAGTCGCCCTGCGCTTGGCGAATGCCCAAGCGGACAGCCATGCGCAGCGCAGTGGCCTCCCTGTCACCCGACAGCATCTGGACATCCATGCCCACGGCTTGCAGCGCAGCGACAGCCAGCGCGGCATCTGCACGAACGGCTTCGCCAAACTCAAACCGGGCGAGCCAGCCCAGCCCGTCCGCAAGATACACCAGCATGCCTTCGCCCGGCCGGCTTTCAACGTTGCAAAACCGGGCTGATCCCAGCCGCACGTGCCCCATGCAGCAAGGCCCAGGCGAAGATGAGGAAGGCGCAAGCCTGCCTTCAAGACCCTGCCCCATCACCTCGACCACGTCCGTCACCTGTACCGGCCCCGGCTCCGGCAGGCCGGACTTGCCGGCCTGCGCCACCAGCGCACGCGATACCGGGTGCAGGGAATGCCGCGCCATGGCAGAGGCCAGCTGCAGGGCCTGCGCGGCAGTGACGCCCGCACGGACCTGCACATTGTGCAAGGCCATATGAGCCTCGGTCAGGGTGCCCGTCTTGTCGAAAATAACCGTATCGACAGCCGCCAGCGACTCAATGGCTTGCAGGCGACGCACCAGCACACCGTTGCGCGCCAGCAGGCCGGCAGTTGTCAGCATGGCGCTCGGTGTTGCCAGGGACAATGCGCATGGACAGGTTACCACCAGCACGGCCACCGCCGCCATCAGAGCCCGGGCCGGATCAGTGCCCCACCAGAACACCGCGGCCGTAAAAGCCGCAAACAAGACAAACCATAAAAAGGGCCTGGCGACACGGTCCGCCAGCAGCGCCAGACGTGGTTTGTCCACCGAGGCTCGCTGCATCAAGGACACAATCTGCGCGTAACGCGTCGCCGGCCCGACCTGCTCAATGCACACCTGTACCGCTGCGGACAGATTGTGGCTGCCCGCCAGCACCGATGCCCCCTGTGGACGGGCCACCGCCCGCGACTCTCCCGTCAACAGCGCTTCATCAGCAAATGTGTTGCCGGAAATGACTTGACCATCCGCCGGGAAGGCCTCCCCCGGCAGCACACGGATGACATCACCGGCGCGCAGGCGGCGCACAGCCACCCGCTCGAAATGGCCATCCTGACCCTGCCTCTCCACGCTGTCAGGCAGCCTCTGCATCAGGCTGTCAAGGGCGCCTGCGGTGCGGTTGCGCAAGCGCCGCTCCAGCCAGCGCCCGGTCAGCAAAAAGAAAACAAACATGCTCAGCGAGTCAAAATAAACCTCCCGTCCCCACCAGCCCTGGGGTTCAAAGGTCGCGGCGCTGCTGATCGCAAACGTGATCAGGATACCCAGGGCCACCGGCAAGTCCATGCTGATGCTGCGGTGCTTCAGGTCACGCCAGGCATTGCCGAAAAATGGCGCGCCTGAGAAGAACACAAGCGGCAGGCTCAGAACCCATGAAGCCCAGCGCAACAGCTTTTCAATGTCCGGCGTGATCTCTCCCGGGGTCGTGATGTAGGCCGGGAAGGCATACATCATGACCTGCATCATGCAGAACCCGGCCACCAGCCAGCGCCAAAGCGCCAGGCGGGCTTCCTTTCGGCCATGGTCAGGCGCAAACGCATCGGAGGCCGGCAGAAGCCGGTAGCCCAGCGCCTGCGGCACGGCCATCCACTCCGAGGGCCGGGTCAGCGCTGCAGACCAGACAACACTGGCACGCCCACTCGCCGCGCTGACCTGCGCGCGCACAACGCCCCTGACGCCCAGCAGCGACTGCTCCAGCGTCAGGGAGCAAGCCGCGCAGTGCATGCCCCGCACTACCACCTGCGACTCCCAAAGCTCCCGAGCGGACTCTGCAGACGGCTCGCAGGGCTGGCTGAAAACGGCCCACTCATCCGGGCTGTCAAGCAGGGCCAGTCGATCCGCGTCAGGTTCGCAGGACGACCCTGATTGCGCCAAAGCAGGTGGAAACGGAAGCGCAGCAGCTTGCATGCGGCAAGACTAATGGCAGCAAGCGCAACACACATTGATATGGATCAAGCGCGAAGCCATCAACAGGTTTAAAGTCAAGACTCCCTTCCACTTCAGGAGACTCGCCATGTATCAGCGGATTCTTATTGCAACCGACGGCTCGACGCTTTCCCGCCAGGCGGTTGACACCGGCCTTGAGCTGGCGGCACTCACGGGCGCTCAAGTGATTGCACTCAAGGTGATCCCGCGTTACCCGGTAAGTTATTTCGAAGGCAGCGCATCCCTGAATCCGAACAACAGGAACATTGCCGCCATCGAAAAGCAATGGGCAGAATCCGCGCTTGCCGTGGTGGAGGAAGTCAAGGCCACCGCAGAGGCCCGGGGCGTCAAGGCCAAGGCCGTCACCAAGGTATCGGACCTGATCGCCGAATCCATCATCGCCATGGCCAAAAAGCACAAGTGCGATTTGATCGTCATGGCCTCACACGGTCGTCGCGGCCTCAAACGGGTACTGATGGGCAGCGAGACCACGCATGTGCTCACGCACTCGCACATACCGGTGCTTGTTTTAAGGTAAATCTGCCTGTAGCCCTTTGGTAACGCGCGCAACCAGCTCCTGAATCAATAGCGCCAGCCCGCTGCTGGCGGCTGCTGATTCAGGTAAAAAGATTTTTGTACTGCTCGCGCAAGGCATTTTTCTGCACCTTCCCCATGGCGTTGCGTGGCAATTCTGCCGCCACAAAACACTGCTTGGGGATCTTGAAATTGGCGAGCTTTGACTTGAGCGTGGTGACGATGGAGCCGGCATCCAGCGTGATGCCCGGCTTGGCGATGACGATGGCCACACCCACCTCGCCAAAGTCGGGGTGCGGCACACCGACCAGCGCGCTCTCGGCCACGCCGGGCATGTCGTTGATGTAGCCTTCGATCTCCGCCGGGTAGACGTTGTAGCCGCCGCTGATGATGAGATCCTTGCTGCGGCCCACGATGGTGATGTAGCCGCGCTCGTCGATCTTGCCGACGTCGCCTGTTTTGAAATAGCCGTCCGCGGTGAACTCTTCTTTGGTTTTTTCAGGCATGCGCCAGTAGCCCTTGAAAACATTCGGGCCCTTGACCTGTATGCCGCCAATCTCGCCAACCGGCAAGGTTTGACCATCATCACCCTGCACGCGCAGGCTCACACCCGGCAACGCAAAACCCACGGTGCCGCCGCGCCGCTCAGCGCCCGCATAGGGGTTAGACGTCAGCATGGCGGTCTCGGACATGCCGTAGCGCTCCAGGATGGTGTGGCCGGTGCGCTGCTGCCATTCAGTAAAGGTTTCGATCAACAGGGGCGCGGAGCCCGCAATAAACAGGCGCATGTTGCGGCAGGCATGTTTGTCCAGCCCAGGCTCTGCCAGCAAACGCACATACAGCGTGGGAACGCCCATGAAAACCGTGGCTTCAGGCAACTTCTGCACCACACGCCGGGGGTCGAATTTGGACAGCCAGATCATCTTGCTACCGTTGATCAATGCACCGTGCAACGCGACAAACAGGCCATGCACATGAAAAATAGGCAAGGCGTGTATCAGCACGTCACCGGGTTTCCATCCCCAATAGTCCTTGAGCACCAAAGCATTGCTCAGCAGGTTGGCATGCGACAGCATGGCGCCCTTGCTGCGGCCGGTGGTACCGCTGGTGTAGAGAATCGCGGCCAGCGCATCCCCGTTCGCGACCACCGCCATCTCGTGTCTGTCGCTGCAATGCGCGGCGCGCTCCAGGAGCGAGCCGGTGCGGTCCTCATCCAGCGTGAACACGTTTTGTGTGCCGGCCTTGAAGGCAATCTTGCTGATCCAGCCAAAGTTCTTGCTGCTGCACACGACCACGGCCGGCTCGGCGTTGCCTATGAAATATTCGATCTCGGCGCTTTGGTAGGCGGTGTTGAGCGGCAGAAACACATAGCCCGCGCGCAAGGTCGCCAGGTACAGCATCATGGCTTCGACCGACTTTTCAACCTGCACCGCCACGCGTGCGCCCGCAGGCAGCTTGAGCGATTCAAGCAGGTTGGCCATCATGGCCGTGGCGCGGTCCAGGTCGCGCCAGGAGTAGTTCAGGCCGTTATCGGCTTCAACGGCAATCGAATCCAGCGATGCGGGAAAGGCAGCACGCAACGCGGCAAACAGGTTATGGTTTTTCATGATTCAAACTGCAAAAAAAGAATTCAGACAAAAGCCTAGCGCCCAAAACGGGGCTGGCGTTTTTCAATAAATGCCCTCACGCCTTCGCGGTGCTCCGGTGCATCGGCATAAGCATAGGCATTTGCTATTAAATCTATAGCCGGTTGCGCAGGCGATACGCCGGCCAGGGCCCTGAACGACTGTTTATTCAGGCGTGCGGCGCCCGATGCCAGGCTGGCGATACGCTCCGCACACGAATGCACGGCCGCAGCAAGTTCGGGGTCGGCCACAACACTGTTCAGGAAGCCGCGCTGCTTCATCTCCGCCGCATCCAGCACGGCGGCCGACAGCAGCATCTCGCGCGCTGTCAGCTCACCCACCGCACGCAAGACCAGCGCAGCCTCGCGCGGAGCCATCGGAAAACCGAGCTTTGCAATCGGTGCGCCAAAGCGGGCCGACTCAGCGGCCATGCGGATATCGCAGCAGCTGGAAATCTCCAGGCCCGCACCCATGCAGTTGCCCTCTATCTGCGCCACGACGGGTACATCGCAATCCAGCATGGCCTGCAAGCCGCCCCACACATCGTTTTCATGAAAATCGCGCAGGGACGCTTCCGCAAAACGGAAACCGGCGTATTCTGAAATGTCGCCACCCGCGCAAAAGTGCCCGCCCTCGCCTTTTATCAGCACACAACGAATTGCCGGGTCGTTCTGGATAGACAAAAAAACAGAGCGCAATTCCACCCACATCGCACGCGACATGGCGTTGAACTTGCCGGTATGGGAAAGGGTGACACGCGCAAGCGCGCCGGAAATATCCAGGGAAACAGTTGCAGTCATTACAGAAATAGAGATTACTCAAAACCCGTTCAGGCTGAGCCTGTCGAAGCCCTTCGACAAGCTCAGGGAGAACGGTAAAAAGGAATGGCGCCAGGTTACTCCAGCTTGGCACCGGAGGTTTTTACCACCGCTGTCCAGCGCTTGACTTCACCGCTCACAAAGGCGCCAAACTGTTGTGGTGTCAGGTTGCCGAATTCCGCACCGTTGCTGGCCCAGATGGCCTTGAGCTCATCCGTGGCTGCGGCCTTGCGAATATCTTCAACGATGCGGCCCTGCACATCGGCAGGCGTGCCCTTGGGCGCCCACATGCCGTACCAGGTGGTCACGGTGTAGTCGGGCAGGCCCACTTCCGCAGCGCAAGGCACATCGGGAAAAGCCGGGTTGCGTTTGGTGCCGGACACCATCAGCGCCTTGATGCGGCCGCCCTTGATGTGCGCGGCCGACGAGCCCAGCCCGTCAAACATCATGTCAACGTTGCCGGAGATCAAGTCCTGCAAGGCCGGGCCAGCGCCGCGGTAGGGAATGTGCGTGATAAACGTTTTTGTCTGCTGCTTGAACAGCTCGCCCGCCAGATGGTGCGAGGTACCCGCGCCGGCAGAGCCGTAGTTGTATTGGCCCGGAGCCTTGCGCACCGCTTCGATAAAAGACTTGAAATCCGCGAATGGCATTTTCTTTGGGTTAACCACCAGCACCTGCGGCACATTGGCCAGCAGGGCCAGCGGCACAAAATCCTTTTCGATGTCGTAGTCCAGCTTCGGGTACATCGACGGCGCAATGGTGTGGTGTACCGCACCCATGAACAGGGTATAGCCGTCCGGCACAGCCTTGGCCGCAATGCTGGCGCCCAGCGTGCCGCCTGCCCCGCCACGGTTGTCAATGATGAGCTGCTTGCCGGTCAGCTTGGAAAACTGACCGGACAGCGGCCGGGCAAATGCATCGGTGCCGCCGCCAGCAGGAAAAGGCACGATCACCGTCACGGGCTTGGACGGCCAGGTGGACTGCGCGTAGCTGCCCATGGAAAGCAACGCCAGCCCTGCTGCGCCCGTGCGCAACACATCACGCCGGCTGGCTACCAGGCCCACCGTCATATCAAGCTTGAAATTCATTTTTGTCTCCTGTCGTTATTAAATTGAAAACCGAAACCACCACCTGCCACGAATACTACGTATACATTCGATCTCTGCGAATCAAATATACAAATCTTCAATTTCCCCCGATACGGGGATTTTCCCCTGCGCGAGCAGGGCCCGGTGCTTGTCCAGCCGCTTCAGGTCGTACAGGTAGTTCACCATCAAGCCGTACGACTGCTTGAGCCCCTTGCCGGAAGGATCACCAGCCCAGTTGAGCCGCTCCACCCGCGCACCGTTGCCAAGGTGAAAGCGCGCCACCGCATCGGCCGGCCTGGCATCGTCCGAGACATGCCCAAGGTACTGCGCCGCACAACGCAACAGCATCAAACGCACAGGCGACTTCTCGGGCAGTGCCAGCGCATCGTCGGCGGCACTGAGAAAATGCCCGGCAGACGGCGGCTCAAAACCCACGGCGCGGCCAAGTGCCGAGCGCGCCTTGTCATCCAGCTTGTCCAACATGGCGCCGGCATTTTTGTTCAACCAGCTGCGAAAGCCCGGGATAGGCGACAGCGTGGCAAACACCTTGAGTTTGGGGAATTCATCTTTCAGCGTCTCAACCACACGCTTGATCAGAGAATCACCAAAACTCACACCGCGCAAACCGCCTTGCGTGTTGCTGATGGAGTAAAAAATCGCGGTCGTCGCTTTGTTCAAATCCGCCGCATCCGCCGACTCGTCAAGCAGCGGAGTGATGCTGCCGGCCATCTTGTCAATCAGCGCCACCTCCACAAAAATCAGCGGGTCATCGGGCAGGCGCGGGTGAAAGAACCCGTAGCAACGGCGGTCCGAGTCCAGCCGGTTCTTCACATCGGACCAGCTCTTGATGTCGTGCACCGCTTCGTACTTGATGAGCTTTTCAATCAGCGACGCGGGCGAGTCCCAGCTGATGCGGCGCAGGTCAAGGAAACCCACGTCAAACCAGGTTGAGAACATGTATTCCATCTCGACATCCAGCGCCTGCAGGCGCTTGTCGGCCTTGAGGTGCGGCAGCATGTCGGCGCGCAAATCCACAAGAAACCGTATCCCCTCCGGGAAGGCGCTGAAGCGCTGCAGCAAACGCCGGCGCGGCGACACCGTGGCACGGCGATAACGCACCTCGGCCGCCGCCTCGTCAGGCGTGCCCACCGCAGCTGCAAACTGCTCCTGCGCCAGCTTTGTTTTTTGCGCATCCGCGACAAACTGCTCACTCATCAGCAGCCACATGTCGCGCCGCTCGTTGGGCGCGGCCTTCGCATACCAGCCGGCCACGCCCATGGCCCGGCGCCCGCCCTCCACCTCGCTGACCCGCGGATCGACGATGGCCTGCAACTCCAGGAGCGTGCGGCGCAAAACGCGCGGCGAGAGTGCCTCTTCTTTTTTCCGCAAAGTCGCATTCAGGCGCTCACGCGTCGAGCGGCCCACCGGCAAACCATCGGCCGGCGCCGAATTCACTATCTTTTTAGGAGCATGCTGTGCGTCATCCACGGCGGCCACGGGCATTTTTGATTCTTTTTTCTCGCCCGCGAGGCGGGAAACGCTGCGGTTGAGCCAGCCCGGGCCCGTCATGATGCAAACCTCGAACGCTGGCTGCGCGCCAGTTCACGCAGGGCTTCACGCTGGCGCGTGAGGTGCGTGCGCATGGCAGCCTCGGCGCCTTCACTGTCACGGCTCTTCAGCGCCGCAAACACCGTCATGTGCTCCGACAGGCTTTGCGCCAGCCGGCCAGGCGCACCCAGCGACTGCAGCCGCGACAGCTTCAATATCTTGCGCAAATCGGCAATCGCCTGCGCCAGCCATCGGTTGTTGGCCAACAAAATAATCGCCTCATGAATCGCAAAATTGGTCGCGTAGTAGTCCGTGATGCGCCCAGCCTGCGCATGGGCATCAAGCCGCTCATGCAGCGCCGTCAGCTCCACCAGGTCGGCATCCGTCGCGTTGCGCGCCGCCTCATAAGCACAGCGCCCTTCCAGCAACGCAATCACCGGAAAAATCTCGTCAAGGTCCTGCTCCGTCACCTCATTGACAAAACAGCCCCGCCGCGGCTCATGGCGCAGCAAGCCCTCGGACGTCAGCACCTTCAGCGCCTCACGCAAAGGCGTGCGCGAAATCTCCAGCCGCTCGCACAGCGCCACCTCATCCACAAAACTGCCCGGCGCCAGCAAACCGTCAAAGATCTGCTCACGCAAGGTATCGGCGACTTCCTGATGCAATGAGTTTTGGACTAGACGCATGGTACGGGCCGGTTGAGAGCTGGTTGACGGAAGATAAATGATTAAGCTAGCTGTTTTGGGCTTGTAGAGCACACGTTAACACGGGCAAAGTCACATTATTTCTAGTAATTACCCGTAATTATGAAATTTGAGGCTAGTAATCAGCACCCAACAAGCTCCTCCCAAGCCTAGACAACATCCCGCGTATCAGGCCTGTACCGCCTGAGCCTCGTTATCAAAACAAGCGTTGCAGTAGCCGGAATATCGAACGCCGCCGGAACGATCGCCCTCGGGGATTTCCAAAATCAATTGACCCCGGCAAAGCGAATGCGCTAAACAGCCGCAACCCTAATAACTCGCTTTAGCTTTGGCCGGCGTATGTCACCAGTCACCGACTTGAGGCACAAACCCGTGACGCTCTGCAGCACGCCCGCAAGAATAGCCATGTTGTAGTGGTATTCGTTCTCACAAGACTGCGCAAACAAGTCATCATTCAAAAACATGCATGAGCCTTTGCAAAGCTGAAGAACCGGGCAATGACGGCAACTCTCCCTGTGCGACCAATGGGTTGCAGTCGTCAGCCTCACATCTTTCATGGCACTGACGTGCCCGATCTTGTGTTTGCCCTTGGCCCCCGTGTTCTGGCAAGTCATGACATTGCCCTTCAGATCCACCGCCAGCTGGTGTGGATCGTCCATCCCGCATTTTTGACCCAGCGCCGAGGATGGCCGCTGGTTCTTGAGCGATTGAATGAAATCCATGGCCTTTGAAGAAACGCTGCGAAACATCAAGGCCTGCCCATCCGAAAAACCGTCAACGATGCTCTGATGCAACAGCTCGTAGTCCTCCTTGGCCCAATAGCCGGAGGCAGCCAAAGTCTGGTCATCGTAGATCGAGACAACACCCTCGACCTCCAGCATCAGCTCTTCATCATCAAGCTTGTTCGCCAACCACTGCCGGGTAACGCGAATATTGGCATTCGCCGGCGTCAGCACAACGTTAAAACTGACACGATGTTTTTTGCGTGTTGAATGCCGTCGAAAACTGACCCGGTTANCTTGCCGCAGACAACCAGGTCAAGCTGCTCGCCGCACAGAACACCGCCAGCCAGAGCAGCACCAACTCCAGTAGCTCGGGCAGCGTGGGCGTGAGCTTTGGTGTCGGCCCCGGCGGCGCCGGCCCGAGCTTTAACGCCAGCGCCAGCAAAGGCTCGGGGCAAGCCAATGGAAGCGACACCAGCTACACCAACACCCAGGTTGTTGCAGGCAACACCGCCATCGTGCAAAGCGGTGGGGACACCAACCTCAAGGGCGCAGTCGTTACGGCCAACACCGTCAGGGCCGACGTGGGCGGCAACCTCAATATCGAGAGTTTGCAGGACACCAGCACCTACAAGAGCCAGCAAAGTAGCGCAGGCGGCTCAGTCAGTTTCGGCTCGGGAGACATCGCCGGCGGAGGCATCAGCGCCAGCCAGAGCAAGATCGACAGCAACTTTGCAAGTGTGGGACAGCAAAGCGGTATCAAGGCCGGGGATGGGGGGTTTCAGGTCAGTGTCAATAACAACACCGACCTCAAGGGTGGTGTGATTGCCAGCACCCAGGCTGCGGTGGATAACAGCAAAAACAGCTTCACCACTGGTGGCACGCTCACGACAAGTGATATCCAGAACAGCGCGAGCTTCAACGGCAGTGCGGCAGGCATCAGTGTGGATGTGGGGACGCAGCCCAACAAGCCTGGGGTTAACGGTGTTGGCGTTGGTATCGGTAGCGCCAAGGGAGAAGCCAGCAGCGTGACCACGGCGGGCATCAGCGGTATTGCGGGCAACACAGCGGTCAGAACGGGTGACGCAGAGACTGGACTCAAACCGATCTTTGATACGGCCAAGGTTCAAGCTGAGATCAATGCGCAGGTCCAGATCATGCAGGCTTTCACGAAGGAAGCGCCCAAGGCGGTAGCCAGCTTCTCGGCAGGCCAGATGGCTGATCTAAAAGCGCAGGCCAACGCAGAGACTGATCCTGCAAAAAAACAGGCACTTCTCGATGAAGCTGGCACGTGGGATGAAGGTGGCAGATACAGGGTGTTGCTGCATACGCTGGCGGGAGCATTAAATGGCGGGGTCGGGGGTGCTTTGGGTGCGGGTATTAGTCAAGCCACCATAGATGAGATCGGCAAGCAGATTGCGCAAACTGATTTGCCTATTGCGCTGAAAGAAACGTTGGCGGCCGCTATCGGTACCGCGATTGGCGCCGCAGTGGGTGGCACCTCTGGCGCGATCAGTGGTTTCACGGACACCGTCAACAAC
This sequence comes from Polaromonas aquatica, assembly GCF_042659145.1. Taxonomy (NCBI): domain Bacteria; kingdom Pseudomonadati; phylum Pseudomonadota; class Betaproteobacteria; order Burkholderiales; family Comamonadaceae; genus Polaromonas; species Polaromonas aquatica. The sequence continues at coordinate 2,190 of NZ_JBHSRS010000013.1, read as the reverse complement.
TACCTGACAGTGGCTGACCTGCAAAAACCGGGTCAGTCTGTGAAGGAGCGGCAGACCACGGGCGTGAAAAACAGCGCCATCATAGAAAACGCCTGCTTCTCCTCAGCGCAGTCCTGCGTGTCAACAATTACCTCGGCCACAGCCGACATTGGTGATTTGCGAACTTACAAAGAAGACCTTCAGAGACAACAAGCGCAAGCCATTGACAGCAACATCAAGGCGGACTTGGGTAATCAGATCAGGGTGGTGGACAACCAGATCGCATCGGCCAACAACGCCATCCGTGTTGGTTTTATGACGATGAACGGCGGCAACTTTGATATCTCAACGATGACCGACAAGGAAATCGTCGCGATGGGGTTTGCATTTGATGCCGCGGGGACTGCAGAGATTCGCGCAATCGGTAAGGTCAACAATTCAATTACAGCCCTGATTGAGAACGCGGCCTACAAAGCGGCGCAGGCCAAGCAAGTGGAGCAGACGAAGATAGTAAACAACATCAACGCCGATTTGCAAAATGTATATGCCAATCAAAATGGCGGCAAGTCGCTAGGTGAACTTAAGGGAACCTACGATATGGTGAGTAACCCTGGCCCATTGGCTTATTTGCCCGGCAACCCAGCTTCAAATTTTCCTGCTGGAAAATATTCATCCTCTGTCTTGACGGACGATGTCATTTTCTATCGCGGGGGTGACTCACAAGGTAAGGCATTGGGGCAATGGTTTAGTACGACACCTCCTACCTCGGCAGCGCAAGTAAGGATAGATACCGCTGTTAAGCCGCAATGGATAAATCCAAGAACTGGCGAGATTACAGGTTCCTCACCAATTAATGTGGTTTACGCTATAAAAATACCAGCCGGGACGACTGTTTATTCTGGCTCAGTCGGAAATCAAGGTGGGATTTACGTGTGGAGTGAACCCCTTGGGCTGGACCACTGGGAACAGATGAACTGATACGCTTTCTGGGCCTTCATAAAAGGAGAAGGTCCATGTCATCAAGAGGTCCCTACCGCAGGCACACTGCGCAGTTCAAGCTGCAGCTGTGCAGCGACATTCGTTCAGGCGCGCTCGGGCGCCGTGACGCGCAGAAGAAGTATGCACTGTCTGCCAATCTCATCCAGATGTGGCTGACGCAGTTCGATCGCGGTGAGCTCAGCACCGAGGAGGTTGAGGCGGACGCCATTGCCGAGTACGAGGCCAAGATCGCCGCCCTGGAGCGCAAAGTAGGGCAGCTCACGATGGAGCTGGAACTGGTCAAAAAAACTCCGCGCCTGCGCCTCGTGAGCGACAACGAGCGCTCCTCCATCATCACCGGCCCCAAGCCTGCTCCGTCCGGCGGGGGTGCCAAGTGATGGAACTACCGCGCAGCACCTTCTATTACCGCGCCGTGGCAAATACCACCGGCTTAGCAGATGACCAGTTGGTTGAGCTCATTCAGACCATTCAAGACGAGATGCCCGGTTACGGCTACCGACGGGTCACGCACGAGTTGCACCGACGTGGCCATGTCGTCAATCACAAGCGCGTGGCGCGCTTGATGAAGGCGCACAGCCTGGGCATCAAGCCTCGCAGGCGCTTCGTGCGCACCACCGACAGTAATCACGACTCGCTGATCTTCCCGAATCTCTATCGCAATGTAATCCCGAGCCGCCCTGATCTGGTGTGGGTCGCCGACTTCACGTACATCCGCATCGAGACCGGTTTCTGCTACTTGGCGGCCATCCTAGATGCGTGCAGTCGCAAGGTCGTGGGCTACGCGATCTCCCGCCGCATTGACACGCCACTGGCGTTGGCAGCGTTACGCTGCGCGCTTGAGAACCGACGACCATCACCGGGTTGCATCCATCACACGGATCGCGGCTGTCAATACGCGAGCGACACATACCGGCGAGCACTGCAGGAGGCGGGGCTTCGCGGCTCAATGAGCTCGCCTGGCAATCCGTATGACAATGCTCAAGCTGAGAGCTTTATGAAGACGCTCAAGGTCGAGGAGGTGTACTTGGCCGGCTACGAGACCTTCGCGGATGTGGCAACACGGTTGCCTCGCTTCATCGAAGAGGTCTACAACGCCAAGCGGCTTCATTCAGCACTCGGCTACCGTTCACCCAACGAATTTGAATTGCAACTCGCTCAGGAGGCGGCTTAATTCTGATGAACCCAGTGGTCCAGCCCAAGGGGTTCACTCCA
>NZ_JBHSRS010000012.1:0-44174 GCF_042659145.1 Polaromonas aquatica | reverse complement strand
GGAACGGAAGCCGCGCCAAAACCCCAGCAGTATCAAACTGCGATCGCGCGTGTGGCGCAGCAAGGCCGGTTGGTCGCCGGAGCGCTGGGCATTGCCGATGGCGGTATCGAGCCACTGGTCGACCTGCTGGAGCATCGCCAGTTCCAGGGGCCGCGCGCGCTTTTCTGGCACCGCGTGAATCGAGCGAATGCCTTTGAGGACCTGGCGCACCAGGGCCGACTTGGTCGGGTCCGCAAAACCTTGGTCGGTATGCCAGCGGGACAGCGCGGCCAGCCGCTGGCGCAGCGTGTTGATTGACAAGGTAGGCGCGTGATCGGCCAGGTAGCGGGAGATGGCGTCGGCGGTGGAAGGCAGCAGGCCTTTCCATTCGATTTCAAAATGGCGTATAGCCGAAGCGTAGCTGCGGCGCGTGTTGTCGCGCTCGGCAGCCTCAATGTACTGGGCAAGACGGGTCATGTCATTGACGTTATGGGTGCTCTTTGCGTGATCTGAAGGCGGAGGTACTGGACACCGCAATAAGCGCTGCAGGAGGTTTCCAGCGAGAGTACACGATTTGTAAACTCTCGGAATGTCCGTTCAGCAATCGGCAGACCTAGTTCGCCTAGCGACGCAGAACTACTCAGGAGCGCGATGAAGATATTCAAAGTCCTTCGCGGCTGGGCCTCGAAACTAAAACGAGACGGCGTGACGCTATGGTTCGTCTGTAAACATCCTGAGACGCCCTGGTATGCCAAGGCCCTAGGTCTCTTTGTAGTGGCCTACGCGCTCAGTCCGATCGATTTAATCCCGGACTTTATTCCGGTGCTCGGCTATTTGGACGACGTTTTGTTGTTGCCGGGGTTGATCTGGCTGGCAATACGGCTGACGCCTGCTGAGGTATTGACGGACTGCCGGCAGCAAGGCGATGCATGGATGGCGCAGGAAAACATCAAGCCGCGCAGCCTGTGGGGTGCTGCATTGGTTCTCGTTGTGTGGATCGGTGCGGGATGGGGCATATGGATGTGGCTTGCGCGCTGAAGGCTCTTATCAAACGCCTAAAACGTCTGAGTTAAACTGCACGGGTCCACTGGAACACATGACGAATTGCCGGTGGGTGCCTCTAATGCACCGTTTTATCTTCTTGCTATTTCTCGCCATGACATTTCTTCAGCCTGCCGTTTCGGGCATGCCGAGGTTTGCCGCCCAATCAGATGTGGCGTTGTCAGCGGAGGTGAAAGCCGGTAATTCAAACTTCTCGCAAGGAAAGGCGAGTCACGCCAACACCTGCTTTTCGCATATCGAAGCGTTCCCCGCGGGTGCGCCAGCCGGATGTAACGCGGGCCAGCCCTGCAGCTTGTGCAATGTCTGCCAGGTATGCCATCAGGCGGCCATGACTGAAAGCCAGCCACCGGCCCCAGGTCACATCTCAATTCGCCCGTCTTTCCCCTCAGTAGCATCCGGCTACTTCAGCGCAGAACGCGCACAAAGCTTCAAGCCGCCGATTCTTTAATTCCGTGCCCGGAGTGCCTGTGAAACCAGGCGCTCCTCACATTGGCCCTGCATCCTGCTGAGGGCTGGAATTGTTGAATTTTTGAGCTTGAACAATGCCCTACATCAACCCGCCGCTCACTGGCAGCTCCCCCCGCAGTACGGTCGGTCCACGCCTCGCGGGCTACTGGATCGCCCTGATACTGCTTTTAGCGGATCAAGCCGCCAAGTACTGGGTGCATGAATACACGCCATACGCTTGGAGTTTGCCCGTCACAGGCAACTTCAATCTGGTGCATGTCTGGAACTATGGCGCCGCCTTCAGCTTCCTGGCTGATGCGGGCGGCTGGCAGCGCTTCTTCATTGGCGGGATCGCATTGGTCGTTTCAACCTGGTTGATTTTCATGCTGCGAAAGCCGCTCCCCAAATTCGAGCTTCTGGGGTACGCGATGGTTCTGGGAGGCGCGCTGAGCAACGGCCTGGACCGGGCGTTGCGAGGCTATGTTGTGGACTTTCTCGATTTCCATGCGCTGGGCTGGCACTGGCCAGCTTTCAACTTCGCAGACATGGCCATTGTTTGCGGTGCGGCACTCCTGGTCTTCGCATCATGGCGGCACAGGCCGACGGTGAAGCCGGCATGACATCCTCATCCTTTACCTCAGAGCGGCAATGGAAGTTGTTGACGGTGAGCTGGCTGGTTGCGCTCGTCTCCACACTCGGTGCGCTGTTCTTCAGTGAAGTCATGGAGCTTGAACCCTGCGTGCTCTGCTGGTATCAGCGTATCGCCATGTTTCCGCTGGTTTTGATTCTTGGCGCCGGCGCCTACACACAGGACGCCAGCAGCGTGAAGTACGGCTTGCCGCTGGCGTTCACCGGCTGGCTTGTTGCCTTTTATCACTGCCTGCTCTACGGTGGATTCATTCCGGCGGCCATGCAGCCTTGCAGTAAAGGCGTGTCCTGCTCGGAGCAAAAACTTGAGCTGGTCGGCTTCATCACTATCCCACTTCTCTCGCTTCTTGCTTTTTCCATCATCGTGTTGCTGCTGCTCGCAGCAAAGAAAGACCCTAAAAAATGACCAACAAACAACTCACTATCATTCTCTGCGGGATCGTCGTTTTACTCGGATTTTCGTTTGGCATATACGGCCACTTCAACAAAAAATCCGAGTCAATTGCCCGCCTTGCGCAAGAGAACAGTTCGGTTTTCAATCGCGCGCACGCGCCTACCTACGGCCCCCGGGACGCCAAGGTCCGTATCGTTGAGTTCTTTGATCCAGCCTGCGAGACCTGCAGAGCCTTCTACCCGCTAGTCAAGCGCATCGTCGATGGCCACCAGGGGAAAGTGCAGTTGGTGGTGCGCCTTGTGCCGTTCCACAAAGGCTCTGATGTCGCCGCAAAAATCCTCATCGCCGCGCATAAGCAAAATCTGTTCTTTCCCGTGACGGAGGTGGTGCTGAACTCCCAAGACTCTTGGGCCGCGCATAACCAGCCCAATCCGGAGCGGATCTGGACATTCTTGAAAGGCACCAGCCTGGACGCGGCGAAGGCCAAACAAGATGCTGATTCACCGGAAGCTCAGGCGCTGCTTGAGCAGGATCTTGCTGACGCCAGCACTCTTCAGGTTACTAAGACGCCTGGCTTCTTTGTCAATGGGCGTCCCTTGAAGGAGTTCGGCCATGAGCAACTCAAAGCCCTAGTGGATGAGGAGGTCAAACGTGCGTATCCCTAACAGAGGCATAGGGGTCAAACAGTCTCGTTTCGGTCGGCGAGAATTTCTGTATGCCGGAAGCATGGTCCTTGCGGCGGGCGTTCTGGCCTCATGCACGGATAAGGAAACGCCTGTTGAAAGAAAATTCAAGAGCGTCGATCTGACCGGTGCGGACTATGCCAAGGACTTTGCGCTCACCTACCATCATGGCCAAGCCAGAACTTTGAAGGATTTCCGCGGGAAGATCGTGGTCGTCTTCTTCGGTTTTACCCAATGCCCTGACGTTTGTCCCACGACGATGGCCGAGTTGTCTGAGGTCAAGCGGCTTCTGGGGCCAGACGCCGGAAAATTACAGGCAATATTCATCAGTGTGGATCCGGAGCGCGACACGCCGCTGCTCTTGGAAGCCTATATGAGGAATTTTGACCCGACCTTCCTGGCCATGCGGCCGAGTCCCGAGGAACTGGCTGCGGTGGCCAGCCATTTCAAGATTTACTATAAAAAGGTGGACGGCAGCAAGCCTGGCCTCTATTCGATGGATCACACCGCCGGCACCTTCGTTTTTGACCCGCAAGGCCGTATCAGGCTCTACGGGAGGTATGGCAGCGGCGCCCAGCCTCTCGCCCAGGATATTCAGCTTCTCCTTAAAGGGGCGTGATGATATGCCTGCAATGACGCATCTACCAATGGCATGGGCCTTATGCGTCGCAGCGTTTCTATTGCTCGTGACTGGCCCCGCATGGAGCAGCGGCGCCAAGCCGCGAAATCAAGCGCCCGCCGATCCTGCGAAGTCTGCGAATCAGGATGGCAAAGCGGAGGCCAGGCTCGTGGAGGTATACCGCCTGATAGGAACGAGTAACAGCCACGCAGCCCTGAGTAGCGCGCAAGCACTGGTTAAAGATTACCCAAACTTCCAGCTGGCGCAGCTCGTTTATGGTGATTTGCTCACCGCTCACAATCGCCCCGTACGCGCACTGGGGGAATTTGCGGGCGACCTGCCTCCCGATGCGACGTCCAGGTTGCAGGAATTGCGTGAGGAATCCCGGCTGCGCCTTCTCGCACTCAAGGAACGCCCGCCCAAGGATGCCGTCCCAACCCAGCTCCTGTCGCTATCGCCACGCAACAAGCACGCGATTGCCGTCGATGTTTCAAGGTCACGGCTCTATTTGTTTGAAAACGGGGCCAATGGGCCGCGACTTTTGGCGGACTACTACATCTCTGTCGGCAAGGCCGGGGTAGACAAGAAAATTGAAGGCGATCAACGCACGCCGTTGGGCATTTACTTCATTACCAGCAACCTCGACCCCAAGAGCCTTAAGGACCTCTACGGTTCCGGCGCGTTGCCTATCAACTACCCCAATGCACTTGATATCCGCAGGGGAAGAAGCGGCAGCGGCATTTGGCTGCATGGCACGCCTTCTAACCAATTCAGCCGCGCGCCCCATGCGACCGATGGCTGTGTCGCCGTCGCGAATCCCGATCTGGACCGGATTATCCGTACCGTGGAGATACGTACAACACCGGTTGTGATCTCGCGCAATCTGAAGTGGGTCGCGCCCCAGAGCATGAGTTTGGAGAAAACCCGGTTCGAGGAAGTGCTGCAGTCATGGGTCAAAGCGAAATCGGCGGGAGAGTTCGTGCAGTTCAGCGGTTTCTACGCGGAAGATTTCACCGCGGATGAAAAGACCCTGGCAATCCACAGCACGCTAAAAAAGACAAGTTCCGCTGCGGCCCGAGCGAGAAGCATCAAGCTAAGCGACATCTCATTGCTGCAATGGGCCGAAGAGTCGGGATTGGTGGTCGCCACGTTTGGCGAAGTCATCGCCGGCGAGAAGTCTGGACGAACCATTCGTCAGTACTGGGAGCGCCGAAAAGCTCAATGGAAGATTGTTTATGAAGGTGTCGTAGGGTAATTCGGGCGCTGCATCTTGCCAGCAATCACTTTGGCCCGCGCGCTGTAAATCAAGCTTTCACTTTTCGGGTCTATTGGAGGGTCGGCCGTGATTCCTGAAAATTTCGCCGAATCGAAGCTAACTCATTGATATTTCAGGAAAATTTGATCTTGTAGTCGATGGGCTCGACAGCCCGTCCGAGATCCAGCGTGTAGTCCCCGAACCGGTTGATGTGGCTGGTCCGGTAAGGCGACAAGGCCTTCAGCACCGGTTCACCCACCGGATACCCCTGGCTTTGCAGTTCCTTGAGCTTGCGCGACATCCACTGCACGTTGTGCAGGATCACCATGTTGGCCACGAGCTGGCTGTAACAGTGCGTAATTTGAGGGTGCCGAGTGAACACCGTCCGCACTATTTGGTGGCCGGCTCAGTAGCTTAATGCGGACGGCCGCGACCTTAACGTCTAACGCTTGCCGCCGACCACCGCAGCCAGCTTGAAGAAGACGTCGGCGTTATCCATCACGCCGGAGAGGCGATGGGCCCCACGGCCGTAAGCCGACAGCGGCACGTCGGTGGCGGTGTGCACCGCCTGGTCGCCGGGCACCTGGCCGGTGATCATGAAGCCGGTCTTGGCATTACGCACGTTGGGGTTGTCGGGATAGGTGCTCAGCGGCGCCTTCCCCACGAAGGGCTGCTGGGAGTCCTGTGTCGGCGTGGTGTTGGCAAGCCAGGTCTCGTAGCGATCGGCGTTGGCGCCGTAGCCAATCAGCATCTTGTAGTCCACGTCGGTGCTGCTCGGGTAGCCGTCCGCTTCCATGGTGTACTTGGGGAACTTCGCGGCCTGGTAGGTGCCCACGACGGCGTCGCGCTGGGCGGCAAGCCCGGGAGCGCTGGTGGCGTCGCGCAAGGCGGAGACCGGCTTGGTGGAGGCGCCGATGATCGACGCGCCGGAGCATTCGTGATCGGCGGTGACGATGACGATGGTGTCGGGGTGGCTGGCGGCGAAATCCTTGGCGACCAGCACCGCGCGATCGAATTCGATGACTTCCAGCAGCCAGCGGTCGGTGTCCATCAGGTGGGACTGCTTGTCGATAGAAGCGCCCTCGATCATGGCCACGAAACCGTTTTTGTTCTTTGCCAGCACCTGCAGCGCGGCCCCGGTCATCTCGTCGAGCATGGGTTGGTCGGGAAAACCGTAGTCATCCACGATGGTGGAGGCGCCGCGGCGCTTGTTGATCTTGTCGAAGGCAACGTTCATGTTGGAGTAGGCAAACAGGCCCAGCAGCTTGTCAGGGCCGCCCTTGCTGGCCATGGCCGTCTTCAGCGCCGCGCCGTCGTGGGCGTAGGCGAAGCCGCTGCCCTGGAAGTCGGCCAGCAGATCGCGCGATGCGTCCTTTTTGCCGGGTGAGGCTTTCCAGCCGGCAACGACGTCGGCGGGCAGGACATAGTCGGTGCGGTCGTCGCGCTGAGAGCCGTTCATCGGCTGGCCGCTACGCGAGCCGTCGGCCTTGAGGGCGTCGCCGTTGGGCAGGAACCACTTGCGGCCGCCGCCCATCAGTACCGACAAGCCGGTAAGGTGACGATCGTCGAGGAACTGATCGACGATGCCTGTGCCGTTCCCGCGATTGCTGGTGTGCACGGCCATCGAGGCTGGCGTGGCGTCGAAAATGTCGGCCGTGGTGACAATGCCAAGCGCCTTGCCTTGTGTGCGGTGCAGATATTCGGAGAGGTATTCAATGCGCGGGTTGTCGAAGGCGTCGGCGGTGTCGTCCGGCCACACGCCCTCCTGGTTGTTGGACGACTTGTTACCGGTCACGTAGTTGGACATGCCGGGCGAGGAGTCCGTCACGATGGCGTCGAGGGAGGAGGTCATCACCATGCCGGTGTAGGGAAAACTGTCCATGGCCAGCAGGCCCTTGGCCTTGCCCTGCGCGTAGCCACGGCCGATGATGCGGGCGGCCGTGCGGTGGGTGGCGCCCATGCCGTCGCCGAGCATGATGATGATGTTCTTGGCCGGGCGACCGTCGCGCTCCAGCGCCACGACTTCGAAGTTACCCTCGGCCGTCACCGTCTGGCCGTCGCTTTGCGTGGCCCGCACCGCCAGGCGGTGCACGCCCGTCTTGAGCGTGGAGAAGGCACGCTGCGAGACGACGGCGGCGTTCACGTCCTTTGGCAGCGTCAGGCCGGTGGTCACCACACTGGTGGTGTCGGGCGCGGGCCGTGTGGCGACGCCGTCGACCGAGAACTGGAAATCCTTGAGCGTGGCGCCGGCATCCAGGCGCACCGTGGCCTGCAGGTCGAAACGCTGGCCCGGCAGGAAGCGGGCGATGTAGGGCGGGTTGGGGTTGCCCGAAGCGAACAGCTCGCTCGGCGGCGTCAGGCGAGAGACCGCAGGTGCCGCCAATGCGCCTGCGCTGCCGGCGCCAAGAAGCATGGCCGCCAAGAGGCGGCGGGAAAGGCCGAAATAATTAGACATGAGATGCTCCAGAAGGTCGAATCGGTTAATGAGATGTGGGCAGCGGCGCCTGGGCGGCCTGCGCATGGAACGGGCGGCCGGCCTGCGGCGCCTCGATCCGTACAGGCTCGCCGTCGAGCCGCAGGCGGACAAACGAAATGCGGCCGTCGGCCTCGGGCTGTGCGCCGATTTCCAGCATGCCTCGCACGCTGAGAAGCCCCGGGATGTAGGCGACCTTGCCGGCATTCGCGGGCGCGCCGGGCGGGATATGCACATAGAGGACGCTCGCCGGCAGGTCGTCCGCGAAGCTTTCGTCTTCGTCGCCCAGGGTGACAGGCAATGGCGAGAGCACAAAAATTCCCGGCACTGCCGTGTCGCCATCCTGATGGGCCATGTAACCCACCATGCGCACCGGGCGGCCGTTCATGGCTGTCAACAGGGCACTGGCTTCCAGGCCCCGTGGACCGATGGGGCGCTTGAAGAAGTCGGCAAAGCGCAGGTCACTGTAGGCCACGCTGCCGGCCGTGCCGGCTGCCGCTTGGGTGGAAGGCACCGTGTCGGCGCCGAAAACCAGGTGCGGCATGGCCGCACCCGTCAGCAACCCCGCGGTTGCCATCACTGCATATGTCCGGCGCATGAAATGCTCCCTTTGTTGGCGTAGGGGACCGCGTCGGCGATCCTTTTTTTTGTTGACCCCCCGACGCTAGGCAATCAATGTTTCAGGGGTGTGACATGCGCTTTATTGCAAGCCTACTGTCACAGTGTTCCGACGGCTGCAGCCATGCCGCTTGTCTTCACCCGCCCGCCCGAGATGATAGGCTCCAGGCAGCTCCGCGCCGTGGGCGGCCGCGCCATGGCCGTCACCTCTCTAGCGTAGTGCAGAACTGGAGCAAATACCTGTGCGACGCCACCATGGGCACTACCGATCTTTGTCCGCCTCAAGCATCGCTGCACGATGCTTGAGTTCGAGGGAAAAAGATACCGGCTCAGGGAAGCGGCACAGCACCTGGCTGTGAAGGGAGAGACAAGCGACTGACACGAGCGCTTCCATCCATCGTGGCTAAGACACCCGCCACAGGATAAGCCTGTGGGCGGCGCCGCGCGAGTGCATGACTTACCCACCGCTTCCCGGCCGTCACTTTGGCCTGACGCTCCTCGCTTGCCGAACAGCTGCTCAAGAAAAAGACCGCCAATCCCGTGGCCCTGCCTGGAGCAGTTTGAGGTGGCCGAGCAACAGCATCGTCGCGTCTCGCCGGGCTCATTCGGCTCTCGCGCTAAGACGCGGCAGCTAACTCCTAGTTTTTAGCACTCTGCTTTGGTCCGCGTGAACTCTCAGGCGGTTTGCGGTAGCCCACCGAATGCACGCTGTGGCCGGCAGCCGCCTTGCTCAGGGAGACACTCTTCAGTCCATCCAGAATTCCGCATTCAGCGGCCACTCCGTCGCATTGATCCCGAAGCGACTTAAGTTCCTTATGCAACTCCTTGAGATCACGAATGCGCCGAGACACATGGTCAATGTGTTCTTCCAGCACGTCGTTGATCGCTTGGCAGTTTTCTCTCGGCGCGTCCTGGAACCTGAGCAAAGCACGGATTTCCTCCAGCGTCATGTCCAGCGAGCGGCAGTGCCGGATGAAGGCGAGCCGCTCAAGGTGCTCACGCCCGTAGAGGCGGAAGTTTCCCTTGCTGCGAGGAGGCTTCCCCAATAAGCCCTCGTGCTCGTAAAAGCGGATGGTTTCCGTCTGCGTTTGAGTTGCTTTCGCGAGTTCGCCAATCTTCATGGGGAGGTCCTTCCAAGCTCGAAATGTAGAGCCAAACCTTAAGGTCATTGTAGAGTTTGGTGTCGCCAGTGGCAGCGCCGATGAAACTGGCTTGTTCATCGCAATATCCGTGCAATCACCGCGGCGACCGCCGCGACAAAGGCCACGACGCTCGGGAGGGCAGTCAAGGCCATGCCGAACGCGCGCGCGCCCGCGCCGCCCGGGTATCCGCGCAGGAACGCCACGCGGCCCACGGCGAAGAGAACCGCGGATGCGGCAACAAACGGCATTGCCTGGCCCCTCAGCAGCAGAAGGACGGCCAGCAGCAAGATGATCGTGACCGTGGCCTGCTCCAGCGTGTTCTGCAGGAAGGCCGCATAAACCGCGATCCGCAGGCTCGGCTGACCGTAGGCCGAGCCGCGAATGTCCTGCGCGGAGAGCCGCCGGCCGCGCGAGACCAGGCCGATTCCGACCATGATCCACAGGACGATGAACAGGCTGGCACCCGCCCCGAACGTCAATGCCGAATCGAGGTCGTCCGGGAAGTGCAGCAAGCGCGGTAGAAACAGGTAGGCAAGCCCGTACATCACTGCACAGACGACAGCCGCGGCGCCGCTGCGCCAATGCACCTTGCGCTGCTCTTGTCGAAGCTCGTCTTCCGTCAATTGGTAGGGTGTCATTGCCATCACTTCACCCGCGCGCCCGACAGCGCCTGCAGAGCCTCGACGATCTGAGGGCTGTCCCATTCCGCGGTTCCGCTCATGCGGCCCAGTTCACGGCCTTGCCGGTCCAGCAGCAAGGTTGTAGGCACGCTGACCGCCTTGAGCGTGAAGATCGCGGTCGCATCCGCGTCTAGATAAACGGCCAGGTGCTTGATTCCCACAGACGCATAGAAGGACTTGACTTGGTCCAATGCCTTGGCACCTGCGTCCATGGAGAGCGCGACGACCTGGAATTTGCCACCACCGAGCTGCGCCTGCAGACGGTCCAAGGAAGGCATTTCCTGGCGGCACGGCGGGCACCATGTGGCCCAGATGTTCAGCAGGACCACCTTGCCCCTGAAACTCGAGAGATCGACCGGCCGCCCCGTGCCATCGAGCACTCTCAGGTCCGGCAGCGGGACAGGCTGCGCGCGCATCACGAGCGGCAGAGCGCTCGCGCTGGCGCTTCCGGCCGGCCGATTGGAGTGGAGGTATGCGAACAGGCCCAGCCCGGCCGCAGCCGGCAGGCCCAGCGCAAGCATCCAGCGCCGGCGGCGATTGCCCGTGGATTCATCAACCTGGGCCTGCATCAAGCACCACCCAGAAGCAGCTTGGCATCGGCGGCCAGTGCCTCGGCTCCAACGCCATACCGCGCATACAGCCGCAGTCGGCCACGCGGGTCATAGACGAAGCTGGCCGCCGTATGGTCCACCGTGTACGAGCTGGGTGACTGCCCCGGGCTCCTTCGGATGTGGAGCTTGAATTCTTTTGCCAACTGTTGAAGCTGGCCCGGGTCTGGCCGCATCGCTACGAAGGCGGGATCGAAATTTTCCATGTAGGTCTTCAGCACTTGCGAGGTGTCGCGCTCCGGGTCCACGGTCACGAAGATTGCCTTCAGCCTGGCCCCGTCCGGGCCCATCAGCTTCCTGGCCTGCACAATTTCGGTCAATGTGGTCGGGCAGACGTCCGGGCACTGCGTGAAACCGAAGAAGACGATGGCAACTTCGCCGTTGAAGTCCTTGAGGCTGCGCGTCACGCCATTGTGATCGGGCAAGAGGAAGTCGCCCGCATAGCCCGCTCCGGTGATGTCGATCAGCTTGAAGGAGCTGCCTACGGGATAGGACTTGGACTGCACAAGAAGTACGGTCGGCGTGGCGAGCAGCATGAAGATCCCGACGACCAGCGCGACGCGCTTGCGCTCCACCTTCGCGTCCTGCGGCCCGCTCGACATTCGGCGAAGCTTGCGAGCGTTGGAGCTGCTCATGCCTTCTCCTGCGCCTGCGGTTGCCTCGAAGCGATGAAGGATGCAATCACCAGGCAAGCCGCGCCCAAGGTGATGGCAATGTCTGCCGCATTGAATGCTGGCCAGTGCCATCCGGTGAGGTGAAAATCCAGGTAGTCGATGACCTGGCCGCGCAGGGCACGATCGAAGGCATTTCCCAGCGCGCCTCCCAGGATCAGACTGAAGGCCAGCGATTCGCTGCGCCGGCGAGTTTGCCGCAACATCCAGATCAACCAAGCGGAAGCCGCGATCGCGATGGCCAGAAAGAACCAGCGCTGCCATCCGCCGGCGCCGGCGAGGAAGCTGAAGGCTGCCCCCGGGTTCAGCACATGGACCAAATTGAAAAACGGCGTCACCGGATAGGACCAGCCCAGGGGGGTGGCGACGTCGACGGTGGTTTTGGCGGCCTGGTCGGCGGCGAAGACCGCAAACGCGAGCGAGTACCAGGGCAGAGTACGGTGAGCTTGCATGTTCATTTGTTGGGAGTCAGGTCGGCCGGAGCTTCCAGGCTCAGGTCGGGAGACGGACGCAACGCGTCCTCCACCTGTTGGTCGGTGAGCGTCGCCGCCGCCGGCGGTGTGCTGGCGATCCCGGGAAATGCCACGAGGATGGCCACCATCAGCATCTGCAGCAGCAGGAAGGGGATCGCGCCAAGGTAGATGTCGGAGGTGCGAACCGCACGTGGCGCTACGCTGCGCAGGTTGTAGAGCGCAATGCCGAACGGCGGATGCATAAACGAGGTCTGCAGAACCATCGCGACCATCACGGTGAACCAGACCATGTCGACGCCGAGCTTGCGCGCCACGGGTGCAATCAGCGGCACGACGATGAAGGCGATTTCGAAAAAGTCGAGAAAGAAACCCAGCAGGAAGATACCGACGCACGCGAACAGCAGAAATGGCAGCTGTCCGTGCGGCAGATGGCCGAAGAGTTGTTCGATCCAGAGCTTCCCGTTGAAACCGCGAAACACGAGCATGAAGAAGGAAGCACCGAGCAGCAGGAAGATCACGCTGGAGCACAGCACACCGGTATTCGTGAGCGCCTCGGCCAGCCGCTGGCCGCTCAGGCGACGCTTGGCCAGCCCGATCAGCAACGCCGCGCAGACGCCCACCGCGCCGCCTTCGGTCGGGGTGGCGACGCCAAAGAAGATCGACGCCAGAACGGCCAAGATGAGCACCAAGGGTGCGCCAGCCGCCACAGCGACCTCCTTCCACGCGCTCACGGATGCGGCGGCGGCCTGCCCCAAGGGCGGCGCCAAAGCGGGGCGCCATCGGGTTGCAGCGACCACGTATACCAGGTAAAGCCCGACCAGCATCGCGCTGGGCAGCAGGGCCGCGTGGAATATCTCCGCCAGCGGTACCTCCACCTGCTCAGCCAGCACGATGAGCACCAGGCTCGGCGGCAGCATCTGCGCCAGCGTGCCCGCGGCGGCGATGGTGCCGGTGGCGAGCTTGGGCTCGTAACCGGCCTTGAGCATCGTTGGCAGCGCGATCAGGCCCATGGCGATGACGGAAGCCGAAACGAATCCGGTAATGGCGGACAGCAAGGAGCCCACAACAAGCGTCGCCACTAGTAAACCGCCCGGCTGCTTGCGGAACAGGCGGCCGAGGGCCAGTAGCATGTCCTCGGCGATACCGGTGCGCTCCAGGATCAGGCCCATCAGCACGAACATGGGTACCGCGAGGAAGTTGTCGCTGTTGAAGACGCCCTGCACCCGCAGCGGCATGTTCAGCAGAAAGGGGGCCGTGAACTGGCCGGTGAGAACGCCTGCGATGCCAAACACCGCCGCGACCGCCGCCAGCGAGAACGCGACGGGGAACCCGGCCAGCAGCACGACCACCAGCGCGCCGAACATGACGGGCGCCATGAGCTCGGGACTCATGGACGCGCCCCTTGCTGCACGGTTTGGGCGACGCGTCGTGCCGGCGTCGCGCCAGCCAGAAAGGCAAAGCAGCGCACGGCTTCGGCGACGCTCTGTGCGCCGAGCGAGAAAAATCCCAAGGGAATCATCCCCTTCATGATCCACGCAGGAAAAGTGCTCAGGCTTTCACGGCTGGCGCGGGTCTCGCCGCTGGCCAAAGCCCTCGTGAAATCCGGCACGGTGACCCAAACCGCGACGAAACAAAGCGGCAACAGCACCACGAGAATTCCTGCCAGATCCAGCCAGGCCGTGCCTCGTGGCCCCAGCGATCCCGAGAAAACATCGATGCGCACATGCTCATCGCGCTGCAGCGTGTAGGCAGCCATCAGCAACACCACTGCCGCGAAGAAGTGCGGCTGCACGTCGTACATGGTCGAGGAGGCCACGCCCAGCAGCTTGCGGCTGAACACGTTGCCGGCGATGAGGACCGCGTTGGCCAGCAGTCCCCAGCGCACCAAAAATGCCATCTGGCGATTGACAGTGTCGATGCAGGCCGCAAGGCGCAGGGCCGCGGCAAACCCGGACGTCATCGCGCGGCCCGCCACCGGTCAGTTGCTCGCTTCAACGACGCGGCCCAGCCATGGGTCGCCACGACGCAAACGCCGCCGAGCAGAAAGCCAGCGACAACATCCGCCGGAAAATGCGCACCCAGTGCCACGCGGGACCATCCAATGGCTGCCGCAAAAGCGAGCAGAAGCAGCCGGAACGGCCAAGACCCCAAAGGCCAGAGGCAGGCGACGACGGCTGCGGTGTAGACAGCGTGGCCGCTGGGAAATGCATAAAGGCTGTCGGGTGCGCCAAGCATCCAGGCCATATCGTTGGCATAGAGGTCCGATGGGCGCGGCATGGCAAACGCGGCTTTAGCCGTCCAGGCCAGAAGCATGGCGAGCAGGACGCCGACCCCGAAACGAAACGGTGCCAGCGCCGCAGGTTCGGAACGCTTGACGGCCCGCCAGCTCAGCAAAAGCAGGCCCATCAGTGGCGCACCCCAATAGCTGCCGAGTGCGGAGAACGAACGAGCCAGAACGATCCAGTCCGCCGACACGGATCGGTTGATCCACAGCATCATTTGGGCATTGAGGCCGCCCCAGTCGTATATCCAGTGCCGCAGCAGTCCCATTTCGCCAGCGCCTGTTGCCATCAGGCCGTGCGGATTTTCAGCAGCCGAAGGCCGTTGAACACCACGAGCAAGCTCGCTCCCATGTCCGCGAAAACGGCCATCCACAGGGTCGCGGTGCCCGTTAGTGCCAGCACCACGAACACTGCCTTGATGCCCAGCGCCAGTACGATATTCTGCTTGAGGATCGCCCCCGTCTTTCGGCTCAGGCGGATGAACTGCGGGATCTTGCGCAGGTCGTCGTCCATCAACGCGACGTCGGCCGTCTCGATCGCGGTGTCGGTACCCGCCGCTCCCATCGCGAAGCCGATGCTGGACTTGGCGAGCGCCGGTGCATCGTTGATGCCGTCGCCGACCATGCCCACGGTGCCGTGTTCGGCCAGTTCGGCGTCGATTGCCTTGAGTTTGTCGTCCGGCATAAGTCCGCCGCGCGCGTCGTCGATGCCCACGTCGCGCGCGATCACGCTGGCCGTCTGCTGGTTGTCGCCGGTCAGCATGACCGTGCGCACCCCCAGGGCGTGCAGTTCGCGGATCGCCTCACGGCTGGAATCGCGGACGGTGTCTGCCACCCCGATAACGGCCAAAGCCTCATTTTGGCTGGCGATGGCGATGGCGGTCTTGCCTTCCCCCTCGAGCTTCTTTAGCGCGGCTTCCGCGGGCGCGCTGCCGATCCTGAGTTCCTGCAGGAGCCTGTGGCTGCCGAGGTAGTACCAATGCCCGCCCACGCGGCCCTTGACGCCGCGTCCGGTGAGCGACTCGAAATCGTCCACCTCCGCCAGCGCCTCGCCGCTCTTGTCACGCCAGTGCGCGGCTACCGCGCCGGAAACCGGATGGTCGGAACGGGCGGCCAGGCTGGCCGCCAGGCGCAAAGCCTCGCCTTCGTCGGGTCCGATGCGCACGACGTCGGTGACGACTGGCTTGCCTTGCGTGATGGTGCCCGTCTTGTCCAGGGCAAGCGATCGGAGCTGGCGGCCTTGTTCGAGATAAGCGCCTCCCTTAATCAGGATCCCGCGCCGCGCCGCCGCGGCAAGGCCGCTCACCACTGTTACAGGCGTGGAGATGACCAAGGCGCAGGGGCACGCGATCACCAGCAGCACCAGTGCCTTGTAGATCCAGTCCATCCAGGCGCCGCCAAGGAAAAGGGGTGGTCCCAGCAGGACCGCGAATGCCACCGCAAAGACTGCCGGGGTATAGACCTTGGCGAACTCGTCGACAAAGCGCTGGGTGGGCGCGCGGCTGCCCTGGGCCTCTTCAACCGCCTTGATGATGCGCGCCAGCGTGGAGTGCGTGGCCTCGGCCGTCACGCGATAGACGAAGGAGCCGGTTTCGTTGACCGTTCCGGCGAACACCGTATCGCCAGCGGCTTTGGCCACCGGGATGCTCTCACCCGTGATCGGGGCCTGGTTGACCGCCGACTGGCCGCTCTCCAGCACGCCATCCAGCGGGATGCGTTCGCCCGGCCGGATGCGAACGAGCTGGCCCACGGCCACGGTCTTGGCAGGCACCTCCAGCCAGTTGCCATCAGGTTGCCGCACAGTGGCTTGTTCCGGCGCCATTGCCAGCAGGCCCCGGATCGCGTTGCGGGCGCGGTCCAGCGAAAGCACCTCGATCACCTCGGCCAGGGCGAACAGGAACATCACCATCGCCGCTTCGGGCCACTGGCCGATGAGGATCGCACCGGTCACCGCGATCGACATCAGCGCATTCATGTTGAGGACACCGCTCTTGAGCGCCAGCCAGCCCTTCTTGTAAGTGGGCCAGCCGCCGGTGGCGATGGACACCAGCGCAAGGACGATCACCGGCCAGGCGGAGTCATTGCCCGTGCTGAAGGCGATAGCTTCGGCCACGCCGGCGCTCACGCCGGCCACGGCCATCAAGCCCCACTGCCGTTTGCTAACCGAGGGTTTCGATGATTCCTCGACGCCGGCGTCGGCTGCATCGGGCACGGCCTTCATGCCGATCGAGTGCAAGGCGGACTCCAGGTCGGCGGCAGGAACGGTGTGCGAGACCGTCAGCTTGCGCTGCATCAGGTTGAAGTCCAGGGACTGGACCCCCGGCATATGCTGCAGCTTCTCGCGGATCAAGCCCTCCTCTGTCGGGCAGTCCATGTTCTCGATCCGATAGACGCTGCGCTGCGCCCCGCCGGGGCCAGAGGCAACCGCTTCCGCTGGAGGCAATCCGATGTCCTTCAGCGCGCTGACGATCGTCTCGGTCGATGGCAAGGTGTGCCGCACGGTCAACTTTCGCTGCATCAAGTTGAAGTCGAGATCGTCGACCCCCGCGAGCGAACCCAGCCGCTTGCGGATCATGCCCTCTTCCGTGGGGCAGTCCATCTTTTCAATGCGGAACGTGTCGGTGCGCATGGCCGCGCCTGCGGAGGCGCCAGGCGTTGGCGTCGGTAGCTGCGCATCCGCAGGCGGCATGCCAATCTCCGTCAGGGCTTGGACAACCGCGGCCGTGTCCGGCAACTGGTGGACAACGGTCAGCAGGCGCTGCGGCAGGTCGAATTCCAGGTCCTGAATGCCGGCCATGCCTTGCAAGCGCTCGCGCACCTGCCGCTCCTCATTACGGCAATCCATCTTCGGCACATGGAAGGTGGATCGGACTGAGACCTCAACTGATTGATGCGGCGCCGCGGGCATGCCCAAGGCCGCGAGCGCATCGACGAGCGCAACCGAATCGGGCAAGCGGTGTTCGATTGTCAGGACACGCTGCGCAAGGTCGAAGCGCAAGTCCTCGACGCCGGCCATCTGTCCCAGGCGCTCACGGATCTGCGCGACCTCGTTCTTGCAGTCCATGCGCGGAACGTGGAAAGCTTCCGTGCGCACTGCTTCTTGCCCTGCGGGCGGCAATCCGAGCTCCACGAGCGCCGCGGTCACAGGGGAGACGTCGTCAAGCCGGTGCGTCACGGTCAGTCGATGCTGCTGCAGGTCGAACACCAACGCGTCAACCCCCGCAATCTGGCCCAAGCGCTGCCGGATCTGGCGCTCTTCGCTCGGGCAATCCATCTTCTCGATGTAGAAGGCGGTGTCGGTCGCCGGCCGTCCCGAGCCCACCAAAGGCTGGCGGGCCAGCGATTCGCATGCGGCCGTACCGCACGATTTTGTACTGCTGGAATCCATCGTTTGACTCTCTATGGTTTTTGGTGAAAGTACGATACACCTTGTAGTCGCTGTAGAGTCAAGCTTTTTCCGCAACCCCTTTGCTAGCGCGGCTTTCAGCTAATCGGCGGCCACAGCCGTCTGAAGGGCCACTCCCTACAGTCCGGCTGCCGAAGGCCCCGCCCTTCAGCAGCGAAGGCCGCGGGTAAGATCAGCTGCCGAGCCAATCCTGCGCCGTAAAGGGAAACACAAAAAATGAGAAAGTTTCTTGTCCTGCTTGCGATCGCGATAACCGCGATAGTCCCTGCTGCCGTCTTCAGGATCAGCGGATGGCGCCCTAACGCCGTGGTCGACACGGCTGTGTTCGGTCTCGCCGTGCTGGCGGCGGGGTTCATGCTCTCATGGGGCGCCGAAGCCGCGGAGAAGCGCATTTCACAAGGCCTGATACTGGCTCTTGTCGCGCTCATCACAGTCTTGCCTGAGTACGCCGTCGATTTGTACTACGCCTATCAAGCTGGCAAGGCGCCGGAGTCGAATTATGTGCACTATGCCGCCGCCAACATGACAGGCGCCAACCGGCTGCTGGTCGGCGTGGCGTGGCCTCTGATGGTGTTCCTTCATTGGTGGCGCACCCGCAAGCGCACCATCGAGCTGGCAAGCGTGAACGTGCTGGAGGTCGGTTTCCTGCTGGTGGCCAGCGTCTACGCATTTTTGATCGTCCTGAAGAACCGCATCGATCTGTTTGACACGGTCATTTTGGTCCTGGTTTTCGGCACCTACCTTTGGCTCACGAGCCGGCTGCCAAAAGTGGAAACCGAGTTGGAAGCCGACGATGAGCCTGGCCCTGCCGCAGCGCTGTCGGAGCTCTCTGCGCGCAAGCAATGGGCGTGGATGGCCGGGCTCGCGATCGTCGCCGCGGGCGTAATTCTGGCGGCGGCCGAGCCGTTCGCCGAATCCATCGTCGCCTCCGGGCGGATCCTCGGCATCGACGAGTTTCTTCTGATCCAATGGCTGGCGCCGCTGGCGAGCGAGGCACCGGCCGTGGTCATCGCAGTTCTCTTTGTTCTGTCCGGGCGTGCCGAGGGTGGACTCACGACCATGATCAGCGACAAAATCAACCAGTGGACCCTACTAGTGGGCATGCTGCCGCTGGCGATGAGTGTGGGCGCCGGTGCGCTCACCTCGCTGCCGCTGGATGCGCGGCAGCACGAGGAGTTCTTCCTGACTGCGGCCCAGTCGCTGTTCGGGGTGGCCCTGTTGCTGAGGTTGCGCTTGAGCGTGCTGTCCGCAGTTGTGCTTGCCGCCCTTTTTTCAATGCAAGTCATTCTCGCGTTCGTCTATCGAGAGGATGCCGCCAGGGCGATCGGCTCGCTAACCATGCTCGGGTGGCTGTACCTGGGGCTCGCCGCGATCTTGTTCGTAGCCTCCGGCCCGGCCGCCTGGCGGGCGGTGAAAAAACTGGAGGCCACGATTCATGGGCACGATCCTCTAGGCGCGGCGCGCCGGGGGTCGGGGCCTGATCAAACTTAGAGGCGTCAATGCAAACAACTGTACCTACGAATCAACGAGTGAGGACGCTTGCAACCCAAGCTACGGAGTTCAAGCAAAGTAGCGACAATTGCTCGGGCCAAAGCGAATCCTGGAGCGAGCTAAATTTCGACACGTTTGCTCAGATGTTTGTTGAAGAATGCGTCAGCGTAATTGAGCAACACTGCCTAGGAGTTGATCGGCGTCCGATCAACGTCGATTCGATGAGGATGGCCCTGCGTGCTCATTTTGGAACTCAATAATCACACTCTGTGGCGACGCGGTTGACGACCTGCCAGACGTAAGCCTTGACACACGACAATCATCTTGGTGGCTAGATCGCGTAAGCGCGCGGGGTGTTTGGCTCACGGCGACCTTCCCGGGGGGCCGAAGATCAATGTTCGCACGGCGGGCACGAGAGTCGGCAACTAATGCGGTCAGTGTGCTTCGGCGCCTGAAACAGGCTAGTCGGCAGAAATTGCCAAGTAGGCGTCGTGGTTCGCACGGCACACGTCCACGCGCCCGTTCAACCCGAAATGGCGCCGCCCAAATACCAGCTCGCATCTCGCAGCGGCAACCGACGGTGTGAATTCGGTGTGCACAGCTGGCAACGTACAGCGAGCTTAAGCACGGAAATTGAGTCACCTGTCTTCACGGCTCGCCACGTCCCATATGCGTCAGCACGTGCGCGTTTGCTGCAACGCGGATATCCGTCCCGTTCTCGTCAGTCGATCCCCGTCGTCCTCGCTACCGACCCCCCACCTCAAGGTTCGACACTTCGCCCGCCCGCGATTGCCGTCGACAGAACCTGCCGAAACACGCCCGCTGTCTCGTCCACGTCCCAGCGCTCCACGACGGCGCTGCGGACGGGGGCGACACGGATGACGTTGACCGAGTTGGCGATGCCGGCGCGCACGCGGCTGCTGACCGCCGTGCCTGCTTGCACGGCCCACACGGGGTGCGGCAACTCGGGCCAGCGCTCGCGCAGTGGCAACACGTAGGGCAGATGGATGTGGCCGCCGACGACGGCATCGACGCCGGCCTCGGCCCAGCGCCGCATGGCGTGCTCGTGACCACGCACCAAGTTGTCGACGTCCGCGTCGGTAGTCACCGCCAAGGGCTGGTGGACCGCCACCAGGCGCAGTTGCTGCGATCCGGCGCGGGCCAGGCGCTCGGCGACGCGGTCGATCTGTGCCCGGGAGATCTCGCCATGCTTGTGGCGGTAGCGCCGCGTGGTGTTGAGCGCGATGACGAGCAGATCGTCGCGCTCGAACTCGCCCTCCAGCGCCGTGCCAAACGCGCGGGCATAGCGCTCGTAGGGCTTGAAAACTCGGGTGAACAAGTCGAACAGTGGAATGTCGTGGTTGCCCGGCAAGACTAGGCGCGCCGCAACGCCGAGCTTGTCGAAGAAGGCTCGGGCGCGCGTGAACTCGTCGGCGCCGGCGCGCTGCGTGATGTCGCCGGTAACGAGCAGTAGGTCGGGCTGGAGGTCGCCGCACAGCCGCTCCAGCGCTGCCATGGCAAACGGCTGCTCGGTGCCGAAGTGGGTGTCGGAGACCTGCAGGACGACCGTCATTGGTCCAACTCGCGGTCCGGCGTCGACGATAGCGACGGCACGGGCGACGCCGCCTGCGCCTCGCGCCGCTCCTGCGCCAGCCCGGCGGGCCGGATCAGCATCAGCGGATGGGGCGCCACCTGAAAGCGCAGCGGCAGCGGCATCCACAGCACCTCGCCGTCGGTGGCGACCTTGATTCGCCCAGGGCCGAAGGCGGGCGCCTTCACGGTCAGGCGCCGGAAGTAGAAGTTCTGCACCTGATCAGCATCGCCGAGCCTGCCGCGCGCACCGCGCGCCAGCAGCGCCAGCAACGACCAGCGCCCAACCGGCTTGAGCATCAACCCTACCAGGCCCCCTTCGTCGATGGCGCGTGCCTCCGGCACGCCGACCTGCTCCATCTGCAGCGCGTTGTTGCCGACGAAGAGCGTCGGCGTGCGCACCTTGCGCGACTCGCCACGCAGCTCGATGGTCATCCGCAGGCTGCGATGGCCGCGCAGTATCGTCTGGAGGGCCGCCCCCAGCGCCACCAGCCGGCTGCGCCCGAACTGGCGCTTCCACGCCTCGCGGTCCTCGAGCAGTTGGCTGTAGAGCCCCAGGCTCGCGTTGACGAGGAATACGCGCTCGTCGATCTGTCCGACCTGCACGGCCACCGCGTCTTCAGTCAGCAGCACGCGCAGTGCGCCGTCCAACTCCGATGGAATGCCATGGGTGCGCGCGAAGTAGTTGAACGTGCCGCGAGGCAGCACGCCGATATGGCACCCGCTGCCCAGCACCGCCTGCGCGACGCAGTTGATCGTACCGTCACCTCCGGCGGCAACGACCGTGCCGCCGGCCTCGCGGGCTCGCCGCACCGCCTCGCGCGCCGTCTCGGCCAGGCTCCCAGGCTGTTCTACGGCCAGCAGCTCGCAACGGCGCCCGGCGGCGAGGCAGGCCGCTTCAACGGCAGGCCCCAACTCGTCGCGGTCGCCTCGCCCGGAGGCGCGGTTGAACACCACAAACAGGGGTGAGGAAGGGACTTCGGTCATGGTCGGAAGATTGATCGCGGCGGGCCAAGGAGCCATAGTGTCGCAGCAATCTGCACGCGCACGCCCGGACCAGTCTTGTCCAGGCATTGCCGGCGTACTCTGTTGGTCATTCTGGTCAGAATGTTGGCGGCAGCTTTTCCGCGGTCAATCAGGTGTCGGCAACCAAGGCGGCCCGTGTGCGTCGTCGCCCGAATAGGCTGTTCGGCAGAAAGTACCAAGTGGGCGTCGTGGTTCGCTCGGCATACCTCCGCGCGCCCGTTCAGCCAAAAATGTAAATGGCGCCTCTCAAATCCCCGCTCCACATGCCGCGGCGGCAACCCGACGGTGAGCATTTCGGTGGGCACAGCTGGCACCGTACAGTGAGCGAGGCCTCAAGCACGGAATTTGAGTCGCCGCTCATCAAAGTGCAAACGCATGCTCTTCCTGGCAACTTTCGAAGCCTTTGTCCTTTGCCGACTAATGGTTTCGGGGGGCATGGTTGACACTCAAGCGACTAGAGGGTGTTAAATCCGCAACACTTACCAAGGAGAATTTTATGAAATGTCCCACTTGTGTGGAATCAGTGCTGGTCATGACCGCGCGCCAAGGCGTCGAGATCGACTATTGTCCGAATTGCCGGGGAGTATGGCTGGACCGGGGCGAGCTCGACAAGATAATTGAGCGGTCCATGACCGAGACCGGTTCTACCGGAGCCGGGGTGGTTCAGCCTGGCTACGGACAGGTTCAGCGCAGCGACTGTGACGATCGCGGAAGTTATGGAAACCACCCGCAGAAGCGTCGGGGGTTCTTAAAGGATCTATTTGACTGACGTGGTCTTGACCCCATCTCATCCCAGAAAAAATGTGGATATCTAGCCTTGCGCGGGCGTCACCAGTGGCTCCGCGTTCGATGGAAAAACGCGTCAACCAAGCGCGAAAATCCCCAGTTTCTTCTGCTATTGGAATCGTTACCGCCGCAACCGCTTTTACTTGACGCTATGCGACTCACCATAAGTCCGTGAGGATTGCTAGTAGACCATTTGAGACCACAAAAATGCAATTTCGCTTGCGAACGCTTTTGCATATTTTTTTGTCGGGATGCGTCTTACTTGTAGTGACTTACGCCGAGGTGGCCTGCCAAATCGTTCAGTTTGGGAATCAAAAATCTGAATCGCCAGCCGACGCTGCGGTAGTTTTGGGTGCTGCGGCATGGGGCAACAAACCGTCCCCGGTATATCGGGAGCGCATCATGGAGGCCCTATACCTATACAAAGAAGGTCGGGTTCGCTGGATCATATTCACTGGGGGAACTCCCAAAGAGGGATATCCATCAGAGGCCGAAGTTGCAAGACAGTTTGCAATTGCCAATGACATTCCGGCAGGATCCATCTTGGTAGATATCCATTCCCGCAGCACAAAGCAAAATCTGCTGCGTGCGAAAGAACTGATGGACGGCGCAGGCATCCAAACTGCCCTTTTGGTCAGTGATCCGCTACATATGAGACGCGCCATGACCATCGCAACGGATATCAATCTTCATGCAATGCCCTCTCCGACTGTTTCTAGCCGAATTCAGACCTGGAAAACTTGGGGCGCGTTTCTCTGGCGCGAAACATGGCTTTACCTCGGGTACTTGCTCGTTCGCACACTCGAATACAAGTCACCTTTAGACCTGGAGGTCGAAAAGTTTTCTCATGGTTCTGTAAGCTCACTCGAGGCATACCGTGGCTCAGGTCGGCTCGGAACGGCAACTTCCGCCTGCATGCGTCATTGGGCCGGATGAGCTCGTGCTCCTCGGTGCGGCAGGGAATGTCGACAGCAGCGCTAAGCGCCTCAAGATGGTGCGACCCGAATTCACTCTAAAAAGCAGTCACCGCCATTCCTGCAGTTCACGGTGCCGGACCTTGTCCACGAGAACAGGCAAGCTCGGGTCTCGCAAAATTCAAGTGCGGGTCGCGCAGAACACCCGGTAATCGGCCTCGACTTGGTCTGCGTAGGTCTCGCTGAAGGTCGCTATGGATTCATCGAACCGCGCGCTCCGGCCCAGGTAGCCCGCGATAGCCGAGGCCGAACCGGCGCGCGCGTGCGCGCGGGCCAGCACGCGGCCGCACAGCGCGCAGTAGTCGGCGAACGCCCGGGCCCCGAGACGCTGGAAATCGATCGCGCCCTTGCGGTCGCGCAGCTGGCGCACGGTGAAATGACCGCCCAGCTGCGTGTCGGTGCCCCAGCCGAGGAACACGTCGCTCACCGCCTGCAGCAGGTGCTGGCTGGCAACGACCCGCTGGCCGTGGTGATCGAACGGCGAGGCGCCTAGGTGGCGTTCGATTGCGGCCGGGCCCGCCTGCTTGGCCTGCAGAAACAGCGGCTGCCCGCCGGCCTCGTCCTCGAGCAGCATCACGTAGCACCGGGTTCCGACCGAGCCGACGCCAACGACCATGCGCCCGCCGGCGACGAAGCGGAAACGTTTGAGCAGGTGACGGCGGCTGGGCTCGAGCGACGCCGAGTAGTCGACCACCAGCTCATGGAGGCACTCCCCGACGGCGTCGTCGTGCGGCAGCGGCACGAGGGTGGGAGGGTCGCCCCGCAGGCGACGCTGGCCGTCGACCACCTCGGTCAGCTTGCGAAACGCCGCCCGGCTGTCGGAGGCCATCGCCCGCTTGACCGACGCGGCGACGAGTGGCCGCGTCGCCTTGTCCACCTCCCGCACGACGGTGCCGGCCTTCACTTGTGAGTACCACACGTCCAGCGAACCTAGCCGTGCCCAGTCGGTCATACTCCTGCGGTAAGCGGCCACCGCGGCCAGCGCCGCCGCCCGGTTGGCAGCCCGATCGAGGCCGGCGGCGCGCCCGGCGACGACCGCCGACACCGCTAGCCGCTTGACGTCCCACTCAAAGGGGCCGGCGGCCGCCTCGTCGAAGTCGTTCAAGTCGAAGACGAGGTCGCGGTCGGGCGATGCGTAAAAGCCGAAGTTGGCGAGGTGGGCGTCGCCACAGAGAAGGGTGAGGAGGCCCGTCGACGCCGTGGCGGCCAGGTCTGCGGTCATTAGTGCGGGCAGGCCCCGCAAAAAGGCGAACGGCGACGTTGCCATGCGCTCGTGGCGCAGGGGCACCAACTCAGGGAGCCGGCCGGCGTCGCTATCGGCAAGCTCGGCAAGCGGGTTGCGCATCGCCTGCGGCGACCAGTCGGCGTGGTCGGCTCTGCAGACCGCCGCCCGTGCGGCGCGGCCCCGCTCTCGCTCGGCGGTGACATGTGAATTGGCGCTCGGGGGTGCAACCGTCATGGGAGCGGAGTATAACGAGAAAGGCAAAACGCCGGACAGCCGACTTCAATGGACCACAGTGGTCTGCGTCACACTGATACGCTTTCATGAGCTCGAAGGCAAGACGATGCCCACCAAGTGCGAGCCATCGATGACCGTCCCGCGCCGGAACATGCCCTGTGGGTGGCAAGCAACCTAGTGTTCGGCATAGAGAACCCGACTCTCTGACACTTGGCCACGACCACGGTGACGCTCTTGCCAATGAGCCACCATGGCACGCAGTACAGGTTCGTATCAAACGAACACCGGCACCGGCCATACTCAGCGTATGGGCACTCGAAGCTATAAACGTCTTCGCGCCCTCAAGGCTAAAGGCAACCACCACCAGAATGCCGTGATAAAAAGCGCGAGCACGGATGCGGCTATCGCCCCCACGAACTGTCCCAAGGCTTCAGTGAGAACAAGCCCGGCGGCAAAAACCAAGGCCAACGAAAGGCAAACCGCCCCTGCAAGAGTCTGAAGGCTCGCCAGCCGCTTAAACGATGGCCGATCGCCAAGCGGTCGCAAAAGCCTGTGCTGGACGGCTGGCGCACTGAACAGAACCAGGCTGGTTAGAGCCATGGCGAATGTCGCCACGAACAGCCACTTTTCCCATGCGACGATCTTTCCGAATCCGGAGCTGAACGGCACCGTGATCAGGAAACCGGTCAAAAGCTGGGCACTCATCAGCAGGACACGCAGCTCCCCAAGCAGGTCGGACAAATCTCCGTCTTCATCTGGTACCGGCGCTTCCGGGCCTCCTGCCGAACGGTTAGAACTCACCATGCGGACCTCGTCTTCTCGGCGGCTTGGGCCAACAACCGGCGGGTTAACTTAGAGCGAAAGACCATGCGAACTCCTTGCAGCATTTCAGAAAAAAAGCAGATTTGGCTCTCTCTACCAAGGGCAGAGTCTAATGGGCTTGACTCTCCCCCTACTGGAGACTGTCAAATGGAAAGACTTTCACGGAAGGAAATGCAGATGAGCACTACAAAGACCCAGTACCAGATCGATAATATGGATTGCAGCAGCGAGGAAGCGCAGATACGCGGCAGCTTGGCCAAGCTCACCGGTGTCCACGATCTCTCGTTTGACCTCAAGCAGCGAAAGCTGACAGTCGAACACGACCCGGCATCGCTGCCCGCCATCGATACGGCGCTGCGCGAAATTGGCATGAACGCCAAGCGATAGAGGTCCCGGGGATGAAGTGTCCAGGCAGTCCCTGCTCCCAGTGCCGGGGTCTCAGGCTAGACCACGGCGTTTTCGACAAGCGGATCGGACATTCTGCTGGACCGGTTTACTCGATGCCGAATCCCGGCTCTGGAGCTTGGATTCCGAGTCCCAAGGCCGCCGGCGTCTTCGCTTGGAGAGAGTTTCGACTGAAGGAGCTGTGAGGCGTGTGATTTCACGAGCGCTGCGCGCCGCCTGCGCACCTGCGCTGGCTCTCGTCGCCGGCTTCATGCACGCGTGGGCTGTTGCTTCGCCGACTGAGGGGCAACCCCTGTGGTGGCTGCAACTGGCAGCCGTTGCACTCCTAGTTATCCTGCTTGACAGGTGTCGGTCCGCAATCGCTGCCGCCGGGCTTTGCTGGCTGTTCGCAGCCTGCTCGATCGGCGGGTCTGTCTGGTGGCTCTACATCTCGTTGCACGTCTACGGCGGGCTCTCTTCCGCCCTTGCCGCGTTGAGCGTACTTAGCCTTTCAGGATTTCTGGCTACTTACTATGCACTGGCCGGCTCGGTGTTCTGCCTGCTCCGTCCGCGCGATTCCACGTTGCGCGCTTGCTTGTTCGCAGTCTTGTGGCTGGCTGCAGATTTGCTGCGCGCCACGATCCTTACCGGCTTCCCCTGGGGCGCTGGGGGGTACGCGCACACCGATGGCCCGTTTTCGACGCTCGCGCCTTGGGTGGGAGTGTACGGAATAGGTGCGGCTGCGGCCTTTGGCGCAGCACTGCTTGCCGGCATGCTCGTTCGCACTCGGCAAATTCGCGGTGCCTGGCGGCCGTTGGTAATCCTTGCTCTCGTCCTCGCTGCCGCGGCGCGCCCGGATGAAGCGCAAGACCTTGTGCAGGCTCCGCCCGTCTCTGTGACCTTGCTACAGGCAAACATCGCGCAGGAGCAGAAGTTCGAATCGGCGACCGGCGTGCGCGATGCATTGGAGTGGTATGCCGCGCAGCTACTGACGGCCAGCACCGCGTTGGTAGTAGCTCCCGAAACAGCGATTCCACTGCTGCCCGATCAACTGCCGCCTGGCTATGTGGAAATGCTGCGAGCCAAATTCGCCTCAGGGCAGCAGGCTGCGCTGATTGGCATGCCGCTGGGTAGCGAGCAGCAAGGCTACACGAATTCGGTCGTCGGGCTACGGCCGGACGCAGCTGCGTACCGCTACGACAAGCATCACCTCGTGCCCTTTGGCGAGTTCGTCCCGCCTCTATTCAGGTGGTTCACGCGGATGATGAACATACTGCTGGGGGATTTCGAGTCTGGAGCGGTGGGGCAGCCGTCATTCGAATGGAGGGGGAACCGCTTTGCCCTCAACATTTGTTATGAAGATCTTTTCGGGGAAGAGCTGGCCGTCCGTTTCCGTAACGCGGCTCAGGCGCCCACCGTCCTGGTCAATGTCAGCAACATTGCCTGGTTTGGTAACACCGTTGCGATCGATCAGCACCTGCAAATCAGCCGCATGCGCGCACGGGAGTTCGAAAGGCCGGTGCTGCGCGCGACCAACACGGGTGCCACCGCCGTGATCGACCGTTTTGGCCGTGTTACTGACTTGCTGCCCCGCCATACCCGAGGCGTTCTCGTCGCGAGGGTGCAGGGAGGAGAGCGGATCACCGCGTATGGATGGTGGCTGTCCCGTTTTGGGCTATGGCCTTTCTGGGTGCTGGTCGCGGTGGTTATCACCGCGGGGAAGGCCATGCGTGGTGGGCCGACAATGACGGTGCCTGCACGTTCCCAAATGTAGCTCGTTCCATGCTTTCGCCCCAGATAGAGGGCGCGACGGGAAGCTTTTCTTACAGCCGGCTTTCAGCCAACTTGACTGCTGGCCCAAGGCGGAAGTAGAGGCCGTGTCACCAATGCGGGTGAATCGCATCGGCGGCCGATCGCCGCCAGAAAACGTCCCCGCGAGCCCATATATATGGCCGCTTAGTCCCCCAAGCTGCTCAGGCTGCTTCGGCCAAGGAGTTGAGAATTCCGCATTCGCGCGCGGTGCGGGCGGGATTGCAGGAGCG
Organism: Polaromonas aquatica; assembly: GCF_042659145.1. Classification (NCBI taxonomy): domain Bacteria; kingdom Pseudomonadati; phylum Pseudomonadota; class Betaproteobacteria; order Burkholderiales; family Comamonadaceae; genus Polaromonas; species Polaromonas aquatica. The sequence goes on along the minus strand of NZ_JBHSRS010000012.1, from coordinate 16,161 downwards.
CTGTAGATCCATCAACTCGCGCTCCAGCTCCCGCAATTTTTTGATTTTCGCCCGCACCTGGGCGATATGGGAGTCCACCAACCAATTCACCTCGCCGCAGTCCAACTCTGGCCCATCCCGAAAACTCAGCAGTTGACGAATCTCATCCAGCGTCAGGTCAATCGCTCGGCAGCGGCGAATGAAAAGCAAGCGCTGCAAATGAGCTTCGTCGTACAGCCTGAAATTGCCCTGGCTGCGGGCGGGTTCGGGAATCAAGCCTTCGGCCTCGTAAAAACGTACCGTCTGCACCAAGCAGTCCGCCTTCTTCGACAGTTCACCGATCTGCAGCATGACTCATCTCCGCAAAAGGTCGACTCTATATCAAGTAGAAGATAGCCATAGAGGATGCCGTCAAAATCCTCCCATGGGGGAGCCAATTCTATAAATACAGAACCGGCCAAACCCTGCGGCTGCTCGGGCGGCAAGACCCATCAGGCGGCGGCTTGCTCCAGGAAGCAGGCCAAGCCCGATAGCACGGTTATTCATTTGAGCAACATGGACTGCCGAAATGAAGAAGCACTGGCGCGGGAACGCATGGAGCCCATGCCCGGTGTGGAGCGGCTGGAACGATCTACCTTAGCGCAAGATGACTGTTTCGCACAACCTGGTCACGGTCGGTGCCTTGGAGCCGCTGAACTCGGAGGGCATGAAGGCGCAGGTAATACATGCATGGCCGCGTTCAGGTCCGCCATGACCGTCAGGGCGAGCCCGATCGGACTGGCGAACCCGTGAACCTTCGGATCAACTCGCCCACCAGCAGAATTGACAGGCCGATCAGCAGCCAGCCATCCGGAATGGCGGGCTGCTACCGCCTTGGCGCGCACACTGCGGCCGACACCGAAGATTCCCACTGAAGACATCAAAGCGCCCGCCAGGTTAATCAGCAGCACATACCACCGGATTTCTGCGATCCTGCGCGTTTCTGGGCGCGAGGTTCGTTGCGGCAAATTCGTCGTCGTCCACTATCCGCCCTTGCGCGCCAGGTCCAGCAGGTATTCGGCCACCGTGAGTGATTTGGGATTCGATCCTGCGAGCGAACCGGAAGTGAGCCAGCGCCCGTTCACGCCGATGGAGGGCGTGCCTTCGATGGCGTAACCGGTCGCCAGCGCGGTGGCTTGCTTCACCTTCGCCACGACGCCGAAGGAGTCCAGTACCTGCAGGAACCGCACACGGTCCACGCCATTAGCCGTAACGAAGCTTCCGATCTGATCGGGCGTATCGAGCTTCCTGCGTTCGACGTGAAGGGCCGCGAACACCTTGGGGTGCAGTTGCTCCACGAGTCCCATCGTCTCGATCGCGAAGTACAGCTTCTGGTGGATCACAAGGTCCTCTCGAAACGCGACGGGGATGCGGCGGAAATGAACCTCGCGCGGCAGCTTTTTCTGCCAAGCATCGATGATGGGTTCGAAAGCATTGCAGTGCCCGCAGCTATAAGCGAAGAATTCCAGCACCTCCACCTTGCTGGCTTCGCGCGTGGGCTGGCGCGACTGCAGGACCAGATAGTTGCGGCCTTCCACGGGACGATCCTGCGCCAGCGCAGCCACGTTCCACGCGACCAAGGAACCAGAAAGAGATGCAGTAAAAAGTCTTCGTTTCATGAGGATCTGGGGGTGCTGAAGAAAGAGCCATGAATTAGACACCATGTAGTCGGTACAAGGTCAAGCCGAAAGCGGCGCGAGCTGAGCGACTGTGGGGGAATTGAATTGCCGGGAATCGGCGTTGCTTAGAATGCCTCTTTGAAGGATCCTCAAAAATGACGCAACAACAACCCTTCGACGTGCTCGGCGCCGGCTCCGGCGGCTACATCGCATCGATCCGGGCTGGCCAGCTCGGCCTGAAAGTCGCATGCGTGGAGGCCAACCCCTATGCGGATCCGAAAGGAGAACCGCGCCCCGGCGGAACCTGCCTGAACGTCGGCTGCATTCCCTCAAAGGCGCTGCTGTCGTCGAGCGAAGAATTCGAGAATATCCAGAAGCACGTCCTCGCGCATGGCATCCGCGTGGCCGGCGCCACTATGGACGTGCCCGCGATGATCGCGCGCAAAGACGCGATCGTCACCAAGATGGCGCAAGGCATCGAATTCCTGTTCCGGAAGAACAAGGTCACCTATCTGAAGGGCCGCGCGACGATCCTTGGGCGCGCCGATGACGGCTTCAAGGTGGCGATCACGCGATCCGGCCCCACCCAGGAACTGACCGCCCGCAATCTCGTGATCGCAACTGGCTCCCTTCCGCGCGAGCTGCCAGGTATTGAAGTGGATAACGTGGACGTGTGCGACAACGCGGGCGCGCTGGACTTGCGTTCTGTTCCACGCCGCATGGCGATCATCGGGGCCGGCGTGATCGGACTTGAATTGGGGTCGGTCTGGCGCAGGCTGGGGGCGCAGGTGACCGTTGTCGAGGCGCTGCCGCAGTTGTTGCCGATGTGCGACACGGACGTGGCGCGCGAGATGCTCAAGCTGCTCACGGCGCAGGGTATGGATTTTCGCTTCGGCGCGCGGGTGACCGGCCTCGAGCGAGCGAGCGACGGATCGCTCGGCCTCGCCTATGTCGATGCCCAAGGCATAGCCCATGCCGTAGCTTGTGACAAGCTGGTGGTCGCGGTGGGCCGAGTCCCAACGACGTCCGACTTGGGACTGGAAACTCTCGGCGTAAAAACGACCTCCCGCGGCTTCGTGGATGTGGACGCGCAGTGCCGCACGTCGGTCGACGGCGTGTACGCCATCGGCGACGTCGTTCGAGGCCCCATGCTGGCGCACAAGGCCGAGGACGAGGGTGTGATGGTGATGGAGCGCATCGCGGGCCAGGCGGGGCACGTCAACTACGATGCCATCCCATCGATCATCTACACCAGTCCGGAGGTTGCCTGGGTCGGTCGCACCGAGCAGGAACTTAAGGATGCCGGCATTGCTTACCGCACCGGCCGGTTCCCGTTCACTGCCAACGGCCGCGCACTCGGAAATGGCGACACCTCCGGGTTTGTGAAAGTCTTGGCCGACGAGAAGACGGATGCGGTGCTGGGCGCTCACATCATCAGCACGTATGCCTCGGAGATGATCGGCGAAGCGACGATGGCCATCGAGTTCAAGGCCTCGGCCGAAGACATCGGCCGCATCTCGCATGCCCATCCGACGCTCTACGAGGCCATGCGCGAAGCTTCGCTGGCCATCGGCACCGGAGCACTCAACCTGTGAATCCATGAACTTCTCGGCCACGCGCAGCGCTCAAAGGCACCGCCATCGGGGATAATTCACCTTCGGCCTGATCTAGGTTTTGGCATTCAAAGAATACTTAGAGGCGTCAATGCAAACAACTGTACCTACGAGTCAAAGATTGAAGGCGCTTGCAACCCATGCTACGGAGTTCAAGCAAAATAGCGATCATTGCTCGGGCCAAAGCGAATCCTGGAGCGAGTTAGACCTCGACAAGTTTGCTCAAATGTTTGTTGAAGAGTGCATCAGCGTAGTTGAGCAACACTGCCTAGGGGTTGACCAGCATCCGATCAACGTTGATTCGTTGAAGATAGCCCTGCGTGTCCATTTTGGAACTCAATAAACACACTCTTGAGACACCTGCAGCGGGCACTCAGTTCAGCCTGTTCGGGATCGCCTACGCCTGGGCCAAGAGATGACGGCGGGGAGTCGAGCGGCTGACTGAGTTGTACAGAAATGAAAATCAAAGTACTGATCACCACGATCGCCGCCGTTGCGGTATTGCTTGGCGCCGGGCTGCTTTACAGCACCAGCACCAGCAGCGCGCCGCAAGCCACGTTCGTTCTTCTCGATGGATCTTTGAGAACGGCCGATGACTTTCGAGGGAAGGTCACGCTGGTCAACTTCTGGGCCACGAGCTGCGCCACCTGCGTGGCAGAGATGCCGATGATTGTGCGGACCTATGAGAAGTACCATTCACGTGGCTATGAGACCCTTGCGGTCGCCATGAGCTACGACCCTCCGACCTATGTCGTCAACTTCGCCAATACCCGTAAGCTGCCTTTCGCTGTTGCCCTGGACAACACCGGTGCAGTGGCAAAGGCGTGGGGAGATGTGAAGGTTACACCGACGACCTTCGTTGTGAATAAGCGCGGAAATATCGTCAAGCGGTACGTTGGTAAGCCGAACTTTGACGAGCTTGACAAGCTGATTGAAGAATTGCTTTCCGAGACCTGAACCTTATCATCCGATTGGCGAGACAAGACGACAGGCTGCGCCAATTTATTATTTACAACCGAGGGTGTGGTGTAAGTCGTTCACTCTGAGCCTATGACATACGTGGTCACTGAAAATTGCATCCGATGCAAATACACGGACTGCGTGGACGTGTGTCCCGTGGATTGCTTCCGCGAAGGCCCCAACATGCTGGTTATCGCGCCAGACGAATGTATCGACTGTGGACTCTGCGTTCCGGAGTGTCCGGCAGACGCGATCTTCGCTGGGGACGAAGTGCCGCCCGGCCAGCATGACTTCATAGCATTGAACGCCGAACTCACTCACGCACCCGGTTGGCGCCCCATCGTTCGCACGGTCCTTCCATTGCCGGATGCTGACATCTGGAACGGCAAGGCCGGCAAACGCGCATTGCTGGAGCGAAAATGGCCTGGGTGACATTTGCGACCGACCGACGGAAAAGCCATGCGGTATACGCCATGCGCTCTCAGAGCGGTGCGACGGCTGCGCGCACCTCGTCCACGCTCAAGATCTCGGACAGCACCACCGGTGGCCTGTCGTTTTGGTAAAGCACATACAAAGGCACTCCGGTGCGGCCAAGTTGGTCAAGAGCGGCCGTGATGGCCGGGTCGCGCCGTGTCCAATCGGCCCGCACCAACGCGACGTTCTTCGCCGCGAGGTCGGCTAGCACCGCCGGATTTGCCAACGTGGTTTTCTTGTTGTACTGGCAAGTGACGCACCAGGCCGCGGTGAAGTCGACAAACACAGGGCGGCCGGTTGCCAGGATTTGCTCAACGCGTCCCGGCTCCCAGGCTTGCCAGGAACCTCCGCTGGCAGCCGCGGCCGGCCGGGCATCGACGGCTGTGATGTTCTGACCCGCGTGCCACATCAGCAGCGCGAGCACGACGAATGAAATGCCGCCAAAGATGCCCCGCGAACGCTCGATCAGCGTGAGAGACCAGATCACCATGCTCATGGCGACCAGCAGCACCAGCAGCGAAGCTGCCCCGTCGATTCCGCTTTGTTGACCCAGCACCCACAGCAGCCAGGTCACCGTGACGAACATCGGGAAGGCCAGGAATTGGCGTAGTGTCGCCATCCAGGGTCCGGGCCGAGGCAGCAACTTGGCCACGCCGGGGATCCAGCCTGCGGCAAGGTAGGGCAAGGTCATGCCCAGGCCGAGGGCTGCGAATACCAGCAAGGCCTGCGGCGCCGGCAGCGTGACAGCCAGGCCAAGAGAGGCACCCATGAACGGCGCGGTACAGGGCGAAGCGATCACCACGGCCAGCACTCCGGACAAGAACGAATTGGCTACTGGATGCCTGCTCTCCAGCGTCGCCAGCTTGTTCGGCAGGAAGGCGCTGAACTCAAATAGGCCGGCGAGATTCAGGCCGATCACGGTAAATAGCGCTGCCAGTGTCGCGACCACCAGCGGGGATTGCAACTGGAAACCCCACCCAAGCTGCTGGCCCGCCGCGCGCAGGCCGACCAGGATCGCGCCGAGCAACACGAACGACACAACCACGCCAGCCGAAAACGCCAGGCCGCTGACGCGATGGCCGCGCCTGTCGTCGGCATGGCGCGCGAAACCCATCACCTTGATCGCCAGGACGGGGAACACACAGGGCATCAGGTTGAGGATCAGGCCACCCAGCAGTGCGCCCAGCAGCGCTGCCGCAAAGGTGAGAGACACTGCAGAGGCTGGCTGGTTCAAGCTGTTGCGCCGCAACGCTTCCTCCAGCGCGGGGGACACGCCGGCTACGGCGGCCACCTGCGGCCACTGGCCTACGACCTGGGCCTCCGTGCGCCAACCCTTGTCTCCCAGGGTCAGCACCAATGGCATCAGCGTCGGGCTCTGGCTGCGCTGGAGTGACAAGGGCACGACGGCGTTCCAGACCTTGCCGTCCCAGGATTGCGTAACGGGCGCCGCGGTCTCGATCACCTCCTTCGTCTCCGGGAAGAACCCAAGCACCTTGCCTCGCGCCTCGGCCGGCAACCCAGGCACGCTGACCTTGAGCGTGCTGCCGTCGATCCGAACCGTGCCGGCGCCGGCCAGCGGCCGGGGTTGTGCCTGGAAGCTGGCATTGAAGACATCTGTGTGGAGGGCTGTGCTACTGCGCGCGGGAATCTTGAGCGCGAATTCACCCTCTTCGGGGACGCACTCTTTGCGGCATATTAGCCACTGCGCTTTCAGCTTGATTTCCAAGTCACCGCCCAGGAGCGAGGGCTTGAACCGCGGTGTGACGGTTAGCGGCACGGGCAGAAGCACCGTGCCGCTGTAGCCGTAGTTAGCCAAATTTCCGATCGGATACTTCTTCGGTATCGGCCAGGCAATCTCGCCGGCCTCCACGCCCGGCGGTAGCGTCCACGTGAACTGGGTGGGAAGGCCGGAATCGCCGGAGTTCTTCCAGTACGTGTGCCAATCGGGCTGGTGGGCCAGCTGCAGGCCGACCCACAACGTCTTGCCGGGCTCGACGCCTTCGGGCGCGTGAGCCAGCAGCTCGGCCCGCGCGCGCTCAGTCGTTACAACGCTCCGCAGCAAGGGCTGCGCTTCAGCCCGCATTGCAAGTGCGCTACATGCCAACAAGAGGACGACACAGGCAAGCCGCAAAAAGACCGCTGGCGAGCCCCTGGAAATTTCAGTCTTTCCGGACATTGGCCGTTTAAATCGTTCATGCTTGAAAGCATTTTTAAAGAACGAGCCGCAGATTGCAATCAGGGCTACCAGCCAGGAAAGCAGCCAAGTCCATTGGCAAGATGGTATGTACTGGCGATGATGCGCATCTGAAATGACTGGTGGCGTAAAGGGTTTGAGTAGCATTGCGGCAGGGTGTGAACGGGAGAATCGGGGAGGTTACGAGGAGTCGGGCGCCAAATAATGGATTCGACGTACTCAAATTGGTTCCTTCAACGCATCGTCGATCAGTGCGAGGGCAGCATCGCTGTCCCAGGCCGCTGTCCCCGACACTCGTCCAAGCTCGCGGCCCCGTCGGTCGATCAGAATCGTGGAGGGAACCGTGGAAACGTCCAGGACCTGCAGCGCCATTCCCTCCGCATCGGTATAGGCGTTTAGTGTGCGCGCGTCGATACTCATGAGAAATGCCTTCGCCGGGGCAGGTGCGTCCAAGGACAGCGCCACCACGGCGAAGTCCGCCGATTGGCGTTTAGCATTCAGACGATCGAGCGCGGGCATCTCCTCGCGGCACGGCGGACACCAGGTGGCCCACACATTGAGCAAAATCACCTTACCCTGGAAGTCCGCCAGGCTCACTCTTGCACCCGTCGAGTCTTTGAACGATAGCGGGCGTAGTTGGCGAGGTTGTGCCCAACGCAAAAAATGCAGGCCCTCGATATCGATTTTCGTATAGCCTGCGGAGGCGGCCGGTTTCGGCAAAGGCGCCTTGGGGCCAAACTGCAGATAGGCAATGACCCCGAGGGCCCCAGCGGCCAACAACACTACGGAAATCAAGGTGATTCGAAAGGAGGTTTTCATGCGGCGCGTATTAGAGGGTCGGCAGGGATTCATGTAAAAACCAGCAAAAACAGGCTTAAGTCCCTGTCACCGTTGATTTTTATAATTCTCTTCTTAATCAATTGGCACTTCGGGCGCCGCGCCGCCCTAAGACTTGTACTTGATCATGCAACCGTATGGTCGGCTAGTCGCGACAGAGATCGGTTTGCCGCCTAGTGCCTCGTTCACGGCCTGCCGCACATAGTTCGTCGCCTTCGCGATATCGTCTTTGTCTGCAGACGCGATGCTGTCGATGCCACCCGCGTACAGCAATGTGCCGGTCGGGCTCACCAGGTACATGTGAGGCGTCGTGCGTGCGCCGTAGGCCTTGCCTAGCGCACCGTTCCCGTCGATCAGCAGCGCGGATGGAGCCGCCTTACGCGCAACGAGCCACTCCCGAAGCTTGCCGGGCTTCGTGTACAACCAGCCCTCATCGTCGTTCGAGTAGACACTCAGCCACACGATGCCCTTGCCCATTGTCTCCTTCTGCGTGGCCGGCATGTTTCCACTGTCGTAGTGCTTGCGCACAAACGGGCAGCCGGGGTTCATCCATTCCAGCACGACATGTTTGCCACGGAACTGGGAGAGCTTGACCTCCCGACCGTCAGCATCCTTGACAGCGAAGTCAGGTGCTGGCTGGCCAACCACCGCGGCTGCATGAGCGAAGCCAAGAGGCAGTACAAGGAGACTGGTAACAAGCGTGCGACGGAACATATGAACTTTCTATTGGTTGAATTCAAGGGTTGGAGATGGCAGCGCGGACTTCGTCCACGCTCAGGATTTCGGAGAGAACCACAGGTTTGTGGCCGTTGCGGTAAAGGACATACACCGGCACTCCATTGCGCTCCAATGACGCCAGTGCTGCTGTGATCGCGGGGTCACGATTGGTCCAGTCGGCGCGCATCAAAGTGATGTTCTTCTGCGCGAATTCCGCCAGGAGCGACTCATCCGCCAGGGTGGTTCGCTTGTTGTACTGGCAAGTGACGCACCAGGCGGCGGTGAAGTCAACGAAGACCGGCCGTCCTTCGGCGACCAACGCACTTATTCTTCCAGCGTCCCAGGACTTCCAATGGGACACCGTCTCCGGGCCGCGCGCGGCCTGCACGGCTGTGACGCTGTGCCCGATGACTAGGGCCAACCCAATGAATACGGCGACGGCAACTGAAGCGACGGCGATTCGACTGCGCCCCGCCAAGGTGAACGACCACACCACCATGCTCAACGCGACCAACAGGGCAAGCAATGCGCCGGCTCCATCGATCCCCGCTTGCTGCCCAAGCACCCAGACCAGCCAGGCAGCCGTGGCAAACATCGGGAATGCCATCAGCTTCTTGAAGGTCTCCATCCACGCTCCAGGCCTCGGGATGCGCCGGGCAATGCCCGGAACGAAAGCGGCCGCGAGGTAAGGGAGCGCCATGCCTGCCCCCAGGACGCCAAAGACGAGCATCGCCTCGGCAGGTGGCAGCGCCACGGCCAGGCCGAGCGAAGCACCCATGAAGGGGGCGGTGCATGGAGACGCGATGGCCACCGCTAGCACGCCGGAGAGAAAGGAATCCGCCACCGGGTGCTTCGCCTGCAGGGTAGCAACGCTGGAAGGCAAGAATTGCCCGAACTCGAACATCCCTGTCAGGTTCAGTCCGAGCAACGTGAAAAGAGACGCCAGCCCGGCAACCGCCCAGGGTGACTGGAGTTGGAATCCCCACCCTAGCTGCTCACCGGCTGCTCGCAGTGCAAGGAGCAGTCCACCCAGCGCGAGGAACGAGAGCACGACACCGGCGGTATAAGCGATGCCGCCGAGGTGTCGGGCGCGTCGGTCACTTCCATGTTGTGCAAAGCCCACCACCTTGATCGCCAGCACAGGAAAAACACATGGCATGAGGTTCAAGATCAGGCCGCCGATCAGTGCTCCGAGAAGCGCCGCGGCCAAGGATGTGCCGACCGTATTGACGGCGGCTTCGCTTTGCGTGACCGATGCCGCACCTCCCGCGGCAGCAGCCGCGCCCGTCGCCCAGCCTCCAACAACCGGTGCCTCCGTTCTCCAGCCCATCCCGCCAGAAGTAACCACGATGGGTATCACAGCAGGGCTTTGGCCGCGTTGTGGTGAGAGAGGAAGTATCGCGGTCCAGAGGTCCCCACGCCAACCCTGTGTCCACGCGCCCGCAGTCTCAATGACCTCGCCAGTTTCGGGAAATACCTCCAACTGCTTGCCTCTGAGCGATGCTGGCAATCCACTTAATTCCAGCCGCAGCGCCGATCCGTCTACTGAGATACGACCCGGGGGCAGCACCTGCGGCGTGAGATCAAGTGCGGCCTTGAAGAGGCGGGCATGCGTCGCCGTGGCGCTTGCCGTCGGCACCTGCAGAGTGAATTCGCCGTCTTCGGGGATGCATTCCTTTTTGCAGACCAACCATGACGCCTTGAACTTCAGGTTCAGGGTTCCGGAAGGCGACGGCTTGAAAGACGGACCGACTGTCAGGGGCACCGCTAGCAGAACCGTACCTTCGTAGCCGTAGTTGGCCAAATTTCCGATGGGAAACTTCTTCGGCAGCGGCCATGCGATCTCGCCGGCGCTCACCCCTTCGGGCAGCTCCCAAGTGATGTTGGTGGGCAGACCAGAGTCGCCGGAGTTCTTCCAGTACGTGTGCCACTCGGGTTGATGGGCGAGTTGCAGGCCAACCCAGACAGGGCGACCCGGAGGGATTCCCTCTGGGGCGTGCACCAGGGCCTCGGCACGCACGTGCTCGGTCTGCACAACGGTCTGCCCGACCCCTTGGGAGATGGCAAGGGTGCCGGCCAGCGCAAGCGTGGTCGCCAGGAGATAACGAATCATTGACAAGCCCTTCAACTCGATCGGGGCGACGTCAAGGCAGCGCCTTGGCAGCTGCACGCGGTCGAGCAGCGTGGCGCGACGGCGGCCACTGCGGAGGCTGAAAAATGCTCAAAGAGCGCGCCAGCGAACTCGCCAGCGTCTGGGGGTGCTGTGATCGTCAACTCGACCACTTTTGCCCGCTCAGCGATTTCAAACTTGAGAAACGCACAGCACTGCTGCTCCAGCGAGACGATCTCTTTGAGCTGTGGCGCCGCCGCTCCGGCGTAGAGAAGGTGCAGCGCACCTCCTTCTTGACGTTGCGTGAGCAAGTGTTGGCGAGCCAGTTCCGCGATTCGATCCAATCGCGCCTTCAAGTCGTCGGCCCCGAGGGTGCAGGCGATGGGCTGCGTGGTGTTCACGAGTTCTCCTTCGAGGTGGGAGCGGAAGAGCAGCCGCAACCGCTTCCGGCAGGAACTGGCAAGGCTGCAGCAGTGCCGGAAGGCGCTGCGCATGCAGTGGCGGCTTGCCGCTTTCGGTGCCACCAAAGACCCCCTCCCACCAGGGCGGCAGCGGTCAGCCCGAGCCCAATGGCCGCCGCTTCGCTGCCAACGTTGAGACAATCCCAGTCAATGCTGGCCAGTCCTGCGACGGATAGGCCGCTCAATAGCGGGATCCCCAGAGGGATGGTGCAGCAGGCGGCGCAGGCGCCGACCACGCCCAGGGTCGCCAATGCGGGTTTTTTCATTCGAGGTCCTTTAGCAATGCCGGGATCTGTCCGGTACACTGACTCTAGGACCTCAAGTAACTTGAGATGCAAGGACTATTCATGAATAACCTACAGAGCTCGGGGCAATTGACCATTGGCGCACTCGCACAGCGCACCGGTTTCAATGTCTCTGCTATCCGCTATTACGAGGAAGTCGGGTTGATTCCGGAGGCGATGCGCCGCCCTAGCGGCCACCGGGTGTACTCCCCTGATGTTCAGGAAGTGCTCACCCTGGTGAAGCATTGCAGGGATTTTGGATTTTCAATTGAAGAGACTCGCGCGATGGTGTCGCTGTCCACCAGCAATGACCGCGACTGCGCGGAGACGCGCCAGATCGCCCAGACGCACCTGAACACCATTCGGTCCAAACTCGCGGAGCTGCAGAATCTGGAGCGCAGTCTCTCCAAATTCGTTCAGGCTTGCACTGACCAATGTGTTGGCGGACCCGCGCCGAAATGCTCGATTCTGAAAGATCTCTCTGTCGCTGATTCCAAGCTGGCCGCTCCAGCTCGATGCTGCGGCTAGACCGTTTACGCTTAATTTCCATATCCACATGCAGCAACTCCGCGATTCCCTCGAATGCCGCCAGATCTCCATTTATTTCGTGACGGTGGTCGTGGCTGCGATCATCGCCATCCTGGTCGCACCGGCGACCACGGTCTTGGAGGGGGCGGTCAACCCAGCTCTCGCCTTCATGCTGTTCGTGACGTTTCTTCAGGTCCCGATCGCCGAACTCAAAAGATCTTTCGGTAACGCGCGCTTTCTCGGCGCTCTTCTCGTCACGAACTTTGTTCTCATCCCGCTCCTTGCCGCGTTGCTGCTGATGTTTGGCCCCGATGAACCTCTGGTGCGCCTGGGAGTGCTGCTGGTGTTGCTGACGCCCTGCATCGATTACGTCGTCACTTTCTCTCACCTTGGCCGGGCGGACGCGCGGGCACTGCTGGCGGCGACCCCTGTGCTTTTGATTATTCAAATGCTTCTGCTTCCGGCATACCTGACGGTCTTCCTCGGGGAGAGTGCGACCGGCCTGGTTCAGATGGGGCCGTTCGTCCATGCATTTGTGTGGCTGATTGCAGTGCCGTTGCTGCTCGCAGCTGTTGTCCAGCTGTGGGCCTCTCGCAAGGTGGCGGGCGCGAAGACGGCAGCGGTTCTGGGCGTTTTGCCGGTGCCCGCAACAGCGCTGGTGCTTTTCGTCGTGATCGCCGCCGTCGTTCCGCAGCTCGGACCTGCACTAGACGTCGTACTACGCGTGGCTCCCTTGTACCTCGCCTTTGCCGTGCTTGCGCCGATGGTAGGTTGGATAGCCGCCAGAGCCTTTCGACTGGAGACGCCCCTGGCCCGTTCGGTCGCCTTCAGCGCGGCGACTCGGAACTCCCTGGTTGTGTTGCCCTTGGCGCTTTCAGTTCCTGGCGCGATCCCCGTATTGCCGGCAGTGATCGTCACCCAGACGCTGATCGAATTGTTAGCCGAGCTGATCTACGTGCGGGTCATGCCAAAATTGAGGGCGAGACAAGCCTAAACTTTGGGCCGCCAGAGGACCATTTGCATTAAACGCTTGAACTGACGTCTCTGGACTGAGCGAGCATTTTCCAACTCCCCTATGACTCCATTGGGATGATGGTGGCGTCGAAGTTCAAAGGACCGATTTTGCGCCGGAAGTCCAGCGTGTAGTCCCCGAAACGGTTGATGTGTGCGGTGCGAAACGGCGCCAGGCCGGCCAGGATCTCCAGCGTGATCTCGGTCCCCTCATCCCGCAGCTCCTGCAGGACCCGCGTCATGCCCACCACGTTGTGCAGAATGATCATGTTGGCCACCAGGTGGTTGTACTTGATCACCTTGCGCTGCTCGTGCCGGATGTTTTCGGCAATGATCCCCTCTCCCCCGAAAAATGACCACTGGGCAAAGCCGTTGAACTGCTCGCTCTTGTTGGTTTCGGCATGGATCACCTTGCGCAGCCCGACATCGCCGATGTAGCTCAGCAGAAACAGGGTCCGGATGACCTTGCCAAGCTCCACAAATGCGAAATACAGCTTGTTTTTGCGGCTGTAGGTGCCCAGCCGGCGCAGGATGGCCGACGGCGTGATCTTGCCGGTCTTGATGGACACCGCCACCCGAAGCATTGCCGGCAAATGCAGTTCAATCAACCGCCAGTCGATCACGTCACTGAACAGCGCATTGATGTTCTTGTAAGCATTGCCCGGCTCCGGGCGATGGAATTTGAGGTCCTGGATGCCCCGGATGCGCGGCATGAGCTGGATGCCGAGCAAGTGGGCCAGCGCGAAGACCGGGTAACTCTGGGCCTGGGTGTCCCCGTGAATCGTGTCCGGCCGGATGTCAGATTCATTGGTCATCAGCCCGTCGAGGATGTGGATGCCCTCATAGGTACCGCAGGAAATGAAATGGCTGAACAGCGCGATGAACTTGTCCGACACATGGTAGTAGCCGATGCCGCCGTAGCCGCCATAACGAATATGGTGCTCGGACAGGAGGTTTTGCTCATATAGGTTCCACTTCGTGCCGTCGGCCGACGCATGCTTTCCGGTGCCCCAGTAGCCTGGCAGCTCAAACTTGTTGTAGGCGTTGATCACCTTGACAATGGCCTTGTCCAGAAGGTCCTCGCTGACGTATTTCAGGTTGAGCCAGGAGATCTGGCGGCGGCTCAGCCCTTTGATCGACTTGGCGGTCTGGACCGGCCCCAGGTTGCAGCCGTAGCAAAACAGCGTCGTGATGACGCGCATGCGCAGGTCCTCCAGGCGGCTGTCGGTCCCTGCCAGTGGCCGGAACAGCTTGTGCAGGTCCAGCCAGCGCTCGGTGTCGATCATGACGTCCACGATGCTGGCCGCCTCCATTCGCTCGGTGATCAGGGCGTCGATCCGCGCGGCTGCCTCGACGATTTCTGAGCGCGGCGGTTTCCGCAGAATCAGGCGGCCATCGACGATCTCGGCATGCGCGTTTTCCGGGAAAGTGGCGTCGATGTCCCGGGCCCGCTGAGCCATGGCGGATTTGAGAATCGCCACAAAGGTGCCTGGATCGGTCTCGATGCCGGTGACCCGGCCATAGTCGCCGACCTCTTTTTCAAAGGTTTCGTCATCGACCAGCTGCTCGCGGTAGTCGTCATAGCGCTCGCCGTACTTGATGAAGAGATCGCCCGACTTCAGGTCGTCCTTGACCGCATGCATGACCGCCAGCTCAAAATACCGGCGGTGGACAGCCTCCGCCCGGCCCTTGCCAGAAGGCCTGACCAGCACCAGTTTCTTCCATTGGGCTGACATCCACCGCAGATCCCTGTCTTCACTCAGGCCCAGCGTGTCCAGCAAGACGATATCGCCCCGGTTATCGCGCAGCTTGTAAAGGGCCTCGATCAGCCGTTCCACGACCTGGTCCTCGCTGCTGGCCTTGGGCGAGGCGATGCCGATGCAGTTGAGCAACTGGGCCCGAACCATCTTGTAGGGCTGCAGCAGGAAAGGCAGATGGTTGCGGCCGGCATAGGCTAGGTGCTGCTCGCATTCGTTGAGCAGCTCGTCCACGTCGGCCACCAGGGTCGTGCCGATGGCGTCCACTCGCTGGGTGTCCGTCCCCTCCAGCTGGTAGGCGCCCAGGATGTCTTTGAGCTGGCCAACCAGCATGTCGGTTTTCTGGACGCGCTCCTGCTGGAAGGAAAGCAATTTCTGCCTGGCATTGTTTTCCAGGTTCTGCATGAGGCGGATAAACAGGTCGGCGGCGTCATCCAGCGACTGGGCATGCTGCGCCCGGATGAAGATCACCGCCAGGGCGTAGCGCTTTTGCGGTTTGAGCTCGGTCATCTCGGCCGCATTGAGGGCGCGCGCCAGGTGCCGGAACTGTTTAAGCTTGGGCACGGGCACGTCGGGCTTGGGAAGCTGCTCCACCAGGTACTGCAAGCGCCGGATGTGCTGGATGTAGGTGCGCGTTTCCTTGTTGGTCGGCCGCTTGGGTTCGCGCTTGAGCATCTGCCAGGCAGAAACCGAATCGTCCGCGGCGGTTTTAAGCAAACTGTCGATCAGGGTCCGGGTATGGGCTGTCAGCTGGTTGGTGATTGCGGAGAAATACCGGTTGTTGCTCTTTTCCCGGGCACGGAACGCCATCCGGTCCAGCGTCGAGAAGGCAGGCAATTCGTAGCGGTGGTGGACCAATTCCTCCAGCATCACGTTGATGATGTCAGCCACTGCGTGTTTGGTCTCGGCCGCCGTGTCGGCCACGACCTCCAGCCAGGCGTGGCCCGCCGGGTTTAAGGGTTTGACGTTCAGGTGCCGGCGCAAAGCCGCAAAAAGGGCCGTGCGTGAGCCCGAGGCCTCGAAGCGCTTGAGGTCCGCCGCCGGGGGCGGCCGAACCACGCCCACTTGCTGCGCAATGTGCTCCCGGATCACTGGCGGCACGTCAGCCAAGGGGATGAAATAGCCCAGACGCTGGAAGACCTTCAGGTGGATCAGCGCCGCCATGCGCGGCAAGGCGCGCTTGCCGATGCCTGCAGCCAGGCGTTGTTCAGCCTCGGTCGGCGTATAAAGCTCCGCCAGCTCACGGGGTGTCGGATCGGGTTTCAGGCTGGGATAGGCCGTCTCATGGAGCGTGGTCATTCGCGGGGACTACCCCGCCTGGCGGCGTTGCGACCCATCGCCTCAATCCCAATAGGTGTCGGTGGCGGGTTCGTGGAACGAGGTTTCCAGCAGGCACTGGTTGTCCTCGGCGATGCGGTACATGTCATCGAGCAGCGTGGCGATCACCTCGTCCAGCAAGTCGCGGGACAGGTAAGGAACCGCCAGCTCGTAGAGTGTGCCCTCGGTGTTCAGGCGTTGCATGGCGAAACGCTCGAAACAGGTCTGCTCGATCAGCCGGTGGCCACGGGCCAAGCCGCG
>NZ_JBHSRS010000011.1:0-1548 GCF_042659145.1 Polaromonas aquatica | reverse complement strand
ATAGTTACCACCGCCGTTTACTGGGGCTTAAATTCAAAGCTTCGACCCCGAAGGGTCTAACCTCTCCTCTTAATCTTCCAGCACCGGGCAGGCGTCAGTCCGTATACATCCACTTGCGTGTTCGCACGGACCTGTGTTTTTAGTAAACAGTCGCTTCCCACTGGTCTCTGCGGCCACCACACCCTTTCCCCAGCAAGTGGGTATAAGCGGATGGCCCCCCTTCTCCCGAAGTTACGGGGGCATTTTGCCGAGTTCCTTCACCATGATTATCTCGATCTCCTGAGTATTCTCTACCTGACCACCTGAGTCGGTTTGGGGTACGGGCAACAATAGACCTCACGTCGATGCTTTTCTCGGCAGCATAGGATCACCAGCTTCCCCATACGGGTCCGCATCACATCTCACCCAACGCCAGAATCTCTTAAACTCTGACGGGCTACATGTTTACACCGGGACAACCATCGCCCGGCACTGGCTACCTTCCTGCGTCACACCTCACGCTCACCACCCCAGCATCGGGTTCACAGCCGCCACCAGAACATCACCCGAAGGATCCGTCCCGGCTTTGGTTTGTTTAGCACTACTGGTTAGGTCTTTGACGGTCTACCGCCGGTACGGGAATATCAACCCGTTGTCCATCGACTACGCCTGTCGGCCTCGCCTTAGGTCCCGACTTACCCAGGGCAGATTAGCTTGACCCTGGAACCCTTGGTCTTCCGGAGGACGGGTTTCTCACCCGTCTTTCGCTACTCATGCCTGCATTCTCACTCGTGTAGCATCCACGACTGGATCACTCCGCCGCTTCACTCGCCACACGACGCTCTCCTACCCAACCCACGAACTGGACCACGAAGGCCTGTCTNTGTCGGCGCGGAATCACTTGACCAGTGAGCTATTACGCACTCTTTCAAGGGTGGCTGCTTCTAAGCCAACCTCCTGGTTGTCACAGCAACTCCACATCCTTTACCACTTAGCACACGCTTAGGGACCTTAGTTGGTGATCTGGGTTGTTTCCCTCTCGACTATGAAGCTTATCCCCCACAGTCTCACTGCTGCGCTCTCACTTACCGGCATTCGGAGTTTAGCTGACGTCAGTAACCTTGTAGGGCCCATCGGCCATCCAGTAGCTCTACCTCCGGCAAGAAACACGCAACGCTGCACCTAAATGCATTTCGGAGAGAACCAGCTATCACGAAGTTTGATTGGCCTTTCACCCCTATCCACAGCTCATCCCCTCAGTTTTCAACCTAAGTGGGTTCGGCCCTCCACGACGTCTTACCGTCGCTTCAGCCTGGCCATGGATAGATCACTTCGCTTCGGGTCTAGGACACGCGACTGACTCGCCCTATTCAGACTCGCTTTCGCTACGGCTACCCCACACGGGTTAACCTCGCCACGTATCGCTAACTCGCAGGCTCATTCTTCAAAAGGCACGCCGTCACACCAACAAGGGTGCTCCGACGGATTGTAAGCACACGGTTTCAGGATCTATTTCACTCCCCTCCCGGGGTTCTTTTCGCCTTTCCCTCACGGTACTAGTTCACTATC
>NZ_JBHSRS010000010.1:0-1137 GCF_042659145.1 Polaromonas aquatica | reverse complement strand
CTCTTCGGAAGGTATTGACGTAGCAACCCGTTGGTGTTCTCATTGCTGCCCCGCTGCCACGGGGAGTGCGGGTCGCAGAAGTAGATCGGGATCCCGGTTGTGGCTGTGAACTCGAGGTGCTTGGCCATCTCCGCGCCCTGATCCCAGGTGATCGTCCGCGCCAGCGACGACGGGAGCGCGGTGATCGCTTCGCGCATCGCGGCCTCCACCTTGTCTGCACTCTTCCCATCAGGCAGATGCAGCAGGAGCGTGAGGCGGGTGCTGCGTTCGACGAGGGTTCCGACGGCGCTACGGCTGTTCTCACCAAGGATGAGATCGCCTTCCCAATGCCCGGGAACGGCACGGTCCTCGACCTCAGCGGGGCGCTCGCTGATCATGACCATCCCTGGCAGACGGCCGCGCCGATCCGTTGCCGTTCGCGCCTTCCTGGCCGTGCGTCCCGATCTCAGGCAGCGGGCGAGTTCTCGGCGCAGTTGCCCGCGTCCCTGTACGAACAGGGACTGATAGATCGTCTCGTGGCTCACGTGCATCTCCGGGTCGTCGGGATGCTCCAACCGTAGGCGGGCAGCGATCTCCTGCGGCGACCACAGCTGCTTCAACTGCGCTGTCACGGTCTCGAGCAACCGGCCACCGTCAAGCTTNGGCTTCGGCCTGCGGGCCTGCTCCCGGGCGTCCTCATGCGCCCGCCACGCCGAGTACTCCTCGCGTCCGCCGCCCCGCTTGACCTCGCGGCTGATCGTCGACACCGCCCGCCCGAGGCTGCGCGCGACCGCAGTGAGCGTGTCACCGCGGGCGAGACCCACGAGTATCTCCTCGCGATCGAAGACCGTCAGATGACCCTCGCGCGGCTCCCAGCCGAACGGTTTCCCGTCGAGGTGACGCCCTTCCCTCGCCATGCGGCCGACCATCGGCGCCGTGCACCCGATCTCGCGAGCGATGTCGATGAGTCTCCATCCCTTCGAGTGGAGACGGAGCGCGAGCTGCTTCTGCTCACGACTGAGATGACCATGCTTGCCCTGCAACCGATGCCTCCTGAGATCAACGTCTGCTTCATCTCACAGCACCCATTGCGTTGACCGGTTGAATCCGCCCACGGATAGAGTGCGTCGAGGTATCGGAAAAGTGACGATCCGCCCC
>NZ_JBHSRS010000009.1:0-2796 GCF_042659145.1 Polaromonas aquatica | reverse complement strand
TACCTGATTGGCCTGGGCACGCTCGATGAGCGGATGCTGATCCTGGTGGACCTCGAAAAACTCATGACCAGCGATGACATGGGCCTGGTCGAAAGAATATCGGCCTGATTGTTTGGGCTTAAAGGAAAAATCATGCAAGCGTTTTACAACCTGAAAATTTCAACAAAACTGCTGGTGTCGTTCTTTGCCGTGCTTACGTTGACGGCCTTTCTCGGTATCTTCTCCATTTTTGAGCTGTCGAAGGTCAACCGGATGTCGACGGACCTGGCAACCAACTGGATGCCCTCAACCAGGGCGTTGCTTGAAATGAAGGCCCTCATGGGACGTTATCGTGCCCAGGAGGCGCAACACGTTTTGGCCACGTCGGAAGCGGAGATGGCGGGCTATGAAAAGTCGATGGCAGATACTTGGGATGTATGGCAGAAAAATCGGGCCGAGTACGAAAAACTCATCTCCGAACCGGAAGAAAAAGCAATTTACCCTGAGTACAGCAAGGTGTTGGCGCTGTATGCGCAGGAGCATGACAAGATCACTGGGCTATCTCGCGCGCAGAAGACCGATGATGCTCGGGCCATGATTCGTGGCGAGTCGCTACGGTTGAACCGCGAGCTTATTGTGTTGGTCGACAAGCTGGTCAAGCTGAATGTTGATGGTGGAACGCGAGCAAGTGAGACGGCCGATGCCGCCTATACACAAGCCAAAGCCTGGGTTGTCAGCCTTTTGCTGGGGAGTATTGTCCTGGGTGTTGCCTTGGCATTGTGGATTGCGCGCATTATTTCCCGTCCGCTATCAGAAGCCGTAAAAGTGGCCGAAACGGTAGCCGCTGGCGACCTGAGCAGTCGTATAGAGGTGAGCAGCAAAGACGAAACAGGCCAGCTGATGCAAGCCCTCAAAGCCATGAACGACAGCCTGTCCAAGGTTGTTGGCGAAGTGCGTCATGGCACAGACACGATAGCCACAGCCTCAAGCCAGATAGCCTCAGGCAACCAGGACCTGTCCTCAAGGACAGAAGAACAAGCCAGCTCACTGGAAGAAACCGCAGCCTCCATGGAAGAGCTGACATCAACAGTCAAACAAAACGCAGACAACGCCCGCCAGGCCAATCAGTTAGCAGTTTCTGCCTCAAGCGTCGCTGTGCGCGGTGGCAGTGTGGTGGCCGAAGTGGTGGACACCATGGGAGCCATCAACGCCTCCTCCAGAAAGATCGTCGACATCATCGGCGTGATAGACGGCATAGCCTTCCAGACCAACATCCTGGCCCTCAATGCGGCAGTAGAAGCTGCCCGTGCTGGCGAGCAGGGACGGGGTTTTGCAGTGGTGGCCGCAGAAGTCAGGNAATTGAGCAGATCAACCAGGCCATCACCCAGATGGACCAGGTGACGCAGCAAAACGCAGCCTTGGTGGAAGAAGCCGCAGCCGCAGCGGCTTCCCTGCAGGAACAGGCCAGCGGCTTGTCACAAGCGGTCAGTGTGTTCAGGCTGGATAACGAGCAGCAGGGTGTGACCCCGGCCAGGCGGCCAACGGCGGCTGCCAGCAGCAAGCCGAGGGCGGCCCCCAAGCAGCCACCCGTTGCCAAACAGGCGATTGCTGCGCCCAGGGGAAAGTTGCAATTGGCGACTGAGGGGGCTGGCTCAACCTCTGGAGATTGGGAGACTTTCTAAAAATCTCTGGGTTATGACCTGTTTGGTGCCTTCTAAAGTTTCTTCAGGGGTTACCGATAAACAAATAAATGCAGGTGTTTCCCGCGAGCTGGCTTTCATGCTCGCGCTGCGCGGGCAAACAACTGGCCGGGTAAGGGGCTAATCCATGGGCGGAGTCGAAATGGATTGCCCAAAGCCCGATGGCGTAATGCAGGAGCCACCTGCAGTTGTTGTTATGCCAATTCAATTTCATCCGGAATTTTTAGAAGAAGAGAGTCATGGGTTTGAAGGATTTGAAAATCGGTGTTCGCCTGGGGCTTGGCTTCCTGGTCATGCTTTTGTTGATGGCTCTTGTTTCCGGTACCGGCATCTTGCGTCTTGAGAGTGTGGGTAACGCCACTGAGCAAATGGTTCAAGAGGCTTTGGTCAAGGAGCGTCTGGCTAATGGATGGGCCAACCTGATCGGCTCGAACAGCGCGAAAACTTTCGCGATGGTCAAGACCACCGACGATGCGACAGAGGCTTATTTCAAAAAAGGTGTGGCGGATGGCTCGGCACGAATCAATCCGATTCAGAAGCAGTTGGACGGGCTGTTGCGTTCTCCAGAAGAGAGAAAACTCTATGATGATGTAGCCGCGGTTCGCAAGGCAATGCTGGAAGTATTGGCTGCAGTTACTCAGCTCAAGACGGATCGTGAATGGGATGCTGCCAATAGTCTGGCCGACACCAAATTCGCAGCAGCACTGACCGCCTACGAACAGGCTGTGGAAAAGATCGCAGCCTATCAGCGAGAGCAGATTGATGCGGCCGCAAAAAGTATTGCACGAGAACATAAAACCGGTCGCACCCATCTGATCGTTCTGTCCGTGATCGCCCTGCTGATTGGGTGTACCCTGGCCTGGCTACTCACACGCGGCATCACGCGCCCGCTATCAGAAGCCGTAAAAGTGGCCGAAACGGTAGCGGCCGGAGACCTGAGCAGCCGTATTGAAGCAAGTAGCCGTGACGAAACAGGCCAGCTGATGCAGGCCCTCAAAGCCATGAACGACAGCTTGTCCAAAGTGGTGGGTGAAGTCCGCCATGGCACAGACACGATAGCCACAGCCTCAAGCCAGATAGCCTCAGGCAACCAGGACCTGTCCTCAAGGACAGAAGA
>NZ_JBHSRS010000008.1:0-5078 GCF_042659145.1 Polaromonas aquatica | reverse complement strand
GGAATTGAGCAGATCAACCAGGCCATCACCCAGATGGACCAGGTGACGCAGCAAAACGCAGCCTTGGTGGAAGAAGCCGCAGCTGCAGCAGCATCCCTGCAGGAGCAGGCCAGTGGCTTGTCACAGGCGGTCAGTGTGTTCAGGCTGGAGTCCCGGCAATTAGCACTTCACTGAACCGTTTGATCCCAATCGTTGCCCGACATCAAAAAAACTGGAAGCCCCTTAGCTCATGCGTGTCAATTTACCCATCACGAAAAAAGAATACGAATTGTCCGGCGACGCGGCACTTGTGTCCCGTACCGACCTCAAGGGGCGGATCACTTATGCCAACCCTTCCTTTGTCGAGGTCAGCGGCTACACCCTGGACGAACTCCTGGGAAAAGCACACAACATCGTCCGGCATCCCGACATGCCAAAAGAAGCCTTCGCGGACATGTGGGAAACCCTGGGCATGGGCCTGCCGTGGACCGGACTGGTCAAGAACAGGCGCAAGAACGGTGACTTCTATTGGGTGCTTGCGAATGTGACGCCAATCCGCCGCAAGGGGGTGACGGAGGGCTATATGTCCGTGCGCAGCAAGCCCGACCAGGCGGCGGTTGCTGAAGCTGAGCAGGTCTATCGCCGGATAAGGGAGGGTCAGGCAAAGGGGCTGCTGATCCTGCAAGGTGAGGTACTTCAACGGGGCGGGCTCGGTTTCATGGCCCGTTTGCGCCGCGTTCCGATCAGGCAACGGATGTTTGCGGTCACGCTTACAGCGGCCTTCCTGACGCTGGTCCTTGGGGCTGCTGGCTGGTGGGAGGCCTCACGTATTGCGCAGTCCGCCAATGCACAAAGCTGGCTTCCTGGCGTGCTTGCCGTTTGCGTTGTGGGCGCGTCCCTGGCCTGGGCCGGTTTGGGCTACTTTCTTGATCGCACGGTTTTCCAGCCACTGGATCAGGCGGTGCGTGTGGCACGGGCCATAGCAGGGGGGGATCTGGTCAGGTTTCAGGTCAAGCCGGAAGATGAAACCAAACAACTGTTGCGTGCACTTAACCAGATGAGCGCCAATCTTGTGGCGATCGTGGCGGATGTTGGCGCCAACGTCGGCGGCCTGGCGACGGCTTCCCGGCAAATCGCGGCAGGCAACCTGGACTTGTCGGCGAGGACCGAGCAGCAGGCCAGTTCGCTGGAGGAGACGGCCGCTTCGATGGAGGAGTTGACCTCCACTGTCAAGCAGAACGCCGACAACGCACGGCAGGCGAGCCAGCTGGCAGTGGCTGCTTCGGCGGTGGCTGTCCGGGCCGGAGCGGTAGTGGGCCAGGTGGTGGACACCATGGAGTCGATCAACACGTCCTCAAAAAAGATAGCGGACATCATCAGTGTCATAGACGGCATTGCTTTTCAAACCAACATTCTTGCGCTGAATGCCGCGGTAGAGGCTGCCCGCGCCGGCGAGCAGGGCCGGGGCTTCGCTGTGGTGGCCGGCGAGGTGCGGAGTTTGGCGCAGCGCAGCGCAGTGGCGGCTCGGGAAATTAAGACACTTATTGATGATTCCGTGGCAAGAGTGGATGTCGGTAGCCGGCTCGCCGGAGAGGCCGGCAAGACCATGGATGAGGTCGTGGGCAGCGTGAAGCGTGTGACTGGAATCATCGCGGAAATCAGTACCGCCAGCCAGGAGCAAACAGCTGGTATTGAGCAGGTCAACCAGGCCATTACCCAGATGGACCAGGTGACGCAGCAAAACGCGGCACTGGTAGAAGAGTCGGCGGCGGCGGCAGGCTTACTGAAGGAGCAGGCCGGGGGGCTGGCACAAGCGGTCGGCGTGTTCACCTCACATGCAACGCGTTGAGGCGGTGCGGAATTTTTCCCGGTGCATTCAAAAATAATGACGGAGAGACAAGCATGAAAAATCTGAAAATTGGAGTGCGTTTGGGTGTGGGCTTTGCGCTGGTACTCCTGTTCCTGGCCGTCATCGCCGGGCTCGGTGTTCTCCGGCTCCAGAATGTAGGCGAAGCTACAGATGAGATGATCGGAAATGCCTTGGTCAAGGAACGGCTTGCGGCGCGCTGGATGGTCGGTACAAGCACCAACAGCGTAAGGACGTTTGCTCTGGTCAAGAGCACAGACCCTGAAGACCAAAAATATTTCCAAAATGGCATATCAAAGGCCAGTCTGGACATTACCGATAACTCGAAAAAACTCCTGGCCTTGCTGGATACACCTGAAGAAAAGAAGCTGTACGAGGAGAGCCTGGCGAAAAGAGCCGCCTACATTGATTTGCGAACCACCGCCTTGAAAATGAAGGCGGATGGCCTTCATGAGCAGGCAGTGCAGTTGGCCGATGCCAAGCTGGTGCCTGCCCTGGAGGCGTATGACGCGAGTATCCGGGACATGGCATTGCTCCAGGCTGCAAATATCGACAGAACGGCAAGTGCAATTGATGCCTTGTATCGATCTGCCCGGATCAGCCTGATCGCGCTGTCCGTGATCGCCCTGCTGATTGGGTGTACCCTGGCCTGGCTACTCACACGCGGCATCACGCGCCCGCTATCAGAAGCTGTAAAAGTAGCCGAAACGGTAGCGGCCGGAGACCTGAGCAGCCGTATTGAAGCAAGTAGCCGTGATGAAACAGGCCAGTTGATGCAAGCCCTCAAAGCCATGAACGACAGCCTGTCCAAGGTTGTTGGCGAAGTGCGTCATGGCACAGACACGATAGCGACAGCCTCAAGCCAGATAGCCTCAGGCAACCAGGACCTGTCCTCAAGAACAGAAGAGCAGGCCAGTTCACTGGAAGAAACCGCAGCCTCCATGGAAGAGTTGACATCAACAGTCAAACAAAACGCAGACAACGCCCGCCAGGCCAATCAACTGGCGGTTTCAGCGTCCAGCGTAGCCGTCAGAGGTGGCAGTGTGGTCGCTGAAGTGGTGGACACCATGGGAGCCATCAACGCCTCCTCCAGAAAGATCGTCGACATCATCGGCGTGATAGACGGCATAGCCTTCCAGACCAACATCCTGGCTCTGAACNCAGCAGCCAAGGAAATCAAGGTCCTGATTGACGACTCCGTGGAAAAAGTAGAAGCCGGAGGCAAACAGGTCAGCGAAGCCGGCAAGACCATGGACGAGATAGTCGACAGCGTCAAACGCGTAACCGACATCATGGCCGAGATCACAGCGGCCAGCCAGGAGCAGACATCAGGCATCGAGCAGATCAACCAGGCCATCACCCAGATGGACCAGGTGACCCAGCAAAACGCAGCCTTGGTGGAAGAAGCCGCAGCTGCGGCAGCATCCCTGCAGGAGCAGGCCAGTGGTTTATCTCAGGTGGTCAGTGTGTTCAGGCTGGACAACGAACAGCAAATCCATGTGACACAGGGCAAACGCCCGGGGGCTGCCAACGGCAGCAAGCCAAAAGGCGCCCCCAAGCAGCCACCAACTGCCAAGCAGGCGATTGCTGCGCCCAGGAGCAAGCCGCAACTGGCGGTTGCCGGAGCTGGCTCTGTTTCAGGGGACTGGGAGATTTTTTAAGAGTCGCACGGGAAAACCCTAGGGTAAGGGGCTGGAGTTTCTCCAGCTTTGGCCGTTAACAGATGTAGGTATTTGTTAGCGGCTCTACATTTCTGGCCCTTGTTGTGCAGGCGCCTGCTTGGGCCTGCGTCACTACCGTTTAAAGGAGTGCATATGCACGAGACAACAAACTCCCCCAAAGCCTTGGCGACAGGGGCACTGGAATTCCTGGCGTTCAAGCTGGGCCAGGAAGAGTACGGCATTGACATCCAGAAGGTGCAGGAGCTGCGCGGCTACGACGCGGTGACGCGCATTGCCAACGCGCCGGAGCACATCAAGGGCGTGGTGAACCTGCGCGGCATCATCGTGCCGATCATTGACATGCGCATCAAGTTCAACCTTGGGGCGCCCACCTACGACCAGTTCACGGTCGTGATCATTTTGAACATTGCCAGCCGCGTGATGGGCATGGTGGTGGACAGCGTCTCGGATGTGATTACCTTGACGCCGGAGCAGGTCAAGCCTGCACCCGAGATGGGCTCGGTGCTGGACACCGAATACCTGATTGGCCTGGGCACGCTCGATGAGCGGATGCTGATCCTGGTGGATATTGACAAATTAATGTCGGGCAAGGACTTGGGCCTGATCGAAAAATTGACGGCATAAAACGCAAACCGGATACCGGCTTAACAGTTAGTCATTCTTTTGAAGATTTTGATCATGACACTCAATAACATCAAGGTTGGCACCCGTCTCTCGCTGGCATTTGGGCTGATTCTTCTCATTACGGCGATCATTGCCTTTATCGGTGTTTGGCGCCTGCAGGAGCTCGCCGCGACCACCAGCAGGCTGGGCATCGAGGACAGTGAAAAACTCAAGATGGCCGTTCAATGGCGTCAGACCATTGACCTTAACTGGATACGCACACGTGCCTCCGTGCTTGATGCCGACACCGGCCGCATGGGGATGTGGCAGGCCGACATGGACAAAACGTCTGAAATCTCTTTGGCCTCGCGCAAGCGTCTGATCGAACTGATTCAATCCGAAGAAGGCAAAGAGCTTATCGCCAAAATCGACGCAGCACGCGAGGCCTATCGTACGCCTCGGGCTGCCTTGCTGAAAAAGAAACAGGCGGGAGACGATGTTTCCGCTGCACTCGATCGTGACCTGAAACCGCTGGCGGATGCCTATAGCGGAGCCATCTATCAACTGGAGCAACGCCAGCAGATGCGGTACGACGCCTCCCTTGCGCAGGCTGAGGACGCTGCGGCTCAGGGGCGGGTAATAATTTTGGGGGGTGCCGCGCTGGCCTTGTTGCTCGGCACCATCTCATCTGTTGTCCTGACCCGTTCCATCACGATACCGCTAAGGCAGGCAGCCCGCAGCGCCAGTCACATTGCTGATGGCGATCTTACCCAGGCGATCAACAGCGTTGGCCGGGACGAAGCGGCCGAATTGCAGAGTGCCTTGAAAAACATGCAATCCCGCCTGGTGGGCATCGTGGGGAATGTCCGCCATGGCACAGACACGATAGCCACAGCCTCAAGCCAGATAGCCTCAGGCAACCAGGACCTGTCCTCAAGGACAGAAGA
>NZ_JBHSRS010000007.1:0-856 GCF_042659145.1 Polaromonas aquatica | reverse complement strand
GGTCTGTCAGGTTAACGGTGGATCTGGCCTGGCGCATTCTTAGTTGATTCGGCCTTCGAAGGTGATCGCGAAGGCGTTGAGTGAATTGGCCTGGTTTGAGTTCCGACCGGTTTTCCTGTCAACCGGTCGGTGACAGAAGTTCCTCGGCCTCAGCATAGTAGGCCTGCTCGACCTCGATCGGGGTACGCATATCGAGCTCCCCGTGAAGGCGCTCATGGTTCCACCACCACACGTATTCGAGGGTCGCGAGTTCGACCTGCTCAACCGTCCGCCAGGGGCCCTGCTGTCGGATCAGTTCGGTCTTGTAGAGGTTGTTGACCGCCTCAGCCATGGCATTGTCAAAACTGTCGCCGACCGTCCCGGTCGAGGGCACTGCTCCGAGTTCCGCAATGCGATCCGTATAGACCATGGCGGTGTAATTCGATCCGTGATCGGCGTGATGGATGAGCCCGTCGAGCCTGCCGCCCGATTGCCACGCAGCCATATCGAGTGCCTGCATTGGCAGAATCTCTGATTTCAGCGTCGCAGCGACATTCCAGCCCACGATTCTGCGCGAGTACACGTCAGTGACGAACGCGACATAGGCGAACCCAGACCAGGTGGCGACGTAGGTCACGTCGCACACCCAGAGCTTGCGCGGCCCGTCAGCGGCGAATCTCCGGTTGACGAGATCGGCAGGCAGTGCCGCCGTTTTGTTGGGGCGTGTGGTGAACACGCGCTTTGATTTCCGTACCCCGCGCACGCCGGCGAGCCGCATCAGACGCTCGGTCTGGTCGCGGCCGATCTTCCACCCCTCACGCTTCAGCAGGGCATGCATCTTCCGGCGCCCGTACACGCTGTAGTGCTTCGCGTGGAG
>NZ_JBHSRS010000006.1:0-799 GCF_042659145.1 Polaromonas aquatica | reverse complement strand
GCTGAAGGAACTCAAGCAGCGTCACCTGTTCGTGCCACGCGGCACCAAGGTGCCCGCCGAAATCGCTGCTGTGTGCGAGGCAACCGTTGACATTGCATTGATCGAAAAGCATTGGGACAGCCTGGTGCACTTGGCGGCCTCGGTCATGAGCGGTCACGCCAGTGCGGTGGCGGCTCTGGCGCGGTTTGGCTCTGCGGCCCAAGGGGATCCGATCTATGACGCTGGCGTGCAATTGGGACGTCTACTGCGCACGGCATTTTTGGCGGACTACTTTGTCAAAGACGCCTTCCGCAACGAATTGCGGCGAGTGCTCAACCGGGGCGAGGCGGTCAACGCCCTCAAACGCGCCATTTACACCGGCCGGATCAGTCCGGCACAGGCCAAGCGTGTGGACGAAATGCAAGCAGTGGCCGACGCCTTGAGTCTGCTTNTCCACCGGAACTGATCGGCAAAATTGCGCCCACCAGACTGGAAAGCATCAATCTGCGGGGCGTGTTTCGCTTTCCTGTTGACCGTTATGCCGATCAAATCCTGCCATCTCAGGGAACACCGATAACTGGCACCGATGGATGAAACCGATCACGCATTGACGCCACGCATCCCGGATTTGAAAGTGAACAGGTAAAGCAATGAAATCAACGATCTACCCACACCACCCCCGCGCCAGTGCTGGGTTTGCGAACCGCCAGTTATTGCACTGAAAACGAGGGGACCCCTATTGCCAGCCCGGAACTTAGTCAACTGCAGCTGCAACTGCTTCAGGCGAACACGCGCGCCAAACTTGCAAGGCAGGCGGCCA
>NZ_JBHSRS010000005.1:0-341627 GCF_042659145.1 Polaromonas aquatica | reverse complement strand
CTTGACCTTCTGAGCCCGCTGGCATTCGAGCAGCTTCGTACTGGAAGCTGAAATGTGTCTACGAAAACGGGTCAAGTCCACACTGATATCGTTGCACAAGGTGGTAGCCTGCGCGAAGGTCGGCACCTGATCGCACAGCACGCATTCGACGTCATGCTGGTCGACCTTAACCTGGGTGATGGCAACGGCTTTGATCTCATCAAATACATGAAGGTTCTGCACCCCAATGCAGAAGCAGTGGTTATATCTGTCCTGGAAGACGAACAACAGGCACTGCACGCCTTTGAGCTGGGCGCCACCGGCTATCTGGTCAAGAACTCCTGGTTTGGCAATTTTCCGGAGGCGGTGCTTCAGGTTGTAAACGGCGGCGCCTCGATCACGCCCAATCTTGCCCGGCGCCTTCTACGGAAACTGCAAAGCTCAGCCGAAGGTGTGTCCTCCTCCGAGCATGGACACCAGAAAGACCAGTTATCCGAGCGCGAGAAATGTGTTCTGACGATGATTACCGCCGGCTACACCAGCGTGGAAATCAGCTCAAAACTCAAGATCAGTGCCGAGACAGTCAACACCCATATCAAACACATTTACGGCAAGCTGCATGTCCATAACCGGGCGCAGGCCGTGAGTTCTGCAGCCCATCGCGGGCTGATTTAGGGCTGCATATGCTGGCGATAAACCAAAAAGTTTCAGTGCTGGCCGGAGGCCTGGTCAGCACGGCACTTTCAATGCTTGCATCCAAAACACCCCCTGCAACACAACCTGCCCGCCCCAGGTTGTACGACCTTGCCATGGGCGTGACGGTTGTCATGTGGCTGCTTTATTTGCTGGTCACCGAGTCGCGGCACCTGGCGATTAGTTCTCCGCTGGCAGGACAGGCGCTTTCGGCCTACGCTGCTTACGCGGCGCATCTGTTTTATCAGCTGTCAATCATCGGCATCGCTTTTGTGCTACTGGCTTGCGCAGGCATCACGCAGCTCAGGTTCTGCCTGATACTGGCGGCACAGGCTGTTGTTGGCATTGCAGTGCTGGACTGGTATCAGTCGTACGGCGCTTATGCCGATGACCTGTCAAACAAGGCCAGCCAGGCATGGGCGTACGAGGTCTGGGCTACAGTCAATCTGGCCACGGCGGTATGGCTGACCGTGGTTGTGGCGACCAGAATGCATGGCATTAACAGCCCCCGCGGCTGGCTCGTCCTGGCGGGATGCCTTGCTGGTTTTGGCCTGGGCCTGAATCATGTTCTGGTGATGAGCCAATTTGGAACCCATGCAACGGTCTCCGACTACCTGTACGCAATATGTGTAGTTGTCATCTGGTATCTGGTGACCCGAAAGTTCGCTTCAGTTTCCAGTCTGGCTGGCCCAGCATCAGACTTTCAGTCATCCTCTGTTTTTGGGCCGGACACGGACTACGGCCCGATTCAAAATGAAGTTGCTTTGGCATTAGCCCTGGAACGTCACCGTATTTCGCAGGATCTGCACGACGGCGTCGGCTCGCAAATTGTGGGGATTTTGTCGTCTCTGGAAAACAGCGCTCCAGAGCAGCAGCACCTGGTCCTTGCGCTGGAGCAATGCCTGATCGACCTGAAAATGACGGTGGATGCGCTGGACGGTGCCGATGAAAATATTGTCGAAGCGCTGGGCGGCCTGCGTTACAGGTTTCAGCATACCCTCGACAGGCTCAACATCAACATGATCTGGAACCTTGAACCCTGCCGCCAGCTTGAAGAAGTGCGCGGAGTGGAAAGCCAGCAGGCCCTGCGCATCGCCCAGGAATGCCTGGCCAATGTGATACGCCACGCGCAAGCCTCCATCGTTGAGGTCGCATGCATGTTTGATCCGCAGACCAACCACATGATCCTGGACGTGCGCGACAACGGGAAAGGCATCGCCTACATTCCCGAGGGAACACACACAGGAAAAGGACTTCAGGGCATGCGCCAGCGCGCGCACCACATGGGCGGAAAGCTCATGATTTCAAGCAAAACCGGGGCGGGTACATGCGTCCGGCTTATCCTGCCGTTAAGAAGCACGCTTGCCTGACCAAGGAGGGACAAGCGAAAAGTCATCAGGGCATGCCTGGCAGCACTTCACCCCAGGAAGCCAGAAACAAAAAAACCTCACAAATCAAACATTTGTGAGGTCTCTTTTCTTAATGGTGGGCGGTGCAAGTTTCGAACTTGCGACCCCTGCAGTGTGAATGCAGTGCTCTACCCCTGAGCTAACCGCCCTATCGGTCAGCCTATGATTATATGCTGTTTCATGCCGTTTTTTTTAAAAAAATCAGGCCGGCACAGCACGCCAAACCGTTTTTCCTTTGCTGGCTTTGTCGATATCGGCCAGTAGCTTCTCGTGATCGGCAATTTCCTGCTCATTGGCCACAAGCAGGGGAAGCTCAAACTTGCTCAGATCTACGACCGGCAGATCCTCTCCAGTTTGCGTCGCGCCACCAACATCCATCATCAGGCTGTTTTGCCCGCGTGTCAGGTTGATGTAGACATCAGCCAGCAGCTCGGCATCCAGCAAAGCGCCGTGCAGCGTACGCCCTGAATTGTCAACTTCCAGGCGATCACACAGGGCATCCAGCGAGTTGCGTTTGCCCGGGAACATCTCCTTGGCCATCATCAGGCTGTCGGTGACCTTCGCCACACAGTGCTTGATGCCCTGCCGGCCTATCAGCTCCAGCTCCTTGTTCAGGAAACTCACGTCAAACGGCGCGTTGTGGATGATGATCTCGGCATCCTGAAGGTAGTCCAGCAATTCGTCCGCAATGGCGGCGAACTTCGGTTTGTCCTTCAGGAATTCATTGCTGATCCCGTGAACCTTGAGGGCATCCTCATGGCTGTCGCGCCCGGGGTTCAGGTAGAAATGTTTGTTGTTGCCTGTCAGCTTGCGGGCCATCAGCTCAACGCAGCCGATTTCAATAATGCGGTCGCCGTTTTCAGCGGACAAACCGGTGGTTTCAGTGTCTAGAACAATTTGGCGCATTGTGTGATGGTAACGGAGCGATGAAGGGTCGCCGCCGGGCCGCCCCAAGGCGACCGAGCCCCCTCGGGGAGCAACGAGGACACGCAGTGCCGAGCGTGGGGGCTAATGAAGCTCTTTGGCATGGTTGATGGAGTACTTCGGTATCTCCACCGTCACGTCCGCCTGCGCCAGGATGGCCTGGCAGCTCAGGCGCGAATTGGGCTCCAGGCCCCAGGCACGGTCGAGCAGGTCTTCTTCGGTCTCATCAGGCTCGTTGAGCGAGTTGAAGCCTGCGCGCACCACCACATGGCAGGTGGTGCAGGCGGCGCTCATATCGCACGCATGCTCGATATTGATCTTGTTGTCGAGCAGGGCCTCGCAAATGGACGTGCCGGCGGGCGCGCTTATTTCAGCGCCCTGCGGACAATATTCGGGATGGGGCAATATCTTGATGATGGGCATGCTGTCTGTCCTTTTATGGCCTGTGGCTGGCAAGCACCTAGACGGCCTCTATGTTTTTTCCGGCCAGGGCTTTTTGGATGCCCCGGTTCATGCGTTGCGCGGCAAAGGCCTCCGTGCCTTTGGCCAGCGCCTGGGTCGCCGCTTCAATGGCTGCGGCATCGCCGTGAGTACGCGTATCGGCCAGGCCCGCCATCAGGCTGTCAATCTGCGCCCGCTCATTCGGGTTGAGCAGGTCGGCGTCTGCTGCCAAGGCGCTCTGTGTGGCCAGGATCATGCGGTCCGCATCTACCTGCGCCTCGGCCAGCGCGCGTGCCTGCACGTCCTGTTGGGCGGTTGAAAAACTGTCCTGCAACATGCGGGCAATTTCCTCGTCCGACAGGCCATAGGACGGTTTCACGTCAATGCGGGCTTCAACGCCGCTGACCTGCTCTTTCGCGCTGACGCTGAGCAGGCCATCGGCATCGACAGTGAAAGTCACGCGTATGCGCGCCGCGCCCGCGACCATGGGCGGTATGCCGCGCAGCTCAAAACGGGCCAGGCTGCGGCAATCGGCCACCAGGTCGCGCTCGCCCTGCACCACATGCAGGGCCAGTGCGGTCTGGCCGTCCTGGTAAGTGGTGAAATCCTGCGCCATCGCTGTGGGAATTGTCTGGTTGCGCGGCACTATGCGCTCGACCAGTCCACCCATGGTTTCAATGCCGAGTGACAAGGGGATTACATCAAGCAACAGCAGGTCGGCGCCGGTATTGTTGCCTGCCAGCTGGTTGGCAGAAATCGCGGCGCCCAATGCCACCACTTCGTCGGGATTGAGGTTGGTCAACGGCTCACGACCGAAGAAACTGGCAACCGCCTTGCGTACCTGAGGCATGCGCGTTGCCCCCCCCACCAGCACAACACCCTGAACCTCGTCCTTGAGCAGTCCGGCATCACGCAAGGCCTTGCGTGCCGCAGCGAGCGTGCGCTGGGTAAGGTGCGCCGTAGCGGTTTCAAAGTCTTCCGCTTTCATTTCAAAATTAAGCTGTGCCTTGGCAAGTTGCACCGAAAACGGCACAGACCCTGTGGCCGACAGCGCCTCCTTGCAGGCGCGTGCGGCGCGCAGCAGCGCCGCCTTGTCGGTGGGCGTCAGGGTATCAGCAGCCAGGCCAGCCTTGGCCAGCGTCCACTCGACCAGCGCACGGTCATAGTCATCACCGCCCAGTGCGGAGTCGCCACCGGTGGCCACCACCTCAAACACGCCCTGCGTCAGGCGCAGGATGGAAATATCGAAGGTTCCACCGCCCAGGTCGTAAATGGCGTAAATGCCCTCACTGGCGTTGTCCAGGCCATAGGCGATCGCAGCCGCCGTGGGCTCGTTGATCAGGCGCAGAACATTCAGGCCCGCCAGTTGCGCGGCATCCTTGGTGGCCTGGCGCTGGGCGTCGTCAAAGTACGCGGGCACGGTGATGACCGCGCCGTAGATGTCCTCATCAAAGGTGTCTTCTGCCCGGAAACGCAAGGTGGCGAGAATTTCAGCGCTGATCTCGACCGGGCTTTTCTCGCCGGCAACGGTTTGCAGCGTGACCATGCCGGGTTTGTCGATCAACTGGTAGGGCAACTGTGAGCGGTTGCCTATGTCGTTAATGCCACGCCCCATCAGGCGCTTGACGGAAGAAATGGTATTGCGTGGGTCCTCGACCTGCGCGGCCAGAGCCTCAAAGCCGATTTGGCGGCGCTCCGCATCAAGGTAGCGCACCACGCTGGGCAGGATCACACGGCCTTCAGCGTCGGGAAGGCATTCGGACACGCCATTGCGCACGCTGGCGACCAGCGAATGTGTGGTGCCGAGGTCTATGCCAACGGCAATGCGTCGCTGGTGTGGGTCCGGCGTCTGGCCGGGTTCGGATATCTGGAGAAGTGCCATGTCGTTTTCTTGGGGGGACTCGTGCTTATTGTCCCAGTTGGTCGATGCGCGCATCGACCTCGCTGGCAAAACGCTCTATAAACATAAGGCTTCTGACCTGCTGGGCCGCCGCCTGGAAATCTTTTTTGACGTCAATCATTTGCTCTATTTTTGATAGCTGCTCGCGCCCGTTGGACGCCGACCGGGAGGCTATTTCATCCAGATCTTCAATGGTTTCGGCATCATCGAGCGCTTCCCGCAACTCCATTTGCCGCATCAGGAAATCAGCCGGCATGGCGGTATTGGTCTCCGCATTGATCGGTGCGCCATGCAGCTCGCACAAATAGCTGGCCCGCTTCAGGGGATTCCGTAGCCGCTGGTATGCCTCGTTGATGCGCACCGACCACTGCAGGGCCACGCGCTGGGCTGCGGCGCCCTGCGCGGCAAACCGGTCGGGATGCGCCTCGCGCTGCAGCTCTTTCCAGCGCGCGTCGAGGGCGGCCGGGTCCTGTGCAAATTGCACAGGCAGGTCAAAGAGTTCGAAATCGTTGGATTGGAGGGAAGGCACGCTGGGCAGGAAATTTTTGTGATGGAAAGCGTAGCGAGCGGAAGTCAGGCTAGGCGCTCAGCGCGCAGAAACCGGAACGTACTCAGGTACGTGAGGATTTCGAGCACTGCGCAACGACGCATGACGGCCGCGCAGTAGCTTTGCACACAAAAATCAAACCCGGAAGCTTTCTCCACACCCGCAGCGGTCGCGCTCATTGGGGTTGATGAACTTGAAGCCTTCGTTCAGGCCTTCGCGCACAAAATCAAGCTTGGTGCCATCGATATAGGCCATGCTTTTGGGATCGACCAGCACCTTGACGCCATTGTCTTCAAACACCACGTCTTCGGGTGCGATCTCGTCGGCATACTCAAGCTTGTAAGCCAGGCCCGAGCAGCCAGTGGTCTTGACGCCCAAGCGCACGCCCACACCCTTGCCGCGCTTGGTCATGTAGCGGGTCACGTGGCGGGCTGCGGCGTCGGTAAGGGTTACGGACATTGGATCACCCGAAAATCAGTTCACGTTGCCTTGAGCAGCTCACGCCGCAACAGCTTGCGCGTGTTTTTGCTTGTAATCATTCACAGCGGCCTTGATGGCGTCTTCCGCCAGGATGGAGCAGTGAATCTTGACGGGCGGCAAGGCCAACTCTTCAGCGATGGCGCTGTTCTTGATGCTTGCTGCTTCGTCCAGCGTTTTGCCCTTGACCCACTCGGTCACGAGCGAGCTGGAGGCAATCGCCGAGCCGCAGCCGTAAGTCTTGAAGCGTGCGTCCTCGATCACGCCGGTGACCGGGTTGACCTTGATCTGCAACTTCATCACGTCGCCGCAAGCGGGGGCGCCGACCATGCCGGTGCCTACCGTTTCGTCGCCCTTTTCGAAGGAGCCGACATTGCGGGGGTGTTCATAGTGGTCTACCACTTTTTCGCTGTATGCCATTTTGTGTACCTCTTAAAGCTGTTTGCGCTGCGCCAATGCTGCCTAGTGAGCAGCCCACTGGATGGTGGACAGGTCCACACCATCCTTGAACATCTCCCACAGCGGGGAGAGCTCACGCAGCTTGGCCACGTTTTCCTTGATAGTGGCGACCGCGTAATCAATCTCTTCTTCGGTGCTCCAGCGGCCAATCGTCATGCGCAAGCTGCTGTGTGCCAGTTCGTCGCTGCGGCCCAGGGCACGCAACACATAGCTGGGCTCCAGGCTTGCCGAGGTGCAGGCCGACCCGCTCGACACGGCAAGGCCCTTGATGCCCATGATCAGCGATTCGCCCTCGACGTAGTTGAAGCTCATGTTCAGGTTGTGCGGAACACGCTTGTCGGCATGGCCGTTGAGGAAAACTTCCTCGACATCCTTCAGGCCATTGAGCATGCGCTCATGCAGGACCCGGATGCGCTTGTTCTCTTCGTGCATTTCAGCCTTGGCGATGCGGTAGGCCTCGCCCATGCCCACGCACTGGTGCGTCGGCAGCGTACCCGAACGCATGCCGCGCTCATGGCCGCCGCCGTGCATTTGCGCTTCCAGGCGAACGCGCGGCTTGCGGCGCACGTACAGCGCGCCTATGCCCTTGGGTCCGTAGGTCTTGTGCGAGGTCAGGCTCATCAGGTCCACCTGCAAAGTCGCCAGGTCGATATCTACCCTGCCGGTCGCCTGCGCCGCATCGACGTGGAAAATAATGCCCTTTTCACGGCACAGGGCGCCTATCGCGGCGATGTCCTGGATCACGCCGATTTCGTTGTTGACGAACATCACGCTGACCAGGATGGTGTCGGGCCGGATGGCGGCCTTGAGCACATCCAGATCGAGCAAGCCATCGGCCTGCACGTCAAGATAGCTCACCTCGAAACCCTGGCGCTCCAGCTCACGGCAGGTGTCCAGCACAGCCTTGTGCTCGGTCTTGACCGTGATGATGTGCTTGCCTTTGCTCTTGTAGAAATGCGCTGCGCCCTTGAGCGCAAGGTTGTTGGACTCGGTCGCGCCGCTGGTCCAGACAATCTCGCGCGGATCCGCGCCAATCAGGTCGGCAATCTGCTCGCGGGCTTTTTCAACCGCGGCTTCTGCTTCCCAGCCCCAGGCATGGCTACGCGATGCCGGATTGCCGAAATGCTCGCGCAACCAGGGAATCATGGCATCCACCACCCGCGGGTCGCACGGGTTCGTGGCGCTGTAGTCCATGTAAATGGGGAAATGTGGAGTTTCCATCTGGCTAGCTCTTTAATATGAACGGCTGGCTGGCAGCTTCTTAAAAAAACAGGGGTAATGCAGGCAGGTCAAAACCGGCAGGGCTCACCGAGAGCCCCACCACGATCAGGATTTTGAAAAGGCATTACCCAAAGCGAACACGGAATTCGGCGCATTCACGCGCATGGGCTTGGCCACAGGCGCTGTAAAAATGGCCTTTTTCACCATGGGGGTGTTCTCGATCACCACGCCTTTGGCCAACTGGTCTTCAACCAGCTTTTGCAAGGTCACGGAATCCAGAAACTCGACCATGCGGCTGTTCAGCGATGCCCACAGCTCGTGCGTCATGCAGCGGCCGGCTTCACCCAGACAGTTTTCCTTGCCGCCGCATTGCGTGGCGTCAATGGGTTCATCGACCGACACAATGATGTCAGCTACGGTGATGTCGGAAGCCTTGCGGCCCAAGGTGTAACCGCCGCCCGGCCCACGGGTGGACTCGACCAGTTCATGGCGGCGAAGCTTGCCGAACAACTGCTCAAGATAAGACAGGGAAATTTGCTGGCGCTGGCTGATGGCAGCCAGGGTGACAGGGCCATTGTTCTGGCGCAGACCCAGATCAATCATGGCAGTGACCGCAAAGCGGCCTTTGGTTGTGAGGCGCATAACAAGCTCCTTTAAATGGCTTGACTGTCATCAACTTTCGTTGTGGCCCTGAAAACTTGTGGCTCCCAGGGAACTCTTCCTCCAGCCGCCCAGGCCAGTCAACCGTGCATCGCGGGGGCTTTTTGTTATGTAAGTGTTCCTGACTGAATTCGTCAAGTATACCACCGACGACTGTTCGATGCTGCGGAGCAGCCAAAAAAGTGCGGGCTAACCCGTAGAAGCACCTTAACTTTGCACCAAATAGGTGCAAATATGGCATCAGCCCCGGTTCGAGCCCGCAGCAGGCAGCGGCACCACATTGTCCGTTCCGGGCGCGCCAAAAGCCTGCTCCTTGAGGACATGCAACTGGTCCCTGAACTTGGCGGCCTTTTCAAACTCGAGGTTTTTCGCGTGCTCGACCATCTGCTTTTCAAGCCGCTTGATCTCGCGCGCGATGTCTTTCTCACTCATGTCCTCGACCAGCGCCTTTTGCATCTGCAGTTTGTCCGCTTCCTTGCCGGATTTTTCGCTGTAGACCCCGTCGATCAGGTCCTTGATGCGCTTGACCACGCTGCGCGGCGTGATGCCGTGCTCCAGGTTGAACGCAATCTGCTTGTTGCGCCGGCGCTCGGTCTCGCCCATGGCTTTTTTCATTGAGTCGGTGATCCGGTCAGCGTACAAAATCGCCCTGCCGTTCAGGTTGCGCGCGGCCCGGCCAATGGTCTGGATCAGGCTGCGCTCGGCGCGCAAAAAGCCTTCCTTGTCGGCGTCCAGGATGGCCACCAGCGACACCTCGGGAATATCCAGGCCCTCACGCAGCAAATTGATGCCCACCAGCACGTCAAAGGCGCCCAGGCGCAGGTCACGCAGGATCTCCACGCGTTCGACCGTGTCCACATCGCTGTGCAGGTAACGAACTTTTACACCGTTGTCCGTCAGGTAATCGGTCAGCTGCTCGGCCATGCGTTTGGTCAGCGTCGTGATCAGCACACGCTCGTTTTTATCCACGCGTATGCGGATTTCCTGCAGGACGTCATCCACCTGGTTGGTCGCTGGCCGGACTTCAACCTCCGGATCCACCAAGCCGGTGGGGCGCACCACCTGCTCGACCACCTGGCCGGAGTGCTCCTGCTCATAGGCGGCCGGGGTGGCGGAGACAAAAATCGCCTGCCGCATCTTGGTTTCAAATTCTTCAAACTTGAGCGGACGGTTGTCCAGCGCGCTGGGCAGGCGAAAGCCGTATTCCACCAGCGTGGTCTTGCGTGCCCGGTCGCCGTTGTACATGGCATTGAGCTGGCCGATCATGACGTGGCTCTCGTCCAGGAACATCACAGAATCCTTCGGCAGGTAGTCGCACAGTGTGGACGGCGGCGAACCCGGCGCCGCACCGCTCAAATGGCGGGTGTAGTTTTCGATGCCCTTGCAATGGCCGATTTCGCTGAGCATTTCCAGGTCAAAGCGCGTGCGCTGCTCGATGCGCTGCGCTTCGACCAGCTTGCCTTCCGAAATGAACTGGGCCACACGCTCGGACAGTTCCAGCTTGATGGTTTCAACCGCCATCATGACCTTGTCACGCGGCGTCACGTAGTGGCTTTTCGGGTAGACCACAAAACGCGGCACCTTTTGCCGGATACGGCCCGTCAGCGGGTCAAACAGCTGCAGAGACTCGATCTCGTCATCAAACAGCTCTATGCGCAGCGCCAGTTCGGAATGCTCGGCCGGGAAAACATCAATCACATCGCCGCGCACCCTGAAGGTGCCGCGTGAAAAGTCCTGGTCATTACGCGAGTACTGCATGCGGATCAGGCGCGAAATCACGTCACGCTGCCCCATCTTGTCGCTGACGCGGGCGATAAAACGCATCTGCGTGTAATCCTCGGGCGCGCCAATGCCGTAAATGGCGCTGACCGTGCCGACAATGATGGTGTCGCGGCGCTCCAGCACGCTTTTGGTGGCCGACAGGCGCATCTGCTCTATGTGCTCGTTGATCGCCGAGTCCTTTTCGATGAACAGGTCACGCTGCGGCACATAGGCCTCGGGCTGGTAATAGTCGTAATAACTGACGAAATATTCCACCGCGTTTTTCGGGAAAA
This sequence comes from Polaromonas aquatica, assembly GCF_042659145.1. Lineage (NCBI taxonomy): Bacteria > Pseudomonadati > Pseudomonadota > Betaproteobacteria > Burkholderiales > Comamonadaceae > Polaromonas > Polaromonas aquatica. The sequence goes on along the minus strand of NZ_JBHSRS010000005.1, from coordinate 330,863 downwards.
ACTCGCGAAACTCACTGTAAAGCTGCGCCGCCAGCGTCTTGTTGGGCGCAAACACAATGGCCGGACGCCCCAGGCGCGCGATCACATTAGCCATGGTGTAGGTCTTGCCGGAGCCCGTCACGCCCAGCAGGGTCTGGAACACCTCACCGTCATTGACACCCTCGACCAGCTTTTCAATCGCCACGGGCTGGTCGCCTGCGGGCATATAGGGCTGGAACAGCTCGAACGGCGAGTCGGGAAAGGTGGCAAACGTGCCCGCAGGCGGTGAATTGGGTGAATCAAAGGTATCAGTAATGATTTCCAAAGCTTCTGGCATAAAAACCTCTGTCAAGCCCCGCTAAAATTGAGAGCAACCGAGCAGCATACGACTTTTTTACTTTTTAAGGATATCCATGTCTTTGTTTACCGCAGTCGAAATGGCCCCACGCGACCCCATCCTGGGTCTCAACGAGCAATTCAATGCCGACACCAACCCCAACAAGGTCAACCTGGGCGTGGGCGTGTATTACGACGACAACGGCAAGCTCCCCCTGCTGGCCTGCGTGCAGGCTGCCGAAAAACTGATGATGGAATCCCCCAAGGCACGCGGCTATCTGCCGATCGACGGGATTGCCGCCTATGACGCTGCCGTCAAGTCGCTGGTGTTCGGCGCCGACAGCGAGCCTGTCAAAAGCGGCCGCGTGGCCACCGCCCAGGGCATTGGCGGCACCGGCGGCCTGAAAATCGGCGCCGACTTCCTGAAAAAGCTGCTGCCCACTGCCAAGGTGCTGATTTCCGACCCGAGCTGGGAAAACCACCGCGCCCTGTTCACCCAGGCCGGTTTTGTCGTTGAAACCCACCCCTACTACGACGCAGCCAAACGCGGTGTCAATTTCGAAGGCATGCTGGCCGCCCTGAATGCCGCCGAAGCCGGCACCATCGTGGTACTGCACGCCTGCTGCCACAACCCGACCGGCTACGATATCACCGCCGCGCAGTGGGATGAAGTGATTGCCGTCGTCAAGGCCCGCAAGCTCACGCCTTTCCTCGACATGGCCTACCAGGGCTTCGGCCACGGCATCAAGGAGGACGGCGCCGTGGTCGGCAAGTTTGTCGCCGCCGGCCTGTGCTTTTTTGTATCGACGTCGTTTTCCAAAAGCTTCAGCCTCTACGGTGAGCGCGTGGGCGCGCTGTCCGTTTTGTGCGAAAACAAGGAAGAGGCCGACCGCGTGCTGTCCAACCTCAAGCTGGTCATTCGCGCCAACTACAGCAACCCGCAAATCCACGGCGGCACTGTCGTCGCAACCGTGCTGAATACGCCCGCCCTGCGCGCGCAGTGGGAGCAGGAACTGACCGAGATGCGCGTGCGCATCAAGGCCATGCGCCAGAAGCTGGTCGACGGCCTGAAAGCCGCCGGCGTCAAGCAGGACATGAGCTTCATCACCACGCAGATCGGCATGTTCAGCTACTCGGGTTTGAACAAGGACCAGATGGTGCGCCTGCGCAGCGAATTCGGCATTTACGGCACCGACACCGGCCGTATGTGCGTGGCTGCGCTGAACAGCAAAAACATCGATTACGTCTGCGCATCGATTGCCAAGGTCATCTGACCCGGCGTTTCCGGCGCCTGCCGGAGCCCTGAACGCCTGAAAACAGCCTTTCAGGCAACAAAAAACCGCCCCAAAAGGCGGTTTTTTACATTAAATCGGCCCTTGACCCTTGATTAGCAAGCGCAGCCAGCTATCAAAAATATAGCGACCTCAACTCATCCCCAGATGGCGGAGCGCATGGAAATCGAGCCACCCTGGAAGTTGGTGTTGAAAAACCGCATCGGCTCCTTCGCATCCACGGCGCCTGCCGCATACAGCAGGGGCAGGTAGTGCTCGTGGGTTGGGTGCGCCATTTTGGCCACCTGCCCCAGTTTCTGGAAATTCTGCAAAGCCGCCAGGTTGCCCTGCTGCAGGTAGCCGCCAATCGTCTGGTCAAACTCCAGCGCCCAGTCGTAGGCCTGGTTGCCGGACGCGCCGCGCTGCATCTGGCGCAGGTTGTGCACGATGTTGCCGCTGCCCACGATGAGCACTCCGCGGTCGCGCAGCGCCATCAGCTGCCGCGCCAGCGCGTAATGCTCCTCGGGCGCACGGCTGTAGTCCATGCTGAGCTGGATCACCGGTATGTCGGCATCCGGGAACATGGGCTTGAGCACCGACCAGGTGCCGTGGTCCAGGCCCCATTCGTTCATGTCAAGGCCCAGCGGCGCCGAGGCGCGCTGCCGGACCAGATGGCTGATGGCCTGCGCCGCTGCCGTGTCACCGGGCGCGGGGTACTGCTGGTCAAACAGCTCCTGCGGGAAACCGCCGAAGTCATGGATGGTTTTGGGCTTGTCCATTCCGGTCAGCCACCAGCCCTCGGTCAGCCAGTGGGCCGAGATGCACAGGATCAGCTGCGGCCTTGGCATTCTCGAGCCGAACTCAGCCCCCAGCGCCTGCCAGCTGCGCCTGTACTCGTTATCGCCAATCGCGTTCATGGGGCTGCCGTGGCCCAGGAACAGCACCGGCATCCGGTCGGATTTCCTGAGGGAGGCAATGCGCTCTATGGCGGTGGTGTCATGGATGGGAAGCATGGTCATTTTCCTGGGGCGGTGTAGTAATCAGGGAAGCGCGCCCCATATCTGTTGATATTGCGGGGCATTTGTAATGCTGGAATGTTAAGCCGTTCAGATAAAACCGGGTCAGCAGAGGACAAGGCATGGACGACCATTTAGTGCACCAGAAAGCGGCAAAAGTGGCCGCCGGGACGCGACAGCGTTAAAAACGCCCTTGTTCGGCCATTGAATTGGTAGTTATCCTCAATCTGGTGCGGCCAGCGCCTGTTATATTGCACTGCAACATAATCTGTTTGCTTATTAATTTAAACCAGAACTTCCCAAGGTTTGCCCATGCTGTATCAAGTTTATGAAACCCAGCGCACGCTGATGGAACCCTTTGTTGACTTTGCACAAGCCGCGGCAAAGCTCTACGGCAATCCCCTGTCGCCCATGGGGCAAAACCCGTTTGCCCAGCGCATGGCCGCCGGTTACAGCCTGATTTACAGGCTCGGCAAGGACTACGAAAAGCCGGCCTTCGACATCCAGACCATCGATGTGGACGGCACCAATATTGCCATTCACGAACGGGTTGAAATCGACAAGCCGTTTTGCGAGCTGCGCCGCTTCAAGCGCTTCTCCGATGACACCGCCACGCTCGCAAAACTCAAGGGTCAGCCTGCAGTGCTGATCGTGGCTCCCCTGTCCGGCCACTACGCCACCTTGCTGCGCGACACCGTCAAGACCATGCTGAAAGACCACAAGGTCTATATCACCGACTGGAAAAACGCACGCACCGTACCCCTGTCCGACGGCGAGTTCCACCTTGATGACTATGTCAACTATGTGCAGGAGTTCATCCGCCACCTGCAGGAAATCTACGGCAACTGCCACGTCATCAGCGTATGCCAGCCCACCGTTCCGGTGTTTGCAGCCATTTCCCTGATGGCCTCGCGCGGCGAAACCACGCCGCTGTCCATGACCATGATGGGCGGCCCCATCGATGCGCGCAAGTCGCCAACCGCCGTCAACAACCTGGCCATGAACAAGAGCTACGAGTGGTTTGAAAACAATGTGATTTACCGCGTGCCCAGCAACTTTGCCGGTGCCGGGCGCCGCGTCTACCCGGGCTTTTTGCAGCACACCGGTTTTGTGGCCATGAACCCGGACCACCATGCCAAGAGCCACTTCGACTATTTCAAGCACCTGGTCGCGGGCGACGATGCCAGTGCTGAAGTACACCGCAAGTTCTACGACGAGTACAACGCCGTGCTTGACATGGACGCCGATTACTACCTGGAAACCATCAAAACCGTGTTCCAGGAGTTCCAGCTCGTCAACGGCACCTGGGACGTCAAATCGGTGGACGGCAAAGTCGAGCGCGTCAAACCCGGCGACATCAAGACCACCGCCGTGATGACCGTAGAAGGCGAGCTGGACGACATTTCAGGCTCAGGCCAGACCCGCGCAGCACTCGACATGTGCAGCGGCGTACCGGCTGGCCAGAAAACACACTTTGAAGTCAAGGGTGCCGGCCACTACGGCATTTTCAGCGGCCGCCGCTGGCGCGAACTGGTCTACCCGGAGATCAAAGCCTTCATTCTTGCGCATAACCAGGCTCCAGCCCAGGTAAAACGTGCGCAACCAGCTATCAAAAAAGTAGCAAAACCCGCTACCCGCGCCACCGTCAAGCCAACGGCCAAACCGGTTGCCAGCGCGCCGGCCAAAACAGCCGTGCGGTCCGCCGGCAAACGCGCAACGGCAAAGACAGCAAGCAGCAGCTAATTGTTGAAGCGCACCAGGCGGACTGCCCGACAATAGCCGGGTGAACGCCACGGACCAAAGCACTCTCTTCAGCCGCATCCACGCTGCACTGCCGCAAACGCAGTGCACGCGCTGCGGCTACCCCGACTGCGCGGCCTACGCGCAGGCTGTTGCGGCCGGCGAGGCCGCCATCAACCAGTGCCCTCCCGGCGGCGCAGAAGGCGTTGAGCGCCTTGCAGCCATCACCGGCCTGCCCGCCCTGCCCCTGAACCCCGCCAACGGCAGCGAAGGCCCACGTTCGGTCGCCGTCATCGACGAAGCCTGGTGCATAGGCTGCACCCTGTGCCTGCCCGTCTGCCCAACGGACGCCATCCTGGGCAGCAACAAGATGATGCATACCGTCATTGAGCCCTACTGCACCGGCTGCGAGTTGTGCATCCCGGTGTGCCCGGTCGATTGCATCAGCCTGGAAAACGTTACGGGCGAGCGCACCGGCTGGGCAGCCTGGTCAGAGCCCGACGCCGTTCTGGCCAGAACCCGCTATGAAATCCATAGCTTACGGCGCATACGCAGCAAGGACGAGAATGATAAACGGCTTGAAGAAAAGGCGCAGGCCAAGCTCGCCGACCTGCCGGCCCACACACAACACACCGATCCGGCCGTGATCGACAAGAAGCGCGCCGTGATCGAAGCCGCCCTGGCCCGCGCACGCGCCAAACGCGATCCCGGCACAAGCGGCGGTTAGGCCTCTTAGGCAGCCCGCCTGCGCTCAACCCAGCGCATCGTTGAGCGAATCCCGAAATTCAGCCAGGCTGGCGGCGCTGTCAATCTCGCGCGGCAAGGCATCACGGATAGAAAAAACACCCAGGATCTGGCCGGCCGAAGAAACAATCGGCAGATGCCGGAAGCCGCGCTCCAGCAGGATCAGCACGGCATCCGACACGGTCATCTCGGGCGGGACACATTGCGGGTGGTGCGTCATCACCTCGGACACCAGCGTCTTCGCGGCATCCAGGGACTTGGCCAGCACGCGGGTCATCAGGTCGCGCTCGGTCAGGATGCCCTGCATGACGCCAGTTGCATCGATGATCAGCACGCTGCCGCAGTTGGCCCGGGTCATGACACAGGCAGCCTCCCAGACGTTGGCCTGCGGCGGCAGGCTGACCACATGCCGGTGCGGGATGGATTGAAACACGGTACGTTCAGCCATGGTGGCCCTCCTGTCGAGAGACAACTCAGCGCAGGGATTGGTTGACCTTGTCCAGGGCCTGCGCACCCGGGCACAGCGAGCTGGCGTCCAGCCGGTTCAGCGGCGTCTCGCTGGTGTTCAGCGCCACATGCAAATCGGTCGCCAGCGGGTCCAGGTAAAGCAGCCCGGTGACCACCTCGCCGCGGGCCTGGTGCGCATTCATGTAGCTCAGGGCCGCATACCGGTCGGTCGGATCGTAGTCCTCCCGCAGCTTGCGAAAACGCAGGCTGGAGCCGTCGTGTTGCACCACCTCGACCACCTCGCCCGGTGCATAGCTGGTGGTGATCTCGTCACGCGCACTGATGAAGTCGATGCGGCTGACCGCCTCATTGTGCTCGCGCACATAGTCGTAGCTCTTGGTGCTGCCTGCATGGTTGTTGAAGGCCACACAGGGGCTGACGATGTCAATGAAGGCCGCTCCGCCGTGCGCGATGGCCCCTTTGATCAAAGGCACCAGTTGCGCCTTGTCGCCGGAAAAGCCGCGCGCCACATAGCTGGCACCCAGTTGCAGCGCCAGGGCCACAAGATCCAGCGGGTTGTCGCTGTTGACCACACCTTTCTTGCTTTTTGAACCCTGGTCCGCCGTAGCCGAAAACTGCCCCTTGGTCAGGCCGTAGACGCCGTTGTTCTCAACGATGTAGACCATGTTGACACCGCGCCGCATCGCATGGGCGAACTGGCCCAGGCCAATCGACGCCGAATCGCCATCGCCCGACACACCCAGATACAGCAACTCGCGGTTGGCCAGGTTGGCGCCTGTCAGCACCGAGGGCATGCGGCCATGCACGGTGTTGAAGCCATGGGATGCACCGAGAAAATAATCCGGCGTCTTGGAGCTGCAGCCAATGCCCGAAAGTTTGGCGACGCGGTGCGGCTCGATATCCAGCTCCCAGCAGGCCTGGATGATGGCGGCCGAGATCGAGTCGTGGCCGCAGCCCGCGCACAGCGTGGAGATTTTCCCTTCGTAATCGCGCCGGGTGTAGCCGACCTTGTTCTCGGTCAAGGAGGGGTGGTGCAGCCGCGGTTTCGCCAGGTAGGTCATGATGCGCTCGCTTTCGACATGTTCGGCGGGTTCACCCCATCGGCCTGCAGATGTTGCGAGATGGCCTGGGTGATGAATCGTGCGGTGATGGGCGTGCCGTCGTAATGCAGTACCCGCACCAGTCGCGCCGGATCAATATCCAGCTCGTTGACCAGCAGGCAGTGCATTTGTGCATCGCGGTTTTGTTCGACCACAAACACCTGATCGTGTTCGGCCAGGAACTGCGTGACACTGGCCGGAAACGGAAAGGCTCGCAAGCGCATGGCGTCCAGATGGATGCCGGCTTCGCCCAGCACGTCCAGCGCCTCATGCATGGCGGGACTGGTGGAGCCGAAATAAATAACACCCAGCCGGGTCTTGCGCACGGCGGGACGCAGCACTGGCTGCGGCACCAGCGTGGCGGCGGTCTCGAACTTTCTCAACAGCCGCTGCACGTTGTAGATGTAGTCCGGGCCGCGTTCGGAATATTGCGCATAGGCATTGCGCGTGGTGCCGCGCGTGAAATAACTGCCCTTGGTCGGATGTGTGCCGGGCAAGGTGCGCCACGGGATGCCGTCGCCATCGACATCCTTGTAACGGCCAAAGTCCTTGCCGGCCTCCAGTTCCTCGGCCGTCATAACCTTGCCGCGGTCATAGCTGCGGCTGTCGTCCCAGTTGAAGGGTTCGCACAGGCGCTGGTTCATGCCTATGTCCAGGTCGGTCATCACAAACACCGGCGTTTGCAGCCGGTCCGCCAGGTCCAGCGCCGCCGCCGCATGTTCAAAACACTCATGCGGGTCTTCGGGCAGCAGCAGCACATGTTTGGTGTCGCCATGCGAGGCATACGCGCAAGAGATCAGGTCGGCCTGCTGGGTACGGGTCGGCATGCCGGTGGAAGGCCCGCCGCGCTGCACATTGATGATGGTGACCGGTATCTCGGCAAAGTAGGCCAGTCCCAAGAACTCCGTCATCAGCGACACACCGGGGCCAGAGGTGGTGGTGAAGGCGCGCGCGCCGTTCCAGCCGGCGCCTACCACCATGCCTATGGAGGCGATTTCGTCTTCGGCCTGCACGATGGCGTAGTTGTGCTGGCCGGTCGCGGGGTCCACCCTGTATTTGGCGCAATAAGACTGAAAGGCCTCCGCCACCGACGAGGACGGTGTGATCGGGTACCAGGCCGCCACGGTGGCGCCGCCATACACACAGCCCAGCGCCGCAGCGCTGTTGCCATCGACAAATATCTTGTCGCCCACCTTGTCGCTGCGCTGCACTCGAATACCCAGCGGCGCCTGCAGGTGTTCGCTGGCGAAGTCGCGCCCCAGGTGCAAGGCCTGCACATTGGAAGCCAGCAACTTCTCTTTGCCCTTGTACTGCTCGGCAAACAGTTTTTCCAGTACCTCGGCTTCTATCTGCAACAGCACCGAGAGCGCCCCCACATAAATAATGTTTTTGAACAGCTGGCGCTGGCGCGGGTCTGAATACACCGCATTGGAAATCTCCGTCAGCGGCATGCCGATGACATTAATGTCGTTGCGAAATTTCTCCGGAGGCAAGGGCCGCGTGCTGTCGTAAAACAGGTAACCGCCCGGCTCCAGTTCGGCCAGATCGGCGTCCCAGGTTTGCGGGTTCATGGCCACCATCATGTCGATGCCGCCGCGCCGGCCCTGGTAACCCTTGTCGGAAACACGCGCCTCATACCAGGTCGGCAGGCCCTGGATGTTGCTGGGGAAAATATTGCGCGGGCTGACCGGCACGCCCATGCGCAAAATGGCCTTGGCAAACAACTCATTGGCCGAGGCCGAGCCCGAGCCATTGACGTTGGCAAACTTGATGACAAAGTCGTTGACGGCTTCTATTCTTTTCATGCGGGAACCCCTCCTGCGCGAACCACAGGTTTGCCTGCATCACGGCAGGCCGGCCCGGCTTGTGTGGTCTGCAACAAAAACTTCTGCATGTCCCAGGCGCCGGTCGGACAGCGCTCGGCGCACAGGCCGCAATGCAGGCAAACATCTTCGTCCTTGACCATGACACGCCCGGTCTTGAGTTCACCCGAAACATACAGGTCTTGCGCCAGGTTCAGCGCCGGCGCTTTCAGGCGGGTGCGCAAGTCGGCCTCGTCGCCGTTGTTGGTAAAACTGATGCAATCCATGGGACAGATATCGACACAGGCATCACACTCGATACAGGCCGGTGCGGTGAACACCGTCTGCACGTCGCAGTTCAGACAGCGCCCGGCTTCCTTGAAGGCCGTGGCCGCATCAAAGCCCAGCTCTACCTCCACCCGGATATTCGCCAGCGCCACCTCGGCCTTGGCCCAAGGCACCTTGAAACGCGCGTCGTTCGATGTGTCGTTGTCATAACTCCACTCATGGATGCCCATTTTGGTGGACATCAAATTGGTCATGGGATCCGGCCGCTGGCGAATGTCTTCGCCATTGAGAAAACGATCGATTGACACCGCCGCCTCGTGCCCGTGCGCCACCGCCGTGATGATGTTTTTCGGGCCCAGGGCCGAGTCCCCGCCAAAAAAGACCTTGTTCACCGTGGACTGGAAAGTGTCTTTGCCCAGCACCGGCAAACCGTGTTTGTCGAAGCTGATGCCGCTGTCACGTTCTATCCAGGGGAAAGCATTCTCCTGGCCCACGGCGATCAGCACGGCATCGCATTCAACCAGCACATCCGGCTCGCCGGTAGGCACCAGGCTGCGTTTGCCCTCTGCGTCATACACCGCCTTGACCACTTCGAAAGTCATGCCGGTCAATTGACCATGGGTGTGTTCAAACGATTTGGGCACGTGAAAGTTGATGATGGGAATACCCTCGTGCTGGGCATCTTCTTTTTCCCAGGGCGAGGCTTTCATCTCGTCGAAGCCACTGCGCACAATCACTTTCACGTCGCTGCCGCCCAGGCGCCGCGCCGACCGGCAGCAGTCCATCGCCGTGTTACCGCCCCCCAGCACAATCACACGTTTGCCTATGCTTGTGATGTGACCGAAGGACACGGACGCCAGCCAGTCGATGCCGATGTGGATGTTGTCCGTAATATCCCTGCGGCCGGGAAGCACCAGGTCGCGCCCGCGCGGTGCGCCGCAGCCCACAAACACCGCGTCGTAACCGCCATCGGTTTTATCCTCCAGCAGGCCCTTCATCGATTCGATACGCTGGCCGCTTTTGAAAATCACGCCCAGGTCCAGGATGTAACCGGTTTCTTCATCAATCACTGATTCGGGCAGGCGAAAACGCGGGATTTGTGTGCGGATAAAACCGCCGGCCTTGGCCTCGCCATCAAACACCGTGACCTCGTAACCCAGCGGCGCAAGGTCACGCGCCACGGTCAATGAAGCCGGGCCGGCACCTATGCAGGCGATACGTTTGCCGTTTTTCGGCGACAGCTTGGGCATGCGTTTGCTGACATCGTCTTTCATATCAGCCGCAACACGCTTGAGCCGGCAAATCGCCACCGGCTCGGGCTGTTCGCCGCCGCCCTCCTCGACCCGGCTGCGTCGGCATGCCGGCTCGCACGGCCGATCGCAGGTACGGCCCAGAATGCCGGGAAACACATTGGACACCCAGTTGACCATGTAGGCATCGCTGTAGCGACCCTGGCCAATCAGGCGTATGTATTCGGGAACGGGGGTGTGGGCCGGACAGGCCCACTGGCAATCGACGACCTTGTGGAAATACGAGGGCTTGGCTACGTTGGTTGGCTGCAAGTGCGTCTCCTTGCCCCCTGCGGCACCGCGACAACGGTCAGGAGGCCAAGCCAGTTTACGCCGCAGCTACCCAAAAGCGCTCTCGGGTGAATCCCTCATTCCGGCAACGATCTCAGCCCGGCAAGTCCTTCAGACCTAGCACCTCGGCCTCATAGGCATGTAAAGACGGTGCACCACCGGTATGGATAAACAGCACGTTCTCGTTTTTTGCAAAGTACCCCTTGCGCGCAAGGCCAATCAGGCCGGCCATGATTTTCCCGGTATAGACCGGGTCCAGCAAAATCGCCTCGGTGCGCGCCAGCATCTGCACGGCCTCAACCATCGCCTGGTTGGGTACCGAGTATTTGGGCCGCCACCAGTCGCCAAAACTCACGACAGCCTCACGCGGCACGGTCATACTGAGGCCCAGCAGATCACTCACGGCCTGCGCCTCCTTGTGTACCAAGGGGTCCTGATCCACCGGGTCACGGCTCACACCTATGCCGACGATAGGAATGTTGATGCGGTTGCCGAGAAAACCTGCCAGCAAACCGCCGTGCGTACCCGAGCTGCCCGAACCGACGACGATTTTGTCGATCTGCACGCCCTGCTCAAAAAATTGCTGCTGCAGCTCCTGCGCGCAGGCCACGTAACCCAGTCCGCCAATCGCATTGGAACCGCCGCCCGGCACGATATAACCCTTGCGGCCCTGCTTCGCCAGGTCATCCGCTACTTTCTGCATGGCCTCCATCATGTTGCTGCCGGCGGGCACAACGGTGATGGCTTCCACGCCCATCAGGCGGAACAAAAAGTTGTTGCCACTGGCGTCTTCGCGGTAGCTGTCGGGCACACGTTCTTCAATCACAAAACGGCACTTCATGCCCTCCTTGATGGAGGCCGACAAGGTGGCACGGCAATGGTTGGATTGCGGTGCTCCACAGGTGATCAGCGTATCGGCCCCCTGGGTCAGGGCATCTGCGGCCAGGAACTCCAGCTTGCGCGTCTTGTTGCCGCCCGGCGTGAGGCCCAGCATGTCGTCGCGCTTTATCCAGACGTTTGGGCCTTGGCCGTTCGGGCAGCTTGCCGCAAGAGCGTTGGTGAAGTGGGGCAAGAATTCCAGCGGCGTGGCGTCCTTTGTATAGCGACGGCGGGGGAAGCGGCTTAGGTCCATGGACGGTCTCCGGTTAGTGTTTCTCGAGAGCTGACGCGGTAGTCAGACCAGCCCGGCGCGAATCGCAAAGGCGGTCAACTGCGCACTGTTATGCAAACCGAGCTTTAGCATCAGGTTGCGCCTGTGAGTGCGTACGGTTTCGCGTTGCAGCAGCAGGGTTTCGGCAATGCGTTTGCTGGAGGCGCCCTCTGCCACAGAACACAGCACCTGTTTTTCGCGCTCTGTTAGTTTGCCCAGCTCGGCCAGGGCATCGATGCCCTGGCCCTGCCGCAATGCGGCAATGGATTCTGAAAAATGCAGGTCACCTTCGGCCAGTGCGCGTATGGCGGCAAGCAATTCGCCAGCCCCTGCACTCTTGTGCAGCGCACCTTGCGCCGGGCTGGCAAAAATGCGTTCAATGTCAGACCGGTCCTGGCTGCCGGTGATCAGCAGAACGCGGGTCGGGCTGTCCGCCGCATGCAGGGCCCGGGCCACGGCCACACCGTCTTCGGGCGGCAGCTGGAAGTCGATCACCGCCACGTCGGGCACCAGCGCCAGCGCCTGGGCAATGGCCGTGTCGCTACCGGCTGTCGAGGCCACCACTTCGATGTCATCGCAGGACGCCATCAGGGCGGCCAGCCCCTCGCGGACAAGGTCATGATCGTCGGCCAGCAAGAGATGGATGGGAGTTTGCGTCATGTCATGAAAGCGGGGAATAAACTACGATCTACGGGGTTGCGAAAGCGGGTGACACTGCTGTGCGCCTGCCCGCATTGCGGCGCTAACCCTGAGGGATTCTACGCACCATGACGCCTTCGCATTCCGTCTTGTTCGAACAGGTACAGACGCTGTACCGGCAGTCTGGAACAACCTTTATCGGCACGCTTCTGGCAGGCGCCGTCGCTGCGATAGTGCTACAGCCATCGGGTCATACCGACCCGGCTGCCAGCCAACTGCTCTGGAGCTGGCTGGCAGTTGTCGCGCTTCTGACCGCCAGCCGTTTTGCCATGGTGCGGCGCTTCTTCAAAAAAGTGCGGACTGCACCCAACCAGAGGATGGACGACGCCCGCGCTCGCAGTGCAGCTCACGCCTTCGCAACCAGTTCATTCATGTCGGGCTGCCTTTGGGGCATCCTCGGGCTGATGGCGTTTGATGCGCATGCCTATGTGCCCACGCTGTTTCTCGGCTTTTTGCTTGGCGGCATGGTCAGCGGCGCGCTGGGTTCGCTCTCTGTGTACTACCCGGCTTTCGTCGCCTACGCAATTCCTTCGGTGCTTCCGTTTGCCGTGCGCTGCATCGGCGAAGGTCAGCGCGAGTTCGCCGGATTCGGCCTGCTCACCCTGGTCTTCATGCTGGTGTGCCTTGGATACGGACGCGGTCTGAACCGCAGCCTGCGCAACTCCATCGAACTGCGTTTTGAGAATGCGCAGCTAGTGCGCGATCTGGCAGCCGCGCGTGACCGGGCCGAGCTCGCCAGCGCAGACAAGACCGCGCTGCTCGCCGCTGCCACGCATGACTTGCGGCAGCCCGCCTATGCCGCCAGCCTATTCGCAGCCGGCCTTAAAACCACGCTGGCCAGGGCCTTCACCGGCAGCGAACAGCCCGCCGCCGTGCAGGCCCAGCGCATGGCAGGCCAGCTCGAAGCCAGTGTCATGGCCTTCAATGGTTTGCTGGAGGGCCTGCTCGACCTGGCGCAGCTCGATGCTGGCGCCACGCCGCTGGCCGCGTCACCGTTGCGTGTCAGCGCACTGCTGGATGCCGTCGCCAGCACGCTCGCTGCCACCGCCGCGCAACGCCACGTCCGGCTGCGCGTGCTCGCCCGGCCCGACCTCTGGGTGAGCGCGCCGCCCGATGCCTTGCAGCGCATCGTACTCAACCTCACCAGCAACGCCATCAAGTTCACCACAGGCAGCAGCGTGCTGCTGTTTGCGCGCCTGCAGTCCGGCCGCGTACACCTCGGCGTGGCCGACAGCGGCCCGGGTATTTCAGAGGCCGACCAGCAGCGCCTCTTCAATGCCTTTGTGCGCTTGCCGCAAAACCGGGACCAGGCCGGGCTGGGCCTGGGCCTGGCCATCGTCAAGCGGCTGGCCGCGCAGATGGACGCACAGGTGGCGCTGAAGTCCGCCCCCGGCCGCGGCAGCCTCTTCAGCATCGCCCTGCCGCGGCATGCAGGCGCTCGGCCCGTTCCGCAGACGTTGGCAGCAGGCGAGGCGTCGCCCGGCGCCGCCTTCAGCGGCTGGCAGGCGCTGGTGCTGGACGACGACCCGATGGCACTCGCTGCCACCACGCAGGTGGTGCGCGACCTCGGCCTGCCGGTGCAGCCGTTTGACAGCGCCGAAGCAGCGCTCGCCTGGCTGGCGCAGGCAGGCAGTGACGCAAGCCGGCAACCGCACCTGCTGGTGACCGACCTGCACCTGGGCGACACCGAAGGCCGCGACGGCCTGCTCGTGCTGGCCGCCTTTCGCCAGCGCCTGCCGGGCCTGCGCGCGCTGGTCGTCACCGGCGAGACCGCGCCCGCGCAGCTGCAGCGCATCGCCGGCAGCGGTGTGGCCGTGGTGCGCAAGCCCTGCCAACCGCAGGCGCTGCAAGCGGCCCTGCGCGACGTGCTGTCTTCAGCACCATCCGCGTAAAAAATACCCCACGCCACACCCGCGGCTTGCGGGCTGACCTCAACGGCACCGTCACTCCGCTGCACGGGAGGCGCGGCATGTCACAAGGGTATCGGGACTGCACGGTGACCGTTGTTCACAGGCGGCATCTAACCCTTTTGCGGTATTTACGGCCGTGCTGCGCCCGTTTTTAATCGCGAGGGCATGTTTTCCCATCACGCATTTCCCGCACCATGAACACCTCGCGCCGCCATCGCCACACCCCGCCACGTTTCACCGCACAGGCAACGGCGTGCGCACTTGCCTGTGCGGCGATAGCAAGTTTTGCGCCTTTGCCAGCCTTCGCGTGCCAAGGCTTGGGCGGAGACGTTCCGGGTACGGGCGGCGTGTCGCTGGCCAACGGCAATGGCGGGAATGGCGGGACAGGCCAGTACGGGACGGTTGCCGGCGGAGCCGGCGCAGCCGCTTTACATAACGCTGCCACGTCCGCCAGCTTGGCTGGCGCGTTCATAGCCGACGCCGGAGGAAACGGTTTGGGGGCCGCCGCGAGCGGCGCCGGTGCTGGCAACGGGGGGGGCGCTGGCGGATTCGGCGTGGTTGCCAGCAATATGGGCACCTTCAGTGTTTCTGCGACCACCCAGGTTGCCGGCGGCGCTGGCGGCACCGGCGGCGCTGGCCTGAATTCTTCACTCGGATGCGGTGACGCTGGCGGCGGGGGAGGTCAAGGTGGCGGCGGGATCTTGCTGACAGACGCAGTCACGCTCACCAACAGGGGCAGTATTTCGGGTGCCGCAGGCGGCGATGGCGGTGTGGGCAATGCAGCAGGCTCCGGCAACCCGGCAGGTGTGGGGGGTACAGGTGGCGCTGGCGGCGCCGGCGTCGTGGCCAGAACCGGCGCAACCGTCACCAACGCCAGCGGCGGAACGGTGACCGGGGGCCACGGCGGCGCGCAAGGCGTTGGCAGCCCCGTAGGAAGCATCGCCATCGGTGGCGTGGGCGTCAGTTTCAGCGGCGACGGCAACAAACTGGTCAACGCGGGCACCATCACTGGAGGCTTCTCGGGCGACAACAACACCCGCGCCAATGCGGTTTCCATCACCGGCACCAACAACACGGTCGAGCTGCAGTCCGGCTATGTCTTCAACGGCAATGTAGTGGCCGCCGGCAGTGGCAACACATTTACGCTGGGCGGCAACACGGATGCTAGCTTCGACGTGTCGACATTCGGGCCCGGCAACACATACCAGGGCTTTGACGGCTTCACCAAAACAGGCAGCAGTGTCTGGACGCTGACGGGCAACGGCGATGCCGGAGCGAGCCTGCAGCTCACGGCCGGCGGACTGACCCTGGGCACGGGCCTGGCCGCAGCCTCGCTGTCCCGCAGCACCGGCACCGGCGCCACCGTCTCCGGCAGCGCCGGCACCGTGCTAACCGTGTCCGCCCTTTCTTCCATCAATGGCATCAATGGCGGCACCGGCAGCAACGGCGCCGACAGCGCACCGGGCGCAGGTGGGCAGGGCAGCAACCACGGGCTGGCGGACGGCAGCGCCAACGACGGCGGCAACGGCGGACAGGACGCCCCGGGCGCACCAGGCCAGCCTGGCAATGCGAGCAGTGGCGTCGGTGCAGGCGGCAAAGGCGGCTACGCCGGTGGCGGGACCATTTACGACGCAGGCGGCGGCGGTGGCGGCGGTGGCGGGGTGGCCATCGATACGACTGGCAACCTGGTCAACAACGGCACGATCACCGGTGGAGCCGGTGGCAAAGGCGGCTCAACGTCCAGCATCAAAGGTTATGGCGGCGGCGGCGGCAGCGGTGGCGCTGCCGTCCACGCCGGCAGTGGCGCGACCATCACCAACGCATCCGGCGCCACCCTGATGGGCGGGCGTGGCGGCGACACGGGCAACCACATCCTCGCCACTGACGCCGGTGGCGCTGGCGGCGCGGGCATCGTGGCCAGCGGGAATGCGACCGTGATCAACGCCGGCACCATCGCCGGAGGCGCAGGTGGCAGTGCCCCGGGCGGCATTGCCGGCGCAACGGGCAACGCCGTGAGTTTTTTCGGCGGCGGCAATGTGCTGGACGTCCGCGCTGGCGGGAGCTTCACCGGCAACATTGTCAGCAGCAGCGGCACCACCAACGGCGGCGACACCTTGCGGCTCGGCGGCGATGCCGACGCAGTGGGCGGCAACATCTTTGCCATTAACAATGTTAGCGGTTTCAACGTCTACGAAAAAACAGGCGCGAGCACCTGGACGCTGACCGGCACGGGTACCGCCAGCCAGAACTGGAATGTCGCTGGGGGCACACTTGCTGGCGACAGTACCAGCCTGCAAGGCAACATCACCAACAACGCCGCTGTCAACTTCGACCAGGCCTTCAACGGCGTCTATGCCGGCACCATCAGTGGCTCCGGCTCGTTCACCAAAAGCGGTACCGGCGTGCTGACACTTTCGGGCGCCAACGTCTACTCCGGTGGCACAACGGTTTTAGCGGGCACGCTGCAGGGCGACACCGCCAGCCTGCAGGGCAACATCACCAACAACGCCACCCTCACCTTCAATCAGGCAGCCAACGGCAGTTACAACGGCATCATCAGTGGCACGGGAACACTGAACAAGACAGGGGCCGGCGTTCTGAACCTCACCGGCGCCAACCTCTACACCGGTGGCACCACGGTTTCAGCCGGGACGTTGCAGGGCGACAGCACCAGCCTGCAAGGCAACATCACCAACAACGCGGCCGTCACTTTTGCCCAAACCACCACCGGCACCTACGCCGGCGTGGTGAGCGGCACGGGCGCCTTCAACAAGCTGGGCGCAGGCAACCTGATCCTCACCGGCACCAACACCTACAACGGCGCGACTACCGTCAATGCGGGAACGCTCTCGGTCAATGGCTCCATAGCCAACTCCGCCGTCACCGTCAACAACGGCGGCACGCTGGGCGGCAACGGCACGCTGGGCAGCACCAGCATCCTGAGCGGTGGTGTATTGGCCCCCGGCAACTCCATCGGAACGTTGAACGTGGCCGGCAACCTGAGCTTTGCGGCTGGCTCTATCTATCGCGTCGAGGTCAATGCCGCCGGCGCCAACGACCGCATCAATGCAACCGGCACGGCAACCCTCACCGGCGGTACCGTGGACGTGCAGGCCGGTGCAGGCACCTATGCGGCCAACACGCAATACACCATCCTCAACGCTGCCGGTGGACGCACCGGCAACTTTGCTGGTGTGACCAGCAACCTCGCTTTCCTCACACCAACCCTCACCTATGACTCCAACAACGTCTTTCTCATGCTTGCGCGCAACGACATCAGCTTTAGGGCAGTTGCCGTCACGCCCAACCAGATCGCCACGTCAATCGCTTTGCAGAATGCCAACGCGGGCGCCACTGGCGACATGAGTACGGTGCAGACGGCGTTGACAGGGCTATCGGCAGCGCAGGCGCGCGCCGCCTACGACTCGGCCAGCGGAGCGGGCATCGTTGCCTTGCGGCAGGCTGGTGCCGGCTTTGCAACCAGCTTCGGCAGCCAGTTACAGGCACGACTCGGTGCACAGGCTGTGAACAGCTCTTCATTTACCACCACCTTCAGCAGCCAGCCCATGTTGCTGGCCGCGAACAGTCACCTCCCCGAGCTGATGGCACCGGGATCTGACTCGGGGCCGCAGAAGTTCTCGCGTGCTGGAGGCTCATCACTTTCAGCCTCACCCCGCACAGCAAACCAGGGCCTGTGGGTTCGCGGCTATGGCGGCTATGGCAATACCGACAGTGACGGCAACGCTGCAGCCAGCCAGCTTCGCAGTTCGGGTTTGAGTGTGGGCTTTGATCAGGAAGTGAAAGACGGCCTCCGCCTGGGTGCAGCGGCCACAGCTGGCACGTCTCGCCTGTCAACGGACAACAACGAAACCGGAAAGAGCCGCAATTCAGCAGTGGCGCTTTATGGAAGC
Source organism: Polaromonas aquatica (assembly GCF_042659145.1). Lineage (NCBI taxonomy): Bacteria > Pseudomonadati > Pseudomonadota > Betaproteobacteria > Burkholderiales > Comamonadaceae > Polaromonas > Polaromonas aquatica. The sequence goes on along the minus strand of NZ_JBHSRS010000005.1, from coordinate 312,869 downwards.
TACGCCAAAGGTCCCTGGAACTTCAGCGGTTCAGCCAGCGTGAGCTGGGGCAAGAACCACATGGACCGCAATGTGGTGGTCGGTGAGATCAACCGCGTTGCTTCGTCTGACTTTGACGGCAACACGCTGGCGGCATACGGAGAGGCAACTTACAGCCTGCCCATGAACGGCTGGACCTTGCACCCGCTGGCGGGTCTTTCCTTGAGCAGGAACAAGACAGACGGCTTCACGGAGACCGGAGCCGGTGCACTCAACCTTCAAGTCGCGGGGCAAACCATCAACTCCGCCAAATCGATGCTAGGTGTCAAAGCCAGCGTCGACGCAGGCAGCATCCGCTTCGAACCTCGCATGATCTGGGCGCACGAGTTCGGCGACCTGAACACGCCGATGACGGCGCAGTTTCAGGGGGCTGCCACCGCATCACCATTTACTGTATCGGGTGCCGCCCTGAAACGCGACACATGGATCCTCGGCCTGGGCGCGGCAGGCAGCATCAGCAAGGGCATGGACCTGTTTGCAGACATGCAGGCCGAACACAACGAGCAACAGCGCAACCTGGTGGTGCTGGTGGGACTGCGCAGCCGCTGGTGATCACGCAGCCATTGCGGCGAACGCCTTGATGACATCAGGCGGCGCCTGCACCATCTCAATAAGCACGCCCTCGCCCGCAATCGGAAATTCATCATTGGCCTTGGGGTGCATAAAACAGATGTCAAAACCCGCAGCGCCCTTGCGTATGCCGCCGGGCGCAAACCGCACGCCCTGGGCTGTCAACCACTCCACCGCCCTGGGCAGGTCGTCAATCCACAGGCCAACATGATTCAGCGGCGTGGTGTGCACTGCTGGCTTTTTGTCGATATCGAGCGGCTGCATCAGGTCAACTTCTACCTTGAACGGGCCGACACCCATGGCACAGATGTCTTCATCGACGTTCTCACGCTCGCTGACAAAGTTGCCGGTGACTTCGAGCCCCAGCATATCTACCCATAAGGTCCGCAGACGATCCTTGCTGGGCGCTCCTATGGCGATTTGCTGGATGCCCAGGACTTTGAATGGCCTGCCTTGCACATTGTCAAATGGACGGGATGTGGTCATGCGCAGGCCTCCTGTTCTTGCGTGCGGCGTGCGTTGAGGCCGAGCTTGCGCAGCAGCAGCGTATCAGTTTCCACATCAGGGTTTCCGGTAACAAGCAGCTTGTCACCATAAAAAATCGAATTGGCGCCAGCCATAAAACACAGGGCCTGCACGGCCTCGCCCAGTTGCTGGCGTCCGGCCGACAGGCGCACACGTGCCCGGGGCATGATGATGCGGGCCACCGCAATCACGCGCACAAAATCCAGCGGATCAATCGGTGGCGCATCGGCCAGCGGCGTGCCCGGCACGCGCACCAGGCTGTTGATGGGCACGGACTCGGGGTACGGAGACAGGTTGGCAAGCTGGGCCAGCAGCCCGGCCCTGTGCACAGGCGCCTCGCCCATGCCTACGATGCCGCCGCAGCAAACACTGATGCCGGCTCCGCGCACATGCTGCAAGGTATCCAGCCGGTCCTGGTAGGTACGGGTATCGACGATCTCACCGTAGTAATCGGGTGCAGTGTCGAGGTTGTGGTTGTAATAGTCCAGCCCCGCATCGCGCAGCTGCTGCGCATGTTGGGGCCCCAGCATGCCCAGTGTGGCACAGGTCTGCATGCCAAGGCCCTTTACGGCGGACACCATCGCGGCGACCTTCTCCACATCGCGGTCCTTGGGCGCGCGCCAGGCGGCGCCCATGCAAAAGCGCGTAGCACCCGCATCGCGTGCCGCGGTGGCCGCGAGTACGACTTCGTCCACCGTCATGATTTTTTCGGCCTTGACGCCGGTATCGAACTCTGCCGACTGCGGGCAGTAGCCGCAGTTCTCGGGGCAGCCGCCGGTCTTGACGGACAGCAAGGTGGCCAGCTCGATGTCGCCCTCGGGCCAGTGCTGGCGATGCACCGTCTGCGCCTCGTACAGCAAGGCCATCAGGGGTTTGTCGAGCAGGGCCTGCACGGCCGCTACACTCCAGTGGCCGGCAGGCAATGCCGGTTCAGAGTCTCTTGCAACCGGCCGGTGGACTTTGATCTCCCGGGTTATGGTCTCAGCCGTCATGCGAACTCCACAATCGGCTGGTCAACGCTTAACGACTCGCCCTTGGTCGCCAGCACCTTGCCGACCACGCCATCGGCAACCGCAAACAGCACGTTTTCCATTTTCATGGCTTCAATCACAGCCACGCGTTCACCGGCCTGCACTTTCTGGCCGACCTGCACGGCAACATCCACCAGCAGGCCGGGCATGGGCGACAGCACAAAGCGGCTCATGTCGGGCGGTGCCTTGTAGGGCATCAGGGCATGCAGCGCGGCAGCGCGCGGCGACAGCACCAGCGCATCCAGCCTTGTGCCGTTGTGGGCGATGCGGATGGCCAGCGGGCTGCGTCCCACGCCCCGCTCGACCTGCGCGGCAAACGGCTTGCCGTTCACCGTTCCGCGGATGCGGGCGCCACCCAGGTGCCAGTTGCTACATATTTCATAGCTGGCTGCGCCTGTGTCGACTGCGCTGGAGCCCGATTCGGCTTGATAATCACGCACGGTCACCGGATGCTGCGTGTTTTCGCCCGTTGCCCCCAGGTTCACCACCACAAACTTCTCACCCACCGTCACGCCATGGCCGGGCATCTGTCCGCTGATGCCGGCTGCACGGCCCAGCATGCGGCGGTTGACATACGCCGTCAGCGCCACGAGAAAATCCGGGTCCTCATGCGGCACGTCTTCGGCATGAAAGCCCTTGCTGTAGTTCTCTGCAATAAAGCCGGTGTTGAAATCGCCCGCAACGAACTTCGGATGCGCCAGCAGCGCAGCCTGGAAGGGAATATTGCTGGAGATGCCGCGAATCACAAACGCGTTCAGCGCCTCGCGCATTTTGGCAATCGCATCCAGCCTGTCCTTGCCGTGCACGATGAGCTTGGCAATCATGGAGTCGTAGAACATCGGGATCTCGCCGCCATCCTGCACGCCGGTATCGACACGCACGCCATACAACTGCGAGGTATCGGCAGCAAACATGCTTTCCTTTGGCGGCTGGAAGCGCACCAAACGGCCGGTGGACGGAAGGAAGTTGCGGAACGGGTCTTCAGCGTTGATGCGGCACTCGATGGCCCAGCCATTGCGCTGCACATCTTTTTGGGCCAGGGGCAGTTTTTCACCCGCTGCAACGCGAATCATCAGTTCAACCAGGTCCAGGCCGGTGATGCACTCCGTCACCGGGTGCTCGACCTGCAGGCGGGTGTTCATTTCCAGGAAATAAAAGGATTGATCCTTGCCGACCACAAACTCCACCGTGCCAGCACTCTGGTACTTCACGGCCTTGGCCAGCGCCACGGCCTGCTCGCCCATGGCCTTGCGTGTGGCATCGCTGATAAAAGGCGATGGTGCCTCTTCAATCACCTTCTGGTGGCGGCGCTGGATGGAGCATTCACGCTCGTTCAGGTAAATCACATTGCCGTGGCTGTCGCCGATCAGCTGGATCTCAATGTGCCGCGGCTCCTCGACAAACTTCTCGATGAAAACGCGGTCATCCCCAAAGCTGTTGCGTGCTTCGTTGCGGCAGGAGGTAAAACCTTCCAGCGCCTCCTTGTCATTAAAGGCCACGCGCAGGCCTTTGCCACCACCACCCGCACTGGCCTTGATCATCACGGGGTAGCCAATGCCCCTGGCAATCTCAACGGCCTTCTCGGCGGTTTCAATCGCATCATTGACGCCAGGGATGCAATTCACGCCTGCCGCACCCGCCAGCTTTTTGGACTCGATCTTGTCGCCCATGGCGGCAATCGAGTAGTGCTTGGGGCCAATGAAGATGATGCCTTCTTCTTCGACCCGCTTTGAGAAACCGGCGTTCTCGCTCAGGAAGCCATAACCCGGATGCACCGCCTGGGCGCCAGTCTGTTTACAGGCGGCAATGATTTTCTCGGCCTGCAAATAACTGTCGCGGCTAGGGGCCGGGCCGATGTTGACGGCTTCATCGGCCAGCTCGACATGGCGCGCGTCCTTGTCGGCATCGGAATACACCGCGACGGTTTTGATGCCCATCTTGCGGGCGGTGAGGATGACCCGGCAGGCGATTTCACCCCGATTAGCTATCAATATCTTGTCAAACATATATTTTCTCCATTGGGAAGGATTCCCTGTTCATGAGGTTTCCGGTCAACAGGGGACCGTCGTTTATTTGCCCGTCTTTTTGCGAGCAGCCTGGGCCGGTTGCAACTGCTCCATGACGACCAGATCCGTGACGGCCAGGCGAACTGCCAGCCATTTTTCAAGCCGGTTGCGGTCGTCCCGGCTCAGCTTGCGGGAAGTTTGAAGCACCACAACAGTAGATGGCGTCTTGTCCGTGCCTTGAGTGCTCTGCCAGCCCTGGGCAAAGGTAAGGGCCTCAACCTGGGGTACCTGCGCATGGGCTTCGGCATACAGGCTGCTGGCCTTTTTCTCCTCCGCTTCCCGGCTGCGCAACTGTTCTTCCAGCGCCTTGATGCTGAGGTCTTTTTCCTTGATCTGCTGCGACAACACGCGTGTGTATTCGTCACGGGCATCCTCCGGCTTGACCGGAGAAGCCCCTTCAGCACGGGCATCGCCGGCGTAATGAATGTCCAGACGTGTCTCCTTCAGGCCTTCGCGCTCCATCAGGACTCTCGCACTGGCCGCCAGGGCCGGATCATTGCGATTCCCCACCACCGTCAGCCGAAGCATTCTGTCTTTCGGATCAGGCGTCGACTCAATGATCGTGTAGCGCTCATCGGCCTTCAACGTGCTGATGACTTTTCTCGCACTCTGCGCGAAGATTTCATCTTGAACCAGGCGCCAGCCCAGGTAAATGCTGGGAACCAGCACAACCGTCAGACCAACGGCGATGATGCGCCGTGTCCGGGTCAGCACCGCTTCCGACACCTGCTCGCGCGAGGGCAACTTCAGGCCCTTGACGATCACCAACGCCGCCGTGGCGATAAACACGCCATTGATGACAAACAGGTAAAGCGCGCCGGCCAGGATGTCCCAGCGGCCATGCGCCAGGCCAAAACCTGCCGTACACAGCGGCGGCATCAGCGCCGTGGCGATGGCCACACCGGGCACAACGTTGGAGATGCTCTTTCGCGTGAGCGCAATCACACCGGCTGCACCGCCAAAAAAGGCAATCAGCACATCCCAGATCGTGGGTGAAGTCCGAGCCAGCAATTCAGAGCCGGCGACGTTCAGGGGGCTCAGACCAAAATAGATGGCCGAGGTCGCCAGACTTACCAGAGTGAATATCGCGAGATTCCGCATCGCTTGCCGGATCAACACAAAATCGTTGATGCCCGCACCATAACCAATGCCGATGATGGGACCCATCAGCGGCGAGATCAGCATGGCGCCAATAATGACTGCCGTCGAGTTGACGTTCAGGCCTACCGAGGCGGTCAGTATGGCGAAAAAAAGCACCCACAGGTTGGTGCCAGCAACACGTACACCCGCGCGCACATCGCCGTCAATCTGCTGCGGCTCGGCCTGGTCGCGCCGCAGGTTGAACAGGCGACTCAGGTCCAGCTTTTCGCGCGCTGGTGGTGCCAGGCTTTCAGAGGCGGGTGTTTCCATGTTTCCTCCAGGTGCAAACCGGATTGGCTATCAGGATTTGGGTTAGCAATTCTTCACTCACTGGTGTTGATGAGGTCGCGCGCCCTACTTGAGGCCCAGTTCCTTGCGCATGGCCATGTTTTTAGCCTCTGCGCGCTGGTATGCCGGGCGCTCATCAAGCCGTTCAACATAGGCCACGAACTCCGGCCTGGCCTCGATCTGATTGAAGCCCAGCATGAAACGCAGGGTGCCGCCCAACACCACATCCACCATTGAAAAATCATCCCCAAGGACAAAGCGCTTGCCAATGATGGCACTTTCCGTTGCGGCGATCATTGAGGCGTAGTTGCCCCACCCAGCGGCGATTTCCTTGACAGTCCAGTCCCCGCCCTTGGCCATGACGGCGGGTTCGATCACGCTCGGAGCAAAGAGTGCCCAACGCAGGTAAGTACCGCGCTTCGGGTCATCGAGTGCAGGAGCCAGCCGGCCAGGTGCATAGCGATCAGCCAGATAAAGTGCGATGGCCGAAGCCTCTGTGACCACAACATCGCCATCAACCAGGGTGGGGAGCTTGCCCATCGGGTTCTTCGAGATGAGCTCAGCGCTTTTCTGGTCCCCCTTCATGATGTCGATCACCTTCAGCTCATACGGCACACCCGCCTCCTCCAGCGCCCAAATGGTGCCGGCGGCTCGGGAGTATGGGTGGTAATAAAGACGGATAGACATACAAGTGGTCCTTTTTCGGTGCCAGCCAGTTTCGGCGCTTTAGAGGGGGATGTTCCCGTGCTTGCGCCACGGGTTCTCAAGCTTCTTGTCCTTGAGCATCACCAGCGAGCGGCAGATGCGCTTGCGCGTTTCGTGCGGCAGGATCACATCGTCAATAAAACCGCGCGCACCGGCGACAAAGGGGTTCGCGAAGCGGGCCTTGTACTCGGCCTCTTTGGCAGCCAGCTTGACCGGGTCTTTGCGGTCTTCGCGGAAGATGATTTCCACCGCGCCCTTGGCGCCCATCACGGCGATCTCGGCATTGGGCCAGGCAAAGTTGACGTCGCCACGCAGGTGTTTGGAGGCCATCACGTCATAAGCGCCGCCATAGGCCTTGCGGGTGATGACGGTGATCTTCGGCACGGTGCATTCAGCGTAAGCGTAAAGCAGCTTGGCCCCGTGCTTGATGATGCCGCCGTATTCCTGCGAGGTGCCTGGCATGAAACCGGGCACATCGACAAAGGTGATGACCGGGATGTTGAAGGCATCACAAAAGCGCACAAAGCGTGCCGCCTTGATCGAGCTCTTGATGTCCAGGCAACCCGCCAGCACCAGCGGCTGGTTGGCGACGATGCCGACCGTCTGGCCTTCCATGCGGGCAAAACCGATGATGATGTTTTTCGCGTACTCGGGCTGGATTTCAAAAAAGTCACCGTCGTCCACCGTCTTGACGATCAGCTCTTTCATGTCGTAAGGCTTGTTCGGGTTCTCGGGCACCAGCGTGTCCAGGCTCAGGTCCATGCGCGTGGCCGGGTCGGCACTGGGCCGCACCGGGGCTTTTTCGCGATTGTTGAGCGGCAGGTAGTTGTAGAGCCTGCGCAGCATCAGCAGCGCTTCCACATCATTCTCAAACGCCAGGTCGGCCACGCCGCTTTTGGTCGTGTGGGTGACGGCGCCGCCCAGCTCTTCAGCGCTCACCTCTTCATGGGTCACGGTCTTGACCACTTCGGGGCCGGTCACAAACATATAGGAGCTGTCTTTGACCATGAAGATGAAATCAGTCATGGCCGGCGAATACACCGCACCGCCCGCGCTTGGGCCCATGATCATGCTGATCTGCGGGATCACACCGCTGGCCATCACATTGCGCTGGAACACATCCGCATAACCGCCCAAAGACGCGACACCTTCCTGGATGCGGGCGCCGCCCGAGTCATTCAGGCCAATCACCGGCGCCCCGACCTTCATGGCCTGGTCCATTACCTTGCAGATTTTTTCAGCATGGGCTTCCGACAGGGCGCCGCCAAACACGGTGAAGTCCTGGCTGAAGACAAACACCAGGCGGCCGTTGATCATGCCGTAGCCTGTGACCACGCCATCGCCCGGTATTTTGGTGTTCTCCATGCCGAAGTCGGTACAGCGGTGCTCGACGAACATGTCCCACTCTTCAAATGTGCCCTCGTCCAGCAACACCTCCAGCCGCTCACGCGCAGTAAGCTTGCCCTTGCCATGTTGGGCGTCAATACGTTTCTGGCCACCGCCCAGGCGTGCTGCCGCGCGCTTTTTTTCGAGTTGTTCGAGGATGTCTTGCATGGTTTACCTTCTGTGTACTTTAAAGATGCTACTTATTTAATAGCTGCTTGCGTTGGTTCTGATTGGGCCGCAAGCAGATTTCGTGCTGCAGTGGAGGCAGGGAGTTGACCGTTTTCAACCTGCGCCATCAATGCCGGCAACATGGCACTCACCGCCGGGTCATGCCGGAAGGCCTGTTTCAGCCCCGCGTCGATGCGCTCCCACATCCACGACAGGGACTGGTGCCGGCGGCGCGCAGCCAGTTGGCCGTTGCTGGTTTGAATAGTCCTGAACTGCGTCACCGCATCCCAGAAAACATCCACCCCTTTGTTGTGCAAGGCGCTAAGCTGCACCACCCGCGGGTGCCAGAGCTTGTCGTAGTTGGCCGCCTGGTCGCCGCCCATGGCGTTGTTGACCAGGCCAAACAGGCGCATGGCCGAGGTGATCTGCGCCTCGGCACGCATGGCGGCATCGGCATCAATATCGGCCTTGTTGATGATCACCAGGTCGGCCAGCTCCATCACGCCTTTTTTGATGGCCTGCAAATCATCACCGGCGTTGGGCAATTGCATCAGCACAAACATGTCGGTCATGTTGGCCACGGCGGTCTCGGACTGGCCTACACCTACGGTTTCGACAATCACCACGTCGTATCCAGCCGCTTCACAGACCAGCATGGCCTCACGGGTTTTTTCAGCGACGCCACCCAGCGTACCGCTCGACGGACTGGGACGGATGTAGGCACGCTCGTGCACCGACAGGTGCTCCATGCGGGTTTTGTCGCCCAGGATGGAGCCACCTGAAACGGTGGACGAAGGGTCTATGGTCAGTACCGCAACACGATGCCCCTGCGCAATCAGATACAGACCCAGTACTTCGATAAAGGTGGATTTACCCACGCCAGGCACACCGCTGATGCCAAGTCGAAATGCCTTGCCCGTTTGCGGCAACAAGGTGGTCAGCAATTCGTCGGCCTGCACACGGTGGTCTGCGCGCGTGGATTCGAGCAGGGTGATGGCTTTTGCAATGGCCCGGCGCTGCGCGGCAGCGTCACCGCGCAGGACCGCATCAACCAATGCGCTGGCAGTCACTTCAGGGCAGCCCTGATCTGCTCCAGCACATCCTTGGCGCTGGCCGGAATCGGTGTGCCCGGGCCGTAAATGCCTTTGACGCCTGCGTCGTAAAGCATTTCGTAATCCTGCCGGGGAATCACACCGCCCACAAACACAATGATGTCGTCAGCGCCCTGCTTTTTGAGCTCCGCAATGATGGCCGGCACCAGCGTCTTGTGGCCAGCGGCCAGCGTGGACACACCGACCGCGTGCACGTCGTTCTCAATCGCCTGACGGGCGCATTCTTCGGGTGTCTGGAAAAGCGGGCCCATGTCCACGTCAAAACCCAAATCCGCAAAAGCAGTGGCCACCACCTTGGCGCCGCGGTCATGGCCGTCCTGGCCCAGCTTGGAAATCATCACTCGCGGGCGACGGCCTTCGCTTTCCGCAAAGGCGTTGATTTCGGTCTTGAGGGTTTCCCAGCCTTCGGCCGAGTCATAGGCAGCTGCATACACACCGGTCACCTTTTGTGTATCGGCGCGGTGGCGCCCGTAAACTTTTTCAAGTGCATCGCTGACCTCGCCCACCGTGGCGCGCAGGCGCACGGCCTTGATGCACAGGTCCAGCAGATTGCCATTGTTATTTTCTGCGGCGGCGGTCAATGCGTCCAGCGCGGCCTGCACAGCGGCGTTGTCTCGTTTGGCCTTGATGGCCTTGAGGCGGGCAATCTGGCCGTCGCGCACCGCCACGTTGTCGATGTCACGTGATTCGATGGCGTCTTCAGTCTTGAGCTTGTATTTGTTGACACCAACGATGACGTCCTTGCCGCTGTCGATACGGGCCTGCTTGTCTGCCGCTGCGGCTTCGATCTTGAGCTTGGCCCAGCCGCTGTCCACGGCCTTGGTCATGCCGCCCATGGCTTCGACTTCCTCGATGATGGCCCAGGCTGCGTCGGCCATGTCCTGCGTGAGCTTTTCCATCATGTAGCTGCCGGCCCAGGGGTCAATCACATTGGTAATGTGGGTTTCTTCCTGGATGATGAGCTGCGTGTTGCGGGCGATGCGGGCACTGAACTCGGTGGGCAGCGCAATCGCTTCATCAAACGAATTGGTATGCAGGCTTTGCGTGCCGCCAAACACGGCGGCCATGGCCTCTATGGTCGTTCGCACAACGTTGTTATAGGGGTCCTGCTCGGTCAGGCTCCAGCCCGAGGTCTGGCAATGGGTGCGCAACATCAGGCTCTTGGGGCTTTTGGCGTCGAACTCCTTCATGATGCGGCACCAGAGCAGGCGCGCGGCGCGCATCTTGGCCACTTCGAGGTAGAAATTCATGCCAATCGCCCAGAAGAAACTCAGGCGCCCGGCGAAACCGTCAACGTCCAGGCCCTTGGCAATCGCCGTCTTCACATACTCCTTGCCATCGGCCAGGGTAAAGGCCAGCTCCAGCGCCTGGTTGGCACCGGCCTCCTGCATGTGGTAACCCGAGATGCTGATCGAGTTGAACTTGGGCATGTGCTGCGCCGTGTACTCGATGATGTCGCCGATGATGCGAATGCTGGGCGCGGGTGGGTAGATATAGGTGTTGCGGACCATGAACTCCTTGAGGATGTCGTTCTGGATGGTTCCGCTCAACTGGTCCTGGCTTACGCCCTGCTCTTCGGCCGCGACCACGTAGCCCGCCAGCACCGGCAGCACCGCACCGTTCATGGTCATGGAGACGCTGACCTTGTCCAGGGGAATCTGGTCAAACAGGATTTTCATGTCCTCGACGCTGTCGATCGCCACGCCGGCCTTGCCGACGTCGCCCGTCACGCGCGGGTGGTCGCTGTCGTAACCGCGGTGCGTGGCCAGGTCAAACGCCACCGACACGCCCTGGCCGCCGGCAGCCAGGGCCTTGCGGTAAAACGCATTCGACTCTTCGGCCGTGGAAAACCCGGCGTACTGGCGAATCGTCCATGGCCGCACCGCGTACATCGTGGCCTGCGGGCCGCGAATGAAAGGTTCAAAACCCGGCAGCGTGTTTGTATAAGGCAAGTCCTTGATGTCTTCCGCCGTGTACAGCGGCTTGACGCTGATGCCGTCGGGCGTTTGCCAGTTCAGGGCATTGACGTCCCCGCCCGGTGCCGATTTGGCTGCGGCTTTTGTCCAGGCATCAAGACTGGAGGAATTGAAATCGGGCTGGGGGGAGGATTTTTTGGAGTTCATGCAAAGCTCTGGGCACGGTACACAACATTAAAGCGCAGGTGGACTGTGGGATGGACGATAAAAACTGGTCGCAGGCTGTTCGCTTTTCGGCAGTTCTCAAAGTTTACATCATTTATAATTATTGATGCAAAATTCAGTTTTACGATAAACTGCCACCATCTGCACCCGGAAAACCCAGTCGCACCCCGCTCTTCCTTTCTCACAAGTCAAGTCACCCATGGCCGCAGTTTCACTGACACCACGCGCGTTGTACGAAGAAGTCGCCGAGCTGTTACGCCAGCGTATCTTCAACCGCGAACTGGCGCCCGGCAGTTGGATCGACGAACTCAAGCTTGCCGAGGAATACGGCATCAGCCGCACACCGCTACGTGAAGCGCTGAAAGTTTTGGCCACAGAAGGCCTGGTAACCATGAAGGTACGGCGCGGCGCCTATGTCACCGAGGTCAATGAAAAGGACCTGTCCGACGTCTACCACCTGCTGGGCCTGCTTGAAAGCGATGCCGCCAGCGTCGTGGCGAGCCGGGCAACGGCAGCCCAGCTCAAGGAATTGCAGGACCTGCACAACGAACTGGAAAAAGCCGCCGGCGACCGTGCACGCTTTTTCGAGATCAATGAAAAATTCCACAGGCGCCTGCGGGAAATTGCAGACAACCGCTGGCGCGACCAGATGGTGGCGGACCTGCGCAAGGTTATGAAGCTCAATCGCCACAACTCGCTCCTCAAGTCCGGCCGCATCGAAGAGTCGCTGGTCGAACATGCAGCCATCATGCAGGCGCTGACCGCGCGCGACGCCGATGCTGCCGCGCAGCGTATGCGCGAGCATTTCGCCAACGGGCTTGAGGCGGCAGCCTAGCCAGGCACCCCGCGACCGACAAGCCTAAGGGTTCCGCTATATTTTTTGTAGCTGGTTGCGCTTATCCTGCAATGGCTGCGAATCAATTTTCCTGAGAAAACCCCCAGACACCATTTGCACGGCCGAGGGAGATACGGCATGGGCACTATGATCAAGGGTTTACCCTTGATCCTGAAATCGATACACCCTCACACGTCGCCATACGCCGGGCACCTCCGTCCCGCCGGCACGACGCCTGAACCATTGAACCCATGAATCCCGCTACACCCGACATAGGCGGCATGCAAACGCTGCCCCAACTACTGGCCTTTCGCGCCGGACTCAGCCCGCAGGGCGAGGCTTACCGCGCCTTCGACAACGCCAGCGGCGGCTGGCTCAGCCTGAGCTGGGCCGACACCTTTGCGCGCGTGGCCCGCTGGAGCCACGCCCTCGCCGCCAGCGGCCTGCCGGGCGCGGCGCGTGTGGCCATCCTGCTGCCCAACGGGCTGGACGCCATGAGCATGGACCAGGCCGTGCTGGCCACGGGTTGCGTGCCCGTGCCCCTGCACGCCATAGACAACCCCGGCAGCATCGCCTACATATTGGCCGACTGCGAAGCCTCGTTGCTCATCGTGGACCATGCCGCGACGTGGGACAAAATCCGCGCCGTGGGCGTGCCGTTTCCGAACCTGAAGGCCGTGGTGGTACAGGAGGATGGCAAGCCTGTAGCACCCTTGGCAGATACAGGCGATACGGTCAGCGTGCTGCGCCTTGCCGATTGGCTGGCCCTCGGCAAGGACAACACACCATTGCCCGCACCGCCCACACCGGACGACCTGGCCGCCATCGTCTATACCTCGGGCACCACCGGCAAACCCAAGGGCGTGATGCTGACCCACCGCAATGTCGTCGCCAACGTACAAGCGGTGATGGCGCGCGTGCTTCCCACGGCAGAGGATGTCTTCCTGTCCTTCCTGCCGCTGTCGCACACATTCGAACGCACGGCCGGTTATTACCTGGCCATCGCCACCGGCAGTTGCGTGGCCTACGCGCGATCGGTCGCCCAGCTGGGCGAAGACCTGAAAATCGTGCGGCCCACGGTACTAATCTCCGTGCCGCGCATCTACGAACGTGTCTATGCAAAACTCCTGGAAAAGCTTGCGCCATCGCCCCTGAAGATGCGACTGTTCGCGGCAGCGCAAACCATAGGCTGGCGGCGCTTTTGCGCAGCGCAGGGCCTGCCTGCGCCTGGCAAATCAGAAGAAAGCGCTGCGGCGCCATGGACTGCCCTGCCCTGGCCACTGCTGCTGCACCTGGTGGCCAAACCGCTGCTGGCGCAATTTGGCGGCCGGGTGCGCGTGGCCGTCAGCGGTGGCGCGCCGCTGTCGCCGGCCATTGCCCATTGCTTTCTCGGCCTGGGCCTGCCGCTGCTGCAGGGTTATGGCCTGACCGAAACCTCACCGGTGGTGGCCGCCAATGGCCTGGACGACAACGATCCGGCCACCGTGGGGCGTGTGCTGTCCGGCATCGAAGTCCGTATCGGCGACAACCGCGAACTGCAGGTGCGCGGCCCGTCCGTCATGAAGGGCTACTGGAAACGCCCGGAAGACACCGCTAACATCGTGTCGGCCGACGGCTGGCTGGCCACTGGCGACCAGGCCGGAATCACCGACGGGCGCATTCGCATCCTGGGCCGCATCAAGGAAATCATCGTCACCTCCACTGGCGAAAAAGTGCCGCCTGGCGACCTGGAGCTGGCGATCACCGCCGACCCGCTGTTCGAGCAGGCTTTTGTGGTCGGTGAAAACCGCCCCTTCATTGCCTGTGTGGCAGTGCTGCAGCGCGACGAATGGCAACGGCTGGCGCATGAACTCGGGCTGGACCCGCAGGACCCGGCAAGCCTGCGCCAGCCTGCCGCAGAAAGGGCCGCTCTGGCGCGTATCGAGCGCCAGACAGGAAGCTTCGCGCGTTACGCGGTGCCGCGCGCAGTGTGCCTGACGCTGGAACCCTGGACCCTGGAAAACACCTTCATGACGCCTACGCTCAAACTCAAGCGCAAGCAGCTCATGGCGCATTTCGAAATGCAGATCGACGCAATGTACAGGCGGCAAGCCTCGCGCTGACGCAACAAAGCCTCAGGCATGCGGCGGTGACGCATCCCACTGCCTGAGCACCTTCTCCTCCTTGTCCACGCTCTCGAGCTGGACACGAAAACCCCAGAGGCGTGCGACATGCTTGATGACTTCCTGCACGTCATCCGTGAGCGGCCGGTTATTGTGGCTGGAGTGGCGCAAGGTCAGGGAACGGTCGCCGCGCACATCCACATTCCAGACCTGGATGTTGGGCTCGCGGTAGCTCAGGTCAAACTGGCGCGACAGCGCCTCGCGTACACGCCGGTAGCCCGCTTCATCGTGGATGGCAGCCACTTCAAGTTCGGACTGGGCGGCGTCATCAAGCACGGAAAAAAGGCGTAACTCGCGTATCAGGTGCGGTGAGAGGTATTGCCCAATAAAACTCTCGTCCCGGTAATCCCGCATGATGCGATCCAGCGTCTTGAGCCAGTCCGAGCCGGCGATGTCGGGAAACCATTGCCTGTCCTCTTCCGTGGGTGTCGTGCAGATGCGCTTCAGGTCGCTGAACATGGAAAAACCCAGGGCATAGGGGTTGATGCCGCTGTAGGCAGGATGCGCGACCGGCGGCTGGTAAATGACGTTGGTGTGCGAGCGCAGGCATTCGATCATGAAACCGTCGGTCAGCAAGCCTTCGTCATACATGCTGTTGAGCAAGGTGTAATGCCAGAACGTGGCCCAGCCCTCGTTCATGATCTGGGTCTGCCGCTGCGGATAAAAATACTGCGCGATCTTGCGCACGATGCGAATCACCTCGCGCTGCCATGACTCCAGCAGGGGTGCATTTTTTTCTATGAAATAAAGAATGTTTTCCTGCGGCTCAGGCGGAAAACGGCGGTTGACTTTTTCCGCCTCCTTTTCAGCATATCTGGGCACCGTCCGCCACAGGTCGTTGAGTTGTTGCTGCAGGTAGGCCTCGCGGTCCTTGCGGCGCGTTTCCTCTTCCGCCAGCGAGAGTTTCTGCGAGCGCCGGTAGCGGTCCACACCATGACTCATCAGCGCATGGCAGGAATCCAGCAACTGCTCGACCGCATCCCAGCCCTGCTGCTCTTCGCATTCGGCGATATAGGCCCGCGCGTACACCAGGTAGTCGATGATGGAAGTGGCATCGGTCCACATGCGGAACAGGTAGTTGCCCTTGAAGAAGGAGTTGTGGCCGTAGCAGGCGTGCGCCATCACCAGCGCCTGCATGGGCATGGTGTTTTCTTCCATCAGGTAGGCAATGCAAGGATCGGAGTTGATCACCACCTCATAGGCCAGCCCCATCTGGCCGCGGCGGTAACTTTTTTCGGTGGCGATGAACTGCTTGCCGAAAGACCAGTGCCGGTAGTTCACCGGCATGCCTACCGCTGCATAGGCGTCAATCATCTGCTCGGCCGTGATGACTTCCAGCTGGACCGGGTAGGTGTCAAGGCCAAACGCCCTGGCCGTCCGCGCAATCTCGGTGTGGTAAACCTCGATCAGCTCAAACGACCAGTCCGACGGGCTGGGCAGGCGCGCGCGCCGCTCCGCCACACCGGGCAGGCCAGGTGCAGGTTCATGCCCATGCTTGCGGCTTTCCCTGGTCATGCTGTGCTCGTGCCTTTCTTGAACAGGTCCCGGAACACGGGGTAAATCTCCGCTGCCTCGTTGATCTTGCGCATGGCGAAATTGCTGTTCGTACCAAGCACTTCGGTGTACTCCTGCCAGAGGTTCTGGTCTTCATCACCGACCTGGACATAAGCAAAGTAGCGGGTGAGCGGTAGCAGCTTGCCCGTCAGCAGTTCACGGCACTTGGACGAATCCTGGTGCCAGTTATCGCCGTCGGAGGCCTGCGCGCCATAAATATTCCACTCGGCCGGCGAGTAACGCGCCTGGATGATCTGGTGCATCAGCTCCAGGGCACTGGACACCACGGTGCCGCCGGTTTCGGCCGAGTGGAAAAACTCCTCTTCAGAGACTTCCGAGGCCTGCGTATGGTGGCGAATGAAGATGACGTCGGTCCGTTCGTAATGCCGCTGCAAAAACAGGTACAGCAGGATAAAAAACCGCTTGGCGATGTCCTTGCGCGCCTCGTCCATGGAGCCCGAGACATCCATCAGGCAAAACATCACCGCTTTGGCCGTCGGCAAGGGCACCCGGACCCGGTTGCGATAGCGCAGGTCGAAGGGATCAAAAAACGGGATACGCCTGAGCCGGCGACGCAATGCCTCGATCTGCACCTGCAGCCCCTCAATTTCCCCGGGCATGCCGGGCCCGAAACGCAGGGCGGTGGCCAGCTGTGCCTCCAGTTCGCGCAGCTTGCGCCGGGTTTCACCACCCAACGCGATGCGCCGGCTCAGGGCCACCCGCATGGAGCGCACCACATGCAGGTTGGTCGGCGTGCCTTCCGTGACAAAACCGGCGCGCCGGGATGTCCACTCCGGCGCATCCGGCAAAAGCTGGGTACGCACCAGGTGCGGCAACTCCAGGTCGTCGAAGAAATACTGCATGAACTCTTCACGCGTGATGCGGAACACAAAATCGTCTTCGCCGGCCCCATCCTGGCTTGCATCCCTCCCGCCGCCGCCCGCGCCACCACCCTGCGGGCGGGCTATGCGGTCTCCGCGCACGTACTCGCGGTTGCCGGGATGAACTGTTTCCCGCGTGCCGCCGGGGCCGTGCCCGAACACCGGCTCGGACACGTCGCGTTTCGGCAAGGTGATGTCTTCGCCCTGCTCGATGTCACGGATGCTGCGGCCGGCCACCGCGCGGCGAACGGCGTCCCTGATCTGCGCCCGGAAGCGGCGCAGGAAGCGCTCCCGGTTGCCTATGGACTTGTTCTTGCCCGACAGGCGTCTGTCAATGACTTGCTGCAGCATGGTGATTCCCGGTGGGATGCCAATGGCGCGGCTGCGCTGGATGCCGTAACCGTCAGGAACTCTTGCGAACCCGCAGGTACCAGTCACACAGGAGGCGAACCTGCCTCGTGGTGTAACCCTTGTCGACCATGCGGTTGACAAAATCCTCATGTTTTTGCTGCTCGTCCGCGCTGGCCTTGGCATTGAAGGAGATCACCGGCAACAGGTCTTCGGTGTTGGAGAACATCTTCTTCTCGATCACGGTACGCAGCTTCTCGTAGCTGGTCCAGGTCGGGTTTTTGCCCGCGTTGTTGGCACGCGCACGCAGCACGAAGTTGACAATCTCGTTGCGGAAGTCTTTCGGGTTGCTGATGCCGGCAGGTTTTTCAATTTTTTCCAGTTCGGCATTGAGAGCCGAGCGGTCGAAGATTTCACCGGTGTCGGTGTCGCGGTATTCCTGGTCCTGTATCCAGAAATCGGCGTAGGTGACATAGCGGTCAAAAATATTCTGGCCATACTCCGAATAGGACTCGAGGTAGGCGGTCTGGATTTCCTTGCCTATGAATTCGGCATAACGCGCGGCCAGGGTTTCCTTGATGAAGGCCAGGTACTTCTGTTCGGTTTCCGGAGGGAACTGTTCGCGCTCTATCTGCGTTTCCAGCACATACATCAGGTGCACCGGGTTGGCGGCGATTTCAGTCGAGTCGAAGTTGAATACCTTGGACAAAATCTTGAAGGCAAAACGCGTCGAAATGCCGCTCATGCCTTCGTCCACACCGGCGTAATCGCGGTACTCCTGGTAACTCTTGGCTTTCGGGTCGGTGTCCTTGAGGTTTTCGCCGTCATACACCTGCAGCTTGCTGAACATGCTGGAGTTCTCCGGCTCCTTCAGGCGCGTCAGCACCGCAAACTGCGCCATCATCTTCAACGTGCCGGGGGCGCAGACCGCGTTCAGCAGCGATGAATTGCGAACCAGTTTTTCATAAATCTTGACCTCTTCCGAAACACGCAGGCAATATGGCACCTTGACGATGTAGATACGGTCCAGGAATGCCTCGTTGTTCCGGTTGTTCTTGAACGTTGTCCACTCGCTTTCGTTGGAGTGGGCCATCACGATGCCATCAAAGGGAATCGCACCGAACCCCTCGGTGCCCTTGTAGTTGCCCTCCTGCGTGGCGGTCAGCAGCGGGTGCAACACCTTGATGGGGGCCTTGAACATCTCGACGAATTCAAGCAGGCCCTGGTTGGCCAGGCACAGCCCGCCGGAGTAGCTGTAGGCGTCCGGGTCGTCCTGGGCGTAGGTTTCCAGCTTGCGGATGTCGATCTTTCCCACCAGTGAAGAGATGTCCTGGTTGTTCTCGTCGCCGGGCTCGGTCTTGGAGATGGCGCACTGTTTCAGGATGGACGGGAAACGCTTGACCACGCGGAACTTGCGCACGTCGCCGCCGTACTCCTCAAGCCGCTTGACGGCCCACGGCGACATGACCCGCTGCAGGTAGCGCGGTGCAATGCCGTACTGGGACTCAAGCACCGGTACGTCCTCGGCATTGTTAAAAAGGCTGAGCGGCGACTCGTTGACAGGCGAGCCCTTGAGGGCGTAAAAAGGCACTTTCTCCATCAGCTGTTTGAGGCGCTCGGCGATGGAGGACTTGCCGCCGCCTACAGGCCCGAGCAGGTAGAGGATTTGCTTTTTTTCCTCCAGGCCCTGCGCCGCATGGCGGAAGTAGGACACCACCTGCTCTATCGGGTCTTCGAGCCCGTAAAAATCGCGGAAGGCCGGATAGATCTTGATGACCTTGTTGCCGAAGAGCCGCGACAGGCGCTGGTCATGCCGGGTATCGACCATTTCCGGTTCGCCCACCGCCGCGAGAATCCGCTCGGCCGCCGTCGCATAGACGAGGCGATCTTTTTTGCAGGCATCGAGGTACTCCTCGATGGACAGTTCCTCTTCCCGGGTTTGCTCGTAGCGCGTCAGGAAATTGCGGACGACATTCATAGGGCCTCCTATGCACGCGGCAACTGAAGCACTGCTGACCCCTGGAGAAAACCGCTTCAGTTTGCCGCGTAATGATTCGACTGTTTGCCTTTGATCGTTGTGCCTTATAGATTGCGGGGTCAGATGAAAAGTTCCGTTACCTCAGGCTACAGCGTACAACGTTATGCGACAGCCTGCAAAGGAAAACCGAGCTGAATTTTTTTTTTGTTACAGCAAGCAGAAAGGTGCACGATCTGCCGGAACACAAGGCCCCTGGGCGTAAAACGATTCAGGAAAGCACGTACCCGCGAACGGGACCATGGCCACCAGGATCACAAAACGCTTCTCTTTTGATAGCAGCCTGCGGCCACTGCGCTTTGGCCAGCAGCCTCTTTTAACGAGGCTTGGATTTTGGGCTCGCGGGACCGCAGGTCCAACCGGAACAACAGCGACTCACACACAGCGGTAACCCGCCTCCCCGAAGAATTGCTTTCGCTACTTGCTGACCGTGTGCGGACTGATCCCGGTAGCGGCTTCGGTCTTGCGAAAACCCGCACCGGACACGAGAAAAACGCCCGGCAGGATCAAGGCAGCGCCGACAGCATGATGCAGGCCGGGTGCTTCACCCAACAATGCCCAGGCCACAAACGCGGTGTAGAGCGGCCCGAGATAAAGCGCCACGGCTACGCGGCTGGCCCCAATCACTTTTTGCGCCCAGCCATAAATCCAGTAAGCGCCCAGGCCGGGAATCACACCGGCAACGGCAATGAGCGTCCAGGCCCTGGTGCCCCATTGCGTCAGCCCGGGCACAGTGGACTCCCACATGGCACAGGGAGCAAGCAATATCACGCCCCCCGCACAACAAGCCGCCAGCCGGGCCGTTGCGCTCAGGGTGCTTGGCCATTTCTTTTGCAGCAGGGCATAAGCTGCCCACGCAAATGTGGCGCCAACAATCCACGCATCACCGGGTACAAACTGCACGCTGCCCAGTGCAGACCATTGCCCTTTAAGCACCACGTGAAGCACACCAGCCATGGCCACCACCACCCCCGTAGCCTGCAACTTGCTGAAGCGCTCGCCAAGCCACAAGGCTGCACCAAGCCCTATCAATACAGGTGATGCAGAGTAGATAAGCGCAATGTTGACGGCCCCCGTCGAACGTGCCCCCAGGTAGACCCAGGCACCGCATACCAGCATGCCGAGAAAACCAAGAACAAGATATTGCCACCAGGTCCGGGCAAGCTCGGATCGCTTTTGCCAGAGTTCGCCGCCTGACAGGGCAAACAGCACAACAGCCGCGAGCAACCACCGACCCAAGGCCAGCGCATAGGGCCCGATCACGCCGGGCGCCATGCGCGCCACAACATAGTTGGCAGTCCAGAGTACCGGTATGAACCAGATCACCAGCAGGGCCAGCCTGACCTGGCGCGGCGTCGCCTCAGGCACAGGCGGCTTCTGCAGTGTTCATGTTTGGTTCGGGCGAGCTGTGCGCCAGAGCCATCACATCGCGCGGATGCAGGCCCTTGAGCTTATGGTCACTCCAGACCTGGCGCCAGCGGCGGCTACCCGCCAGGCCATGGCGCAGGCCCAGCATATGGCGGGCAATGGCGCTCCACGGCGTGCCATGCGCCGCGAACTCGCGCGCCATGTAATCGCACATCTGCTCTTCCACCTGTTCGCGCGTCAATACTGACGGCTCTGCCCCGAAAAAATCCGTGTCCCAGGAAGCCAGCCACCAGGGGTTGTGATAGGCCTCGCGCCCTATCATCACGCCGTCCAGTTTTTGCAGTTCACCTGCAACTTGCGCACCGGTCGTGAGGCCGCCGTTGATGGCGATCGTGAGGCCCGGAAACTCCTGCTTGAGTTTATGCACCATCTCGTAACGCAAGGGCGGCACTTCACGGTTTTCTTTCGGGCTCAGGCCCTTGAGCCAGGCATTGCGTGCATGCACGATAAAGACCTCGCAGCCCGCTTCGCTGACAGTGCCTACAAAATCACGGACGAATTCGTAACTCTCGCCCTTGTCGATGCCTATGCGGTGCTTGACCGTGACCGGTACATCCACAACATCCACCATGGCCTTGATGCAGTCGGCCACCAGCTGCGGTTCGGCCATCAGGCAGGCGCCAAACGCACCGCGCTGCACACGCTCACTCGGGCAACCGCAGTTCAGGTTGATCTCGTCATAGCCCCATTGCTCGCCGAGCCTGGCGCAATGCGCCAGGTCGGATGGCTCACTGCCGCCGAGTTGCAGCGCGACCGGATGCTCCTCGGCATTGAAGCGCAGGTGCCGTTCCACATCGCCATGGATCAATGCACCCGTGGTCACCATCTCGGTGTACAACAACGCGTGGCGGCTTAGCAAGCGGTGAAAGTGACGGCAATGCCGGTCAGTCCAGTCCATCATGGGTGCAATGGACAAACGCCAAGGGTTTTCGGCAATGGGGAAAACCGTCTCAGGCACGGTTACAGGAGAAGACTGCGGGAACATGGGCCTATTTTCCCAGAAAGCGGGAAACCCGCGTGAGGGCAGCCAAACAACCGGAAAACCACGCCCCAAGGCAAGTAACATAAGCAAAGAAAACCGTACACCCCACTACGCAAAATTTGCAGGGACCCCATGAACATGCCATCGTTGAACCAAGCCCGCCACTGCCGTTTTCCCGCGAAAGCGCTGGTAATGGTGACCACGGTGCTGCTGGGTGCCTGCACATCGGTGCCCCTGCCGCCCTGGCCATCGGCGTCTCCTCCCCCGACCAGTACACGTCCCGCACTGCAGGCATCTCCTCCAGCCCCCCAGCCCGCAGTACCGGCAGAGCCCCCCCTTGGTGTACAGGTCTCTCCCGTAGCCCGTGTACCGCCAATAACCAACCCAGCCACCAGCCTGGCCGCAGATGCATCCGCCCCGTATGGCGCAGCGGTTGCCGCGCGCTTTCCTGCACCGTCGGTGATTTACGGCACACCCGGGTTGCAGGCCGGCCGCAGCACCTTCACGACACAAGCGGAAATCCAGACCTGGCTGCGCGACCAGGCAAACGCGGCATCCCGCACGGCAGGTGTGGCCGCAGCCGTGGTGCCTGCCGGCAGGTCGCAACGCGGCGAAGCGCTGGAGGCCCTTGTGCTGGCCCGCGCTACGAACACAGACCCCGCAACCCTGATGGCCAACGGGCGGCCCACGGTGTTGCTGGTCGGCCAGCAGCATGGCAACGAGCCCGCTGGCAGCGAGGCCATGCTGGTCATCGCAAGAGAGCTCTCACAGGGCCTGCTGCAACCCCTGCTGGAACGCATCAATGTGGTGATTGTTCCGCGCGCCAACCCGGATGGTGCGGCCGGTGACCACCGCGTGACGGCCAATGGCATCGACATGAACCGCGACCACCTGCTGCTCAACACACCCGAAGCGCAATCGCTGGCGAAACTTTCGCGTGACTATCACCCGACCGTGGTGGTAGATGCCCACGAATACACAGTGGTGGGCCGCTACCTTGAAAAATTCGGCACGATACAGAAGTTCGACGCCTTGCTGCAGTACGCCACCACGGCCAACCTGCCGGAATTTTTGACCAAGGCTGCCGAAGAGTGGTATCGCCGGCCCCTCATCACCGCGCTCAAGGCCCAGGGCCTGAGCACCGAGTGGTACTACACCACCTCCAGCGACCTGGCCGACAAAAAAATCTCCATGGGCGGCACGCAAGCCGATACCGGCCGCAATGTGGACGGCCTGAAAAATGCCGTCAGCCTGCTGATAGAAACCCGTGGCGTAGGCATTGGCCGGCTGCACATCCAGCGGCGCGTTCACACGCATGTCACGGCCATCACCAGCGTGCTGGCCAGCACGGCCCAGCGCGCCTCCGAACTGAACCAGCTACGGCCCTATATCGACAGGGAAGTCAGCGGCCTCGCCTGCAGGGGTGAAGCGGTTGTCGATGCGGCCGCCACCGCGTCCCGCTACGAGCTGCTGATGCTGGACCCGGTCAGCGGGGCTGACAAGGCCATTGCAGTGGACTGGAATTCGGCACTTGCGCTGCATACCGTCAAGGCACGCGCCCGGCCTTGCGGCTACTGGCTGTCTGCAAGTTCCAGCGCAGCGGTAGAACGGCTGCGTTTGCAGGGCGTGCAGGTGCAACGCCTGGCCGAACCCGGTTCCATGCTGGGCGATGCCTACCACGAAACATCCCGCTCCACGGGTGAACGACTGGATGTACGCGGCACGATTGCCGATGGCAACAACAAGATCACCCGGGTCCAGGTCAGCCTTGCGCGGGGTGTGGTGGACGTGCCGCGCGGCAGTTACTACGTTCCGCTTAACCAGCCCCTGGGCAACCTCGTGCTTGCTGCGCTGGAGCCCGACACCCAGAGCAGCTACTTTGCCAATCAGTTGCTGGACGACCTGAACAGCACGGTGCGGGTGATGGCACCACCCACGGTCAAGCTGGAAGACATGCCCTGAATCCACGCTGACTACAGCGCGCAGCGAAAGTCAAAACAGGTAGGCCTGACCTGGGCTGGCCGCCGGCCTGAACTGGCTTAAATCGAGTTCCACGCGCTCACGGTTAAAGCCCAGGCGGTGGCAGGTTTTTTCAAAGCGCTGGCGTATCAGGTCGGCCCAGAGGCCATCGCCTTTCATGCGGGAGGCAAAGTTGCTGTCGTAATCCTTGCCGCCGCGCATCTCCTGGATACGCGCCATGATGCGTGCGGCCCGCAGCGGGTAGTGCAGATCCAGCCACTGCCTGAAGATGGGTGCCAGTTCCCACGGCAGGCGGATCACGGTGTAGAACGCCGAGCGCGCGCCGGCTTCCCATGCGGCCTCCAGCACCTGCTCCATGTCGTCGTTCACAAACGGGATTTGCGGCGCCACACTCACGCCCACAGGTACACCGTGCTCGGCCATGGTCCGTATGGTGCGCAGGCGGCGTTGCGGTGATGCGGCACGCGGCTCCATCCTTCGGGCCAGATCGCCGTCCAGTGTGGTGATGGTGACGTACACAGCGGCCAGCCGGTCCCGGGCCATCGGCGCCAGCAGGTCCAGGTCACGTTCTATACCGGCCGACTTGGTGATGATTGAAAACGGATGCCGGACCTGCTGCAGCACTTCAATAACGCCGCGCGTCAGCCGCAGTTCCCGCTCTACCGGCTGGTAGCAGTCGGTGTTCGAACCGATGTTGAGAAGGCGCGGAACGTAGCGGGGTTTGGCCAGGTCGCGGCGCAATACTTCGGCGATATTGCGCTTCGCGATGATCTTGGTTTCAAAGTCCAGCCCCGGCGACAGGTTCAGGTAACTGTGCGTGGGCCGGGCATAACAATACACACAGCCGTGCTCGCAACCGCGGTAGGGATTGAGGCTGTAGTCAAAAAAAATATCGGGTGAATCGTTGCTTGAAATGGCACTGCGCGCATCCTCAAAAAACACTTCCGTCGCCAGCCGGGGCGCTTCGCCTGCGGCGTTCTCTTCAAGCGTTCTCCAGCCGTCATCGTAGGCATGGCGAGCGTCTTTCTCAAACCGGTGCGCAATGCGCGTGGCCGTACCCCGGCCCTTGATGGCATGGATGGGGATGATGGTGTCACTCATGGCCTGGCGCCCTGTGCTGGTCTGGTGGGCAGCTGCTTTTGGCACCTACCCTTCCCAATATTACTGTATAAAATTACAGTATATAGAATTTAAAACCCTGGCACCGTCGGCACTCATGGCTTGACATGACAATGAGGCAGTCTTAAATCCAGCCTCTTTTGCCATGATCCAGCGCCCCGAGAACATATACGACAACTACCACGCCCATGTGTATTTCGGCCCTGCCACCGTGGCGCAGGCCCGGACCCTGTGCGAGCAGGCCGGCAGGCTTTTCGATCTGACGGTGGGCCGGGTGCATGAGCGCGAAGTCGGCCCGCACCCGCACTGGAGTTGCCAGCTGGCGTTTGACAGCACGCAGTTCGACCGTGTCATCCCGTGGCTGGAAAAAGAGCGCCATGGCCTGAATGTGTTTGTGCACGGCGTCACCGGCGATGACCTGGCAGACCACACCACCCACGCTTCATGGCTGGGCCAGCCAGCAGCGCTGAAGCTGGAAATGTTCAGGCGCTGATGCGCGCGGAATGTCGGGCGCCTGATTTGCTATCAAATCAATAGCTGGTTGCGCTTTATCCTCGATGGCCAGGGGCATTTTTCGCCAATAATCCGGCGCTGGCGACCGCTTTCAGGATGAAATCAGGCCTGCCTGGGACAATCGCCGCGAAGGTGCGTGCCGCGACTCCACTCCCCGGTACAGTGCCCAGCCCGCCAGCAGAGACAGAAAAAATGCCGACAGCATGCCCAGCGCGTTGGCCAGCACCCCCGTTGGCCAAAAACGGCCGACCAGCGCGTTAACGAGCAGGCACACCGGGAAGTGAATCAGGAACACTGAATACGACATCTGGCCCAGCCGCGCCAGCCATTGCCGGCCCTGCAACCAGCACACCGGCCGCATACCGGCATTCTTTTGCAGGCAGAACAGCCCAAGCGCCACCACCAGTGCCAGGGCAATCCGCCCCCTGAAATCCAGAACCAGGGCTGCCATGCCCAACAAGGCCATGGTCCACAGCCACGGGCCGCCACGCCTGTCATTCGACGCCCAGAAAGCCAGCATGCCCAGCGCATAAGAACCGAAAAAGTACAGGGCGGTCATGTCCAGGCCGGCCTGGCGGTTAAAGACAAACAGGGACAATACGGTGAGCAGCAGCACCAGCCCCACACCAAAGCGTGCGGACGTCGCCGGCCATCGGCGTGACAGGCTGCGCTGCACGCAAAAAATCAGTACGCTGAGCACAAACAGCTGCATGTCGATGGCCACGTACCAGACCCCCGCCGACAGGGCCTCCTGGCCCATCACGTCCTGCAGGAGCAGCACATGGGCAAGCAACTGCCACAAAGTGGGCGCGCCGGACACGGATGGATCGTCAAACCAGGGCCGCACCAGAGCAGACACCAGCACGCTTATGGCCAGCGCAACAAGGTAAGGCACGACCAAACGCTGGTAACGGCGAACAATCAGCCGGCCCGGCTGCGTGAAGCTGGCCACACCTTGCGGCGCCAGCGAAGCAGCCGCAAGAAAACCGCCCACCACCAGAAACACCTGGACGGCCATGCGGCCATAGTCGTACAGCCAGCCGATCAGGCCCGGCATGCGGGCATTCACCACGTCCGACATGGGCCCATAAAAAGCCAGGTGGTGCCAGACGATCAGCATACAGGCCACGGCCTTGAGTGCATCAATGCCCGGTAAACGCCTGTCTTGCTGGTTCATGAATGGCGTAAAGCTGCCGGCGTTACAGCGCCAGCCGCTGGCGCGCTTCCTGGTATTCGCGTTTGAGCTGCGCCACAAAAGCCGCCGCGCTTTGCACCTTGTTCACGGAGCCAATACCCTGCCCGCAGCCCCAGATTTCTTTCCAGGCCTTGGGTTTTTCGGCGCCGAAATTCATCTTGCTCGGATCGCTTTCCGGCAGGTTCTCGGGGTCCATGCCGGCGGCGCGAATCGACGGTGCAAGGTAATTGCCATGCACGCCTGTAAAGAGGTTGCTGTAGACGATGTCGTCGGAGCTGCCGTCAACAATGGCCTGCTTGTAGGCATCGGCGGCACGTGCTTCGTCGGTGGCAATGAAGGCCGAGCCGATGTAGGCAAAGTCGGCGCCCATGGCCTGTGCGGCCAGCACCGCACCGCCGGTCGAGATGGACCCGGACAAGGCAATCGGACCATCAAACCACTGGCGGATTTCCTGGATCAATGCAAACGGGCTTTTGACGCCCGCGTGGCCGCCCGCGCCGGCTGCCACCACGATCAGGCCATCAGCACCTTTCTCAATCGCCTTGCGGGCGAACTTATTGTTGATGACGTCATGCAGCACCACACCGCCGTAGCTGTGTGCTGCGGCGTTGATGTCTTCACGCGCCCCCAGGCTGGTGATGATGATGGGCACCTTGTACTTCACGCACAGGGCCATGTCGTGCTCCAGCCTGTCATTGGATTTGTGCACGATCTGGTTGATGGCAAACGGTGCGGCAGGCTTGTCGGGATTGGCCTTGTTCCAGGCCGCAAGCGCTTCGGTGATTTCAATCAGCCACTCTTCGAGTTGCTCTGCAGGCCGGGCATTCAGTGCGGGCATGGAGCCCACCACGCCGGCTTTGCATTGCTCGATCACAAGCTTGGGATTGCTGATGATAAAAAGCGGCGAGCCAATGATGGGCAGCGGCAGCTTGTTCAGCGGTGCGGGAAGTCTGGACATGGTGTCTTTCATCAAAATCAGGCGGAATTCATGAAAATTCAGGCTGTAGCCCGCATCTAGCAGGCGCAGCCAGCTATGCTATTTATAGCAATATCAGAACGCTTCGAGCGCCAGCGCCGTCACGCAGTCCGCGCCTTCGACAATGCTGTCGCGCATGCCGGGGGCCTTGGTCAGCAGATGGTCGGCGTAGAAGCGGGCGGTGGTGATCTTGGCCTTCATGAAATCGGCATCAACCCCCTTGGCCAGTTGCTCCTGGGCCACCAGCAGGGCGCGCGCCATTTGCCAGCCGGCCACCAGATTGCCGGCCAGCATCAGGTAAGGCACGCTGCCGGCAAAAACGGCGTTCGGGCTGGCCTTGGTGTTGCCGGCGACAAAGTCGACCACATCCACAAAAGCTTCGCGTGCGGCCTTCAGGCGTTTGGCCACAGCCACGGCATCGGCACTGCCCTGCTTGTTCAGCGCGGCTTCGGTGGCCTGGATCTGCCCGGCAATCGCCTTGGCGGTCTGCCCGCCGTCACGCGAGGTCTTGCGGCCCACCAGGTCGTTCGCCTGGATGGCCGTTGTGCCTTCGTAAATCGTCAGGATTTTGGCATCGCGGTAGTACTGCGCCGCACCGGTTTCCTCAATAAAACCCATGCCGCCATGCACCTGTACGCCCAGCGAGGTGACTTCCAGGCTCATCTCGGTGCTGTAGCCCTTGACCAGCGGCACCATGAACTCGTAGAAAGCCTGGTTCTGCTTGCGCACTTCGGCATCGGGATGGTGATGGGAGGCGTCATAAGCCGCCGCCGCAACCGAAGCCATGCCGCGGCAGCCTTCGGTATAGGCGCGCATGGTCATCAGCATGCGCTTGACGTCCGGGTGGTGAATGATGGGCGCGCTGGCTTTGATGGAGCCGTCGACCGGTCGGCTTTGCACACGGTCCTTGGCAAAAGTCACGGCCTTCTGGTAGGCCATCTCGGCAATCGCAATGCCCTGCACGCCCACGGCGTAACGCGCCGA
This sequence comes from Polaromonas aquatica, assembly GCF_042659145.1. Lineage (NCBI taxonomy): Bacteria > Pseudomonadati > Pseudomonadota > Betaproteobacteria > Burkholderiales > Comamonadaceae > Polaromonas > Polaromonas aquatica. The sequence goes on along the minus strand of NZ_JBHSRS010000005.1, from coordinate 284,706 downwards.
GTTCATCATGATGAACATGTACTCAAGGCCGCGGTTTTCTTCGCCGACGATATAACCAATGGCACCGCCGTTGTCACCGTACTGCAGCACGGCGGTAGGCGAAGCCTTAATGCCCATCTTGTGTTCAATGCTGACACAATGCACATCGTTGCGCGCGCCCAGCTTGCCGTCCTTGCCCACCATGAACTTGGGCACCACAAACAAGCTGATGCCCTTGACCCCTTCAGGCGCACCGCTCACACGGGCCAGCACCAGGTGCACGATGTTCTCGGCCATGTCGTGCTCACCATAGGTGATGAAAATCTTGGTGCCAAAGACCTTGTAGGTACCATCCGGCTGTGGCTCGGCGCGGCTGCGCACCATGGCCAGATCGGAGCCGGCCTGCGGCTCGGTGAGGTTCATGGTGCCGGTCCACTGACCGCTCACCAGCTTCTCAAGATAAACCGCCTTGAGCTCATCGGAGCCGGCCGTCAGCAGCGCTTCAATCGCGCCGTCGCTGAGCAGCGGGCACAGCGCAAAACTCATGTTCGCCGAGTTGAGCATTTCACCGCAGGCAGCGCCTATGGTCTTGGGCAGGCCCTGGCCGCCAAAATCCGTCGGGTGCTGCAAGCCCTGCCAGCCGCCTTCGGCGTATTGTTTGAACGCGTCCTTGAAGCCAGGCGTGGTCGTGACGACGCCGGCCTTCAGGCTTGAGGGGTTGATATCGCCTTCCCGGTTCAGGGGCGACAACACACCTTCGTTGAACTTGGCGCACTCTTCAAGCACAGCCTGCGCCGTATCAAAACCCGCCTCTTCAAAACCGGGGATTTGCGCAACCTGGTCGATGTTGGCCAGGTGCTGTATGTCAAACAGCATGTCTTTGAGGGGGGCTTTGTAACTCATCGCTTGTCTCCCGAATTCAGATATTCAATCAATCTCACAACCAAGAAAAAAGGCACCGCGCACGATGCCTTTTTTACGCCCGGTGATTACAGTGCTGCAACCAGTTCAGGCACAGCCACAAACAGGTCAGCAACCAGGCCGTAGTCGGCCACCGAGAAGATAGGCGCTTCTTCGTCCTTGTTGATCGCGACGATGACCTTGGAGTCCTTCATGCCGGCCAGGTGCTGTATGGCGCCCGAGATACCCGCGGCAATGTAAAGCTGGGGCGCGACGATCTTGCCGGTCTGGCCAACCTGCCAGTCATTCGGTGCATAGCCTGCGTCAACGGCAGCGCGTGATGCGCCCAGTGCTGCACCCAGCTTGTCGGCCAGCGGCGTCATGACGTCGTTGAACTTCTCGGCCGAGCCCAGGGCACGGCCACCGGAGACGATGATCTTCGCGGCAGTCAGTTCCGGGCGGTCGCTCTTGGCGATTTCCGAGCCCAGGAAGGTGGACTTGCCGCTGTCGGCCACGCCTGCCGGTGTTTCGATCGCCGCGCTGCCGCCTGTGGCTGCTGCCGCATCAAAGCCGGTGGTGCGCACGGTGATGACCTTGGTCGCATCCAGGCTCTGCACAACCGCGATGGCGTTGCCGGCGTAGATCGGACGCTCAAAGGTGTCGGCGGCATCGACCTTGGTGATGTCGGAGATCTGGCCCACGTCCAGGCTTGCAGCAACGCGGGGGGCGATGTTTTTGCCAGAAGCAGTGGCGGGAAACAGGATGTGCGAGTAGGCGGATGCGATGGCCAGTACCTGCGCGGCCATGTTTTCAGCCAGGCCGTGGGCAAAATGGTCGCCATCCACGTGGATGACTTTGGCGACGCCGGCGATCTGTGCAGCCGCTTTGGCTGCGGCTTCTGCACCCTTGCCGGCCACCAGCACATGCACATCACCGCCACACTGGGCGGCTGCGGTCACGGTGTTGAGCGTGGCGGGCTTGATGGAGTTGTTGTCGTGTTCTGCGATTACTAGTGCGGTCATGTCTTCAACTCCTTAGATGACTTTGGCTTCGTTCTTGAGCTTGTCGACCAGTGCGGCGACATCGGCAACCTTCACGCCGGCGCTGCGTTTTGGCGGCTCGCTGACCTTCAGGGTCTTGATGCGCGGCTTGACATCGACGCCGAGGTCTTCAGGCTTGAAGTTGTCCAGCTGCTTTTTCTTGGCCTTCATGATGTTGGGCAAGGTCACATAACGCGGCTCGTTCAGGCGCAGGTCGGTGGTGATGATGGCCGGCAGCGTGAGCGCCAGGGTTTCCAGGCCGCCGTCGACTTCGCGGGTGACCTTGACCTTGTCGCCTTCAACTTCGACCTTGGAGGCGAAGGTGGCTTGCGGCCAGCCCAGCAGCGCGGCCAGCATCTGGCCGGTCTGGTTGCAGTCGTCGTCAATCGCCTGTTTTCCGAGGATCACCAATTGCGGCTGCTCTTTCTCGACCAGGGCCTTGAGCAGCTTGGCCACGGCCAGGGGTTGCAGTTCTTCTGCGGTTTCGACCAGGATGGCGCGGTCTGCGCCAATGGCCATGGCGGTGCGCAGGGTTTCCTGGCATTGCAGGACGCCGCAGCTGACGGCGATGACTTCGGTCACGGCGCCCTTTTCCTTGAGCCTGGTCGCCTCTTCGACGGCGATCTCGTCAAACGGGTTCATGCTCATCTTGACGTTGGCAATATCGACACCCGTGCCATCTGATTTGACGCGGACTTTCACGTTGTAGTCGACTACACGTTTGACGGGGACCAAGACCTTCATTACACGGCTCCAGAGTTTGTTAATTGACGTTTACGTAAAGGTAAGCTCTACATTCTATGCTGCGGCATGTGGATGCGGGCCGCGAGGCAGCTGCCGGGAGGATCATCCCTGGCGGCCGACAATAAAAAAGAACGGTCGTTCTATTTTATTGATTATAGAGGGCTTACCCCAAGAAATCGCGGCACCTGAAGCAACAGGTGTCCGGCGGGCTTCGGTCACCAGCCATACACGATATCAGGAACCCTTGGCCGGCTCCACCGCAGCCACAGCGGCGGTATGCACCACGCGCTGCGGATACGGGATGTCTATATGGTTGTCGCGCAGGGACTGCAGGATGCGCAAATTGATGTCTGAACGCAGGTTTTGCTGGCCGTTCTCAGGGTCGGCCATCCAGTAATTGAGCGTGAATTCCAGCCCGTCGGCGCCAAAATTGGTCAAGGCCACCGAAGGCCCGGGGTCCCGCAACACGCGGCTTTGCTTCAGGGCCGCCTCCAAGAGCAGGCGCATCACCAGCGCTGCATCGCTGTCATAACCAACAGACACCACGGTGGACTGCAGCACCCGGGTATCCGTCAGTGACAGGTTTTCAATGCGGCTGGTGATGAACATCTCGTTGGGCACGATGGACTCGCGCCCCGACGACGCGCGCACCACGGTGTAGCGGGCATTGATGTCGGTGATGCGGCCCTCGAAGGTGTCTACACGCACGTTGTCCCCTATACGCACGCTGCGTTCAGCCAGTATCACGAAGCCGCTGACATAGTTGGCAGCCAGCTTTTGCAGGCCAAAACCCACACCCACGCCCACCGCGCCGCCCAGCACCGAAAGCGCCGTCAGGTCTATGCCCACGGACGACAACGCCAGCAGCAAGCCGACAAACATCAGCACCGCGCGGGTGGCATTGCTCACCGCCTTGCGCAGGGACAACTCGCTGCCGGTGGCCGAACGCAGCAGGCGCGCCTCGATGGCCGAGGATATCCATAGCGTGATCAGGAGCACCACACCGGCCGTCAATGCGCCTTCCAGCATGGTGCGCACCGACATGGTCGAGTTGCCGACCTTCCACTTGATATCGTCCAGCTCTTCCAGGATGACGGGCAGCAGGCCGCTGACCCAGAGCACCATGGCAATCCAGGCAGCCCAGGAAATGGAGCGTTCCAGCGCGCGCACCCATGGCGCGTCCTTGAACGCCGCCTGCAATACCTTGGCCCCCAGGCGAATCAGCGCCAGCGACAGCAGCACCGGAATGGCCATCCTGAAAACCGCGAGAGGAAACACGCGCGCCAGGAAGCCCTCCACCACATAGGCCAGCAACAGCAGCAGGATGGGAAACAGCACACCGTCGATGATGCGGCGCCCAAAAAGAATCGACGACTCGTCAACCGGGCCGCTGGCACGCCTGATAACCCGCACCACCAGCCAGGCCAGCAGGGCGCAGGCGACCAGCACGGCCACCTCTATCAGCGATGAGGGCCGAAGCAAGGCATCAAACCATTCATCCAGGGTATCGATACGCACATTGGCGCGCGAGCCGGAGCCCCCCGCCGCCATGCCCCCCAAACCCATACTGCCTAGGCTGGCCATTGCGGTTTCCTTTTCTCGATGAAGGCTTGCACGCCCTCCTGTGCGACCGGGTGGCTCATGTTGCAGGCCATGGACTGGCCCGCCAGCTGGTAAGCCGCTTCCACGCCGGTTTCACGTTGCTTGTAAAAAAGTGCCTTGCCCATGGCAATCGCCTCTTTGGGCTTGAGCAGTACGGACTGCACCAGCTTTTCAAGCTCGGCATCAAGTGCTTCAGCAGGCACAACACGGTTCACAAGACCGCGCACACGCGCTTCATCGGCCGTGATGAACTCCCCCGTCAGCAGCATTTCCATGGCCTGCTTGGCGGGCATGTTACGCACCAGGGGCACGCTGGGCGTGGCGCAAAACAGGCCTACGTCAATGCCATTGACGCCGAAACTCGCGTGGCTGGCCGCGACGGCCAGGTCACATTGCGCCACCAGTTGGCAGCCCGCGGCGGTGGCCAGGCCCTGCACTTTGGCAATCACCGGCACCGGCAGGTTCTGGATGCCCAGCATCATGTGTGAACACTGTGCAAACAGCTTCTGGTAATACGCCAGCTCGGGGTGGGCGCGCATGTCCTTGAGGTTGTGGCCGGCGCAAAACGCCTTGCCCTGCGCGGCGATCACGAGCACCCGCGCGGACTTGTCAATCGCAATGGCGTCGAGCGCAGCCTGCATGGCGGCCAGCATGTCTTCACTGAGCGCATTGAACGTGCTGGCGCGGTCAAGCGTCAGGGTGTGTACGCCGCGCCCGTCACGGGTGTGAAGAAGTGGCGACGATGAATTTGGTGGTACTGCATTCATAAATCAAATCCTACAAATCGGCCAGCACCCGGATATGCGCCTCAACGCTGCGGGCTAGCGCCCGCAGGTTGTAGCCGCCTTCCAGCGACGACACGATACGCCCCCTGGCGTGGCGCCTGGCAACATCCTTGATGCGCTGGGTGATCCAGGCATAGTCCTGCTCGACCAGCCCCATCTGCCCCAGGTCGTCATCGCGATGGGCATCGAAGCCGGCACTGATAAAAATCATCTCGGGCTTGAATTCTTCCAGCCTGGGGATCCACATGATCTCGACCAGCTCACGTATGTCCATGCCTTTGGTATAGGCCGGCACCGGCAGGTTGAGCATGTTGGCGGCGGGGTGATCCGTGCCGCTGTACGGGTAAAACGGGTGCTGGAAGAAACCTACCATCAGCACGCGCTCATCCCCCTTGAGGATGTCCTCGGTGCCGTTACCGTGGTGCACATCGAAGTCCACAATTGCCACACGTTGCAGGCCATGGCGCTCCAGCGCATAACGCGCCGCAATGGCGATGTTGTTAAAAAAACAAAAACCCATGGCCTTGTCATGGCAGGCATGGTGCCCCGGTGGACGCACGGCGCAAAAAGCGTTTTCGATCTCGCCGGCCAGCACACGATCCGTGGCCGCCAGCACGGCCCCCGAGGCGCGCAGTGCGGCGTTCCAGGTGTGGACATTCAGCGAAGTGTCCGGGTCTATCTGCGCATAGGGCGGCCCGCCCGCCTTGATGTCGTCTGCCAGGCGGTCGCTCAGGCCGCGCAGGGCCGCGATCATCATGCGGTCGTGTGCCAGTTCAATATCGCCCAGCGCCGCCTGCGGGGCCTCGCGTACATCCAGCGCATCCTTGACACCGGTCGCCAACAGCCAGTCTTCAATCGCATCGAGCCGCTCCGGGCACTCCGGGTGCCCGGGGCCCATTTCATGCTTCCAGCAGTCCTTGTGGGTGAAATAACCAGTCGCGTTCATCGGGAATTTTTACGAAAAATTACGGTATGGTTGACAGCATGAATGTCAAAGAAAAACTTCAGGCGCTTTTAAATCAGCTTAACACGGTCATTGTCGGCAAACCCGCACAGGTGCAGGACTGCGTCGCCTGCCTGCTGGCCGGGGGCCACCTGCTGATTGAGGACGTGCCCGGCGTCGGCAAAACCACCCTGGCCCACGCACTGTCGCGCTCGTTCGGGCTGCAGTTTTCACGCGTGCAATTTACTGCCGACCTGATGCCCAGCGATTTGTCGGGCGTCTCGATCTATGAACGGCAGAAAGAAAGTTTTGTATTTCACCCAGGCCCCTTGTTTGCCCAGGTGCTGCTGGCCGACGAAATCAACCGCGCCAGCCCGAAAACCCAGAGCGCGTTGCTTGAAGCCATGGAAGAAAAACAGGTCACCGTTGAAGGCTCAACCCGCCTGCTGCCGGTGCCGTTTTTTGTGATCGCCACGCAAAACCCGCACGACCAGCTTGGCACCTACGCCCTGCCCGAGTCGCAGCTGGACCGCTTTCACATGCGGATTTCGCTGGGCTACCCGGACCGCGCCGCCGAGCGTGAACTGCTCAAGGGAAGCGACCGCCGCGACATGGTGGACAACCTCAAAGCCGTGCTGGCACCGCACGACCTGCTGGAACTTCAGCAACAGGTCAGCCAGGTCCATGCGGCCGAGCCGCTGTTGAACTATTTGCAGGACCTGATGGCCGCTACCCGCTCGGGCCGCTGGTTTTTACAGGGACTCAGCCCACGCGCCGGCATTGCCGTCATGCGCGCCGCCAGGGCGCAGGCCTTTCTCAGCGGCCGGGATTATGTGGCACCGGACGACATCGCCGCCGTACTGCCACAAACTGCTGCACACCGCCTGATCCCCGTCAGCGATGCCGGCCGCGGCTCACTGGAGCAGGTGCGGGCCATGCTGGATGCGGTGCCTTTGCCGTGAATACGGGCTCCGTTCGCCCTGAGCCCTTCGGCGACGCTCAGGACAGGCCTGTCGAAGGGTTGCCCATGCGCAAGGCTTCGATAGGCTCAGCCCGAACGGTCTGGGTAAACCCCCTCGCCTTCATTCGCGGGCGTTTTCAGAAATGGTGGCAAAGCAAGCTGCCGTTTACCGACCATGTCACGCTGACGCAGCGCAATGTCTACATCCTGCCCACCCGACCCGGACTGATGCTGGGCGTGACCCTGCTGACGCTGCTGGTAGCCTCCATCAACTACCAGCTCAACCTGGGCTATTTGCTGACTTTTTTGCTGGCCGGCAGCGCCCTGGTCGGTATGCATGTGTGCCATGGCACATTGCGCGGCCTCGCTATGAATCTTGTAGCACCTCCTGCGCAGCATGCAGGGGCTACGGCCGCCTTTGACGTCAAACTCACGAATACGCGGCGCACTGCCCGTTACGGCATAGGCCTGAGCGTGCTCAACCCACAGGATGTGGCTGCGAAAAAAGGCAGCGAAACGCACTGGGCCTGGACCGACGTGCCAGCGCAGGGCAGCAGCACCGTGCAGGTGGCGTTCACGCCGCCCAGGCGCGGCCTGCACCGCCTGCCGACGCTGACCGCTGAAACACGCTTTCCGCTGGGCACCTTCAGGGTCTGGACGGTCTGGCGGCCGGCAGCGCAAATCCTGGTCTACCCGGCACCGGAACCCCATCCCCCGCCACTGCCTCCCGGCGAGCCACGGTCCGGCGGCGCTGCGGCGGTCGCCCGGACCCAGGACAGCGGCGAATTTGACGGCGTACGCAGCTACCGGCGCGGCGACCCCATGAAACTGGTGGTCTGGAAAAAAGCCGCCAAGGCCGACGAGCAGGGCAACGGACTGGTCGTACGCGACACCCAGCAAGCCCAGCGCCATGAACTCTGGCTGGACTTCATGCAGGCCGGAACGGCCGATACCGAACACAAACTGTCACGGCTTTGCGCGTGGGTGCTGATGGCGGACAGGCTTGGGCTGGACTATGGACTGCGTTTGCCTGCGCTGGAGGTCAAGCCTTCCAGTGGGGAGGCGCATAGGCGTCAGTGCCTGGAGACGCTGGCGCTATGTTGAACTTTCTCGCCTGTGCAAACAAGCCGGGGGGAGCCCGGCGGCTCGTAACTTTCTTTTGCTTCGCCAAAAGAAAGTCACCAAAGAAAAGGCGAGCCGCAGTCAGGGCCACTACGCTGCGCTGCGTGGTTCCTTGCGCTGCTCGGATGAGCCGGAAATTTCAGAAACTTGTCTGCTGCGCAGCCTTCGGACATCTGAAATTTTTATCCGTCTCCTCCTGTGCTGCTCAGCCCTGCCAGAACGGCACTGCGGGAGCGGGAGCAAATACGGGGCCGGGTTCCGCAGAACGCATCGCGTTCTGCTCCCCGAACCCGATTCCGTTTTCTTTCTCCAAACCCGTCCTGGCTGGGCCGAGCAGCGCAGATGGAGGCGGAAGGTCGGGCCAAACTTGTCTGAGCCGCAGGCGAGTTGTTTGGACCGCCGCCGGAATCGAGCAGCGCAGGTTGCCCGTAGCGCAGCGAAGGGACCCAGACTGCGGGTCGCCTTCTCTTTGCTTACTTTCTCTTGGGCAGAAGCCAAGAGAAAGTGAGTCGCCCGCCGGGGCGAGACCCGGCCTGGTCATACGAGCGAAGAACGTCATCAGCGCAAGCGCGCCAAGGCCAGCACACCCATGCTGACACGCATAAACACCCTTCCCCGCGACAGCCGCGACACCCTGTTCCTGCTGCTGGTCATCGCCTGGGTACTGCTACCCCAGACACCCCACATCCCAGTTTGGTGCAGCGCCCTCGCAGGCGCAGTGCTCATCTGGCGCGGCTGGCTGGCTTTGGGCGCCAGGTCCTTGCCCGGCAAATGGTGGCTGCTGGGCCTGCTGGGGCTGACCATTGCCGCAACACTTTTTACGCATAAAACCCTGCTGGGCCGTGACGCAGGCGTCACGCTGCTGGTCGTGCTGCTGACGCTCAAGACGCTGGAATTACGCGCCCGGCGCGATGCATTTGTGGTGTTTTTCCTCGGCTTTTTCTGCATGCTGAGCAATTTCTTTTACTCGCAGTCACTGCTTACGGCCTTCAGCATGATGCTGGGGTTGCTGGGACTGCTGACCGTGCTGGTCAATGCCCACATGCCGGTCGGCAAACCGCCCCTGCTGCAAGCCGCCAAAACCGCTGGCTGGATGGCCCTGCTGGGCGCGCCCATCATGCTCGTACTGTTTCTACTGTTCCCCCGGCTGGCGCCCTTGTGGGGCGTGCCCAGCGATGCAATGACGGGACGCAGCGGCCTGAGTGCCAGCATGCAGGTGGGCAACATCGCCGCACTGGCGCTGGATGAAAGCGTGGCCATGCGCATCAAGTTTGAAGGCCGGCCACCACCTCAGCAGGACCTCTACTTTCGCGGCCCGGTGCTCTCCGACTTTGACGGCCGCGAATGGCGCCCGCAGCGCTTCAACTTCTCTTCGCGTTATGGCGTGACGTCAAGCCTGGTGGTTTCGGGCGCGCCGGTCAATTACGAAGTCACGCTGGAGCCCACCAATCGCCCCTGGCTGTTTGTCATGGAAGCCGCTGAGCAAAACCCCGTGCTCCCGGGCTACCAGAGCATGATGCAGGCCGACCTTCAGTGGATGGTGAATCGCCCCGTCACCGACCTGGTGCGCTACAAGGTACAAAGCTACCCTAGCTTCCGGCATGGCCCCACCCAGTCAGCCCTTGGGCTGCGCGAGTTCACGGAATTGCCGCCCGGCTCCAACCCGCGCACACTGGACCTGGCCCGCCAGATACGAAGCGATGCCCGCTACGCCAACGCAGGCGGCGCCCAACTCGCACAGCTCGTGATGGACCGGCTGCGTACCGGTGGATACACCTACACGCTGGAACCCGGCGTGTACGGCCAGAACACCGCCGACGAGTTCTGGTTTGATCGCAAGGAAGGTTTTTGCGAACACATCGCGTCGAGTTTTGTCATCCTGATGCGGGCCCTGGGCATCCCGGCGCGCATCGTCACCGGCTACCAGGGCGGCGAACTGAACGCGGTCGGCGGCTTCTGGGTGATCCGGCAAAGCGATGCCCATGCCTGGGCTGAAGTCTGGCAGGAAGGCCGCGGCTGGGTGCGCGTGGACCCGACCTCGGCCGTCGCGCCGGGACGCACCGGCGCCTTCCAGCGCCTGGCCTTGCCCCAGGGCGTGGTCGCGCAAGCCCTGGGCAATATCAGTCCCGGTTTTGCCATGCAGCTGCGCGCCACCTGGGACGCCATCAACAACGGCTGGAATCAATGGGTACTCAACTACACCCAGGGCAAACAGCTCAGCCTGCTCAAGGACATGGGTTTTGAGTCGCCGAGCTGGGCGGACTTGAGCTACGTCCTGATCTGCATCGTCGTGCTGGCCAGCCTGGTTGGCGCTGCCTGGACCTTGTGGGACAGGACCCAGCACGACCCCTGGCTGCGCCTGCTGGCACGTGCGCGCAAGCGGCTGGCCAGGGCCGGCATCCAAAGCACAGCCGCCACCTCGCCACGCCAGCTGGCCGAAAAGGTCATGGCGCAGTCCACCGACCAGGGCGAGGCAAATACCAGGGCACTGTATGACTGGCTGATGCAGCTGGAATTGCAACGCTATGCCGACACATCAGCCATCTCCATCGCACATGGCAGGCAGCGCCTGCATCAACTCAGACGCAAATTCAATGCACTCGTATGGCCTGCTTAAAATCGCACAGCCCACCCGACATTCGTGAAAGCCGCATGACATCTCACACCCCATCCGGGTCGTTTCTTCGATCATTCACACTTGCTATATTTTCAATAGCATTCCTCACCGTGGCGACGGTGGCCAGCCATGCACAAACCCCTAAAAAAACGGTTGCAGCCAAAGCTGCGGCAATACAGGGGCCGCCCTACGCCACCCGCGCCGGGGCCATGCAGTTTGCGGACGACCTGGCCGCCAGGCGCGACCTGGACCCTGCCTGGGTGCGCGATGCGATTGGCCAGGCGCGTTACAACGCTACCGTTTCACGGCTGATGCAGCCACCGGCCAAGGCCTTTGTTAAAAACTGGCGTGTCTACCGCAGCCGCTTCATAGACCCGGTCCGCATTGCCGCCGGCGTTCGTTTCTGGAAAGCCAACCAGGCCGCACTTGAACGCGCCGAAAAGGAATACGGCGTGCCCGCCGACATCATCGTCGGCATCATTGGTGTGGAGACCATCTACGGCCGCGATACCGGCAGCTTCCGTGTCATGGACGCATTGACCACACTGGCCTTCGACTTTCCGGCAAGCCACCCGCGCGCCCGGGAACGCAGCGACTATTTCAAGGGCGAGCTGGAGCAATTCCTGACCCTGCAAAGCCGCCGCAATGCAGACCCGTTTGAGGTGCGCGGCAGCTACGCCGGTGCCATGGGCATGCCGCAGTTCATGCCATCAAGCTGGGTCAAGTACGCAGTGGATTTCGACGGTGACGGCACCATAGACCTGTGGAACAGCCCCGCCGACGTGATCGGCTCGGTCGCGAATTACTTCAAGGCCTTCGGCTGGCAGCCCGGCATGCCCACCGACTACCCCGTAAGTTTTGACAGAAGCCGGCTGGATATGGATGCCCTGATGGCGCCGGACATCCTGCCAACCTTCAGTGTGGCGAGTTTTACCGCCAAAGGCGCGGTACTGAAGGGCCCGGCCCTGCAACACACAGGCCCGCTGGCATTGATAGAGCTGCTGAACGGCGCGGATGCACCGCAGTACGTCGCCGGCACTGAAAATTTTTACGTCATCACGCGCTACAACTGGAGCAGTTATTACGCGATGTCGGTGATTGAACTGGGGTGGGAAGTGGCTGCGCGGGTCAATCCATAGGCCTTTGCCCGCCGAAGCTATTCGCTGAAACGCACACCCGGAAACAGGCCGGACAGCCAGGGCCGCAGCGGGGAGATCCGGGTGAACCATGAAGACTCCCCGTAGCGGGCGGTCCCGGAGCCATTGGAATTGACTCCCACCATCACCCAGTTGCCCTGCAACTGCATCCAGGCGGAGCCACCGCTATCGCCAGAGCCCAGCAGCCCGACCAAGCGCGTCGCGGGTTTGGCTGCACCGCCATAAGGATTGGGAATGCTGCCGTCTTCCTTCGGCAGGTAAACACCGAGGTAATTCCCGCCGTCCCCCTTGCGCGGCAGCGGCATGACGGTCTTGACCAGTTGGTCAACCACACCTTGCGCTGCGGCTTTGTCAGAGCCCCGGTAGAAACGATCCTCTTCACTCGCTGATCCGATGCCGCGGCTGCCGAAACCCACAAAGGTGATCAACTTTCCTGACTCTGCATTGCCGCCGTACAGGACGGGCTGCGGTCCGATACCAGCCAGGGGTTTAGGCAGCCGCAAAACGGCCAGGTCAAAACCGGTACGCATGTCAAAGTCGCCATTCCACTGCGGATGCACCCATATCCGGTCGGGCCTATGGATGCGGCCATCCGGCGAGCGGACCGAATAGGCATCCGGACTGGCAGGCAGCGCATACACATGTGCGGCAGTCAGGACATAGGCGTGTTTTTCATCGTTACCCAGCCATGTGCCCGAAGCCTCGCCCCAGGTTTCGTCGTCACTGGAAAACGCCAGCACGGAGCGGAATTGCGGCTGCGCAGCCAGCCGCAAGTGCGCACCGAAACCTGCGGGTTCGCGCCCCTTGGCGCCGCCCTCTTCGTGCCAGGTCGAGTCCAGAATGGTCACTGCATTTGCCGACAGGGCAAAGATGAACAGAGCCACCCCTATCGCCAGGAAAAAACTCTTGTTGCTGGGGGCGCTTTTTTTGATGTCCAGGGTGTCAGGCATGGCGCTTATTACACCATCTGGAAACGAGCAAGTTTGATTCAGCCGGAGGACTTGGATCGCCTTTTTACAAGCCTTTCAGTCCTGCAACCGGCTTTGGATGCGCGCAAGCAGCTATCAAAACAGAAGCAACCAACAAGACCCGGAAATTCGCAATGCCGGCTCAAACCGGCACGATGGTGATGTCCACCGTCATGGACTCCTCGCCCCCGCCCTGCCGCACGCCCTTGATGGGCGGGCAGGCGTTGTAGTCTGTTCCCATGGCCAGACGCACATGGCGTTCGTCAATCAGGCAGCTGTGGGTCACATCTATGCTCACCCAGCGACGTGTGGCCACGTCCAGGCAGACATCGCACCACGCGTGGCTGGCTAGGTCGGGTTCATTGGCAGCATAAAAATAACCGCTGACGTAACGCGCCGGGTAACCCAGGCTGCGGCAAATGGCGACCATCACATGCGCCTGGTCCTGGCACACGCCGGCCCCCAGGGTAAAAGCCTCCAGTGCCGTGGTGGTGACGCTAGTGCTATTTTTTTTATAGCTGACTGCGCTTGCCACACCTTGGCTGAGGGCCAAAAGTGCTTGTAAATCAGCCGTTCCGTCAATGCTCTGCGGTATGAAGCGGCGGCCAAACTCTGCCAGTTGCCAGTGCGGTTCAGCCAGGTGTGTAGCACGCAAAAAGAAGTAAGGGTGCGGCAGGCTTTCAGCGTCCGTGAACTCGGCCACGCCCAGGGTCTCGACATCGCCCGCGGCATTGACCAGGCTCCAGCGCACGTTGTCGGATTCCTTGCCGACAAAGGTGTAGGACTGGATGGTGTTGCCGAACGCATCCTGTTGGGTGTAGAGCTTTTCAGGCGCGCCCACGCTCCAGAAATTCACGGTCTGTGCGGGGCCGGACTGCGGCGTAAGCCACAACGTTTGCAATGCATACCGTAACGGCTCACTGTAGCGGTAGTCCGTGACGTGCCTGACATGCAGCTTCATGACTTATTGGCCCCCACGTTCGCTCGCTTCGCGTAACTCTCTGCCCCCCCGAGGGGGCTGGCCTTGCTTGGGGCGGCCCGGCGCTGCGGCCGCCCTGTCCTCATGTTGTGTCAATGGGTAGCAGGCACAAGAAACTCGCGGCTCAGGTGCGCGCCCAGCTCGTTCACACGGTCCAGGAACTGCGTGAGGAAGGCATGCAGGCCGTTGGCCAGGATTTCGTCTATGCGTGCGTACTGCAGGTCCGAGCGCAGCTTGCCGGCGCGGCGCAGTGTTTCGCTGGATGGGTCGCTGGTCACCATGGCTAGGTTGCTCATGACCTCGTTGAGGCAGCCCAGCAGCGAGCGCGGCATGTCGGGGCGCAGGATCAGCAGCTCGGCCACACGCTCGGGTTTGATGACATCGCGGTAGACCTTGCGATACACCTCAAAACCTGAAACGCTGCGCAGGATGGCGCTCCAGTGGTAGAAGTCAAACTCCTGGTCTTTCGCATGGGTCACGCCCAGGAAGTCGTTCTTGACGGCATGGAACTTCACGTCCACCAGCCGCGCCGTGTTGTCGGCCCGCTCCAGGAAAGTTCCCAGGCGCAAGAAGTGAAAGGCTTCGTCCTGCAGCATGGTGCCCGCAGTAACACCGCGGGACAGGTGCGAGCGAAACTTGACCCACTCAAAAAACTGCCCGGGATCGCGCTCGAAGTCGCCGCTGCGCAACATGCGCATGACCTCCAGATAAGTCTGGTTCTCGGTCTCCCAGACTTCGGTGGTCAGCGTGCCGCGAACGGCGCGGGCGTTTTCGCGCGCGTTTTTCAGGCATGAGACGATGCTTGAGGCGTTTTTCTCGTCGCGCACCATGAAGTCCATCACATTGCGCGGGGAAATGGCCTCGCCGTATTTGGCGGTGTAGGCGGGTTTGAGCTCGCTGATGCTGAGCAGGCCTTCCCAGCCAGCCAGCGCTTCGCTGGCCGACTGCGGCAGCAGGGATGTCTGGTAATTCACATCCAGCATACGGGCGGTGTTTTCGGCCCGCTCGGTATAGCGGGACATCCAGAATAAATGGTCAGCAGTACGTGACAGCATGATTAAACTCCTGCGCGTTGGGATTGCGACTGGGACTGCAGGGGCGCCGCAGCACCGGCTTCCAGAATCCATGTGTCCTTGGTACCGCCACCCTGTGAAGAATTGACGACCAGCGAGCCGTCCTTCAGCGCCACGCGCGTCAGGCCGCCGGGCACCATCTGCACCTCCTTGCCGCTGAGCACAAAAGGCCGCAAATCGATGTGGCGCGGAGCGATGCCACTGTCCACATAGGTCGGGCAGGTCGACAGGCTGAGCGTAGGCTGGGCGATATAACCCGAGGGATTGGCCAGCAGGGCCGCGCGGAATTCCTCGATCTCGGCCTTGGTCGATGCCGGGCCGACCAGCATGCCATAACCGCCGGCGCCATGCACTTCCTTGACGACCAGGTCTTTCAGGTTGGCCAGGGTGTACTTCAGGTCCTCTGGGTTTCGGCACATGTAGGTCGGCACATTTTTCAGGATCGGTTTTTCGCCCAGATAAAACTCGATCATCCTGGGCACATAGGGGTAGATGGACTTGTCGTCGGCCACGCCGGTGCCTATGGCATTGCAAAGGGCCACATTCCCGCTGCGATACACATTGAGCAGGCCGGCACAGCCCAAGGTCGAGCTTGGGCGGAAAGCCAGCGGGTCCAGGAAGTCATCGTCCACGCGGCGGTAAATCACGTCCACACGTTTGGGCCCGCGTGTGGTCCGCATGTAAACAAAGTTGTCCTTGACAAACAGGTCCTGGCCTTCGACCAGCTCAACCCCCATCTGCTGCGCCAGAAACGCATGCTCAAAATACGCCGAGTTGTACATGCCCGGTGTCAGCACCACCACGGTGGGATCGGCGGTGGCCGGCGGTGCCGAGGCGCGCAGGGTTTCAAGCAGCAGGTCGGGGTAATGGGCCACCGGGGCGACGCGGTTTTCACTGAACAGCTCGGGGAAAAGCCGCATCATCATCTTGCGGTCTTCCAGCATGTAACTCACGCCGCTGGGCACCCGCAAGTTGTCTTCCAGCACGTAGTACTCGCCGGCCCCGCTGGCATCGGGCGCACGAACGATATCGATGCCGCTGATGTGCGAGTAAATATTGCCGGGCACATCCACGCCCATCATCTCGGGGCGGAACTGCGCATTCTGGAAGATCTGCTCGGACGGAATCACGCCGGCCTTGAGGATATCCTGCCCGTGGTAGATGTCGTGGATAAAGCGGTTAAGCGCGGTAACGCGTTGCACCAGGCCTTTTTCCATGCTGGCCCATTCGTGCGCGGGGATGATGCGGGGAATCAGGTCAAACGGGATCAGGCGCTCCGTGCCCGAGCCGTCCTCGTCTTTCGCGCCATAGACGGCAAAGGTAATGCCGACTCGGCGAAATATCATCTCGGCTTCCGCCCGCCGTGCCTGCATGGTCTCAAGTGGCTGGCGCGACAGCCAGTTGCAGTAGCCCTGGTAATGCGCCCGTACGCTCTCGGCACTCACGTTCATTTCGTCAAACATCGGTCGGCTCATAAGCTTTATCTCCGGCTGCGTTCATGGCATTGTTGTGTCTCTAGCTTAGCAAGTTATGCGCCAAGGGTTTGTCCTTAAGGGATTTTTAACCCTTTGTGCCGCCCAGAAAGTTCTGATCCGGGTCAGGGAGGGCTATCAAGACGGTGATGCCAATAACGCAAACCCCGCTGGCGCTGGCAAAGCACCTGGCCGGGGTCGGCGCTGCGCCAGCTTGCAGCGCCGCAGGCAGGTGACTTGAGCACGCTGATGCCGCGTTCACGGTAACGCTCCAGCACGGATTCCACCGGGTGCCCGAAGCGGTTCCGGTACCCGGCCTGCGCCAGCGCGAATTGCGGTTTCACCTGATCCAGGAATACACCGCTTGATGAGGTTTTACTGCCGTGATGGGGTACCAGCAGAAAGTCGGCTTTCAGCTTTTCCCTTAACGCAGGATCACTCACCAGCCTTGACTCCTGTGGGGCTTCAAGGTCACCGACCAGCAGTGCGGTCTGCGCGCCGTTGGAAATGCGCAGCACACAACTCAAGGTGTTGGGCTTGCCAGTGCCCTCGTAGTCGGCTGCCACCGGATGCAGTACCTCAAAATCCACCGCATCCCAACGCCAGCGCTGGCCCGCCGCACAGCGGGTGGATTGGCGTATCGCCTGCAGTTCATGGTCGTCTTCAATCGAGCTGAGCAGCCGGGCCTGCGGCTGCATGGCCAGGACCGCAGGCGCGCCGCCTATATGGTCGCTGTCCCGGTGGCTGAGCATCAGCAGGTCTATACGTTCGCCCAGGGCCCGCAACAAGGGCACGAGTACCCTGTGACCGGCATCGCTTTCACGCGAGAACCGCGGGCCGGTGTCGTAGACCAGGCTGTGGCCGGCGGTGCGCACAATCACCGCGTTCCCCTGGCCAATGTCAGCGCCCAGCACGTCAAAATGCCCGATGGCCGGACGCACGGGCGACCACAGCAGCACGGGCAGCAAAAGCGGCACACCCAGCGCCCGCCAGTGCCATGGCAAACGCATGGCCAGCAGCGCGCCCCCAGCCACGCCGGCAAGCGCGCACCACAGTGGCGCGGCGGCCACACTGATGGAGGCCAAAGGCCAGCTCGCCAGCCATTGCAGGAAAAGCGTCAACAGGCTCACGGCCCACGCCGCAGCGTCCCAGACCGGCGACAAAAACACCCCTAACATCGCCAGCGGCGTAACCAGCAAGGTCACCCACGGAATCGCCACCGCATTCGCCAGCAGGCCGACCAGCGAGACCTGGTTAAACAGCAGCAGGGACAAGGGCGTGAGCGCAAGCGTGACCACCCATTGCTCACGCGCGGCGCCAAGCAGCCCGGCAACGGGTTTTGACAGCCAGGACCGCGATTTTTCTGCTTTTTTTGAATCAATAGTGCCCTCAGCCCCCGTACTACCTGAGCGACCAGCTCCTGAATCTGTAGCAAGATAGCCCCCACGTTCGTTCGCTTCGCGTAACGCCCTGCCCCCCGAGGGGGCTTTTTTGCCTTGGGGCGGCCCGGCGGCAAAAAGCACACCTACGGCAACAAACGACAGCCAGAAGCCAGCCTGCATCAGTGCCCACGGGTCCAGCGCCACCACGACCGCCATGGCCAGCAACCACACGACGGGCCAGGGCCACTGCTTGCCGCTTTGCCTGAGCAGCACCACGGTCGCCAGCATCCAGATGGTTCGCTGCGCGGGTACGCCCCAGCCCGAAAAGAGCGCATAAGCAGCCGCCAGCAGCAAACCACCAAGGGCACTGGCGCTGCTTGCCGGCAGCCAGAGGCACAGGTGCGGCGTGAGTTTGACCGAACGCCGCCACAGCCAGCCCAGCACCAGCGAAGCGACCCAGGCAAACATGGTTATGTGGAGGCCCGAAATGCTCATCAAATGCGCCACACCGGTAGCTCGAAACACATCCCAATCCGCCCGCTCAATCGCGTTCTGGTCGCCGACGACCAGCGCCGCCAGCACCCCCGCCAGCTGCCGGTTCGCCACGCGCCCGAAGATCGCTTCGCGCACCGCCTGGCGAGCCCGTTCCACCGGGTGAGCCCAGCTGTCGCCGAGTTTTACAGGCGGCGCATCACGTACGCCGGTGCGTACATAACCGGTGGCCTGCAGGCCTTGTTCCCACAACCAAAGCTCGTAGTCAAAGCCATGGGGATTGCTGTTGCCATGCGGGGCCTTGAGCCGCACCGTCATTTGCCAGCGCTCACCGGCCCGCAAGGTTTGTGGCTGGCGCTGCAGTTCCGGCGAAAACTCGGCAGGCTCGGTACTGTCGTTGTCTACGGGTTTGATTGGCGATGCGCCGGCCGGACTTTTGGCTGGCCGCGCGCCAAAGCCGGAATACCAGCCCAGATAAATCTGCGGCGGCAGCGGCACAGCCTGGCCGTTCAGGCGTGCTGAATCGACACCAAACCGAAAGCGCAGGCCATCCTCACCAAATTGCGGCATGGCCAGCACCCGGCCAGTCACCCGGATGTCCTTTCCTTCCAGCGCGGGACTCAGGGCCGTTTGCTGGAAAGCCACGGCCCGAAGGCCCGTCAGGCCAAAACCAAAGGCGGCAGAGATGAACAATGCCATCAGGATGGCAGGCAAATTACGGCCCCTCTGGGTGCCCTTCGTGCGCCATACAAAAACCAACGCCAGCAGGCCTGCGCAGCCCAGCGTCAAAACGGCATAGACCCACCACACAAAGAGTGAAGCCTGCTGCAATTGAAGCGCCACGCCGGCAATAAAACCAGCCAACAGGGGGCCCAGCAAGCCTGCAACTGAAACCGGCCGGGACAGGTTTTTTCGCGCTTCCGGTGAAATGTTGTCTCCCACAACCCGCCTCCCTATATTTTTTTGCATGCAGCCCCGGCATGGCTGCATGTTCAACGGGCAAGCAGCCAAAACAGTCTACAACCCCCTATTTGGCTCAGGTCTTGCTAGCATGGGTATAGAGTGAGTTGCCCTGCAGACCGGGTCTCGGAATCGACACACTCTCGGCGGATCATCTGTGCCATGTGACTGTTACAACCTTCAAGAAGCGAGACCATCTTGTCCATCCACGTTGCCCTCAGCCACATCACCCATTACAAATACGACCGACTGGTCAAGCTGGGGCCGCAGATTGTGCGCCTTCGCCCTGCCCCGCACAGCCGGACCCAGGTGCTGTCGTACTCGCTGAAGATCGAGCCGGTGGACCACTTCATCAACTGGCAGCAGGACCCGTTTGCAAACTACCAGGCCAGGCTGGTTTTCCCGCAGCCGACGCGGGAATTCAAGGTCACAGTGGACCTGGTGGTTGACATGGTGGTGCTCAATCCTTTTGATTTTTTCCTGGAGCCTGCGGCTGAAGAGTTCCCCTTCAAATACGAAGCCCCCATGGCACGGGAGCTCGCGCCCTACCTGGCGACGGAGCCCGTCACGCCCCTGCTAAAGGCCTACCTGGCCAAAATCGACCGCAAGCCCAAACGCACCATAGACTTTCTGGTGGGGCTCAACCAGCAATTGCAGTCAGACATCAAATACGCCATACGCATGGAACCGGGTGTGCAGACGCCCGAGGAAACACTGCGCCTGGCCATCGGCTCGTGTCGCGACACCGGCTGGCTATTGGTGCAACTGCTGCGCCACATGGGGCTGGCTGCACGTTTTGTATCCGGCTACCTGATACAGCTGAAAGCTGATGTCAAATCGCTGGACGGCCCCAGCGGCACGGAAGTCGACTTCACCGACCTGCACGCCTGGTGCGAGGTGTTTTTACCTGGCGCAGGCTGGGTCGGGCTGGACCCGACATCAGGCCTGATGGCCGGTGAAGGCCACATCCCGCTGGCCTGCACACCCGAGCCCTCCAGTGCGGCGCCGATTGAAGGCGGCGTGGACGAATCCGGCGTGGAGTTTACCCACCACATGGGCGTGCAGCGCATCTACGAATCACCGCGCGTGACCAAACCCTATACCGAAGAGCAGTGGGCCAAGGTGCTGGCGCTGGGCGCGGCCGTGGACCGCGACCTCGTCAAGGGCGATGTGCGCCTGACCATGGGCGGCGAACCGACTTTTGTGGCCACCAGCGACCGCGATGCCGCCGAATGGAATATCGATGCGCTCGGCCCCACCAAACGCGGCTACGCCACCGAGCTGGTGCAAAAACTGCGAGCCGAATACGGCCAGGGCGGTTTCCTGCATTTTGGCCAGGGCAAGTGGTATCCGGGCGAGCAATTGCCGCGCTGGGCGCTGAGCATTTTCTGGCGCAAGGACGGCCACCCGGTCTGGAAAA
The DNA here is from genome assembly GCF_042659145.1 of Polaromonas aquatica. Taxonomy (NCBI): domain Bacteria; kingdom Pseudomonadati; phylum Pseudomonadota; class Betaproteobacteria; order Burkholderiales; family Comamonadaceae; genus Polaromonas; species Polaromonas aquatica. Next base: position 264,110 of record NZ_JBHSRS010000005.1, on the reverse strand, counting down.
ACCCTGCGCTGTTTGCCGACGAACGCCAGTCCTGCAACTACAGCGCCGAAGACGCCGCACGCTTCACGGCTACGCTGGCCGGCAAACTCGGCCTGGCGCCGGACTTCATCACACCGGGTTTTGAAGACGTCTGGTATTACCTCTGGCGCGAGCGCCGCCTGCCCGTCAACGTGGACCCGTTTGATTCAAAACTTGACGACCCCATGGAGCGCGAACGCCTGCGGCGCGTTTTCATGCAGGGGCTGGATTCCGTGGTAGGTTATGTGCTGCCGCTCAAGGCCCGCGAAAGTATTCCCGGCTCAACCAAACCGCTGGCCGGGCCCGCGTGGACAACCGGGCCGTGGTTCTTCCGTGACGAGCGCATGTACCTGATGCCCGGCGACTCGCCCATGGGCTACCGCCTGCCGCTGGACTCTGTGCCCTGGGTATCAAAAACCGACTACCCCTACATGATCGAAGCCGACCCGTTTGCACCACGGGACACCTTGCCGCCGGCGGCTGTGCTGGCGGGGCGCTACAACCTTGCTGCGGGCAGCGCTTCGGCGCAGCGTGTCGAGCAGTACCTGGCACGCTTCATCAAAGGTGTGCCACCACGTTACGAAGCCCGCCGGGTCATGCAGGCACCGACAGGTGAACAGGGCAAGCTGTCCCAGACTGCGGAGCCCGGGACCCGCGTGCCCAATGCATTTGAATCTGCCGCATGGCTGACCCGCACCGCGCTGTGTGTGGAGGTGCGCGACCCGCAGCGCGCCAACGGCCCCAAAGACCCAAAAGCAAAAAAGGAGGCCGATGCAAAAACCTCGGGGCAAGCCAGCGCGGGTGCAGGCGAAAAAGGCGCCCTCTACATCTTCATGCCCCCCATGGAAAGGCTTGAGGACTACCTGGACCTGCTGGCCGCCGTTGAAGCGACCGCACAAAGCCTGAACCTGAAAATCGTGCTGGAAGGTTATCCGCCGCCACGCGACCCGCGCCTGAAAATGCTGGCGGTCACGCCGGACCCCGGCGTGATTGAAGTCAACATCCACCCCGCCTACAACTGGGGGGAACTGGTGGAGCACACCGAATTCCTGTACGACGTCGCACACGAGACGCGCCTGTCGGCCGAGAAGTTCATGACCGACGGTCGCCACACCGGCACCGGCGGCGGCAACCACTTTGTGCTCGGTGGCGCCACGCCGGCCGACAGCCCTTTCCTGCGCAAGCCCGAAGTGCTCGCCAGCCTGATTGCCTACTGGCACAACCACCCGTCGCTGAGTTATCTTTTCTCGGGCATGTTCATAGGCCCGACCAGCCAGGCGCCGCGTATCGACGAAGCGCGCAACGACCAGCTTTACGAGCTTGAAATTGCCTTGCGCGAGATCGCCGCCAACCGGGAAAAGTATGGCCAGGATATGCCGCCCTGGATTGTGGACCGCACGTTGCGCAATATTTTGGTGGACGTCACCGGCAACACCCACCGCAGCGAGTTCTGCATAGACAAGCTGTATTCGCCCGACTCATCCACCGGCCGCCTCGGCCTGCTGGAATTGCGCGCTTTTGAAATGCCGCCGCATGCCCGCATGAGCATTGTCCAGCAGCTGTTGCTGCGCGCACTGGTCGCGCGCTTCTGGAACAAGCCCTACCACGGGCGTTTGACGCGCTGGGGCACCGAGCTGCATGACCGCTTTTTGCTGCCCAGCTTTGTGCGCATGGACTTCGGGGATGTGCTGACCGAGCTGAACGATGCAGGCTACGCCTTTGACATGGCCTGGTTCGAACCACATTTCGAATTCCGCTTCCCGATGATTGGCCAGGTAAAAACCAGCAGCATTGAACTGAGCTTGCGCAGCGCGCTGGAACCCTGGCATGTGATGGGCGAGGAAGGCTCTTCAGGCGGCACGGCCCGTTATGTCGACTCCTCCCTCGAACGTATAGAGGTACATGTGTCCGGGCTCAACGACAACCGTTATGTGGTGACCGTCAATGGCCGCGCCCTGCCCCTGCAAAACACCGGCACGGTGGGCGACTACGTGGCGAGTGTGCGTTACAAGGCCTGGAACCCCCCCTCGTCCCTGCACCCATCCATAGGCGTGCATGCACCGCTGACCTTTGACATCGTGGACACATGGATGGAGCGCTCCCTGGGCGGCTGCCAGTACCACGTGGCGCATCCGGGGGGCTTGAGTTACGCCACCCTGCCTGTCAACTCCTATGAGGCGGAAAGCCGCCGGCTGACGCGGTTTTTCCAGATGGGCCATACCCCCGGCAAGATGCGGGTCAGCCCCGCACAACCTAGCCGCGAATTCCCGTTCACACTGGACCTGCGTTAGGGGCGGCTGGACGGCCTGTCATGGGCCGCTTACAAGGACCGGATACTGGAATAAAATCCAGCTTCCGGACGTGGCTGGATCTGCGCTGCTTTTTGCTGACACCGGACCAAGCCAAACACCCGGCTCCCGGCTGGCAAACCGCAAGCATATTGGGTAACGTGGAAAACAATAACAAGTCACTTTTTGCAGCGCACGCGCTGGAGGCGCCGGCCGACCTGGCGTCGGCGCTGGCCATGCCTGCCCTTGCCGGGCATTTCGACGAGTTGCGCGGGAGCACAAAAGCCAGGCCGCCATTGCCCCAGGCTTCTGCACAAAGCCAGTCGCAGTCACAGCCCTCCGCTCCGCTTGCCAGGATAGGCGCGCCTTCTGCAGCGCCCGTTGCCGGGCCGGACTCAAAGACCAGCCCGGCAGCAGCAGTTGCGGGCATTGAAGACGTCGACGCTGCGGCAGAACCACTGGCACAACCCTGGACCACGTTCTTCAACTTTCTCGGCACGGACGGCTTTCATGACCTGAACCGCCGAACCGCCAACCTGCGCCGGCAGATCCGCGACAACGGCGTGACCTACAACGTCTACGCAGACGCCAACGGGCCGCAGCGGCCCTGGTCGCTGGACCTGTTTCCGCTCATGCTTTCGCCGCAGGACTGGTCGCAGATCGAGACCGGCATCCAGCAGCGCACCCGGCTGCTCAACCACATCATGGCCGATGTGTACGGGCCGCAAGACCTCCTGGCGCAAGGCATCCTGCCAGCCGCGCTGGTGCAAGGCCACCCCGGTTACTTGCGCGCCATGCATGGCGTGCAGCCTGCAGGCGGGATCTTTTTGCACATCGCCGCTTTTGACATGGCCCGCGGACCGGACGGCCGCTGGTGGGTAGTGTCCCAACGCACACAAGCGCCCTCAGGCCTGGGTTACCTGCTTGAAAACCGCCTGACCATTTCCCTGCTTTTCCCGGAGGCCTTCCGCGAAATGAAGGTGCAGCGGCTGGCCGCATCGTACAAAGCCCTGGTAGATGGCATGAAGGCCCTGAGCCGGGGTGAGGACAGCCGCATCGTGCTGCTGACACCCGGGCCTTACAACGAAACCTACTTTGAACACGCCTACCTGGCCCGCCACCTCGGCTTGAGCCTGGTCGAGGGCAGCGACCTGCTGGTGCGGGATGAAAAGCTCTACCTCAAAACCCTGCAGGGGCTGGAGCCCGTGCACGGCCTGCTCAAGCGGCTTGACGATGAATTCCTTGACCCGCTGGAGCTGCGTTCGGACTCCACGCTGGGCGTGCCCGGCCTGCTGCAGGTGATTCGCGCCGGCAATGTGCTGGTGGCCAATGCGCCCGGCTCTGCCTTTCTGGAATCCCCTGCTCTGCTTGGTTTCTTGCCTGCACTTTCGGAGCACTTTCTGGGCGAAAAGCTCAGCCTGCCCTCACTCGCCACCTGGTGGTGCGGCGAGCAGGCGGCGATGCAGGACGTGTTGCCCCAGCTCAGGAACTGCGTCATCAAGCCGACCTACCCCGGCTCAGGCATGGAGTCCGTCATAGGCCAGTCGCTGTCGCAACGCTCGCTCGATGAATGGGCCGGCCGCATTGTGCGCCAGGGCGACGACTACACCGTCCAGGCCTACCTGCCATTGTCCCAAACCCCGACCTGGCAGGGCGAGCGAATCGTGCCGCGCTCGGCCATGCTGCGTGTCTTTGCCGTCCCGGATGGCACGGGCTCATGGCAGGTGCTGCCCGGGGGACTGGCACGGCTGGCTGGTAAAAACGAAAACATCGCCTCCATGCAGCACGGCGGCAGCAGTGCCGATGTCTGGGCGCTAGGGGCCATGCCGACAATACCGGCCACGCCGCGCCCCGCAGCAGACCCTGTCCCGGCAGCCCATGCTCCCATCATCAATACCTCCAGCCGCAAGCGGCCTGTGACCAGCCGCTCCGCAGAAAACCTTTTCTGGCTGGGCCGCTACACCGAACGTGCAGAAAACTCCCTGCGCCTGGCCCAGTTGACCCTGCAAAGCCTGGGCGGCGAGGACCAGTCTTCACAACCACTGCTGCTGTGGCTTTCTGAAATGGCCGTGAGCAACGCCCTGGTGCTGGATACCGTGCCGCTCGCGACCCAGGCACGCAAAGTGTTCGAGCGCTCCCTGATTGCAGGCCTGGCCGACACCGAACAAACCGCCAGTGTCGGGTTTAACCTCAGGGCCCTGAAAAGCGCGGCGTCCGCCGTGCGTGAACGCCTGTCGCAGGAACAATGGCATGTGATCGTGCGCGCGGAAGCCGATTTTTTCAGCCGCTGTGAAGCCTTCAAAAGCGCCAGCCACCACGGCCCGCACTCGCTGGAATACTCGTCCGTGGAGGCCTTGCGCACGCTTGAGTCAACAAGCGGCTTCCTGGCCGCCATGACGGGCGCGCAAACCGACCGCATGGTGCGCGATGACGGCTGGCGGCTGCTCAGCATAGGCCGTTTCATCGAACGCCTGGCCACCCTGTCCGCTGCGCTCGCGCTGGGCTTTAGGACCGGCGCCGTGTTTGACGCGGGCGGCTTCAATGCCATGGTGGCGCTGTTTGACAGCACCATCACCTTTCACGCGCAGTACCAGCAACGGCGCGACATACCTGCATTGCTGGACCTCCTGGTACTGGACCGCGACAATCCGCGCTCCCTCAGCTGGGTCATACAGATGCTGGAAGGCCGGCTTGCCAAGCTGGCCACCAGCACACCCGGGGACCTGCCGAGCCTGGCCGCCACCCTGCCTGACCCGGCGAGCTGGGTAGTGGCGCAGCCGCCGGAAACACCGCTGGCCCCGGCACAAACAGGCACGGCACACCAGCCCCATGACGACCTGGTCGAGCAGTTGGAAAAATGCCAGTCTTCGGCCTTCGAGCTCTCGGACAACATCAGCCGCCGCTACTTCAGCCATGCTGCGGCGGGCAGCCACCACAGCCTCGGGGCCTGAGCCTGAAAAGACACCTGTCAAAGACTCCCATGCTGCTCCACGTTGTTCATGAAACCCGCTACCAGTACGCCCCCTCGGTTGACAATGCACACCATGTCGTGCATCTGAAGCCGGCCAGCCGCGCGGGCCAGGCATTGCTTCGTCACGAACTGCGCATCAGCCCCGAGCCGGCACATCAGCGTGAAGTGATGGACGTTTACGGCAACAGCAGCACCTTCTTTTCGCTGCAGGCCAGCCACGACGAGCTGATCGTTGTGGCGGACAGCATAGTGTCAACCACGGCATCCAGCCATGGCCTGGATGCGGATGACTTCATCGCCAGGACGCAACTGCCTTGGGAGCAGGTGCGCGAACAGTTTCGCTACCGTGCCGGCGCGGCTTACCACAGCGCATGGGAATTCCGTTTTGCCTCGCCTTATGTGCCCCGCAACGACGCCTTTGCCCGGTTTGCGCTGCCCAGCTTCACGCCGGGCCGCCTCCTGCCGGAAGCCGCGCATGATTTGATGGAGCGCATACACGGCACCATGGCTTATGAAAGCAACAGCACCGAGGTCAACACGCCAGCGCTCGAAGCCCTGCAACAGGGCAAAGGTGTTTGCCAGGATTTTGCGCACATCATGGTGGCCTGCTGCCGCGCCTTGGGGCTGCCTGCGCGTTACGTCAGCGGCTACCTGCTGACGCAGCCGCCGCCCGGGCAACCGCGGCTGATAGGCAGTGACGCCTCCCATGCCTGGGCCTCGGTCTACTGCCCGGAACCGGGCAAGCCGGGCGCAGGCCACTGGCTCGACCTTGACCCGACCAACAACCGGGCACCCGGCGAGGACTATGTGACCCTGGCCACCGGGCGCGATTTCCTGGACGTCTCGCCCCTGCGCGGCGTCATACGCGGCGGTGCGCAACATATCCTGGACGTCGGCGTGACGGTGACCCCGATTGAATCACTGCCGGTCAAATGATTTTTCAGCCTCCTTCTTTTTAACCCTCCTCAGGAAAACACCATGAGCAAAAACCAGCATCCCATTTACGCAAAGCTTGAACAACTGGGCATCACCCTGCCCCCACTGGCCATCCCTGCCGCGGCTTATGTGCCCTACGTGCAAACCGGCAAACTGATTTTTTTGAGCGGCCACATTGCCAAAAAAGATGGCAAGGTCTGGGCCGGCCAGCTTGGCAAGAACGTCAGCACCGAAGAGGGCAAGGCCGCCGCCCGCCTGGTGGCCATCGACCTGCTGGGAACCCTGCATGCCGCGCTCGCCGCCACAGGCAAGGACCTGGGCAATGTCACCCGCATCGTCAAGCTCATGAGCCTGGTCAACTCCACAGGTGACTACACCGAACAGCACCTGGTCACCAACGGCGCGAGTGAGCTGCTGGGTGAAGTTTTTGGTGCCGGTACTGGCGCCCATGCACGCAGTGCATTTGGCGTGGCGCAAATCCCGCTCGGCGCCTGCGTGGAAATCGAGCTGATTGCCGAAGTGGACTGAAACACCGGCCTGATTCACGGCAAACCAGGCGCAAGCACCTGGCCTGCACGGAATCACCACACGCCTTAGAATCACATGGTTCCGGCCAAACAGCCGGACAGCGTTCTCAGGGCGGGGTGAAACTCCCCACCGGCGGTGATTGCAGGCAACTGCATCAACCCGCGAGCGCCCGATTTTTAGTTCCGTTTCTGATTCGATGCGAGATTAGGCGCGCCGCTGCAGACAGTGCTGTAGCACGGCAAAGCGGCGTAACGACATATCGCGTTGAATCAGTAATGGAATGTGAATCGGGGTCAGCAGATCCGGTGCGATTCCGGGGTCGACGGTCATAGTCCGGATGAAAGAGAGCGCGATGTTTACGGCTGCACCCCGGCTTGAAGCGGGGGCGCGGCCGCAGGCTCGTGCGCCCTGATTCTGGTAACAGCTATCTAGAGGCCTCCATGAGTCAGAAAAATACCTCCGCACCGCACACGGCACGTTTTGCCTTCGTCCAGTCGTCCTGGCACAAGGACATCGTTGACCAGGGGCGCGCGGGCTTCCTCGCCGAACTGGCAAAACACGGCATTGCAGCCGAAGCCGTTGACCTGTTTGAAGTACCCGGTGCATTTGAAATTCCGCTGCACGCGAAAAAGCTTGCCAGCTCGGGCCGCTATGCAGCCGTCATCGCCTGCGGGCTGGTGGTGGACGGCGGTCTCTACCGCCATGATTTTGTCGCCACAGCCGTGATCGACGGGCTCATGCGCGTACAGCTCGACACCGGCGTGCCGGTGTTTTCAGTGGTGCTGACACCGCATCACTTTCACGAGCATGAAGAGCATCGCAACTTCTTCACCCGGCATTTGCTGACAAAGGGCGCGGAGGCAGCCCAGGCTTGCCTGCAAACACTTGCCAGCCTGCAAAAGGTCGAAGCAGCGCTGGCCTGAACGTTCAACATCCGGCATGCCGGATGCTACAAAATAGATAGCTGGTTGCGCTCATAAACAGGGCGCAACAGGCCATTTAGATGCAAAAAGTGGCCGCCCCGAGCAAGAAATGACTCCCTCGTGGGCAGCGCGGGGCTTACTTACTCAACTCGCTCTACAGATGCGGGTTTGAAGCCCAGGTCGGCCGCCTTGCCTTTGCGGGCGCGGGCGGCGCGGGCATTGTTCAGGCTGCGGATTTCAAGCGTTTCCTCGCGCGCCTTGCCGCCGCGGCCAATACCCGTTATGCGCACGCTGCGGGTGTAAGCGGCGGCGCCTGCCAGGCTGTCCTTGGCTTCAAGGTCTATCAGCATCAGTCCGCGCCCGCCCGCAGCCTGCAGCTTGAGTTCGGAGATTTCAAACGTCAGGATGCGGCCGCCCGTGGAAGCACAAGCCACGTGGGTGGCAGGCAGCAGGGGCACAGGGCCGGAACTGCCCGAGACATGCGAAGGTTTGCAGATCGACTCACCCTCGCCGCAGTTGATAAACGCCTTGCCTGCCTTGAGGCGCGAAACCATGTTTTCGACATTGGCGAGGAAACCATAACCACCGCTGCCGCTGAGCAGCAAGGTGGCGCTCGCCGGTCCGGCGAAATAATGCGCCGGCTGCGTGCCGGGTTCCATTTCAATCAATGTTGTCACCGGCTGGCCGTCACCACGCGCGCCCGGCAGCAGCGACACCGCCACCGAGTACACACGGCCAGTGCCTTTGGCGGCGGTACCGAACACCAGCAAGGTATCCACCGTCCGGCATTCAAAGGTGCCGTACAGCTCGTCACCCGCCTTGAAGGCAAAACTCGCCGCGTCATGGCCATGGCCACTGCGCGCGCGTATCCAGCCTTTGCTGCTGATCACCACGGTGACGGGTTCATCAATCACCTTGGCTTCGAACACGGCTTTTTTCTCGGCCTGGATCAACGTACGGCGCGGGTCGGCAAACTGTTTGGCATCGGCTTCGATTTCCTTGATCATCAGCCGCTTCAGGGCGGCGGGGCTGCCAAGGATTTCTTCCAGCCGGCCCTGCTCTTCACGCAGGTTTGTGAGTTCCTGCTCGATCTTGATGGCTTCCAGCCGCGCCAGCTGGCGCAGGCGGATTTCAAGAATGTCTTCGGCCTGGCGGTCGCTAAGCCTGAAGCGGGCTATCAGCGCCGCTTTCGGCTCATCCGACTGGCGGATGATGGCGATGACCTCATCGATGTTGAGCAGCACCAGCTGCCGCCCCTCAAGGATGTGGATGCGGTCCAGCACCTTGTCCAGCCGGTGCTGCGAGCGCCGCTGTATCGTGGTCTGGCGGAACTCGATCCACTCGGCCAGCATCTGCCGCAGGGATTTCTGCGCCGGTTTGCCGTCCAGGCCAACCATGGTCAGGTTGATGGGTGAGGAACTCTCCAGGCTGGTATGCGCCAGCAGGGTCGTGATGAGTTCGGACTGCTCGATGCGGCTGGTCTTGGGCTCAAACACCAGGCGCACGGCGGCTTCCTTGCCCGACTCGTCACGTACCACGTCAAGCACCGACAGCAGCGTTTGCTTGAGCTGGACCTGGTCCGGGCTCAAGGCCTTCTTGCCGGTCTTGATCTTGGGGTTGGTCAGCTCTTCAATCTCTTCCAGCACTCTTTGCGTGCTGACACCGGGCGGCAACTCCTGCACCACCAGTTGCCACTGGCCGCGTGCCAGCTCTTCAATTTTCCAGCGTGCACGCACCTTGAGTGATCCGCGTCCGGTGGTGTAGGCTGCGGCGATCTCCGCTGCATTTGAAATGATCTGGCCACCACCCGGATAGTCGGGGCCGGCAATGACGCTGTACAACTCATCATCGCTGAGCTTGGGCGTCTTGATCAGCGCGATGCAGGCATCCGCCACTTCGCGCAGGTTATGGCTGGGGATTTCAGTGGCCAGGCCCACAGCGATACCGCTGGCGCCATTCAGCAACGTGAAGGGCAAACGCGCGGGCAACTGGCGCGGCTCTTCAAAGGAGCCGTCGTAGTTTGGCGCAAAGTCGACCGTGCCCTCGTCCAGCTCGTCAAGCAGCAGCGTGGTGATGCGCGCCAGCCGCGCTTCGGTGTAGCGCATCGCTGCCGCCCCGTCGCCATCGCGCGAGCCGAAATTACCCTGGCCGTCGACCAGCGGATAACGCTGGCTGAAGTCCTGCGCCATGCGCACCATCGCGTCGTAAGCCGCCTGGTCGCCATGCGGGTGGTATTTACCCAGCACATCGCCGACCACACGCGCACTTTTGACCGGCTTGGCGCCGCTGTTGCCGTTGGCCCCGCCAAAGCCCAGGCCCATGCGCGCCATGCTGTACAAAATGCGCCGCTGCACCGGCTTCTGGCCGTCACACACATCGGGCAGCGCGCGCCCCTTGACCACGCTCAGCGCATATTCAAGGTACGCACGCTGCGCGTACGCGGCAAGCGAGTCCTGGTCAGCGGATTCAGGATTGGCCGATTCGGGGTCTGCAGTGAAAAGATCCATTGTTATTCAGGACAAGGTAAAGATAGTGGTCGGCAGTTTCAGCAAGGAAGTGCCAAAAAATTGTGCGTTGGAGCCTGCCAGGAACAGTCGAGAGCTCAGGCAAGCCGGGAGGCATGCAAGCACCCAGGCAAAGATGATGCGGGCTAGTTCTGCTCCATTTTCAGATCCGGTAAAGCAGGCAGCTCCGCAGATGGGATCACGGCTTGCGCCGCCTGGGACGGCAGCATATTGCTGCGGCCCGAAGCACCGCCCATCATTTCCATGCGTACCCGGCTGGATGTTCGCACCCCGCCTGGCGGCTTGAGGTTGCTGTACAGCTGCATGACGGTTTTGACGTAATTCCTGGTCTCGGGATAGTTCGGAATCTTGTTGCCAGCGCGCTGCACAGCACCTTCGCCTGCGTTGTAGGCTGCGATGGCCAGCTCAAGCTGCCCTGGAAAAAGATTGATCAGGTCGCGCAGGTAACTGGTGCCTGCCCGGATATTGGTTTTCGGGTCGGTGAGTTTTTTGGCTATGGGCGAATTCTTGTCGGCCTTGACCCCGTAGCGTTCGGCGGTCGGTGGTATCAGCTGCATCAGGCCAACCGCGCCCTTGGGCGACACGGCATGGGTGTCAAAACCCGACTCAGTCGCAATCAGGGCCTGCAGCAACTCGTAGTCAATGCCGTGCAAAACTGCGGCATCCCGCAGCAGGTGCTTGACCGCCTTGTAGTTGGGTGACACGTCAAAGTAAGCCAACAGCCTGGGCGGCGCATACGCACCACCCACATATTTTTCCGTCAGCCCGGCCGGTGCTTTACCTCCTGCGCCAGCAGAAAAACTTTCGTTGCCCCGGAAAAAAAGCTCGTACCGTTCGTCGAGCCGCTCGGCTGAAAAGTGCGCCACCCCTCTGGCATCCACATAGCCCCACACATCCGCCCGGGCAGGAGCGGTATACAAACCCATCAACAATGCGGCCAACGCCAGCGAAAGCAGGGCGCGCCAGCGCACGCCAGCCCGCGCCAGCGATGCCGCAATGGCTGCCGGATGGCGAATTCGCAATGTATTCAGGGCAAGAATCATCAAATATCGATTTCCACGGCGTCCCCGTGCAACTCCATCAGCTCACGGCGAGCCGCGGCTTCACCCTTGCCCATCAACCTGGTGATCAGGTCTTCGGTTTGCAGGAAGCTCTGGTTGCCCAGTTGCACAGGCAACAGGCGGCGGGTGTCGGGGTTGAGTGTGGTTTCCCACAGTTGTTCCGCGCTCATCTCGCCCAAGCCCTTGAAACGGCTGATGCTCCAGGAGCCCTCCTTCACGCCTTCTTTGCGTAATTTATCAAGAATTGCCGTCAACTCACCCTCATCCAGCGCGTAAACCTTGGATGCCGGCTTTTTGCCACGCGCCGGCGCATCCACCCGGAACAGCGGCGGCCTGGCCACATAAACATTCCCGGCCTCAATCAGTTTGGGGAAATGGCGGAAAAAGAGCGTCAACAGCAGCACCTGGATGTGCGATCCGTCCACGTCTGCATCACTGAGGATGCAGACCTTGCCATAACGCAAGCCGCTCATGTCCGGCGTGTCGTCCGGCCCATGCGGGTCCACGCCGATTGCCACGGCGATGTCATGGATTTCAGTGTTTGCGAACAGCCGGTCGCGCTCGACCTCCCAGGTATTGAGCACCTTGCCGCGCAGCGGCAGGATGGCCTGGCTTTCCTTGTCGCGGCCCATCTTGGCGCTGCCGCCGGCGGAGTCGCCCTCGACCAGGAACACTTCGTTGTGCGCCAGATCCCGGCTTTCGCAGTCAGTAAGTTTGCCGGGCAGCACGGCAACGCCGGAGCCCTTGCGTTTTTCGACTTTCTGGCCGGCCTTCTGGCGCGTTTGCGCGGCCCGGATGGCCAGCTCGGCCAGCTTCTTGCCGTAATCCACATGCTGGTTCAGCCACAGCTCCAGCGCCGGGCGCACATAACTTGACACCAGCCGCACGGCGTCACGCGAGTTCAGCCGCTCCTTGATCTGGCCCTGGAACTGCGGGTCCAGCACCTTGGCGCTCAATACATAACTGGCGCGGGCAAACACGTCTTCGGGCAGCAGCTTGACGCCCTTGGGCAGCAGCGAATGCAGCTCGATAAAATTCTTGACCGCATTAAAAAGCCCGTCGCGCAGGCCGCTTTCATGCGTGCCGCCGGCACTGGTTGGAATCAGGTTGACGTAGCTTTCGCGCACCGGCTGGCCGTCTTCGGTAAAGGCCACGCACCAGCTGGCGCCCTCGCCCTCGGCAAAACTGTCGTGCGAGGCATCGGCAAAACCCTCGCCCTCGAACATGGGGATCACCGGGTCGGCTGTCAGCGTCTGCATCAGGTAGTCGCGCAGGCCGCCTTTGTATACCCAGGTTTGGGTTTCCTTTGTTTTTTCGCTCGTGAGCGTCACCGTCACGCCCGGCATCAGCACGGCCTTGCTGCGCAGCAGGTGCGTCAACTCGGCCATGGGCAGGACGGAAGACTCGAAATATTTGGCGTCCGGCCAGGCGCGCACCGTGGTGCCGCATTTGCGGTCGCCCTCACCCGCCTTGCGCAGGTCCAGCTTTTCGATGACATCACCGCCCGAAAACACCAGCCGGGCCACCATGCCCTCCCGATAGGAAGTGACTTCAAGACGCTTGGACAAGGCATTCGTCACGCTGACACCCACGCCGTGCAGGCCGCCTGAGAAGCTGTAGGCGCCGCCTTTGCCCTTGTCAAACTTGCCGCCGGCATGCAGGCGGGTAAAGACCAGCTCGACCACCGGCGCCTTTTCTTCAGGGTGCAAACCGAAGGGAATGCCCCGGCCATCGTCCTCGATGCTGACCGAGCCATCGGTGTGCAGCGTGACCTTGATCTTTTTGCCGTGCCCGGCCAACGCTTCGTCAGCCGAGTTGTCGAGCACCTCCTGGATGATGTGCAGGGGGTTATCGGTGCGGGTGTACATGCCCGGACGCTGCTTGACGGGCTCTAGGCCCTTGAGCACGCGTATCGAGCCTTCGGAGTATTCGGGGGATAGTTTGTCAGCCATGGAAGGATGGATTGTAGACCCGGATGATTTTAAAGCTGTACAAATATACAGCATCAATACATGAGGCCGACTATCCATGTGCTGCGCGCATCAAATGGCACAAAAACTTTCAGCAGCAGGAGCACGCCTGTTTGGGTACATTCACCGGATGCAACCCAAAAATCAAAAAAGAAATCTTTCCATGGCGCAGGTGCTCATCTGTGGCGCCGCCATCGTCACACTGTCCATGGGCATACGCCACGGCTTCGGCCTCTGGCTGCAGCCTATTACCCAGGCGCAGGGATGGACGCGCGAGACCTTTGCCTTTGCGATCGCCATCCAGAACCTGGCCTGGGGTGTTTTTGGCATCTTTGCGGGCATGGCGGCCGACCGCTTTGGCGCTTTTCGCGTCATCGTCGGTGGCACCCTGCTGTACGCGCTGGGCCTGGTGGGGATGGCGCTGTCGCCCACAGGGCTGCTATTTACCCTGACGGCCGGCGTGCTGATTGGCGCGGCGCAGGCCGGCACCACCTATGCGGTGATTTACGGTGTGATAGGGCGCAATATTTCAGCCGACAAACGTTCCTGGGCCATGGGCGTGGCAGCCGCAGCGGGTTCCTTCGGCCAGTTCTTGATGGTGCCGACCGAAGGCTTTCTGATCAGCAGCCTGGGCTGGAAAGAAGCCCTGCTGGTATTGAGCGGCGCCGTGCTGTTGATCGTGCCGTTGGCTTTGGGCTTGCGGGAAACCAGCCTTGCCGGCGGTGCATCGGCCAACCGTGAGCAGACCATTGGCCAGGCGCTGAAAGAAGCATTCAAATACCCGAGCTTCCAGTTGCTGCTTGCGGGTTATTTTGTCTGCGGCTTCCAGGTGGTGTTTATTGGCGTTCACATGCCCAGCTACCTGAAGGACAAGGGCCTGTCGCCGCAGGTCGCCAGTTACGCGCTGGCGCTGATCGGCCTGTTCAATGTGTTTGGCACCTATGCCGCAGGAGCCTTGGGCCAGAGGATTGCCAAAAAGAACATATTGGCATTTATTTATTTTGCCCGCTCGCTGGTGATCGCGGTTTTCCTTATAGCGCCGCTCAGCCCAACCAGCGTTTATATTTTTGCCAGCGTAATGGGCCTGCTGTGGCTGTCGACCATCCCCCCGACCAATGCGGTGGTGGCGCAGATCTTCGGCATCCAGCACCTCTCCATGCTCAGCGGCTTTATCTTCTTCAGCCACCAGATCGGCTCCTTCATGGGGGTCTGGCTGGGCGGCTACCTGTATGACCGCACCGGCAGTTATGACATCGTCTGGTACATCGCCATTGGCCTGGGCATTTTTGCCGGACTGGTCAATTTGCCGGTTCGGGAAGCGCCCATCAAACGCATGGCACCAGGCCAATTGCCATTGGGGGCCTGAGTTGATCCGTCCCCTTCTCCTGAAAACAGCCGGCTGCATAGCGGCGCTGGCAGCCCTGCTAGGCGTGTTTGCCCTGTACACACAGCCGGATTTTCTGGTCACACTTGCGAACCAGGTCTGGGCCTGTTTTTAGGCCCCAGCCCACGTTTTCAAGGCCATTTCGGCCTGCAAGTCAATAGGGACGGGCACAATAAGCTATGAAAATTATAGTAATCACCGGTGCTTCCGATGGCATAGGCGCTGAAATGGCGCGCCAGCTGGCCGCCCGCCATGGCGCGGAGCTTGGCCTCGTGCTGGCCGCAAGGGACGAAGCCCGACTCCATCAAGTGGCAAACCAGTGCACCGCACTGGGCGCCCAGGCGCTGGTCGTCAGGACCGACGTGTCACTGGAGCCCGCCTGCCGCGCGCTGATCGCCTCCGCCGCGCAACACTTTGGCCGCGTAGATGCACTCATCAACAACGCCGGCATGTCCGCCCAGGCCCTGTTTGAGGACGTCAAGGCCGATGACCTGGCCTGGTACGAGCAATTGATGCGCATCAACCTGTGGGGCAGCGTCTGGTGCACCCATGCCGCCCTGCCCTGGTTAAAACAAAGCCGCGGCAGCATCGTGGCAGTGTCCAGCCTGGCCGGGCTGATAGGTGTGCCAGGGCGCACAGCCTACAGCGCGACAAAATTTGCCATGACCGGTTTTTTTGAAGCATTGCGCGCGGAACTGAAAACCGCAGGAATCAGCGTGACAACGGCCTACCCCGGCGTTGTTTCCACCAATATCCGCCACCACGGCTTTAATGCTGCGGGTGTTGCCGCAGGCTCCAGCGGCCTGAAAGAAGACGACGCCATGAGCGTCGAGGAATGCGCCCGGCTGATCCTGCAAGGCATGGACCAGCGTGAACGAGAGGTCGTCATGACAGCCAAAGGCAGGCTGGGGCGCTGGCTCAAACTGATCGCGCCCGCCAAGGTTGAAGCCATGGCGCTGGCAGCCCTTAAAGACGAGGTCAAACCCCATTGAAAGATATTGATTTGCATGGACTGGAAGCCGCATCGATCTGGGTGCAACGCTGGTCGCACCTTGTCAAGCCTGGCGGGACAGTGCTGGACGTCGCCTGCGGCCATGGCCGCCATAGCCGGTGGTTTTATGAACAAAACCACCCCGTGGTCGCCGTAGATCGTGCGCAGGCAGCTATTGAATCAATAGCAAATACGATCCCTGCCGGCGCCTGTGAAACTGTTGTTGCCGACATTGAATCGGGACCCTGGCCCTTTACAGGCCGGCAGTTTGACGCGGTGGTGGCCACCAACTATCTCTGGCGCCCACTGATACCCACCCTCCTGGCCAGCCTGGCAGCCGGCGGCGTGCTGATTTACGAAACCTTTACGCAGGGCAATGAAACCGTGGGCAAGCCGTCCCGCCCGGATTTTTTGCTGCGCCCCGGCGAATTGCTCGATATCTGCAAGGATTTGCGAGTGGTTGCTTTTGAAGAAGGCTTCCAGGACGAATCCGCAACGCCGCTGGGACGGCCAGCGCGGTTTATCCAGCGCATTGCAGCGGTACGCCCTCCCGCAGAACGGGTTGCAGGCGCATCCCCACAGACACAACAAATCCCGCCGCGCTATCACTTGCCCTGAGAAACCACCCTGGGAACCCAAAAGCCCGGCCAGAGTCTGACCGGGCTCTGGGTAGAATGCTAGATTGGTTTTTGGACCGGTCTGTACAAATCCCGAGCCAGGCCACCGACCACCCCGACAAGTTACATCCAAGACATGAAAACCCTTACTGGCAGCATCGTTGCACTGGCGACACCCTTGCATGAAGACGGCAGAGTTGACTACCCCACCCTGCGCAAGCTGGTGGACTGGCATGTCACCGAGGGCACCGACTGCATAGGTGTGGTCGGCACCACCGGCGAATCGCCTACCGTCAATGTTGAAGAACACTGCGAGATCATTCGCGTGTCTGTCGAACAGGCTGCCGGGCGCGTGCCCATCATGGCCGGCTGTGGCGCCAACTCGACGGCCGAAGCCATCGAGCTGGCCAAATTCGCAAAACAGGTAGGCGCCGACAGCCAGTTGCAGGTCGTGCCCTACTACAACAAACCGACGCAGCAAGGCCAGTACCTGCACTTCAAGGCAATTGCCGAAGCCGTGGGCGACCTGCCCACCGTGCTTTACAACGTGCCCGGCCGCACCGTGGCCGATATGGCGCACGCCACCGTCCTTCGCCTGGCGCAAATACCGGGCATCGTCGGCATCAAGGAAGCCACCGGCAATATCGAACGTGCACAATGGCTCATCAAGGAAGTGCCCAAGGGCTTTGCGGTGTATTCCGGCGACGATCCGACGGCAGTGGCCCTGATGCTGTGCGGCGGACAGGGCAACATCAGCGTGACCGCCAACATTGCCCCGAAATTGATGCACGAGTTGTGCGTGGCGGCAATCGCAGGTGATGCGAAACGCGCCATGGAACTGCAACTGAAGTTGCTGCCCCTGCACAAAAACCTGTTTGTCGAAGCGAATCCGATTCCCGTCAAATGGGCCATGGCCCGCATGGGCCTTTGTGGCCCAACCCTGCGCCTGCCCATGACCCCGCTGGAAACGTCGAATGAAGCAACTGTCGAGGGCGCGTTGCGCCTTTGCGGTTTGATCTGATTTTTAAGGAACCCCAAGTGAAGACATTGCAACAACGCACTGGATTGTGGACGGCAAAAAACGCGGCAACCGCCTCGATACTGATGGTCACATTGCTGCTGGCAAGCTGCTCTACCGTCAGCGACCTGATGCAGGGTGACAAGATCGATTACAAATCGAACGGCAAGGCAGGCCCTTCGCTGGATGTTCCACCCGACCTGACACAGCTTTCCAGGGAAACGCGCTACGTGGTGCCGGGCACGGCCGTCAGCGCCAATGCCTTCCAGGTAGGCCAGGCATCCTCCCAGACCGTTCCGGTCGCAGCCACCTCTGTCGGAGATGTACGGATTGAGCGCGCCGGCAACCAGCGCTGGCTGGTCGTCAACCGCCCCGCCGACAAGCTCTGGAGCCCGGTGCGCGACTTCTGGCTGGAAAGCGGCTTCCTGCTGTCGCTGGACCAGGAAAACCTCGGCATCATGGAAACCGACTACGCTGAAAACCGCGCCAAGCTCCCGCAGGACTTCATCCGTTCAACCATAGGCAAGGTGTTTGACGGTTTGTACTCCACCGGCGAACGCGACAAGTTCCGCACGCGCCTGGAGCGCAATGCTGCCGGGGGAACCGAGATTTACATCAGCCACAGGGGCATGATAGAAACCCTCAACACCAACAATACCAATGCAGGCCAGGCAGGCGCCAACACAACATGGCAGGCCCGGCCATCCGACCCGGAACTTGAAGCCGAATTCTTGCGCCGCCTGATGGTCAAGCTCGGTGTGAACCAGGAGCAATCCAGGGCACTGATCGCTGCGGGCGCCTCGCAACCCACTTCACGTATCGCCAATGTCAATGGCACACCCGTCGTCCAGATGGATGAAGACTTTGACCGCGCTTGGCGCCGCGTTGGTCTGGCACTGGACCGCACGGGCTTCACTGTAGAAGACCGTGACCGGGCACAAGGCACTTATTTCGTACGTTATGTAGCCCCCGTTACCGATGCCAAGGAGCCCGGGTTCTTTGCAAAACTCTTCAGCGGTTCCGCCCCTTCCGTGCCACCGCTCAAGTACCGCATTACCGTGAAGAGCCAGGCCAATGCCACGACGGTGTCCGTGCTGAATGCCCAAGGTGCCCCTGAAGCCTCAGCCAATGCCCAACGCATTGTTCAGGTGATTGCCGACGACCTTAAATAACAAGACGGCGCGACGCGTGGCAACCCTGCGACCGCGGCCACGCCACGCACCGACGCTGGACCCGTGTTGAGATTCAAAAGCCTGGGCAGCGGCAGTTCAGGCAACGCCACGCTGGTCGAAGCAAGCGGGCTTGTGCCGTTCCGGCTTTTAATTGATTGTGGGCTGGGGCTCAAACACCTGTCGCATCGCCTCGGGCAAGCGGGGCTGCAGCCCCAGGATGTCCACGCAGTGTTCATCACCCATGAGCACGGAGACCACATAGGCTGCGCCCGGGCGCTGGCCCTGCGCTACAGGATTCCTGTATGGATGAGCCGCGGCACCCATGCGGCCATCGGGTCCCCTGATTTTGATGGCCTGCTGCACATCGCCCGTGATGGCGATGCCATAAACCTCGGCGGCCTTCAACTAATGCCCTTTACAGTGCCGCACGACGCCAGGGAGCCCCTGCAACTCAGTTGCACAGACGGCGCCTCAAAACTCGGCATCCTGACCGATCTGGGCCATGCCACGGCGCATGTCATGGCGCATCTGGAAGCCTGCAACGCGCTGCTGCTGGAGTGCAACCACGATGCGGAGATGCTGGCGCAGTCGACCTACCCTGCCTTCCTGAAAAAACGGGTCGCTGGCCCCTACGGCCACCTGTCAAACACGGCAGCAGCCGAGGTCGCACACACGGTAAAAAATCCAGGCCTCAGGCATGTCGTAGCTGCGCATCTAAGCGTGCAAAACAACCGCCCGGCACTGGCTCAAGCCATGCTTGCAGAAGCCCTGTCCTGCACGGAAGGCGACATTGTTGTGGCAGGCCCGGACAACGGGTGTGGCTGGCTGCAGGCCTGAGCACGGGACCAGGTGGTACAGAAACAAATGAGGTGAGCGCCTAAACATGGAGGTAGAAACCCGCGTAGCGCCGCAGGGTCGCCTCGCATCAGTTGCCTGGGTATTTGTATGGTTTGCTCGCCGTGACATTGAGGCAAACGTTACGGCAAACGTTACGAAAAGATAACCGCGCGTTACGAAACATACGCTTATTTTTGGCTGGAACCAATATTCGTCAGAATTCGAAGTTTATTTTTCCCCTTTTAAATCAATGACTTGCATGTTGACACAGAACAATTGACGCAGTAGTCACCCGTCGGCATGCATGTTGCCTTGTATTGATCTCACGTTTACTTCTGGAGGTCAATATGGTCAACGGTTACTTGAACGATTTGACGCTGCGACGCAGCCTGGTGGCGACGGGTGTCGCTATTCTTCTGGGGCTCACTGGCTGCGCCAGCAATGGTGCTCCCGGTGCTCCCGGTGCTGCTGGCGCTTCTGGTACGGCAAACCCAGGAGGAGGAGGAGGTGGTGGTGGTGGTGGCACCCCATTCGTCACGCCAAATGCCGAGGTACTCGGCCCCGTCAACGGCGTGATCCAGCAAACCGGCAACTCGACAAGCACGCTGGGCGGCGCTGTCGGCACCCTGGGTACGCAACTGGTCGCAGCCTTGCCGGGTGGGCTGAACAACCCCCTCACGCAAAGTGCCGGCGGCGCACTGGTAAAAGTTGGCGATGCGGTCGACTCTCTGGGCACAGGCCTGACCAAGGGCCTGGGCCAATTGGGCAAGGTAGAGAACCCCGTCGGCGTCACCGTGGGTTCTTTGGAAGGCGTGGTGGTCAACACCGGGCAGGCTGTCAGCGTGCTGGGAAAAGGCGTCTCGGCAGGTGTGCCACAACCCGGCATTGTGGGCAACCTGGTCGACAAAACCGGCGTGGGCGTCAGCAACCTCGGCGTCGGTCTTGGCAACACGCTGGACAGCGGCGTGGTTCAGCAGGTCACCCGCACAGCCAGCAATGTGGTCGTGCCCATCACCATCGGGCTGCTCCAGACAACAGAGCGGGTCGGTGAAACAAGCGGCCTAGGCCGGCCGGTTGCCAACCTGCTCACCACCGTCGGCGGCACGGTGAATCAGCTGGGTGTTCGGGTCACCGGCGATGGCAAGACGCCGGTGATAAGCCCCGTCGGCCAGGTCGTCGCCAACACCGGCGCAAGCGTAGCCATACTGGGTGGCGCCGTCGTGACACCGTCGGGAACGCCTGGCTATGGGTCGTCCGGACTGGGCCTGCTCACGCCGGTAACCGGATTGCTTGGTGGCCTGGGCAATGGTGGCTCGACAGGCAATCCGCTTGCGCCGGTAACAGGCCTGCTGGGCGGCCTGGGCGCAGGGAATGCGGGGTCGTCAGGACTGCTTTCACCGGTGACTGATCTTGTCGGTGGATTGACTGGGGGGCTGGGGAGCGGAACCAGTCCGGCCGGTGGCCTGCTCTCGCCAGTTACCGGACTGCTTGGCGGCTTGGGCAGCACTGGCGGCGGCTCGCCAAACAATCTGTTGGCTCCCGTTACGGGCTTGCTGGGTGGCCTGGACTCTGGCGGTGCCGGCGCAGGCCTGCTCGCGCCGGTGACAGGTCTTGCCGGTAGCCTGACCGGCGGCGCTTCATCTCCGGGCGGTGCGTTGGCGCCTGTGACCGGGCTTGTGGCCGGTGTCACGGGTGGGTTGACGGGAGGCAACGCCACAACTAACAATGTGCTGACGCCTGTACTCAACCTGCTCGGAGGCCTGACCGGCGGACTCAAAAAATAAGGAGGAGCCGGTTTGAAGCATCACTGCGCCATGATTCTCGCGGGAGCGGCCATTCTGGGCGCGGGGGCGCCGCGAGGCGCCCTGGCCCAGGCCGGTGGAGGCAATCCTCTTGACACCCTGCCGGTCGCGCCACGGATCGAAATCCGGCCCGGCGGCGTGGTCAGTCCACCAGTGGCCGCGCCCACGACGGCGCAACAGGTGATGGCAGTCCGGCTGACACCCGCACGTTTCGACATCGAAGGCGTGCAGTCCATTCCGTTTGCAGAAGTGTCATCGCGGTTTGCCCCACTGGCACACCGCGAAATCACGGTCGGCCAGTTGGTGGAGGTGGCGCGCGAAATCACACAGCTGTACCAGGACCGCGGTTACGCGCTGTCGTTTTGCTACGTGCCCACGCAGGACTTCAAGGACGGCATCGTGCGCATTGTGGCCGTGGAAGGGCATGTCAGCGAGGTGCGCATTGAAGGCGACGCCGGCAATGCAGAACCGAAGATTCGTGAGATGGCCGCCCGCATCCAGGCAGACAAGCCGCTGCGCCGCGCAACCTTCGAGCGTTACGTCGGCCTGCTGGGCCAGTTGCCAGGCCTGCGTGTCCAGGCCAACGCCCTGCCCCCCAGCAATACCGACGGTGCCACCGTCATGACGCTCAAGGTGACGCGACGTCCCGTCACTGCTTCGGCCAGCGTGGATGCACGGCAATCCAGACCACGCCTGTTGTTGACGGGGTCGCTGAACGACGCCATCTTTTCCGGCAGCCAGTTAAGCGCATCGGTTATTGCATCGCCCTTGCCGGGCGAAACCTTCCAGTCAGCCCAGTTCACACAGTTCATCGGCAGCAACGGACTGAGCGCCAGGATAGACGCATCGCATTACCGTGGCGACCCCGATGCACAGTTTGACGCAAACCGCAGTACGCAACGCAGCGTGATCAACGACCGGCTGGAGCTTTCGGCAAGTTATCCGCTGGTCCTGAGCAACACCATGAGCTTCGTGGTGAGCGGCGGCACCTACGCGGTGAACTACAGCGATGGCTACAGCAACCCGTCCAATGGCGCGGTACTGGCCTACGACACGCGTGTGCGCGCGGTTTTCGGCCAGCTCAGCTATACCTTGAGCCTGCCCGACACGGTACGCCGGCTCAGCATCCTGCTGGCGCATGGTATCAACGGCCTGGGAGCCCAGGCCACGGCACGAACCAATGTGGCCGGCCTGGCAGCGGTCAACCTGGCAAACACGGGCTTCAGCAAGGTCTTGCTGCAAGCGAGCCAGGCCAACCAATGGTCCGGCGGCTTTGGCAGCGTCATTTCACTGATGGGGCAATACAGCCCGCACATCTTGCCCACCACCGAGCGCATTTCGTTTGGGGGCTTGCGCATGGCCCGGGGTTACGCCCCTGGAGAAGCTTCGGGAGATTCAGGCTGGGGCCTGGGTGCGGAGCTCAACCGCAGCTTCGCAGTGGATGCAGCCTACCTGAAGCAGATACAGCCTTATCTGCTACTTGAGATAGCACGTGTCTACAACCAAAGCGGCACATTCACGCCATCCCAACTCAAATCCATTGCCATGGGAGCCCGGCTGTCTGATCAGAAATTTTTTACTGTTGATGTATCGGTAGCCAAACCCGTGGGAGACCAGCCCATTGAGAACGTAGAGCGCCGCCCGCGTTTCCAGGCCTTTTTGAACTACAGGCTGGCACCGTGATCAGCGCTCATTTTGTGTTGCACACGTCGAGGGTCTTCCCGGTGAGGCAACACGCCATCAGCAGTTGCAGGCACGCCTGATATTTGTCGCAAACCTACCGTACTTGTACGTATTTGACTTCGAAAAATACTGCTAGCATGAATTCGTTGGGGGCGAGTTTGAATGAAAAATTATGAAATCTGAGTTGAATTTGAACTGCAAGTTTGTCTTTAAATCAGGAGCTCATTATGGGAAATTCTGTCATTCGCTTTTTGAAAGATGAAGAAGGTGCGAGCGCCATCGAATACGGCCTGATCGCAGGCTTGATTGCAGTCGGGATTCTTCTTCCCGTAGGGGATATTGGCAAATACCTGACTGTCATCTTCACAAAAATTGCAACGGCCATCACAACGGCAGGCACACCCTAAAAACACTAATTCGACCACTTGTGCAATCAGCAGGGATGTACATCTTTTTGCTGTATCTGCTTTTTGCTGCGGCATTCGATTTACGCGAGCGCCGTGTCCCCAACTGGTTGGTCATCGCAGGATGCCTTTCAGCCGCACTCACTTTGCTGCTGGATATCCAACCTCTGAGCCTGACAGGAACGCAGGCGGTGACTGGTGCCTTTGCCGGATTTTTTGGCCTGCTTATTTTCTATGTACTGGGGTTAATGGGTGCGGGCGACGTCAAGTTCGCCGGGACTCTCGGGTTGTGGATCGGGTGGCAAATGATCATTCCAGTCTGGGCAGTCGGCACCATGATCGCTGGAATGCACGGTGTTTTTACCCTGATTACCCGTTGGCTTGCGCGAGGAGCAGGCGTGCAAGTCACTGAGACCAAAACGAATTTGACGCAGCCAGCACGCTTTCACAGGGACAGATGGAAACGGCAAACACCTTATGCCGCCTGCCTCGCCGCAGGTACGGTGATTGTCATGTTCTGGAATTCGGCAACCTAGCGGAGATGCAGCGAACGACAGGATTCAAATCTCGGCTAAGGGTGACATAGGGAGACTTTCATGACTCGAAAAAAGAAGGCTGAGGAGGGTGCCAGGCATCACGGCTCTCAAAGCCGCTCCGTAAAAAAAACGCGTGGCGTTGTGGCCATTGAATTCGCTTTTATATTTCCTGCGTTTTTCATACTGTTCTACGCCATCATCACTTACGGCCTCATCTTTGCAGCACAACATACATTGGCGCTTGCAGCAGCAGAAGGTGGACGCGCGGCATTGCGCTATCCCGGAGGAGCGACGGACTCCTTGAGCATGCGGCAAAACAATGCCTGTGCCGCAGCGCTGTTGCCTCTGGGCTGGCTTCGGAACATGGGAGGCCTGGGTGCAGGATCGGGCTGCAGCGCCAGCGCGTCAGCTCCAGGCGTCTACGTCAAGGATGATGGCTGTCCCTACGCGCCTTTGCTGCGCTGCTTCACCGTGACAGTGCGCTATGCCTACCAGGACCACCCCATGGTGCCACAGTTGTTCGGGAATTTTCTTCGCCTGCCAACGCCGAACGCCCTGCAAGGGGCAGCCGTGGTTCAAGTAAGCGCACTGTGAATCATCCGGATCAAAAAAACAATGTGCCGCAGTCTCGCGGTAGAGAGGCATCATCGTGGTCAATCTCGGAAAAATCATCGCGGCTGTTCTGGTCCTCGCAGGACTTGCGCTTGGCATTTATGCCTGGACGCTAAGCCGTCAGCCCGTGCTGTCGGGCCCTCCCCCAGTCGCAGCCAAACCCAGCTATGCGGTGGTTGTGGCAAACAAGCCCCTGCCGGCAGGGCAGGCCATCAAGGCAGAAGACCTGCGCATCGAACAGTTGCCGATGCAGCCGACGGACGCCTTTCATGACCCGCAACTGGTGGCGGGACGCGTTCCCATCATGGACATGGGTGCCGGCTCGCCCATCGTAGACCAGCAGCTGGCCTCCGGCCTGTCCATCAAGATTGCCGAAGGAGAGCGAGCCGTGGCCGTCAAGGTGGACGAATCCGTCGGCGTAGGCCACAAGGTACGCCCTGGTGATTTCGTTGATGTGTTTTTCGTGCTCAAGCGCGATGGCAACGAGATCGACAGCAGCCAGGCGCGATTGCTGTTGTCGCGCAAGCGCGTTCTGGCTTATGGTGCAAGTTCGGTGGACGGTGTGCAGAAAGACCCTGGCCAGGCATCCGGCGGCGGTGCGCGAACGGCCATCCTGGCGGTGCCTGTAGAGGAGGTCAACCCGCTCGTTCTTGGCGAAGCCAATGGGCGCCTGCTGCTGGCCTTGCGCAACCCCAAAGACACCGCCGAACCCGATCCAAAGACGATGGCGTCCTGGATGCAGACAGCGTCTCCCGCCTCGCGCAAGCCATCGGCAACTGAGCCTCTGGCCGCATCCGATCGTGCTGCAACCGGAACCGCCCTGGCCACCCTCGCCGGCCGCACGCAAGCCGTCTCCCCGACGGTCCGCGCCGTGGTGGCCCAGCGTGTCAACGCCCGCTCCGGCAGCACGCTTGCGGCAACGTCCGGTGCAGCGAGCGTGGAAGTCATTCGCGGCGGCAAGCAGGAAATCGTGACTTACTAAAACATCACATGCCTCACATCTTCCATTCCATCCCTTACGCCCCGGCTTCATCCTTTGTACTCAGGTCATGCCTGCTGCTCGCATGTACTGCAACGGTACCGTTTTCAAGCACGGCCCAACCGGTGTCCCAGGAAATCCCCCAGGAGAAATCACTTTCCCTGCAAGTGGGCGCCCAGCGCGAAATCCTGATTGAGCAGGGGCTGGAACGCATGGCGATCGGTGACCCAGGGGTTGCTGATGCGAGCATCCTGCGTTCTGCCAGGGGCAAGGCAGGCGCGCGCATCCTGGTACTGGGAAAAGCTGCCGGCCAAACCAGCTTGCTGGTATGGCCCAGAGACGGAAGTGCACCACAGCGTTACACCATCCAGGTCAGTGGAACTGCAGCAACACCCCTTTCAGGCAAGGGGAGTGTTGAAACCTACGGCAAGACGGTGGTGATCGAAGGGCGCCTGCCCGACGCCGACAGCCACCGGCAACTGACAGCGGTAGCTGGCGATGCCTCGGGAAAACCCGTTGTCGTCGACCGCTCCGTGGTTGATGTCCGGAGCAACACGGTTCAGGTGGACGTGAAGATTGTGGAGTTCAGCAAAAGCGTTTTGAAAGAAGCTGGCTTTAACTTTTTCACCAATCGGGGGGGCTTCGGTTTTGGCATATTCAGACCGGGCGGCGTGCAGTCAATTTCGGGCGGGGGCAATGCAGCCCCCATCGGTTTTGGCGGCGTCACACCACTCACGCAGGCATTCAACCTCATATTCAGCTCCAGCAACAGCGGCATCGTGACGAATCTTGGGATTCTTGAGGGCAACGGCCTGGCGCGTGTGCTGGCTGAACCAACCCTGGTGGCACTGTCGGGACAAAGCGCGAGCTTCCTTGCCGGCGGCGAGATTCCCGTGCCGGTGCCACAAAGCCTGGGCACCATCAGCATCCAGTACAAACCATTCGGCATAGGCTTGTCATTAACACCGACGATACTGGCCACCGACCGTATCGCACTGAAAGTCGCACCGGAAGCCAGCGATCTGGACTTCACCAACGCTGTCACCATCAACGGCATTGCCGTGCCTGCCATCACCACACGCCGGGTGGACACCATGGTTGAACTCGGCGACGGCGAAAGCTTTGTAATAGGCGGACTCGTCAGCCGCACAACCCTGTCCAACGTCGACAAGGTGCCCATGCTTGGCGACCTGCCAATAGTCGGCACCTTCTTCAAACGCCAGAGCTACAAACAGAACGAAAAAGAATTGGTGATCGTGGTCACGCCGCATCTGGTCAAGCCCATCGCCAAAGGCACCGACCTGCAGCCCATGCTGCCGGGGCGCGCAGAGCAGCGTGATGCCGCCGTCTGGCGATCTTTCCTGGCTGGGGGAGCGAGCAAGGATTCGCTGCCCGGATTTTCCGACTGAACAACAAGGTGCCTGCCCGCAGCATGAACGCCCGACACTTTTCCCTTGTTGAACCGGTGACCCAGATTTGCCTGTGGGTATCTGGTACAGCCGAGTATGGCCACCAGCTTGAAGCCACCCTCGCGGGACAGTACACCCTGGCCCGGGTTGCGCCGGACATGGCCTTGCTCAAGGAGCGTCTGGCCACCCTGCTACCGGTTGCGGTGATTTTCGACTTTTCACCGCCCGATGCGCAAGCGATAGCCGGGCTGGTCGAGGACGTGCGCAGACTTCAACCCGGGCTACCGGTGCTGGGCGCAGGCTCGGTCGGCCAACCCGGTGCCACGCTGGCGGCCCTGCGCGCTGGCGTGGACGATTTCATCGGCCCGGAAATGGCCGCTGAAGAGGTACTGCAGGCCCTGAGAAAGTGTATTTCTGCCGCGCACATATCTGAAACCGGCCGCGTGGCCATGCTGCTGGGCGCTCGCAGCGGCCTTGGCGTCAGCACCATTGCCTGCAACCTGTCGCAGGTACTGCGCGATGCCGGCCACGCAGCGCGTCCTGAAGTGGCCCTGCTGGACCTGGGTTTACCTGCCGGCGACGGCTTGCTGTACATGGACATGAACAGCGATTTCAGTTTCGTTGATGGCGTACGCAATCTGAAGCGGATGGACCAGACGCTGGTCCAGACCACGCTGGCGCGCCAGGCCGGCGGCGTGGCGGTGCTGCCGCTTCCCGCCAATCTGGCACAGATGCGCGAGATCTCGCATGGCGACAGCGTGGCACTGATCAATCGCCTGCGCGATTTTTTTCATTTCCAGGTTGCCGACTTCGGTGGTTTCTCCAACCTCGATTTCCTCGCACAGGTATTGAACCGCACCCAGGGCGACCGGGTATGGGTAGTTTGCGACCAAAGCCTCGGGGCTATCGTCTCCACCACCCAGTTGCTGGCTGAGTTGCGCGATCGCGGGGTGGATCTGAAGGATTTTGGCCTGGTCGTGAACCGCTTTGACGTCCATGTGGACATCGTCGCCAGGGACATCGCGGATCGCCTCGGTCTCACGCTGGATGCCGTTCTGCCGGCGCGCGGCCCGGCGCTGATGAACGCCTGCAGTCGCGGGCAAATGCTGGCAGTGACCCACCGAAGCGATCCTTTCATTCATGGCCTGCAAGGGCTCGCCCGGCAACTGCTGGACCAGTCAACATCCAGCAGCAAGCCACTGCCGCGCTCGCCATGGGTAGAAAAACTATCGCATTTCGCAGACAAATGGAGAGGAGGCGCCCATGTCAACGGAGATTGAATTCGCGGACGACGGTCAGGCCTTCATGCAGACCCAGCAGTTCCAGGACATCAAATCCTGGGCACATGAACACCTGCTCAACCGCATCGAGGAGCTGGGCGCGGAGTTCGGCCGCTGGTCGCGAGCGGCCATCCGGCAGTTCGTGGACCTGGAACTGGACAGTTTCGTGCGGCTGCAACGCGTACCCATCAACGACGCTGAAACCCGCCTGATTGCCGAGGCGCTAACCAAAGAGCTCTCTGGTTTCGGCCCCATCGAGGACCTGCTGCAGGATCCCGCGGTCGAAGATATTCTCATCAACGGGCACAAGCATGTCTATGTGTCCCGCCACGGCATCCTGCAGCGGGTGTCGCTGCGCTTCACTGACGACGACCACGTGCTGCGCATCGTGCGGCGCATCCTGGCCCCCATCGGACGGCGTCTGGATGAGTCCAACCCCATGGTCGACGCCCGCCTGCCGGATGGTGGCCGCATCAACGTCATCATTGAGCCCCTGTCCATCGATGGCCCGGCTGTGTCCATACGCAAATTCCGCAAGGATCCACTGAGCCCGGCCGATCTGGTGAAACTCGGAACCTTCGACACGGCCATCTGCCAACTGCTGGAGATGGCCGTTCAGGGACGATGCAACATCATCGTCAGCGGAGGGACCAGTTCCGGCAAAACCTCGCTGCTCAATGCGCTCGCCACGTTTGTGCCTGAAACCGAGCGCGTAGTCACCATCGAGGACACAGCGGAACTGTCGCTCAATCACCCGCATGTGGTGCGACTCGAAAGCCGGCCCGGCGGTTTCGATGCATCAGGCGTGGTCGCCATTCGCGACCTGCTGCGCAACAGCCTGCGCATGCGGCCCGACCGCATCATCGTCGGCGAGGTTCGCGGTGGTGAAGTACTGGAGATGATGCAGGCCATGAACACCGGCCATGATGGTTCCATGGGCACCATCCACGCAAGTTCGCCACGCGAATGCATCTACCGGCTGGAGATGCTGGCCGGCTTTGCCGGTTACCAGGGCAGTGAGGTGAGCCTGCGCCGCCAGATCGCCAATGCCGTGGACTTCATCATCCAGATCGGCCGCCTGTCCGGCGGCCAGCGCCGCATCCTGTCCGTGACTGAAGTCACCGGACTCAACGACAGCGTGGTGGCGATGCAGGAGCTCTACCGCTACGAGCCCATCCTCAACCCGGATGGCACCGAACGCGATCGATGGGTCACGCTAGGCATCTCGCCGCACTCGCCCAAACTCGCACGCTTCCGGCAGGCACTGCAAAAACTCAATGGAGACGGTCGTGTCTAGCGCGGCCCTCACCGTCATGAGCCTGGGACTGCTGCTACTGGCAGGAGGCCTGTCGTTCTGGCTCTGGGCGCAAGGGCGCCAGTCACGCCAGGCCGTTGGCCGACATCTCGACAAGCGCCTCGCAGCGGAAGCCAGTGAACGTGCGGAGGTTTTCTTCCATCCGGGCGGTCGGGCCTCGGGCGAGAGTACGGAAGGCGCCTCGAACGTGGCGACCGAAGGCACGCCGCTGCTCAGACAGTGGGTTGAACGCCTGAAGCGCTGGCTGCTACCGGCCTGGCAACTGGGCGTGCTCAGTCCGCGCGCCTTGCTTGGGCTGCTTGGCCTGATCATTGTCCTGGTGGTGTTTGCCGGGCTCGGTGCGGGCATGGTGGCAGCGGTGGGCCTGGCCGTGATGCTGATACTGGCATTGTTTTTTTACGTCTGGTACCGCGCACAGCACCGCAGGCGCCAGCTCGTGCATCAATTGCCAGGATTTCTCGACTCGATGGTGCGACTGATCAGTATCGGCAACTCCACACATGCGGCGTTCCAGATTTCAGTGCCCGCAGTCAAGGCACCGCTACGGCGCTACCTGGACGACGTGAGCGCGCTGCTCAGGGTCGGGGTGGAACTCGAGCCGGCACTGTTGCAGGTGGCTCGCGGCATGAAGATCGATGAACTTCACCTGCTTGCATCCATCCTGGGCCTGAGCGTGCGCTACGGCGGCCGGGCCGACATACTGCTCGAGCGCATGGCCAATTTCATGCGCGACCGCGAACAGGCCGACGCCGAGCTCATCGCGATGTCTGCGGAAACACGCCTGTCGGCCTGGGTACTGGGCCTGCTACCCGTGCTGGTTGGCACGGGCATTATCGTCATCAACGCATCCTATTTCATGCGCATGTGGGACGACGCCACCGGACGCAGCATGCTTTACGGGGCGCTTGGCCTGCAACTGACAGGCGCGTTCCTGTTGTACCGCCTGGCGCGGCTGAGTTGAGGTGCCGCAAGCCATGACAGCACAGCAACTTTTGATGGCTGCCGCAGGGCTGGTAGCGCTGGGAATGCTGGCCCTGGGCGTGCTCCTGCTGGTCCAGCAATGGCATCGCACGCAGGGCCTGCGTGCCATCGACCGGGTCATGCATCGCAATGCCAGCAGTTCTGTGGCAGCAGACCGGTCCCGGCCTGTTGCCGCGCAGGAAACACAGGAGGTGCTCTGGACGGCATCCCTGCGCGAGGAAGGCGCCGCGGCCCGCTGGCTGAACTCCCGGATGGGGCGGCTGCTCGTGATCGACGAAGACCGGCGGCTCATAGAGCAATGCGGTTTCCCCTCTCTGCGGGCGCAACTGATCTTTCTGGCGACCCGCGTTGGGCTCGCGATACTGCTGCCGGCGCTCTACTACGCGCTGGCGCCCGGGCCTGCACATGTCATTTATGCTGCATCACTTTTTGCAGCGGGCGTGCTCGGCCCAAAGTTATTTTTGGGATGGTTCGCCGCCCAGCGCAAGCGCCAGGTAGCGCGGGAACTCCCGTTGCTTGTGGACCTGATAGGCCTGCTGCAGGGCGTGGGACTAAGCCTGGACCAGACGCTGCAGGTCATAGCGCACGACTTCCGGATGGTGCTCAAGGTGCTCGGCAAGGAGCTGGACCTCGCCAACCGCCAATACAGCCAGGGCCGCACGCGCGAACAGTCCCTGCAACGCTTCGGCCAGCTTCACGACAACGCGCATCTCGGCAACCTGGTTGCCCTGCTGGTCCAGGTGGACAAGCATGGCGGCGCGGTCCAGGAGCCGCTGCGCCAGTTCAGCGAGCGTTTGCGCGAAACACGCAAGTCGGAGATGAAGGCGCAGATCGGAAAGATCACCGTAAAGATGACGGTTGTCATGGTGACAACGCTGTTGCCGGCCCTCATCCTTGTAACTGCCGGGCCGGGCTTCCTGGCCGTTATCCGTTCCCTGGGAGCCATGACCCGATGAAAGCCAGAATCTTTTCCCTTGCAACAAGCGTCGCAAGCACATTGGTGCTTGCAGCTTGCACGGCGCCCTCCGGTTATGGACTGGCATCCGACCGCGCTTCTGCGGCAGTGCCTGAAGAAGTCCCCATCAACACGAAGAGTACTTACGTCAACCTGATCCAGCAGATGCAGCAAAAAGGCTTGTGGTTTGCTTCGCTGGCGCATATTGACGCCTTTGAACAGCAAAGCGGTGTGTCGCCCGAAACGCTGCTGATGCGCGGCGACGCCTTGCGGCAGATCGGGCAACACGACGAAAGTGCAGCTGTCTACCGCAAGCTGATGGGCACGCCGGTCGAGGCGGCAGGCTACCGCGGGCTAGGGCTGATTGCCGGTGCTCGCGGTGATTTTCTCCAGTCGACCCAGATGCTGGAGCAGGCGCAACGCCGCAACCCTACAGACGCGATCGTACTGAGCGACCTGGCCTATGCCTATATGCGGGCAGGCCGTGTAGCCCAGGCACGGGTTCCGGTCATGCAGGCATCGCAACTGCAGCCGGGCCTCGCGAAAGTTCAGGGCAACCTGGCTCTGTTTCTGCTGGTCGATGGCCAGCGATCACAGGCCGAAGCCATGATGGATGGCGCCAAAATGCCGGCCAGCCTGCGCGAGGCTATTGAGCGCGAAGCGCAGCTTGTTCAACCAGGCCATGCGGTTGTGGCCGATTCCGCCGGCGTTCCATTGCGGCTCAAGGCCTCTCAATGGCCGTTCAGCAATTGATGGCTTTCAAGCCCACTTATCAAGGAGCTCTTGCATGAACAGGAATATCGTTATTGACCAACTCGCCTGGCAAGCCAGCATGTTGCTCGTGATAGCAGCGCCAAGCGTTCCGGCCTTGGCCCAGACTCCGCCGGTCCCAGCGCTAACAAGCGCAGCGGCAGCAGCCGCAGAACCCGTGCGCATAGGCGATGCCACTCGCCAGTTGCTGTCCATGCAGCGCAACGCCGCCGGGCCCGACCGGCCGATTCCCGGCGAGCAGGCCGGGCTGAGTTACCAACGCTACCTCGACAGCTTCAAGCACCCAATTCCGGAGCGCACCGGATCAAGTATCTCAAGTACAGGCGGCCCCAAAGCGCAATAGGACGCTTTCAGACACCCATGCGGACACGCCCACGTCTAGCCAGCAACTACCTCCAGCGTTCACAGCAGCAGGGAGCGGTCGCCATCATGGGCGCCATCTGGATGATGGTGGCGCTTATCGTGCTGATGGGCCTGGATATCGGCAACCTGTTCTGGCAAAAGCGGGAGTTGCAAAAGATTGCCGATATGGCCGCGCTGGCGGGCGTGCAGGGGACGAGCGCTGGATGCGCAACGGTCCGGTCGTATGCCCAGTCTAATGCGCAGCTCAACGGGCTGCGGTCGAGTGGCCTGAATGCAGATACGTTCTTGCCGGCTGATTGCGGAAACTGGGATCCCAGGCTGCCTCCGGTTGTAGAGTCTGGCGTCAATTGCAATCCGGCTTGCTATTTCGACAAATCCCGCACGCCAGTGAATGCCGTGCGCGTAACGGTCTCCCGAACGGTTCCTTATTTTTTTGTTTTTAACTGGGGAAGCGACGGACGGCTGATGAAAGCGACAGCCACGGCAGCCGGGACATCGTCCAGAGCGGCGCTAAATATCAGGAGCACGCTGGTGACAGTCGACAGCAGCAAGTCCACTTTGCTCAATGCCGTGTTCGGGGGTCTGTTGGGAGGCAGCCTGAACCTCGGGGTCGTGGGCTGGCAAGGCCTTGTGAACACGAATCTTAACCTGCTCAGCTACCTGGACAAGCTGGCAGTGAATCTTGGCGCCGCCGCTGGGGACTACAACACGCTCCTTGACACAAACGCATCCGCCGGAGCGCTGCTGCAAGCCGCCATAGATGTTCTGCAACGTGACGGAGGCACTGCTGCGGTGGATGCCATTACGGCATTGATTGCCTTGCAGGCGGCAGTGCCCTCTTCCGCACCTCTTTTGAAACTGAAAGATATCTTGCAGGTGCAGACCGGAACGCCAGCAGCGGGGCTGGACCTTGACTTGCAGGCATTTCAACTGGCGCAAGGGCTGGTTCAGCTTGCGAACCAGAAGAATGCGGTCCTTGCAGCAGTCTCACTTCCAGTTCCCGGTATCGGATCGGTAACTGTAAACCTGAAAGTGATCGAACCACCGCAGCTGTCGGCCATAGGCAACCCTGAACTGGCCAAG
This sequence comes from Polaromonas aquatica, assembly GCF_042659145.1. NCBI lineage: Bacteria > Pseudomonadati > Pseudomonadota > Betaproteobacteria > Burkholderiales > Comamonadaceae > Polaromonas > Polaromonas aquatica. The sequence goes on along the minus strand of NZ_JBHSRS010000005.1, from coordinate 230,698 downwards.
TCCGACCCAACCGGCCCAAATGCCATTTTCGTACGTACGGCACAGGTGCGTACATTGCTATCGGTTAACCTGAACTCCCCACTGACGAGCCTCGCCACAACGCTGTCTGCGGCAGTCGGCAACATCGTTTCTCCAATCACCAATCTACTCAACAGCGTCCTGACGCTGAATCTCGTAGATGTGCTGAGTAATCTCCTGTGTCTCGGCTGTACCCGGAACGTGACCGACATCATCGTCCTGCCAGCCCCTTTCCGCTTCGACGTGAATCTGGAACTGGCAGCAGGAAAAGCCTACGTCTCGGATTTCAGTTGCAACTCAAGCACGAACAAGTCATTGACAGTGCCCGCATCGACTGCGGCGCTCGAAGTGCGTATCGGAAGCATGGGTATTCTCCCCGCCGATGCGGTGAACAATGCGTTTGCCAGCAATAGCGCGCCAACGGTGGCCCCTGTTCCATTAATAGACATCGGTGTCAAGTCCTGCACAGTGACCTGTGTCGCCGGCATCTGCCTCCCAGCCGTCTGCCAGCCACGCCAGCCATTTGCCGGGGGCGGCTTGGGCCTCATGGCCGATGCTCCGCTGGCCGCTTCTTCGCAAGTGCTGCAGTACTCGGCGCCACCAGCCACGGCTCTCCCCGAAATTGCCGAGGCGCCGGCCTATCAGTCGATTTCGTCCTCCAACATTGTTAACAGCCTGTCCACCACCTTGTCAGGCGTCAGCATTCAAGCATACAAGCCAAAGATTTCCGGCAGTGGCCTTGGCAACGTACTGTCGGGAGCAGGAACGATCATCGACACTGTGGTTGGCTTGCTTCAAACTGCTGTGTCCACGGTTCTCTCACCATTGCTGGATCCAATCGTCAATTCGCTCTTGCAGACGCTGGGAATTGATTTAGCCCAGACCAGTGTTGGCGCCCGGCTGAGCTGCCAACAAGGCGCAGAACTGGTTTACTGAATAGAGACACCCCGACATGCGAACCCCATTCCACTTCGATGAACTCGACCTTTATGTCTGGGAAGGCAAGGCCGACGTTCTTGATCGCATCGCGCGTTGCATGGCCAGCTTCGACGTGGAGGTCATCCGCGCCGACGGTATTCCTCAACCTCAGGAGCGTCTCAAGGGCCGGGTGGGCGTGGCGATCATCAGCGTCACGGTGATTGATGGCGGTGGATTGTCCATGGCAAGCGAGGTGCTGCAAGGCATGCCGGTCATCTGGGTTGCCGCGGCGAACCGGGACCGAGACACGCGGCTCTATCCGGCGGAATACCAGCACATCCTGCCCTTCGACTTCACCGGGGCCGAGCTGCGCACCCTGGTGACCAAACTCGTGCAGCAGTTGCGCGCCCACGACGCCACGCCGGACCGGCCTGATGTCCTGGTGGCCAACTCCGAGTGCATGCAGTCGCTGCTGAGCGAGGTAACGGCCTTCGCCGACTGTGACCACAACGTGTTGGTGCACGGCGATACCGGCGTAGGCAAGGAACGGATCGCGCAGCAGCTCCATGTGGGGCACAGCCTCTACGGCAAGGGACCATTTGTCCCGGTGAACTGCGGCGCCATTCCGGATGGCTTGTTCGAGTCGCACTTCTTCGGGCACGCCAAAGGCTCTTTCACAGGCGCGGTGCATGCGCACAGGGGTTACTTTGAACAAGCCACGGGCGGCACGCTCTTTCTGGACGAGATCGGCGACCTGCCGCGCTACCAGCAGGTCAAGCTGCTGCGCGTGCTGGAGGACAACGTGGTGACCCGCCTGGGCTCGACTGTACCCATCAAGCTGGACTTCCGCCTGGTAGCCGCAACCAACTGTGATCTGCGCGAACTGGTGCAGTCGGGCGACTTCAGGGCCGACCTGTTCTACCGGCTCGCTGTGATCGAGCTTCAGGTACCGTCACTGGAAGCCCGGGGAGCGGTGGACAAAATCGCCATTTTCAAGGCTGTCATGGCATCGGTCATGGGCGAGGCGCATCGCGAGAGCCTGCATGATTTGCCCTATTGGCTGACCGACGCCATTGCGGACATGTATTTCCCGGGGAATGTTCGGCAACTTCGCAACCTGGCGGAACGTGTTGGCGTGATCGTGCGGCAAATGGGCGCCTGGGACCAGACGCTGATCGAACGTGCGCTGGCATTGGCCCGCCGCATGTCGCCGGCACCAGGATCCGCCCCCGCCGACACCGAACCAGGCGAGCCTGCTTCGCGCAGAAACTGGGATGCGACGGAACGCAACCGCATCATCAGCGCACTGGAAACCAAGGAGTGGCGGCGACTGGAAACAGCGCAATTCCTTGGAATCAGCCGCAAAGTACTCTGGGAAAAGATGCGCAAATACCAGATCACCAATGGCGAACCCGGAATCCCTCAACCGGACTAAATGCCGATGACACTCCCGTTTTCTACGGGTAGATAGGCACTAATCGCGAAAAGCATAAAAAAAGCCGCCTCACGGCGGCTTTTTTTGACTGACCGAAGAATTACTTCTTCATTGCGTCTTTAGCAGCGTCAGCGGCCTTCTTGGCAGCGTCGCCAGCAGCAGCTGCTGCGTCTTTGGCTGCGTCAACTGCAACGCCAGCGGAAGATGCGGCTTGCGTTGCTGCACCAACGGCAGCAGAAGCGGCGCCAGCGGCGGCATCAGCTGCAGGGGCTGCGGCAGCAGCAGGAGCGGATGCATCAGCTGCTGGAGCTGGGGCTGGAGCAACGGCGGCTGGAGCAGCAGCAGGAGCTTCTTCTTTTTTACCGCAAGCAGCCAGGGCAACAGCTGCAACCAGAGCTGCCAAAACGAGGGACTTATTCATTTTTACTATCCTTGATGATTGAAAAGAAAACAATTTCCGGAAATTGTCAAAAAACAAAACTGAGAACTCAGGTGTTAATTGACCAGGTAAAAGGACTCGAGCTCTTTTACCTAACTTGTGATTGTAGCCCGGTTTTACGGATATGAAAAAGTTCCCGTTTGCAAGGAAAAGGCGCGCATTTCCTTGCTCAGGGAGGGCACCGGGGCTCCGCGCAAGCCCGAATACACAGCAATTAAATCCCCAGCGTTGTTGCGGGAAAGGCAGGCGAGCTTCTGCGCAGGCATTCGTCGAGCCGCTCTTTTAATACCACTCGCCGCGCGGCCTCCGGGCCGGCAACTCCGGCGCAGCGCTCCAGGTCAAGCCGCTGAAACACCCAGGAAGGACTCCACAGCGCGCTCGGCAGGTCGTCAGCAGAAATGGAAGTATTGCCCCGGCACTCGACAATATGCGCCCATGTGCGCCGCCAGGTCACAAAACGTGCATGGCGGCGAAGCACCTCGTCGTAGCTCCTGGCCAGCATGGTCAGCTTGCGCCCGGACTTTGACCAGTCGTTCAATGATTGCGCCACCACCCGCTCGCCCAGCGGCCAATCCTCAAAACTGCTATCGCTCAGGATGATTTCACGCCAACCCTGCGCCGCCGCCGTGGCAAAAGCCATGCGAATCATCTCCGCGAATTCTGCAGGCCCGCTGAAACGTCCTTGCAGCAGCGAAGGCAAGGGTGTATCGGAAAGGCTTTCGGCATCCATGCTGGCGCACTCCTGATCTACGAATGTTCTGGTAAACCCACTGACGGCAAAGCAACCCGGACCCATCCCGCTTCATGCCAGTCTGCCAGCAAATCCAGCGCGTCCGGGCTGGCCTTGCCCAACTCCCGCGCGGACAGCGCGCGCTGGTCCGCGAGACGCTGCATCAGGCGGGCATCTGCGCCTTTGGCCCGGTAACTTTCACCGTTCATGAAGACATGGTGTTTGTCATACATCATCCGGGTCCGAGCATCAAGACATATGCCCACACCACCATCAGAAGGATCCCACTCGGTGCCGGGTGCATCAAACCACACAGAAGGCTTTACTTCGGTCATGTACTCGCCCAGGGCGCAAGCCACGGCAAGCGGATCCTGCAATGCCTCCAGAACGGCCTCGGCCGCAAACGTCGCCAGCGTCGCAGGCAGTTCGGCAGGCGTAGCTGTTGCGGTTTGATCGGGATCACGATACAGGACCGGCCCGCGATTGGTCCGGCGCACGCCCTGCCCTTCAGCATCGCCAGGAGATACCTCGGTCGCATCCTCGCTGAATTCCGCCAGGCGATGCAGCAATTCCGCCGCCAGCTCACCCCGGGCCGGTGCCCGAAAACCAATGGAATAGGTCATGCAATCAGCGGTTTTTCCGTCAGGGCCTGTGGCCGCCTCGGCAATACCGTCGTGCGCATAGCGCGGCGGCAGGTACAGCATGTCTCCAGCCTCCAGCACAAATTCCTGCCCGGGCTCGAAGTTCTGCAAAATCTTCAAGGGCACATCGGCCTGCAGCGTCAGGTCTTTTTGTTTGCTGATTTTCCAGCGGCGGCGACCGCTTGCCTGCAACAGGAACACGTCATAACTGTCGAAATGCGGGCCTACGCCACCTCCAGGCGTGGCAAACGAGATCATCAGATCATCCAGCCGCGCATCGGGTACAAAGCGAAATTGCTGCAACAGCTGATGTGCCTTTTCATCATGCAAATCCACGCCCTGCACCAACAAGGTCCATTCCGCCTGGCTCAGGGGCGGCAGGCTGCGTGCTGCAAAAGGGCCCGGCTTCATGCGCCAGCCCGTCTTATTCTGGACGATCAGCCGGGACTCAACCTCCTCGCGAGCTGCCAGATTGAACAGCTCGGCGCGGCTGAGCACGGGCTTAAAGCCAGGCAAAGCCTGACGCACCAGAAGGGGTTTTTTCTGCCAGTGACGGCGCATGAATTGCGCGGGCGTCAAACCCGCAAGAAGGGACAAGGCTTGATTTACATCCATGGGACAATTGTCGGATGAAAATCACCCCGCAATGCGTCGTTGCCCTGACATGGACGCTGAAAGACACTTTGGGCGAAGTACTGGACGAACTGGACGAGCCCGTCGAATTTTTATTGGGCGGCAACGACCTGCTCGCAAAAATTGAAGAGGCCCTGCAGGGGCACGAGGCTGGTGACAAAACCGACCTGCACCTTGAACCCGAAAACGCTTTCGGCGACTATGACGAAAACCTTGTTTTCCTGGAGCTGCGCAAACTGTTTCCTGCCGAACTTGAAGAAGGCATGACCTTTGATGGCAACGCCCTGCCCGCGGGAACCAGCCCGGACATGCCTAAAAACAGCATCTATACGGTGACGGAGATTTATCCGGACCATGTTGTACTCGACGGCAACCATCCACTGGCAGGTATCGCCTTGCGACTGTCGCTGAAAGTGGAGTCGGTCCGGGAAGCCACCGAGGCGGAAATAGGACAAGGCTCCATGGGCACCGGCTTTTTCAAGCTCGAACCCATGGAACCGGGCAACCATACCCTGCATTAACCGCACCAACAGGGCGGTGCTGCAAGCGCGGCGTGGCGGTGCAGCACCGTCTCCGGGGGCTACATGCGGTACAACTGGCCGTTTTCAATCCGCACGCGGTCGCCAGCCCTCAAATCCACCTGCGTCGCCAGGTCATAAGCACGGTAGCTGCCATTGTCGACCTGTACGGAAACACGATACACATCCCGGACCTGCGTGTTGCCGCTATTCTGGATGGCGTTCCCGGCCACTGCACCGCCCACCCCGCCGGCGATGGTGGCCAGGTCTTTCCCTGTGCCACGACCTATCTGGTGTCCAATCACCGCACCGGCAATGCCGCCGATCACCGCACCGGCAGCACCTGGACGGCCAGGCTCTTGCGTACGGATAAGCTCAACATTGGTCACCCGTCCGTATTCCACCCCGCCTACCTGGCCCCCCATGCTTGAGGGATACGCCGTGCCGGCGGGATAGGCATTCCCCGCCGGATAAGCTGTCCCCGGATATCCCTCAGGCGAGGCATACATGGGTTGCGAGGCGCAAGCGGCCAGGCCGGCAAGCAAGGCAACGGCCGAAATTGCTGAACCAAAACGAAATGATGAACGCATGGGGTTCTCCTTTGAACAAGATTGACAGCGGCAATCACCGCTGATAGTCCTATTCAAACCGCCGCACAGACCGTTTCCCATCGGCAGACAGAGGGCATGCACCTAGGATGGGCCTCACGCGCCTTGTAGGCGCAGGCCGATCGCCTGTAAAAGCGATGTAAAGAAAAGGCCTTGCTAGGCCTTGCCTGTCGAACCGTATCCGCCCTCGCCGCGCTCGCTGGCCGGAAACTCGGTCACCACATTAAATTCGGCCTGCGCCACAGGCACGATGACCAGTTGTGCAATGCGTTCCATCGGCTCTATGGTGAATGGCACATCGCTGCGGTTCCAGGCGCTCACCATGAGTTGGCCCTGGTAATCGCTGTCGATCAGGCCCACCAGGTTGCCCAGCACAATGCCGTGTTTGTGGCCCAGGCCGGAGCGCGGCAGGATGAGCGCGGCATAACCCGGGTTGTGCAGGTAGATCGCGATACCGGTCGGCACCAGTTGCCAGGCGTTCGCAGCCAGCGTCAGCGGCTTGTCCAGACAGGCACGCAGGTCCAGGCCGGCACTGCCGGGCGTGGCGTAATGGGGAAGATTGCCCTGAAGGCGGGGGTCCAGGATCTTGACGTCGATTTTCATTTGGTGTTTTTCTGTTGTGCTTTTTTAACTTCTTCGGCAGCGCGCTGCAGCAATTCACGAACACGTTGAGCCGGGGCACCTGAGGCATTCCGGTTGATCCTGAAAATTACCCATGCGGCATATGCCAGCAGCGCCGGAACAAACAGGAAGCCAAGGCCGGGCACAAGCTTCGCCAGCAGCTGTGTACCTATCCATGCCGCAACCACCCACTTCACATGCGCGAAGAATGTGATGCCGGCCAAGGGCTCAAGAGCAGCCTTGGCCGGGCTCGGCGCCGCAGGCGCGCTCACCTGTTGGACAGCCTTGGGCTGGAGCATGTTTTCACGCGTACCCAGCGCCGCATTGCTGGCCGTCAGCCGTTCAACGTAGCGCGCAAAGTCGCCATCCGGCGGGGTGTCTGAAGAGTGCATCATGAAGCTTTGGCTTTCTGGCCCAAAGCAGGCCGTGCAGCCATCCGGCCAGCGATTTCCTGGACCAGTCGCCGGGCGAGCAGCAACTTGGACGCCCTGGGCAGCTCGGTACTGCCCCGCTCGTCCACCAGCAGCAGCGCATTGTCGTCCAGCCCAAAAGTGTCAGGCCCTATGTTGCCAACCAGCAGCGGCACATTCTTGCGCAGGCGCTTGGCCTGGGCGTTCTCAAGCAGGTCATGGCTTTCTGCCGCAAAGCCGACGCAAAACAGCTTGCCCGCCAGTGCGGCTGCCGACTGCGCGACCGTTGCCAGAATGTCGGCGTTCTCCGTGAATGCCAGTTGCGGCGTTTGGCCCGAGCCGTCTTTCTTGATTTTCTGGGTCGATGGCGCACTCGGCCGCCAGTCGGCCACCGCCGCAGTTGCTATAAAAACAGTAGCTGCCTGCGCGCTACCTGTCACGGCCTGGAGCATATTTTCTGCTGATTTCACGTCAATACGGGTCACACCACGCGGCGTGGGTAGGCCCACAGGCCCCGCAACCAGGGTCACATCCGCACCGGCCTCGCGTGCAGCCCGGGCAATGGCAAAACCCATTTTCCCGCTGGACAGGTTGGTAATGCCGCGCACCGGGTCAATCGCCTCGTAGGTCGGCCCGGCCGTCACCAGCACGCGCTGGCCAGCCAGCGTTTTGGGCGTAAAAAATGCGATGACGTCTTCCAGCAACTGCTCCGGCTCCAGCATGCGGCCATCACCGGTCTCGCCGCAGGCCTGAAAACCGTTGCCGACGCCCAGTACCCGCGCACCGTCCGCCTCAAGCTGTACAAAGTTGCGTTGTGTCGCCGGATGCGCATACATCTCGCGATTCATGGCCGGCGCCACCAGCAAAGGCACCTTGTCGATGGGCCGCGCCAGGCACATCAGGCTCAGCAGGTCATCTGCACGGCCATGCAGCAGTTTGGCCATGAAGTCGGCGCTCATGGGCGCAACCAGGATGGCATCGGACTCGCGCGACAGATTGATGTGAGCCATGCTGTTCGGCTCGCGGCTGTCCCACTGGCTGGTGTAAACCGGTCGCCCGCTCAGGGCTTGCATGGTCACCGGCGTGATGAACTGCTCCGCAGCCTCGGTCATCACCACCTGCACCGTGGCTCCGGCCTTGATGAGGGCGCGGCACAGCTCGGCCGACTTGTAGCAGGCGATGCCCCCGGATAGGCCCAGCACGATGTGTTTGCCCGCAAGGTCCAGCGCCGGTCCTTGGCCCGGGTCAATTACTGCAGGATTTTCTTGATTCGTCATGCCCCGCAATGTATCAGTTTGCTGTTTTCCGCAGCCTGGGCAGGGGTCAACCCTTATAATCAGCATTTCCCACCTCTGCGAACTTATGGTTCGTATCTGACATGACCAAATTTGTCTTCGTCACCGGCGGTGTGGTGTCTTCCCTGGGCAAGGGAATCGCCTCAGCCTCCTTAGCGGCGCTCCTCGAATCGCGCGGCCTCAACGTCACTCTCATCAAGCTGGACCCGTACCTCAACGTGGATCCGGGCACCATGTCTCCCTTCCAGCATGGCGAAGTGTTTGTCACCGATGACGGTGCAGAAACCGACCTTGACCTGGGCCACTATGAGCGTTTTATCGAAACGCGCATGCGCAAGGCCAACAATTTCACCACGGGCCAGATCTACAAAAGCGTGCTTGAAAAAGAACGCCGCGGCGACTACCTTGGCAAAACCGTGCAGGTCATCCCGCACGTCACCAATGAAATCCAGGAGTTCGTCAAACGCGGCGCCGGTTTTGAAACACCCGACGCCGTGGACGTTGCCATTGTCGAGATAGGCGGCACTGTCGGCGACATCGAGTCCCTGCCCTTCCTGGAAGCCGTGCGGCAGATGAGCCTGCGTCTGGGCACCAACAACACCGCCTTTGTCCACCTGAGCTATGTGCCCTGGATCGCAGCAGCTGGTGAACTCAAAACCAAACCGACCCAGCACACCGCCAAACAACTTCGTGAAATCGGCATACAGGCCGACGTGTTGCTGTGCCGCGCCGACCGCCGCATCCCGAATGAAGAGCGCGAAAAGATCTCGCTGTTTTCCAACGTCCCCGAGTGGGGCGTGATCTCCATGTGGGACGTGGACACGATTTACAAGGTCCCGCGCATGCTGCATGAGCAGGGCCTGGATGGACTGATCTGCGACAAGCTTCGCCTGAACACGCCGCCGGCCAACCTCAAGCGCTGGGACGACCTGGTGTACGAAACCGAACACCCGAAAACTGAAGTCAACATTGCCATGGTCGGCAAGTATGTGGACCTCTCTGACAGCTACAAGTCGCTCAATGAGGCCCTGCGCCACGCCGGCATGAAAAACCATGCCAAGGTGGTCATTGAATATGTCGACTCCGAAACCATCACGCCCGACAACGTTTCGCGCCTGACCAAGTTCGACGGCATCCTGGTGCCCGGCGGCTTCGGTGTGCGCGGTGTCGAAGGCAAAATCTGCGCGGCGCGTTTCGCCCGCGAGAAAAAAATGCCTTACCTGGGCATCTGCCTGGGCATGCAGGTCGCGACCATCGAGTTCGCGCGCCACGTTGCCGGCCTGAAGGACGCCAACAGCACCGAGTTCGACCCGGCCACCCCGCACCCCGTGATTGCGCTCATCACCGAGTGGAAGGACGCTGACGGTACGATCAAGACACGCGATGCCAAGTCCGATCTGGGCGGCACCATGCGCCTGGGTGCGCAAAGCTCCGATGTCTCCAAAGGCACGCTGGCGCACAAGATCTACGGCGACGTGGTGACCGAGCGCCACCGCCACCGCTATGAAGCCAATGTCAATTACCTCGATGCGCTGCGCAAGTCGGGCCTGGTAATTTCCGCACTGACACAGCGCGAGCACCTGACGGAAATCGTCGAGTTGCCGCAGGACGTCCACCCCTGGTTCATGGGCGTGCAATTCCACCCTGAATTCAAGTCCACGCCCTGGAACGGCCACCCGCTGTTCAATGCCTACATTGCCGCTGCGCTACAGCAGCGCACCACGGCAGGCCAGGACAACAAATCTGCCGGAAAACCCCTTAAAGTTGTGGCCTGACCATGAAACTCTGCGGATTTGACATAGGCCTGAATCAGCCGTTTTTCCTGATTGCAGGCCCCTGTGTGGTGGAGTCCGAACAGTTGCAGATGGACACCGCCGGCACGCTGAAGGAAATCACCGCATCGCTGGGCATTCCATTTATCTTCAAGTCCAGCTACGACAAGGCCAACCGCTCCAGCGGCACGAGTTTTCGCGGCCCAGGCATGCACAAGGGCCTGGAAATTCTGGCCAAGGTCAAACGCGAACTCGGGTTGCCCATCCTGACGGATGTGCATTCCGAAGCTGACATTGCCACGGTAGCCGCAGTAGTTGACGTGTTGCAGACGCCGGCCTTCCTGTGCCGCCAGACCGACTTCATCCACGCGGTCGCGCAATCGGGCAAGCCGGTCAACATCAAAAAAGGTCAGTTCCTGGCGCCCGGTGACATGAAAAACGTCATCGACAAGGCCCGTGCCGCCGCGCGCGAAAAAGGCCTGGACGAAGACCGTTTCATGGCCTGCGAGCGCGGTGCCAGTTTTGGCTACAACAACCTGGTGTCCGACATGCGCAGCCTGGCCATCATGCGCGAGACCCGGGCGCCCGTGGTGTTTGACGCCACCCACTCGGTGCAGTTGCCCGGTGGCAACGGCACCAGCAGCGGCGGCCAGCGCGAGATGGTGCCTGTGCTGGCGCGTGCGGCGGTCGCCGTTGGTGTCGCCGGCCTCTTCATGGAAACCCACCCGGACCCGGCCAAGGCCATGAGCGACGGCCCCAACGCCGTTCCCCTCAAGCACATGAAGGCCCTGCTTGAGACCCTGCTTGAGCTGGACCGGGTTACCAAGAAAAACGGCTACCTCGAAAACGACTTTGGAGCTTAGCATGCGAGACGCCGCTCGACAATTCACCATTGATATCCAGGACAGGCGCAGCCATTTTTCCGACGGGCCGCCCCCAGGAAAAATAACCCCCTCGAGGGGCAACGTAGTACACGAAGCGACAAGCGTGGGGGCTCCATGAGCAGTGCTTACATCATTGCCAACGTCAATGTCACCAATCCGGTGCAGTACGAAGAGTACAAAAAGTGGTCGTCTGCAGCCATGCAGGCACACGGCGCCGAAGTCTGCGTACGGGGCGGCAAGGTTCAGGTACTGGAGGGCGACTGGTCGCCCGACCGGCTGGTGATTCTGAAGTTTCCCAGCGTCGAAGCAGCCAAAACTTTTGATGCCTCGCCCGAATACGGCAAAGCCCGCGCAGCCCGGCAAGGTGCAGCCATCATGCGCATGGTCGTGGTCGAAGGCGTTTGAGGCGTATGGATCCGGTTTTGTAATTTTTGATTTTTTGATTTGAAAGAACCTAAATGAGCGCAATTGTTGATATCGTCGGCCGCGAAATTCTCGACAGCCGTGGCAACCCCACCGTTGAATGTGACGTGCTGCTGGAGTCCGGCGTCATGGGCCGTGCGGCTGTGCCTTCCGGCGCCTCCACCGGCTCGCGAGAGGCCATCGAATTGCGCGACGGCGACAAATCGCGTTACCTAGGCAAGGGCGTGCTCAAGGCGGTTGAGCACATCAACACCGAGATCTCGGAAGCCGTGCTGGGCCTGGACGCCAGCGAACAGGCCTTCCTCGATCGCACCATGATTGACCTGGACGGCACCGAGAACAAATCCCGCCTGGGCGCCAATGCCATGCTGGCCGTCAGCATGGCCGTGGCACGGGCAGCAGCCGAAGAAGCCGGCCTGCCGCTCTACCGCTACTTTGGCGGCAGCGGCGGCATGCAGATGCCCGTGCCCATGATGAACGTGGTCAACGGCGGCGCACACGCCAACAACAACCTGGACCTGCAGGAGTTGATGATCATTCCTGTGGGCGCACCGAGCTTTCGCGAAGCCGTGCGTTATGGCGCCGAGGTTTTCCATGCGCTCAAAAAAATCCTGCACGACAAGGGCATGAGCGTGGCTGTCGGTGACGAAGGCGGTTTTGCACCCAACGTACCCAGCCATGAAGCGGCTATCCAGATGATCCTGGAAGCCATCGACAAAGCCGGCTTTGTGGCCGGCGAGCAGATCGCCCTGGGCCTGGACTGCGCCGCGTCGGAGTTTTACAAGGACGGCAAGTACGTGCTGTCCGGTGAAGGCCTGAGCCTGGACGCCACCGAGTGGACCAATATCCTGGCCACCTGGGTCGACAAATACCCCATCATCAGCATTGAGGACGGCATGGCCGAAGGCGACTGGGACGGCTGGAAAATCCTGACCGAGCGCCTTGGTAAAAAAGTGCAGCTGGTCGGTGACGACCTGTTTGTCACCAACACCAAGATCCTCAAGGAAGGCATCGACAAGCACATTGCCAACTCCATCCTGATCAAGATCAACCAGATCGGCACCCTGACCGAAACCTTCGCCGCAATTGAGATGGCAAAGCGCGCCGGGTACACCGCCGTGATTTCGCACCGCTCCGGCGAGACCGAAGACACCACGATTGCCGACATCGCCGTCGGCACCAATGCCGGCCAGATCAAGACCGGCTCGCTGTCGCGCTCTGACCGCATGGCCAAGTACAACCAGTTGCTGCGCATAGAAGAAGACCTGGGTGATGTTGCGACCTATCCCGGACGTGCAGCGTTTTACAACCTGAAGTAATGACCCCCACGCTCGCGCACTCCGTGTCGTTCGCTGCCCCCCGAGGGGGCCGCGTTTCGTCTTGGGGCGGCCCGGCGACGAAACATCACTCTCCAGATTAGGCATGAGCTCACGCTTCGTCCCGGCTATCCTGATTGCGCTGCTGGTGCTGCTCCACGCGCAACTCTGGATGGGCCGGGGCAGCATTCCCAGTGTGCAGGAGATGCAGCACCGGCTGAATGAGCAAAATGCAAAAAATGCGAGTGCCCAGGCCGGCAACGACCAGCTGGCAGCCGAGGTCAGGGACCTGAAAGAAGGCATGGAAATGGTTGAAGAAAAGGCGCGCAGCGAGCTGGGCATGGTCAAGCCCAATGAGATTTTTGTGCAGGTCACAAAATAAACCACACGTGACGGTTTTGAATGTGACGCTGGCTGGTGCACCGGGCAGCGGAAAATCCCGGTTGGCCGCGGCACTGACGCAGGCACTCAACAAGGCCGGCTGGCCTGCTGCCGTAGGGCTTGCCGACCCGGCAACGCAAGACAACAACGCCCTCATCCTGCTCATGGGACTGGAGTCCCAGGCAGAGGACATACATGCCGCAGACCAGACAATCCGGGCAGCACTGACCCGCGCCGGCACCGTCTATGACGTACTGTATGGTTCCATGGAAGAGCGCCTGGCCCAGGCCCTGGGGCTCATCGAAAAGCGACTCACGGGAGCCGACCCGCGCTCACCGACGAAAAACAACAGGCCCTGGATCTGGGTGTGCGACAAATGCAGCGACCCGCAGTGTGAGCACAGGCTGCTCACCGACCTGCTGGCGAAACGGCTGATTACTGCACCGTAGCAGGCGGGGGGTGCTGGCGGCCGGGGTGGGTAAATATCTGCGCCGCGTCCACCGGGTCAAAATCGTACTGCGCGCCGCAGAACTCGCAGGTCACACCGACGTTGCCACGCTCGGCAATCACACTTTCAACTTCCTCTGGCCCCAGGCCGCGCAGCATGTTGCCGACGCGCTCACGCGAGCAATTGCAGGCAAAGCTGGGTGTCAGGGGTTCAAACCGGGTGATGGGCTCTTCCCAAAACAGGCGGCGCAAAATCGTGTCGGCATCAAGCGTCAACAGCTCTTCGCGTTTGAGCGTTCCCGCCAGCATGGCGATGCGCTTGTAATCCTCGTTGATGCCTATCTGGTCTTCATTGGCATCGCTGTCGATTTGCCCTTCCAGGTTGCCCTGGCCTTTCACCGGCAGGCGCTGTACCAGCAAACCAGCTGCCACATTGCCGTCCGCCGCCAGGATCAGTTTGGTATCGAGCTGTTCGCTCTGCAGCATGTAGTGCTCCAGCACTTCACCCAGGCTCTCGATTTTTTCACGCTGGTCACCGAACAGCGGCACCACACCCTGGTAGGCCTGTTGCCCGGGCAGCTTGTCTTTCGGGTCCAGCGTGATGGCACAACGCCCTTCGTTGTTCACATTGACCAGCTGGCTCAGGGAGCTGCCGGCATCAACCACACCCGTCACGGTGGCGGTCGCACGCAGGCTCAGGTCGGGCTGGACTTCAGCCACCGCGAGTTTGACCGGGCCATCGCCCAGGATCTGCAGCACCAGCGCGCCGTTGAATTTGATATTGCCCTGCATCAGCGTGCCTGCCGCCGCCATTTCACCCAGCAGGTGCATGACCTCCACCGGGTAGCCGCCAGCAGCTTGCCTGCGCTTGAGGATTTCCTGCCAGGAATCCGTCAGGCGCACGAGCATGCCGCGCACTGGCAAGCCGTCAAAGATAAATTTATGAAGTTCAGACATATCAGGGGGAGAAACAGGGAAAAGGTGAAAAAAATAGGCTCAAGCCAGCTTCTTGAGCCCTGACTTGTAGCGGTTCGCGTTGTCTATATAGTGCTTCGCGCTCATTTTTAAACCCTCAATCTGCTCGGGGGTCAATTGGCGCACGGCTTTGGCAGGGCTGCCCAGGATCATGGAACCGTCCGGGAACTCCTTGCCCTCGGTCACCAGCGAGCCCGCGCCCACCAGGCAGTTCTTGCCTATTTTTGCGCCATTAAGCACCACGGCCGCAATGCCGATCAGCGAGTTGTCGCCTATGGTGCAGCCATGCAGCATGACCTGGTGGCCGACGGTGACATTCTCGCCAACGACCAGCGGCAGGCCATGGTCGGCGTGCAAAACGCTGTTGTCCTGGATATTGGAGCCACGCCCCACGGTAATCGTCTCGGTGTCGCCGCGTATCACCACGCCAAACCAGACACTGCTGTCTTCTGCGAGCGTCACGTTGCCCAGGACCTGGGCATCTTCGGCTACCCAGGCAGAGGCATGGATGGATGGGGTCAGGTTGTCCAGCTGGTAAATCGCCATGGTTGTCCTTTGTAGCGGGAAGTAAACGCGGTTTGGGTGGGGTGTACAGAGATTGTAAGGAGCCCTATCGCTGACAATCAGGCCATGAATGCCAAGCCGCCCGCCAAAGAGCTTCGCCAGCAGGCCCTGGAGGCCCTTCTGGAGCCAAATCCGGAAAGAAAAGTGGCCATGGCCGCCTGTTTATGCGCGCAGCCAGCTACTCTTTTAATAGCAAGCGACATGCCCCCGGAAGCCTTTCAGCAGCCGCAAACCCTGCCCGGCTGCCCGGCGCGGCCTGAATTGCGCTCGCACCTGGATGTGCCCAAACGCTCGCCCTTCACCACCGAAGGCCTGGCAGCACTGCTGCATGCCGTCACGCACATTGAATTTAATGCCATCAACCTGGCGCTCGACGCCATCTGGCGTTTTGACGGCATGCCGCATGCGTACTACCTCGACTGGCTCAAGGTCGCGGCCGAGGAAGCGCAGCATTTCAGCCTGCTGCGCAGCCATTTAAAAACAATGGGTTACGACTATGGCGACTTCCCCGCCCATACCGGCCTGTGGGACATGACTGAAAAAACCCGGGGCGACGTGCTGGCACGCATGGCCCTGGTACCGCGCACGCTGGAGGCGCGCGGCCTGGATGCCACCCCGCCCATGCAGGCCAAGCTGCGCAAAGTGGGCACAGCCCAGGCCCTGCGCGCCGTGGAGATCCTTGACGTCATCCTGCGCGACGAAATCGGCCACGTGGCGATAGGCAACCACTGGTACCGCCACCTGTGCGGCCTGCGCGGGCTGGACCCGGTTACCACCTATGCGGTGCTGGCCCGGCAATATGGCGCACCTCGATTGAAAGGCCCGCTCAACCTGGACGCCCGCCGCGATGCCGGGTTTGATGAAGAAGAACTGGCCCTGCTCAGCCACGGCACCTGAAGGCATCGGCTATCGCCTACGTACACCGGGGCCCCAGTCGGACAGGCTGAAAAAGCCCATGCGCTGACAAAAAACCTGATCGGTATTAAGCTTGTAGTGCTGAAAAAAGGAGCTCGCCTGATGATCCCGAACCTGGTTTCAAGTCTCTCGTCACATGCACCCAGCCTGCCGCCCGATGTCTCGGTGCAGTTGCCCCAGGGTCAGCTTCTTGGCGCGCCCAATGCCCCGGTCAAGCTGACATTCTCAAGCTGGTCCAGCATTGCGCGCCTCAAGGCAGGCCAGATCGGCGCTCTGGCCGAGGACTACGTCGAGGGCAAACTGCAGCTTGAAGGCGCCATGCGCGATGTCATGCGTGCGGTGACCCGGCTGTTGCCAGGCAATCCCGTGGAAAGCGACACAGGCTGGTGGTCTGGCCTGCTACGCCGGGCCAGGTCCATGGCGGCCCACACCCATGCAAAAGACGCGGCGCAAATCCAGTTTCACTATGACGTTTCAGATGCGTTTTACGAACTCTGGCTGGACCCGCGCCGGGTGTATTCCTGTGCCTACTACCGTGACCTGACGGATACCTCCATCACGGTTGCCCAGGCGCAGGAGGCCAAGCTGGACCATATCTGCCGCAAGCTGATGCTCAAACCGGGCGAGCGTTACCTGGATGTTGGCTCCGGCTGGGGCGCCCTGCTGCTCTGGGCCGCCGAACACTACGGCGTGGATGCTACCGGCATCACCCTGTCAAAGAACCAGTACGCCTATGTTCAGAAACTCATTGAACAAAAAGGCCTGGGCCACCGTGTGCGTGTGGAACTGCGCGACTACCGGGACCTGCCGGAAGACAAGCCCTTTGACAAGATTTCATCGGTCGGCATGTTCGAGCATGTAGGCCATGCCAACATGACCGCCTACTTCACCAAGATCATGCACCTGCTGGCACCCGGCGGGCTGGTGATGAACCACGGCATCACCGCAGGCGGCCTGGAAAACCGGCAGCTAGGCGCCGGCATGGGCGACTTCATTGAGAAATACATCTTCCCCGGCGGCGAGCTGCTGCATGTCAGCGCCGTGCTGGAGCACATGTCCCGCGCCGGGCTGGAACTGGTGGATGCCGAAAACCTGCGCCCACACTATGCCCGCACACTCTGGGACTGGTCAAACGCGCTGGAGGCGCGGCTCGATGAAGCACGCAAGGTGCTCGCCATAGACGGCGGCAACGAACGCGCCGAAAAAACCCTGCGCGCCTACCGCCTCTACCTGGCTGGCAGTGCCATGAGTTTTGAGCAGGGCTGGATATCCCTGAACCAGTTGCTGGCCGCCAAGCCCTCCGGCGATGTGTCCAGCACCACGGTCAAGGGCGCCCAGTCGGTCTACCCCTTCAACAGGGACTATATGTACACCCCTGTCCAGGCTCACTGCGTGTAGCCTGTTCCCCCCTCAAGGGGGCGGCGCCTGCGGTCTGGCGAAGCCAGTCCCGCGGCCCCCACTGGTTGTGCCCGCTGTACTCTTCAACTCAGCATGAGCCGTGGAACCGGTTTTGCCGGGCCAAAGACGGGCGGCCCCCCGACGGGCTGGAGCCCGCGACCTGCAAGGCCCGGGAGTTACACGCAGTGAACGACCGTGGGGGCCATATCACCCTCTCGGGTGATGCTTTCCGTGCAAAGCCTTCAGGCGCTCACGTGCCACATGCGTGTAAATCGTGGTGGTTGAAATATCGGCATGCCCAAGCAGCATTTGAACCGCCCGAAGGTCCGCGCCGTGGTTCAGCAGATGGGTGGCAAAGGCATGGCGCAGGGTATGCGGCGACAGCGGCGAGGTGATGCCCGACAGCAAGGCGTATTTTTTCACCAGCATCCAGAACATCACCCGGCTCATGCCGTGGCCTCGGGCGGTCACAAACAGGTCCTCGGTCTGCTGGCCGCCCAGTATCTCCGGCCGGCCCTCGGCAAGATAAAACACCACGGCATCGCGCGCAACCTGGCCAAAAGGCACCAGCCGCTCCTTGCTGCCCTTGCCCATGACACGCAGCACGCCTTCATTCAGGCCCAAATGAAAAGTCTTGAGCCCCACCAGTTCGCTGACACGCAGGCCGCTGGCATACATCAGCTCCAGCATGGCGCGGTCGCGCTGGCCCAGCGGCGTACCGTTATCGGGCGCGGCCAGCAGGGATTCGACCTGGGCCTCGCTCATGACCTTGGGCACCCGCAAAGCCTGTTTGGCGGATTGAAGCTTCAGGGTCGGGTCGGCCGTAATGAAGCGCTCACGCAGGGCCCAACGAAAGTAGCGCTTGAATACTGTCAATCGCCGGTTGGCCGAAGTTGCCTTGGTGCTAGCGTGTTTGGCCGAGAAATAGCGGTTGAGATCGTTCTCAGAGGTGTCGTCGAGCTTGCGCCCCCCCTGCTCCTTCGTGCCCAGCCAGGCTGCATAAAGCGAGAGGTCGCGCCTGTACGCAGCCAGCGTGTTTTTCGACAGCCCGTCCTCCAGCCACAGGGCGTCTATGAATGCGTCAATACTGGACTGGCTGGCGGAATGCATGCCTGCGACCTTACCAAAGATCCGGGCGAAAAAAAGCCGCCGGGCAGAAATCCTGCGCGGAGGCCTGGCTGTAAGAGCCCGTTCAGTCCAGCTTGAGCTTGGCAGCGTCAACCACCTTTTTGTAGACCTCGTACTCCGCCTTGATCTGCGCCGTGAACTGCTCAGGCGTGTTGGCAACAATCAGCGAGCCGGTGTCTTCAATGCGCTTGCGGATGGCTGGGTCTTCCAGGGATTTTTTCACGCCGGCGCTTACCTTGTCGACCACCTCTTTCGGCAGGCCCTTGGGACCCAGGATACCGTAATAGGCCATGCGGTTTACGGGCTCCAGGCCCAGTTCCTTGAAGGTAGGCACATCAGGCAACACGGCCAGGCGCTGCGGCGCTGCAACCACGATAGGCACCAGCCGTTTTTGCTGGATGAAAGGCAGCGCGGAAGGCAGGTTGTCAAAAATCATGTTGACTTGGCCTGCCACCGTGTCATTCAGTGCCGGGCCGGCACCGCGGTAAGGGATGTGCGTCACAAACGTGCCGCTCAGGCTCTTGTACAACTCCATCTGCAGATGGCCAATGCCGCCTGTGCCCGACGATGAGTAGGAGTATTTACCGGGGTTTTTCTTGAGCTCGGCAATGAACTCCTTGTAGTTTTTCGCCGGAAAGCTTGGGTGCACCGCAATGATGTTGGGCGTTGCAGCAATATTGATGATGGGCGTGAAGTCCGTGAGCGTGTTGTACGGAATCTTCGGGTTGATGGCCGGATTCGCCGCCGTGGTCGACACCGTGGCCACGCCCAGCGTGTAGCCATCAGGCACAGCGCGGGCGAGCTCAGTCGCGCCCACAACACCGCCGCCGCCCGCTTTGTTTTCAACAATGACGTTTTGACCCAGCGCCTTGCCCAGCGGATCGGCAATCACGCGGGCCACGATGTCGGTTGTGCCGCCCGGTGCAAAAGGCACCTGCAGCTTGATGACCTTGTTGGGATAGCCCTGGGCAAATGCAGAGCCCGCCCCGGTGGTCAGCACGAGTGCGGAAAGGGCAGATAAGGCAAACAGGTAACGACGTTGCATGGTCAGGTCCTTCAAATGAAAACAGCCTGAATGGTAAAGGCAAGAGGCCTGTCTGGATGTTGTGGATTACGCATAAGGGCAAACCCGAGTCGCGCACAATTTTGGGGTTATTCTCAGGCGGTGAATTACGCTCAACTTCTTTTCCCCGACTTTTTCCTCATCGCCTGCGGCTACCTGCTCTGCCGCCATACAGCCCTCAACCGCAACATCTGGGAACCGGTGGAAAGCCTGGTGTACTACGTCCTGTTTCCGGTTTTGCTGTTCCAGTCAATTGTCAAAAGCCCGCTGGACCTGGGCGCGACCTCCAGCCTGATCAGCGCGGGGCTGCTGATGGGCCTGGGCGGTATCGCAATGGCCTACAGCCTGCCCTACATTCCCTGGCTGGGCCGCCATATTGACAGGCGCGAGCATGCAGCCAGCGCCCAGGTGGCTTTTCGCTTCAACTCCTTTATGGCCCTGGCCCTGGCCGACCGGCTCGCGGGCAGCGAGGGCCTGCAGCTGATTGCGGTGCTGATCGGCGTTTGTGTGCCGCTTTTTAATGTTGCCGCCGTCTGGCCCATGGCCAGGCACGCCGGGCGCGGCTTTTTACGTGAGCTGGTGCGCAATCCGCTCATCATTGCCACGGTCGCGGGCCTGATAGCCAACCTGCTGGGCTTTTCCATGCCGACCTGGCTGGAGCCTGCCGTCACACGCATTGGTGCCGCGTCGCTGGCGCTGGGCCTGATGGCTGCCGGCGCCGGCATGCAGTTTGGCCACCTGTCACAAGCCAAAACACTGGCGGCAGCGGTATTGTCGATAAGGCATCTGTTCATCCCGCTCCTTGCATTCGGCCTGGCGAAAGCCTTTGGCTTGTCCTATACACAAAGCACCATCCTGCTGGCCTTCTCTGCCGTACCGACCGCATCAAGCGCCTATGTGCTGGCCACCCGCATGGGCTACAACGGTGGCTATGTAGCGGGCCTGGTGACCTTATCGACGGTGCTGGGCGTGGTGAGTTTGCCGTTTGCGCTTGGAGTGCTGCGATAGCGCTGAAACCAAAAACAAAGACTCTTGATCGCTACAAAATCAATAGCTGCTTGCGCGCTTTTTAATTGGGCTACAGGCACTTTTTATTCAAAAAATGACCGCCGGACTCATGCAAGAGCCCAGTCAATGTGCTCCTGAACCACCTCGCCGACGTGCCCGCGCCGTGCCAGCAATGCCCGGCGTATCCCCTCGTCGCATCCGGCACGCAAGGCATTGCCCATGGCCACGGCAATATTGCGCAACCAGCGCTCATGCCCAATGCGGCGTATCGCGCTGCCTTCGGTGAAGCGTAAAAACTCTTCTTCGCTCCAGGCAAACAGGGTCACAAGCTGCTGGCCCGTCAAACCCTGGCGTTCATCAAAGTCGGGCAAGGCGCTGCGCTGCGCAAACTTGTTCCAGGGGCAGATCAGCTGGCAGTCGTCGCAACCATAGATGCGGTTGCCCATCAGCGGCCTCAACTCCAGCGGGATAGACCCGTCGTGTTCTATGGTCAGGTAGGAAATGCAGCGCCGTGCGTCAAGCTTGTAGGGCGCAACAATGGCCTGCGTGGGGCAGACGTCTATGCAGGAGGTGCAACTGCCGCAATGCGGTGTCACGGGCTCGCTGGGCGGCAAGGCAAGGTCCACGTAGATCTCGCCGAGAAAAAACATGGAGCCCGCTTCGCGGTTGAGCAGCAGCGTGTGCTTGCCGCGCCAGCCCTGGCCGGACCTTGCTGCCAGTTCGGCTTCAAGCACCGGGGCGGAGTCTGTGAAAGCGCGGTGGCCCAGCTTTTCGACGTGTCCGGAAATCCGCTCGCCCAGTTTTTGCAAACGGTTACGCATGACCTTGTGGTAATCGCGCCCACGAGCATAAACGGAGACAACGCCTTCGGCCGGCCGCTGCAGGCGGCTGAACTCCACCGCCTGCCACTCCCCCGACGAGGTGGGGGTGGATGCCGGTAAATAATCCATGCGTGCAGTGATGACGCTCACGGTGCCGGGAATCAGCTCGGCCGGCCTGGCCCGTTTTAGCCCGTGCGACGCCATGTAATGCATGTCACCATGAAAACCTGCTGCCAGCCAGGCCGATAATCCGGGTTCTGCTGACGATAAATCAACGCCGGCAATGCCAATTTGCGAAAATCCAAGCTCGCGCGCCCACGTTTGAATTTGACTGACAAATTGTTGATTGACCTGATGACTGTTGAGAACCACCCGTTGATTGTAAAAAGTATTGCCTGGCAAGACGAGACGGCTACGCAGGCCTTCGCTCAGACGCTGGCAAGCCGGCCCTCCATCGGCAATGCCATGATTGAACTCAGCGGCGACCTGGGCGCCGGCAAAACCACATTTGTGCGCCACCTGCTCAAGGCACTGGGCGTGCAGGGCCGCATCAAAAGCCCGACCTATGCCGTGGTGGAGCCCTATGCCGTAGATGTCCCGGGTTTGGGTTCAACATTGAACATCTGGCACTTCGATTTTTACCGGTTCAACGATCCGCGCGAGTGGGAAGAAGCCGGCTTCCGCGATATTTTTGCGAGCCCCGGGCTCAAGCTGGTCGAATGGCCTGAAAAGGCAGGCAAACACCTGCCAAAACCGGACCTGCTGCTGGCCATTGAGGTGCAAGGCAACGAATCGCGTACGGTCACATTGACGGCCCACACAGCCGCCGGCAAGGAACTGCTCGCATGAACAAAAAAACACCTTCGAGTAAATCGGCCCGGCCCACCCGCCGTATGGCCCTGCAAATGGGCACGGTGGCATTGCTGCTTGGCACGCAGCACATCGCGCGCGGCGCAAGCATTGTGGCCGTGCGGGTTTGGCCGTCCAAGGATTACACCCGCCTCACAATCGAGTCCGATGGTGAAATCAAGACACGCCAGTTTTTTGTGGCCGAGCCGCCGCGCCTGGCGGTGGATATTGAAGGCATTGACCTGATACCCGCCCTGCGCGAACTGGTGGCCAAGGTCAAGTCAGATGACCCGAACATCTCGGGCATCCGCGTCGGGCAAAACGCACCCGGTGTGGTACGGCTGGTGATAGACCTGAAGCAGCAGATACTCCCGCAGGTGTTCACGCTGGCGCCAGTTGCAGCCTACAAGTACCGGCTGGTGCTTGACCTCTACCCGGCACAGGCTGCGGACCCGCTGGAAGTCCTGATTGCGGAAAAACTCATAGACAACCGATCAACCGCGCCCCGTACTGAAAATCCCCCGGCAGCGGCCCACGACCCGCTGGGCGACCTGATTGCCCAGCAGTCGGGTAAACCGGCCTCAAGTGCATCATTGTCGCCAGGCAAACCTGCAGACAACAAAGCGCCGGCGGCAAACTCAGTACCGGCAAAACCACCAACGGCGATCGCCTCCGCGCCCAATGGCAAAACCGACCGGCTGGTGATCGTCGCCCTGGACCCGGGCCATGGCGGTGAAGACCCCGGCGCGATCGGTCCCGGCGGCACGCGTGAAAAGGACGTGGTGCTGCAGATTGCCCATCGCCTGCGCGACCGCATCAACCAGCAGCCGAACATGCGGGCCTACCTGACACGTGATGCCGATTTTTTTGTTCCACTCCAGGTCCGTGTGCAGAAAGCACGCCGCGTGCAGGCCGATCTTTTTATCAGCATCCACGCCGATGCCTTTTTCACGGCCAGGCCGCAGGGCGCAAGCGTGTTTGCGCTCAGCGACAAGGGCGCGTCCAGCAGTGCCGCACGCTGGATAGCCGACAAGGAAAACTCGGCCGACCTGGTGGGCGGCATCAATGTCAAAGCCAAGGATGCGCAGGTTCAAAAAGCCCTGCTGGACATGAGCACCACCGCACAGATCAAGGACAGCCTCAAACTCGGAACCGCCATGCTGGGTGAAATCGGCAGCGTGGGCAAGCTGCATAAACCCAAGGTCGAGCAGGCCGGTTTTGCGGTATTAAAAGCACCGGACATTCCCAGCGTGTTGGTCGAGACCGCCTTTATCAGCAATCCCGATGAAGAGGCCAAGCTGCGCAGCGATGACTACCAGGTGCAACTGGCCGATGCGCTGATGCGCGGCATCAGCCGCTACTTTGCGCACAACCCGCCGCTGGCACGCAACCGGCAGATATAGCACGCCCGCCCTGCAGCGCACAAGGAATCACCCCTCGCTGCACACAATATGTTTCAACCGAAACGCTGTGCCCACAATCTGCAACGGTTTTCTCCTACAGAATTAACCTTTGGCATGGCCTACATTCAATTCACAGGCAAAGCCGGATCATCACAGCACCAAACAAGGTTGCTGAAATGGACGGCGGTAGTGATAAATGAGTGAAGAGCCTGGAACTTCCAATAAAAGGTACTCAATATGAACTCGAAACTATTAATGTCAACGGCCGCGTCCGTGATCGCACTGTCGGCCATGGTGGGCTGTGGCACCAACCCCACCAACGCACAAATAGGTACGGCCACCGGCGCAGTGCTGGGTGGCGTTGCAGGCAACGCCCTCTTCGGCGGCACGCTGGGTACAGTCGGTGGCGCAGCTGCTGGGGCCGTGATCGGCAACGAAGTTGGTAAAAAACGCTGACCTGTTCGCGGGCGGCGCAGGCCGGCCCGCGCATGGGCGCAAAGGGATGGTTCAAGCAGTTGAAGCCCATCCCTCTTATTAAAAAAACATAATGGGCCTGAACGGGCTTTAGAAAGTATCCAGAATGAAATCAAAACTCCTGATGACCATGGCCGCATCCATCCTCGCCTTGTCGGCCATGGCGGGTTGCAGCTCCAACCCCACCAGGACCCAGATCGGCACCGGCGTAGGTGCCGTTGTTGGCGGTGTGGCCGGTAATGTGCTGCTGGGCGGCCCGCTGGCCACCATTGGCGGCGCAGCCGCTGGTGCGCTGATCGGCAATGAAGTCGGTAAAAAACGCTAAGCGGCAAACCCGGCAGATACGGTCAAACGGGGTAAATCAGTGAGTTGAGAATCATCTCGCTGTCGTACACGCAAAGGCGGCTCCTGAATTTCAGGGTGCCGTCTTTTTTTATGATGTCGTCGATATACCGGCCCACGTTGTAGACCTCGCTCACACTGCCCGGTTTGGTCCGGAATACCGCATAGTTCGCCTCGGCCCGAACCACGTCGCCTTCCTGCGAGAGGACTCGCGCAGGGCTGACGACATGGCGCATGTAATAAGGGCCGTGGTAAATGGTCTGCGTGATGCCATAGACCCGGTCTTTCATCATGCCCTGGCTCTCCAGCGCGATCAGCGCCAGCGGCAGGCCGCGGTCGAAGTTTTCCCGGGCCTGCACCTTGTACTGCCCATCTTCAACAAAGAAAAGCGGCCAGTCGTCAAAACGTTTTTCATCCAGCGCGGCTGCGTAATCTGCATTGAGCCGGTCGATCTCGTATTGCAGTTGAAGCCTTTCAACCAGATCAAGGCGAACGGGGTTGGTGCTCATACCGCCATCACCTTTCGCCAGTAAACGTACATGCTGCGAATCAGTGTTTCAGTCACCATGTGTTCCGTCATCTCGGTACCGGTGCCGCCCAGCTCACACAGCGTTGCCCCGCTTTCACCGGCCTGTTCAAAACCATCCTGGCTGAACTCTATGACCTCGCCATCGTCCGCGCTGACAAAGCCTGCCGGCCCGAACAGGTTGGCCTGGCGCAGGCGCCGCTGTGTCATCTCGGGCGTGTCGTCGGCAAAACCGAAATGTGTCCAGACAAAATCAAACTCGCCCTGCCCGCGCGGCACGATGTGGCGTGTGCTCAAGGAGTTCACCTGCTGCTGGATGATCAGGCTGGGGAACAGCGTGATCATGGTCACTGTCGGCATGATGTCGCTGCCCGGGCTGGATGGATCCGCCACCCGCCACCAGGGTTCCGGCACAACGTCCAGCAAACGGTCGTCATGCAAGGTCATGTTGGCCTTGAAGCTGGTCACGCCCTCGGTGACGGCGGCATTGCTGCCGCCCTCGTTGCGGCGCGAGATCATGACGGCATGGCGGCCCTGGGCATCCATCACCATGCGGCTTTTCTGGTCGGCACGCCACAGGCCGAATGTCACAAACCAGGTGTGCAGCAGGCCCGGGTGGTAAGGGTCTTTGATGTTCTCCATCATCAGTTTCCAGTTGCCTGGAATCCGCTGGCGGTTGTAACCCAGCAGGGTCAGTTTTTTCGCCCCCTCGGGGCCTTTGAAGATACGGTCCAGCCACGGCATGACGTTGGGGCCAAGATAGTCCTCCAGCGGCTCCGTGTCTTCGCTGAAAGTGGCAAACACCAGGCCGTGCAGAATGCCCACGCGCAGTTTGGTCAGGCCGTGGTCCTTCAGGTCAAAGCCTTCGGGCATGCCGCCGTTGGTGCAGTCCCCCTCCTTGACGCCATCCTTGAAAGGCAAACCCGCCAAGTCGCCATTGAGCTTGTAGGTCCATTGGTGGTAGGGGCAGACAAAACTGCGGGCATTGCCCTGCTGTGTCTGGCAAAAGCGCACGCCGCGGTGGGCACAGCGGTTCTCGACCACGCGGATGCCGTGGTCCGCACCGCGATCTTTTGGCGCCACGCGGTCTCGGACCATCAGGACCTGCCGCTCCCCCACATGGCTCAGCCTGTAGTCGCCCACATTCGGGATTTCAGCCTCCAGGCCGACATAACACCAGTGCGCGCCGTAAAAGATCTTCTCAAGCTCACGCTGGTAAAGCTGCGCGTCGGTGTAGGCCCAAAAGGGGACGCGGCTGGAGCCGGGCTGGCTCCAGCGCGAAAATTCAGTGCTTGAAAGGGTCGGCGCGTTCATGGTTCCCCGCTTTGAAATGGCGAACAGAAATAATACGCTTACTTATTACCTGCCAGCAGCCGGGGTTTGCCCGAACCCCATGCTGATCAGGTGGATGGCCTTGCCTTGCGCCCGGCCTTCCACGCACCAAACAGCACCAGCAGGCCCGGAATCAGGATCATGGCCCATATTATTTTTTCCAGGTGTTCCTTGACAAAAGGCACGTTGCCGAAAAAATAGCCCGCCGTGACGATGCCGCCCACCCACAAGACCGCACCGCCGATGTTGTAGAAGGTGAACTTGCTGCGCGTCATTTGCGACACACCGCCCACAAAAGGCGCAAAGGTGCGCAAAAAAGGCATGAAACGTGCGGCCACGATGGTGATGCCGCCATAACGCTCATAAAACGCATGGGCCTGGTCAAATGCCTTTTTGTTGAAAAACCGGGATTGCTCCCACTGGAAAACCTTGGGGCCGAAGTAGCGCCCGATGGAGTAATTGCACTGGTCGCCCAGCACCGCGGCAACAAACAGCAGGCCCACGGCCAGCGGGTAACTCATCAGCCCCACACCGCACATGGTGCCCACCACAAACAGCAGGGAATCGCCGGGCAAAAACGGCATGACCACCACGCCGGTTTCCACAAAAATAATCAAAAACAACAGGGCATAAACCCAGACGCCGTAGTTGGTGACAAAAGCCTCCAGGTGTTTGTCGATGTGGATGATGAAGTCGATGAGAAAGGTAACAAGT
Organism: Polaromonas aquatica; assembly: GCF_042659145.1. Classification (NCBI taxonomy): domain Bacteria; kingdom Pseudomonadati; phylum Pseudomonadota; class Betaproteobacteria; order Burkholderiales; family Comamonadaceae; genus Polaromonas; species Polaromonas aquatica. The sequence continues at coordinate 203,697 of NZ_JBHSRS010000005.1, read as the reverse complement.
TCCATGCCCCCGATTTTGACAGGTCCGCGGGCAGCGCTTCCCTGCCCCTCAGCCTAAAATTCATGGCAATGAATGATCTGACCCAAACCCGCCGCCCCATCCGCGACCTGCCCGATGACCTGATCAGCCAGATTGCAGCGGGCGAAGTGGTGGAGCGACCGGCCTCCGTGGTGCGCGAACTGGTCGATAACGCGCTCGATGCCGGCGCCACGCAGGTCACCCTGCGGCTGCTTGCAGGCGGCGTACGGCTGATCCTGGTTGAAGACGACGGCCTGGGCATTCCGCGCGAGGAACTGTCCATCGCCCTCAGGCGCCACGCCACCAGCAAGATCGCATCGCTGCAGGACCTGGAAGCCGTGGGCACCATGGGTTTCAGGGGCGAGGCGCTGGCCGCGATCAATTCGATTGCCGACATGAGTTTGTTGTCCCGCACCGGTGACTCCGAACACGCCTGGCAACTGGACGGCCGCACCGGCGAACTCAAACCCGCCGCGCGCAACCGCGGTACCAGCGTGGAGGTGCGCGAACTGTTTTACGCCACACCGGCACGCCGCAAATTTTTGAAGACAGACGCCACCGAGCTTGCCCATTGCATTGAAGCCGTGCGCCGCCATGCGCTGGTGCGGCCCGATGTCGGTTTTGCGATCTGGCATGAGGGCAAGCTGGTCGAGCAATGGCGCGCCTGCAGCGCCGGCTCCGCGCAGGAAGCCCACGACCAGCGCCTGGCTGACGTGTTGGGCAGCGACTTTGTGACCCAGTCTGTCATCGTCAACTATGAAAGCTCGGCCCGGCGCGCCGACGGCTTGCCCGCCCTGCGCGTCTGGGGGCGCGCCGGCATTCCGGATGCGGCACGCTCGCGCGCCGACCAGCAGTTTGCCTACGTCAACGGCCGTTATGTGCGCGACAAGGTGCTCACGCATGCGGCACGCAGCGCCTATGAAGACGTGCTGCACGGCCACCGCCAGCCGGTGTATGCGCTGTATGTCGAGATGGACCCGGCGCGCGTGGACGTGAATGTGCACCCGACCAAGATCGAGGTGCGTTTTCGTGACAGCCGCGAGGTGCACCAGGCGGTGCGCCACGGCACCGAGAACGCGCTGGCCACGCCACGCTCAAGCCTGCCCGGGCACACAAACAGCGCCGAAAACACCGCGGAGAACCAAAACCATGCCTCGCAGGGCTCATTTTCAGATGAAAACAGGCCTGTAGCCGCCTATTCCTGGGCGCAACCAGCTATCAATTTCGGAGCACCCAGAAACCACGGGGTTTCCGATTTTGAGGCTATGTGGCCGTCGCCGAATCCCTCAGCCGTTCGTCCCGAGCCCTTCGGCGCAACCCAGGACAGGCCTGTCCAAGGGTCTGACGCGCCATATGCCCCGACCGGTGCGGGCCAAATGGTCAACACCGACCTGCCTCCCGGCGACTGGCCACTGGGCCGCGCCATCGCGCAGTTGCAGGGTATTTATGTGCTGGCCGAGAACACCCAGGGCCTGGTCATCGTGGACATGCACGCCGCCCACGAACGCATTGTTTATGAACGCCTGAAAACCCAGATGGACAGCAGCAGCGGCACAGGCATCGCCAGCCAGCCGCTGCTGATCCCCGCGACCTTTGCCGCCAGCCCGCAGGAAGTCGCCACCGCCGAATCCAGCGCCGAAACCCTCGCCACCCTGGGCCTGGAGATCGCGCCGTTTTCACCAAAAACACTGGCCGTGCGCGCCGTGCCCACCAGCCTGGCGCAGGGCGATGCGGTAGAACTCGCCCGCAGCGTCCTGGCCGAGCTGGCCCAGCACGATGCCAGCACAGTCATCCAGCGCGCGCAAAACGAGCTGCTGTCGACCATGGCCTGCCACGGCGCCGTACGCGCCAACCGCAAGCTCACCATCGACGAAATGAATGGCCTGCTGCGCCAGATGGAAGCCACCGAACGCTCAGACCAGTGCAACCACGGCCGGCCGACCTGGCGCCAGGTGAGCATCAAGGAACTGGACGCATTGTTCCTGCGCGGGCGCTGAGCGCCATATTGCGACTGGCGGCGCAAGCACCTTTTCGGGGATCGGAAGACACACATCCAGGCCCGAACCTTGCGGCCTGGCTGTCTCACCCCATTTTTCCATCGAATTTTTAGTCAAATCAGCCGCTAGCCCTTTAACCTTGAGCGCAGGAGGCTATGAATTGTGTAGCAAGCCAGCGCCGTGAAACAGACCGATGCAGCCCTCCGGAACCTGAACATCGCAGCCGCCCATGCTCGTTTCACCCCATAGCGGTGCAATCCTGACCCACCCCTCCCATCAACAACACCAATCAGGTGCGTTTTGACGCGCGCGCCTTGGTCACGCACCAATATGGACATAAGCCCATAAGCATTTGGCATAATGTCGGGTTGCGCTGCCGCATAACCCCTGTTTTTGAAGAAAGCCTTTGCATATGAAGTACGAGTCCGTCGACCAATTCCTTGAACAGGTCGCACAGCGCAACCCCGGACAACCCGAATTCCTTCAGGCCGTGACCGAAGTCATGGAAAGCTTGTGGCCTTTCATCCAGAAACACCCAAAGTACGCCGAGCACGGCCTGCTGGAGCGCCTGGTCGAACCCGAGCGCACCGTCATGTTCCGCGTTTCCTGGATTGACGACCACGGCACCGTACAGGTCAACCGCGGTTACCGCATCCAGCACAGCATGGCGATTGGCCCGTACAAGGGCGGCCTGCGTTTCCACCCCTCGGTGACCCTGTCGGTGCTGAAGTTCCTGGCCTTCGAGCAAACCTTCAAGAACGCGCTGACCACGCTGCCCATGGGCGGCGGCAAGGGCGGCTCCGACTTCGACCCCAAAGGCAAGAGCCCCACGGAAGTCATGCGTTTCTGCCAGGCTTTTGTGTCGGAGCTGTTCCGCCACGTGGGCGCTGACACCGACGTGCCGGCTGGCGACATCGGCGTGGGCGGCCGCGAGGTCGGTTTCATGGCCGGCATGTACAAGAAGCTCAGCAACCGCGCCGACTGCGTCTTCACCGGCAAAGGCCTGGCTTTCGGCGGCTCGCTGATCCGTCCCGAAGCCACCGGCTACGGCACGGTGTACTTCGCACAGGAAATGCTCAAGACGCAGGGCAAGTCATTCGAAGGCAAGACTGTGTCTGTGTCCGGTTCGGGCAACGTGGCGCAGTACGCCGTTGAAAAAGCCATGGCCCTGGGCGCCAGGGTCGTGAGCGTGTCCGACTCCAGCGGCACCGTGTACGACAAGGACGGCTTCACCACCGAAAAACTGGCCATCCTGATGGAGATCAAGAACCACCGTTATGGCCGTGTGAACGACTATGCCGCCCAGGTCGGCGCCGAGTTCCAGCCCGGCAAGACGCCATGGCACATCCCTGTGGACGTGGCCCTGCCCTGCGCCACGCAAAACGAGCTGACGGTCGAAGACGCCGCCGTGCTGATCAAGAACGGCGTCATCTGCGTGGCCGAAGGCGCCAACATGCCATCGACCATCGAAGCAGCCAAGGCCTTTGAAGCCGCCGGTGTGTTGTACGCGCCGGGCAAGGCCTCCAACGCCGGTGGTGTCGCTACGTCAGGCCTGGAAATGAGCCAGAACTCGGCCCGCCTGTCCTGGCCGGCAGAAGAAGTCGATGCCCGCCTGCTGCAAATCATGCAGGGCATCCACTCTGCCTGCCTGAAGTACGGCAAGCGCGCCGACGGTTCGGTGAGCTACATCGACGGCGCCAACGTGGCCGGTTTTGTCAAGGTCGCAGACGCGATGCTGGCCCAGGGCGTGGTCTGAGCACCTGCCGGTATCGACAAAAAAGGGGCCTCACGGCCCCTTTTTCTTTGGGCAAGCGTCATCTGCAGACTGGCATTACCATGGACCGTCCACAAGCGCCACAATCGCCTTTCAGGAGACTCCATGAAGCAGCTCATCCTCGCCAGCGTCCTGGCCTTCGCCGCAGCCCCCTTGTTGGCACAGCAGCCCTCTGCAGCCTGTGAGGCCAAACGTGCCCGCATTGAAGCCCAGATCAGCCAGGCGCAGGCAGCAGGAAACAGCCGGGAAGTGGCTGGCCTGCAAAAGGCCTTGCGCGCCAACAAGGCCCATTGCAGCGACGCCTCACTAGCCGCCGAGCGCGAGCGCGAGATCCGCAAGGCGACTAAAAAAGTGGCAGCGCGTGAAAAGGAACTGGCCAAGGCCAAACGCAAGGGCGATCCCGACAAAATCGCCCAGCGGCAAAGCAAGCTCGATGAAGCACGCCAGGAACTGGCCGAGGCGGAAAAACCACTACAGCCCTAGCCGCTGCAACGGGCTGAGCCTTTTTTGAGAACTTTTTGCCGGCTGCACCACTCCATCAGCCGATGAAACGCTGGCCCCTGCTTGTCTCCCTGGTTCTGATAGCTGCCATCACGGCCGGCTGCGCAGCCCTCGACGAAAAACAGCGCGCCTGGATTTTCCAGCCCAGCGACCGCAGCTGGAACGGCGCCCTGGCGGCGGCCGACGGCATGGACGACGTCTGGATCGACCTCAAGGCCCGGCCCAAGGAAGAGCCCGGCAGGCTGCATGGCCTGTGGCTGGCCGCCGAACGGCCGGATGCCCCCATCCTGCTTTACCTGCACGGCGCCCGTTACAACGTGACCGGCTCGGCACCGCGCATGCGCCGCATGCAGGAGCTGGGTTTTTCAGTGCTGGCGGTGGACTACCGCGGTTTTGGCAAAAGCACACCCTTGTTGCCTTCCAAAGAAAGCGCCTACGAAGACGCCCGCAGCGCCTGGGACTGGCTGGCGGCAAAGTACCCCGGGCGCCCACGCTATATCTTCGGCCATTCCCTGGGCGGGCCGATTGCCATCAACCTGGCCGCCGCAGTGGACGACGAGCGCGGCACGATTGTCGAAAACACTTTCACGTCCATAGCCGACGTGGTCAGCAGTTCCAAATGGGGCTGGTTGCCGGTCTCGATGCTGATCACCCAGCGTTTTGAGGCCGTGCGCCAGGTCGGCAAAATCGGCTCGCCGCTGCTGGTGGTGCATGGCGGCGAAGACCAGCTCATACTGCCGGACCTGGGGCGCAGGCTGTTTGAAGCGGCGGCAGAACCCAAGCTGTTTGTGCTGGTCGAGGGCGGCTCCCACCACAACACCAACCAGGTCGGCCAGCCGCAGTACCGGCAGGCGCTGGCGCAACTTTTTTCGCTGAAGCAAGAGGCGCGAACCAGCCTGGTCAGCCCATAGTCCGGCCGGGCAATCTGATAACCTCAGACGAATGCCTGTGTCCACCCCTGAAATTTCCGCAACTGCCTCTTTGAGTTCTACCAACGCCAGCGAACAGGCCCCCATGTCCGCCGGGCTGATTGTCCTGATCCTGGCCATGCTGCTGGGCATACAGCCCGTCACCACAGATTTGTACCTGCCCGCCCTGCCGGCGCTGACCGAAGGTTTTTCCGCACCCATGGCACAGGCGCAGCTCACGCTGAGCGCGCTGCTGCTGGCTTTTGGCCTGTCCCAGCTCATCTGGGGCCCGCTGTCCGACCGTTTTGGCCGGCGCCCGATACTGCTCTGGGGCCTGACGGCCTACACACTGGCATCCATTGCCAGCGTGCTGTCGCCCTCCATCGCACAACTCATCACCTGGCGCATTGTGCAGGGCGCGGCGATGGGTGCGGTTGTGATGTGCGCGCGTGCCATTGTGCGGGACCTCTACCCGCCGAAAGATGGCGCCCGCATCATGTCCAAGGGACTGACCGGCCTGGGCCTGCTGGCCTGCATCTGCGCGCCGCTGGGCGGCCTGCTGACGGAGCTGTTCAGCTGGCGCGTTGCACTGATGGCGCTGACGGTATTTGGCTGCATCACGCTTGCGCTGATCGCGCTCCGCTTCAAGGAAACGCTGCAGCACAAAAACCCGCATGCCCTGCGTCCGGCCACGCTGTTTCGTACCTGGCTTGAAATTCTCCGCAACCCGGCATTTCTTGCATATTCGGCACTGTCAGCAGCCACTTATGGAGCGCTGTTTACCTTTCTCGCCACTTCCTCATTTGTGTTCATCAAGATATTCGGCCTGAGCAATGCCGGTTACGGACTGATGATGTTTTTCACCGGCATTGCCTACATCGCAGGGACTTTTATCTGCAGGCGGCTGTTGCCCCGTTTCGGCCTGCGCCAATCGCTCGCCATCTCCGGGGCACTGTGCCTTGCAGGCGGTGCGCTGATGGCAGGCCTTGCCTGGGCCGGTGTGCAGAACGTCTGGGCCATCATCCTGCCGCAGCTCCTTTTCATGGTCGGCCACGGCATCAACCAGCCCTGCGGCCAGAGCGGCGCGGTCGGCCCCTTTCCGGCATCAGCCGGCGCCGCATCGGCCATCAACGGCTTCCTGATGACAGTGGTGGCGTTTTGCATAGGCGGCTGGCTGGGCGTGCACATGGACGGCACCATCATGCCCATGGTCAATGGCATGTTTTTCTGGTGTGCAATGATTGCCATCACTGCCTGGACGGTGGTGAGGAAATACGGGGAGCTTGCGCATGAAACCGCAACAAAGCCCTGACGGCGCCTCAGGCATGAACAAATACATTGCCATCGCCGGCCCTACGGCATCCGGCAAAACCGCTGCTGCGCTGGCGATTGCGCAGCATTACCCGGTTGAGATCATCAGTGTTGATTCGGCCCTGGTGTACCGCGGCATGGACATAGGCACAGCCAAACCCACAGCGGCCGAACTCGCTGCCGCGCCGCACCACCTGATTGACATTCGCGACCCGCTACACGCCTACAGCGCCGCCGAGTTTGTCGCCGATGCAAAAACACTGATCGACGAGATCTCTGCGCGCGGCAAGCTGCCGCTGCTTGTCGGCGGCACCATGCTGTATTTCAAGGCCTTGTTTGACGGGCTGGACGACATGCCCAAAGCGGACCAGGCCATACGCGCGATGATTGCCGCTGAAGCACTTGAAAAGGGCTGGCCGGCGCTGCATGCCGAACTGGCAAAGATCGATCCGCTCACAGCAGACAGGCTGGAGCCGCAGGACTCGCAACGCATCTCGCGCGCGCTGGAGGTGTTCAGGGTTTCAGGGCAGCCACTGTCATTTTTCCACCAGCGTAATGCTACAAAAACCGTCGCTGATGGCGCACAGCAACCGGCGGCCGCAGCCCTTATCTCCCTTGAACCGACGGAGCGAAGCTGGTTGCACGAACGTATTGCCGCGCGTTTTGATGCCATGCTGGCCGCCGGTTTTATCGACGAGGTCAAGACCCTGCGCGCGCGCGGCGACCTGACGCCCGACCTGCCCTCCATGCGCTGTGTGGGTTACCGCCAGGCCTGGGAAGCTCTTGACGGTACATCGCCCATGGCTGAGCTGCGCGACAAGGGTGTCTTCGCCACGCGGCAGCTGGCCAAACGCCAGATCACCTGGCTGCGCTCCATGCCGCAGCGCCATGTGATTGCCTGCGATGGAGAGCAGCCCCTGGCGCTCATCCTGCAAAAGGTCGCGCAGTTCCTCGACGGCGCATGAACCGGGCGGGCAAGCCGCCTGCTTGATAAGGACCGCCATTGATGCAAGAATGAGACGCGCCTTCAGCGCACCTGTCTCGCCTGCCCCGAGTTTTTATAACAAAAGGAGCGCATCATGGACCTGACTACCTTTGCCACCGCCCTGCAATCCAGCCTGGGTGCGCATATCCCCAGAATTCTCGGTGCCGTGGCCATTCTTGTACTCGGCTGGCTGCTGGCCGTCACTGCACGTGCCGCCGTGCGACGACTGCTGGGCGTGCTCAAGGTCAATGCCCGCATAGAGGAAAGCTCGGGCGTGCAGATGGATGCCGAGTCGCCCGTGGCCATAGGCGTTTTCTGGCTGGTTCTGCTGGCCACGCTGATCGCGGTCCTCAATGTGCTGGACCTGTCCTTGCTGACCAACCCCTTCGCCAGCATGATGACCGACATCATCGGCTACCTGCCGAAGCTGCTGGCCGGCGCGGCGCTGTCCCTGATCGCCTGGCTGATCGCCACCGTGCTGCGCGCGCTGGCCACGCGCGCACTGGCAATGACAAGCATGGATGAAAAGCTGTCGAGCGAGGCCGGCATGACGCCCATGAGCCGCAATGCCGGCAACGTGCTGTTCTGGCTGGTCATCCTGATGTTCCTGCCCGTCATCCTCAGCGCCTTCCAGCTCAATGCCTTGCTGGAGCCTGTGACCCTCATGCTCAACCAGTTGTTGGGCATGGTGCCCAGCGTATTCGCGGCGCTGTTGATAGGCGGCGTGGGTTACATAGTGGGCCGGGTGCTGCGCGGCCTGGTAAGCAACCTGCTGGCCGCGGCCGGCGTGGACAGCATCAACCAGCGCATAGGGCTGGACAACTCCATACGCCTGTCCACCCTGGCCGGCACCCTGGTGTTCATCTTTGTGTTCGTGCCTTCGCTGATCGCCGCGCTCGATGCGCTGAAGATAGATGCCATTTCTCGCCCCGCCGCTGACATGCTCAGCCTGATGTTTGCCGCCGTGCCGCGCCTGGTGGCGGCATCGGTGATCCTGCTGCTGACCTGGTACGTGGCGCGTTTTGCATCGCGCCTGCTCGCCAGCCTGCTGGAAAGCGCCGGAGCCGACAACCTGCCGCAAAAGATGGGCCTGCAGCATGTGCTGTCGGGCGCAGGCCGGCCCTCTCGCCTGGCATCGACGCTGCTGATGTTTTTTGCCATGCTGTTTGCTGTCACCGAGGCGGCCAACCAGCTCGGCTTCAGCCAGGTGGGCATCATGGTCGCATCCTTTATCCGCTTCGGCGCAGACATCCTGCTGGGCGGCGCCATCCTGGCTGTTGGCTTCTGGATTTCCAACGTCGCGTTCGATGCCATCCACAAGGCCAGCGGCAAACACACGGCCGGGCTGGCCGGTGTGGCACGCATTGCCATCCTGGGCCTGGTGATTGCCATGGGCCTGCGCGCCATGGGCATCGCCAACGAGATCGTGCACCTGGCCTTTGGCCTGACGCTTGGCTCGGTGGCCGTGGCAGTGGCCTTGTCTTTCGGCATTGGCGGGCGCGAAGCCGCCGGCAAACTCATGACACGCTGGCTGGAGCGCTGGTATAAGGATTAGCCCCCACGCTCCCCCACTTCGTGTGGGTCGCTGCCCCCCGAGGGGGCCGCCCGCCTGTGGCCCGGCAAAGCCGGTTCCACGGCTCATGCTTGATTAGCCTTCATGGTCGCGCCCTTGAGGGGTAGCAGGCTACACGAAGTGAGCCTGAAAGGGGGGGTTAGGATAGTGCAATGCTGCAAGTCCGTGATCTCGCCAAACGCTACCTGGATACCCCCGTCTTCGCTGACGTTTCGCTGGACGTTGCGCCCGGCGAGTTTGTCGCCATCGTCGGCGAATCCGGCGTAGGCAAATCCACGCTGCTCAACTGCATGGCCGGGCTGGACAGCTGGGACCAGGGCTCGGTCCTGCTCAAGGGCACAGACCTGGGCACGTTGGCCGACGACCAGCGCGCGCTGCTGCGCCGCCGGCATGTGGGTTTTGTGTTCCAGGCCTTTCATGTGCTGCCGCACCTGGACGTCGCACAAAACGTTGCGCTTCCCCTGCTTTTGCTGGGCCAGCCGGACGACACACGGGTTCAGGCCATGCTTGAAGCCGTGGGCCTGGCAGGCCTGGGCGGGCGCCTGCCGCAGCAACTGAGCGGCGGACAACTGCAGCGTGTGGCGATTGCCAGAGCCCTGGTGCATCGCCCCGGCCTGCTGCTGGCTGACGAGCCCACAGGCAACCTGGACCCCAGCACCGCCACCAGAGTCATGGACGCGCTGATGGCGCAAACCCGGGAACACGGTGCATCGCTGGTGCTGGTCACGCACTCCGAAGCCGCTGCAGCACGGGCAGACCGGGTATTGCACCTGAGCAGTGATGGCATCACCAACTAGGACCACCCTGCCGCCAGGCGCGGCCGCCTTCACGCTCTTGCCCAGGTTGTTGCGCCAGCTTTCATGGCGCGAGTTGCGGCATCACCCCTGGCGCAACCTGGCGGCCATGGCAGCCGTGATGCTGGGCGTGGCGCTGGCGTTCTCCGTGCAATTGATCAACGCTTCGGCTCTGAGCGAGTTCTCGCAGGCGGTGCGCTCCGTCAACGGCCAGCCCGACCTTGAATTGCGCGCGGTGCAGGGCAGTTTTGACGAAGCCATCTTTGAACGTGTGGCGAATCACCCGCAGGTCGCCGCGGCCAGCCCCATGCTGGAGCTGGCCAGCTATGCCGTTACACCTGCAGGACAACGATTGGCCCTACGCATCGTCGGCCTGGACGCCCTCGTCGTGGCGCAGCTTGCACCGGCCCTGATGCCTGTGCCTGCAGCGGATGCAGACCGCTTTGCGCTGTTCACACCCGGCGCGGTTTTCCTGAACCCCGCAGCGCGGCAGAAGCTGCCGGATACCGGCTTCCAGCTACAAAGCGGCCTGCAACTGCTGAACGTCAACGTTGCCGGCTCCGTGAGCGCAGGCGGCGCGCCATTGGCGGTGATGGACATTGGCGCGGCACAGGAGCTGTTTGGCAAACGCGGGCAGCTGTCGCGGATTGATGTGCGCCTCAAGGCTGGCACTGACCAAGCCGCTTTTATCCGCTCACTGGAACTGCCATCAGGAGTCACAGCCGCAGAGCCAGGCGATGCTGCGCAGCGCGTCAGCAACCTGTCGCGCGCCTACCGCGTCAACCTCACGGTACTTGCGCTGGTGGCGCTGTTTACCGGTGCCTTCCTGGTGTTTTCAGTGTTGTCGCTGAGCGTGGCCAAACGTGCGCAACAGTTTGCCCTGCTGGGCGTGCTGGGCCTGACCGGGCGTGAGCGGCTGCTGCTGGTGCTGGCCGAATCCGGACTGCTGGGCCTGGTTGGCAGCGCCGCCGGCATTGCGCTGGGCACCGGCCTGGCAGCGCTGGCCTTGCGCCTGCTGGGCGGCGATCTGGGTGGCGGCTACTTTGCCGGTGTGGCGCCCAGCCTGCAATGGAGCGGCTGGGCCGCCGCCATTTATGGCGCGCTGGGTGTTGCCGCATCGCTGGTCGGCGGCTGGTGGCCAGCCCGGGCCGCACAAAAACTGCCTCCCGCGCAAACCCTCAAAGGCCTGGGCGCAACATCAAGCAATGGCCACGGGCATTGGCTCAGTATCATTTTGATAGCTGCCGGCGCTCTGTTGGCGGCGGCCCCGCCCGTATTTGGCATTCCACTGGCGGCCTATGCATCGGTCGCGCTGCTGTTGATAGGCGGCATCACCGCCCTGCCCTGGCTGATCGCGCTTCTCTATGACCGACTTGGCCCACTGGTTGCGCACCGCCTGCTGCCCCTGCTGGCCGTGGAGCGCGCCCGCCGCGTGCGTGAAAGCGCAGCCGTGGCCGTCAGCGGTGTGGTGGCATCGCTCAGCCTGGCGGTCGCGCTCACCGTGATGGTGGCCAGCTTCAGGGACTCCGTCACGCACTGGCTGGACGTGGTACTGCCGGCCGACCTGTACATGCGTACCGCGCCGCCTTCGGGCTCGTCGTCCGTGGCCGGCGACACCGTGTATTTCACGCCGGAGTTTGTCAATGCGATGGCCAGGGTCAAAGGCGTGAGCCACGTCAGCGCGCTGCGCAACACCACGCTGCTGCTTGATCCCGGCCAGCCCGCCGTGGCGCTGATTGCCCGGGAGATCACGGACCCGGCCAGCACATTGCCCCTGGTGGGCAGCGCCCTGCCGGTGCCGCCCGGCCATGTGGCAATTTATGTCAGCGAGGCCATGGTGGACCTTTATGGCGCCCGTCCGGGCACTGTTTTCAGGCGACTCTCACAATCATTTAGTGCCCTGGCCTCCGTAGAACGGGCGCAGCCAGCTACAACTTTAATAGCGCCACCAGCTGCTTCAAGCCCCACCATTTTTTATGTCGCCGGCGTCTGGCGCGATTACGCCCGCCAGTTCGGTGCGATCGCCATGGACCAGCGCGACTTCGAGCGGCTGACAGGCGACCGGCGCGTGAACGACCTGGCGCTCTGGCTCGATGCCAATGCCAGCAGCAGCGAGGTCGAGCAGGCCGTGCGGCTGGAGGCCGACCGCCTTTCGGGAGCCGGTGCCCTGATCGAGTTTGCCTCGACACGGCAGATCCGGGCGACATCGCTAAAGATTTTTGACCGCAGCTTTGCCGTGACCTACTGGCTGCAGGGCGTGGCGATCGCGATAGGCCTGTTTGGCGTGGCGGCCAGTTTCAGCGCGCAGGTGCTGGCGCGCCGCAAGGAGTTCGGCCTGCTCGCGCACCTCGGCCTCACCAGGCGGCAAATCCTGGCGGTGGTGGCCGGCGAAGGCGCGGCATGGACATTGATAGGCTCCGTCGCTGGCCTGGCGCTGGGGCTGCTGGTGGCCGTCGTGCTGGTGCATGTCGTCAACCCGCAAAGTTTTCACTGGACCATGGACCTGGTACTGCCATGGCTGCGCCTGCTGGGCCTGTGCGCGGCGGTGGTTGCGGCCGGCACCGTCACCGCCTGGCTCGCGGGCCGAGCAGCGGCCGGAAAAGACGCCGTGCTGGCGGTCAAGGAAGACTGGTAACCGGCAGCAAGGCCGGGCAGGTGTTGCAAGCTATCACGGCATCCGCATTGATGGCTGCTTTCTTTTGCTTACCAAACTCACGTATTTGACGCGGCATTGTCATGAATGCATTGCATTGCGCCCTTACCATGAAGGTTCAACTCACACGAGGCTCTCCCCATGGCATCCGCTCAATACCGTATTGAAAGCATGGACCCATTGCTGGGTACGTTGCTGCCGCCCACTGACTACAAACATGTCTTCGCAGATTGCTCGCTGGCCGTCGCGGTCGCAGTCAAAAGTGTGAACGACCCCACGCGCCAGCAGGTACGTGTGGTGCACATACCCAGCGGCGAAGTTGTTTTCCAGACCGCAACGACAACGCCGCATTAGCGGCGTAGTGGCGCGTTCAGTCAGTGATGACCACCAGCACGCTGCAGGGCGCGTTCTCGATCAGCGACTTGGACACCGAGCCGCGCCACCAGCGGGCAGCCCAGCCCTCCAGGTGCTTGTGCCCGACCACGATCAGGTCGGCGTCAATTTTCTCGGCATACCTGGCGATTTCATCGACCACATCGCCAAGCACCACCTCGCCATGGGCCTGGTAGCCCGATGCGGCCAGCTGGCGCAAACCCTCGTCCAGGATGCCGGTGTACTTTTCCTTCTCGTACTCGGCCAGGTTTTTGTCGTAAATGCCGCCTTCAACACCAATCACCTGCATGGACAGCGGCGTCACCGCGATAAGTGTCAGCGACGCCTGGCTCCACTGCGCAATATCACGGCAATCGAGTAATGCCTTTTGCCCGGATTTGGAACCGTCATAGGCCAGCAAAATTCGTTTGTACATGGCGCACCTCCTGGGTAGGGTGAAGAACAGCTTTGAGGATAGCCTTTACAGGGTCGGCACGCAACTGCGCTGCGATACCACGCTGCTGAAGCCCCTTGAGCGAATGACAACCGGTGTTGGGACCACCCGTGCTTCCCGCCAGACAGGTCCTGCGCGAGAATCAGGGCCATGAACGCATCAAAGACACTTCAGGGCCCCTGGCTCAACACCGCCATTGCCCGCATCGAGGCGGACTACCAGCGCAGCGCCGACACGCACCTGATCGCCCTGAACATGCCGGCATTTGCCGCGCGCGGCATTGACCTTTACCTCAAGGACGAATCCACCCACCCCACCGGCAGCCTGAAGCACCGGCTGGCGCGCTCGCTGTTCTTGTATGCGCTGTGCAATGGGCTGATTCACGAAGGCTCCACCATCGTTGAAGCCTCCAGCGGCTCCACCGCCGTGAGCGAGGCCTACTTTGCGCGCTTGCTGGGCCTGCCGTTTATCGCCGTCATGCCGCGCAACACATCGCCGGAAAAAGTCGCACAAATTGAACACTACGGCGGGCGCTGCCACTGGGTCGGCAGTGCGGCCGAGGTTTATGAAGAAGCCCGCAAGCTGGCACTGGAAACCAGCGGCCACTACATGGACCAGTTCACCTATGCCGAACGCGCAACCGACTGGCGCGGCAACAACAATATTGCGGAAAGCATGTTCGAGCAGATGACGCACGAGCGGCATCCCGTGCCGCGGTGGATTGTGGTTGGCGCAGGCACGGGCGGCACCAGCGCCACCATTGGCCGCTACATGCGCTACCAGCGGCACCATGGCCCTGCCTGCCAGTTATGCGTCGCCGATCCGTCGGGCTCGGTATTTGGCGCGTACCACCGCAGCGGCGACGCCAGCCTGGAGGGCGCCGGCTCGCGCATTGAGGGCATAGGCCGCCCGCGAGTGGAAGCCAGTTTTATACGCGGTGTGATCGACCGCATGATTGAAGTGCCCGATGCGGATTCACTGGCCGCCATGCAGGCGCTCTCGGCCTTGCTCGGGCGCAGGGTCGGACCGTCCACCGGCACCAACTTTGTAGGCATGCTGGCGCTGGCGCATGAAATGCTGGCACGCGGCGAAGAGGGCTCCATCCTGTCATTGCTCTGCGATTCCGGTGAGCGCTACCTGCCAACCTACCACGATGCCGACTGGGTGAAGGGCAAGTTTGGCGACTGCACACCGGCGCAGCGGCATGTCACGCAACTGATGCATCCCGGACTGGCCAATTGACATGCGCGCCCCCATGCCGGTGAACCTGTTGCGGCGCCACCTCATTGCAAGCGGTGTGGCAGGCGCGCTGGGGTTCGCCGGGCCATCCCGCGCCCTGCCGGCCAAAGCGCTGGCCTTCCCGCGCGACCGGGGCGCGCACCCCGACTTTCGCACCGAGTGGTGGTACATCACGGGGCAGGCTACATCGGGCCAGCGTGTGTTTGGATTTCAGCTCACGTTTTTTCGCTCGCGGGTGGAAAGCACGCAGGGCATGCGCTCAAAATTTGCAGCCAGGCAGTTGCTGTTTGCGCATGCAGCCATCACCGACGTGGCCGGCAAAAAACTCTGGCACGACCAGCGCATCGCGCGCGACGGTTTTGGTGTGGCCCTGGCCAGCGAAGCCGACATGAACATCAAGCTGCGCGACTGGTCCTTGCAAAGCCAGGGAGGCCATTACACCGCCAGCCTGCCCACAACGGACTTTGGCATCAACCTGCAGTTCACGGAAACGCAGCCCGTGCTGCTACAGGGCAAACAAGGCCTGTCGCGCAAGGGCCCTGAAGAAAAGCAGGCGAGTTATTACTACAGCCAGCCCCAGCTCGCCACGACCGGCAAACTGCAATTGAAAGGCCAGGACTTTGAAGTGAGCGGCAAGGCCTGGCTGGACCATGAATGGAGCCAGGAACTGCTGCACCCGAACGCGACCGGCTGGGACTGGATCGGCATGAACCTGATTGACGGCAGCGCCCTCACCGCCTTCAGGCTGCGCGACAAGGCCGGCGACGCGCTATGGGACGGCGGCTCGTTCAGGGCGCCAAAAGGCAAGCCGTATATCTTCAGCCGCGGCGAGGTTATTTTCAAGCCCACACGCTACTGGAAAAGCCCGCTGACCCAAACCACCTACCCGGTCGAATGGATGGTCCGCACGCCGGCGGATTTTTATACCGTCAGGGCCGTGATAGACAACCAGGAACTCGACAGCCGGCAATCCACCGGATCGATTTATTGGGAAGGCCTGAGCGAGCTGATCGACAGCAATGGAAAAAAGGTTGGCAGCGGTTATCTGGAAATGACTGGGTATGCGCAGCCACTGCGGATGTGAGATTTCACCGCCAGGTCGTATCAGCTGTCATTGAGCAGCCCCCGCTCAAGGGCCTGCACCTGATTCTGAAAAATCGCCATGGCAGTCGACATGCGTTTGAAGCCGAGTTTTTTGTAAAACGGCTCGCTGCCCGGAACCGCGTACAGGATGATCTTCCTGTGATGCGTCGATAAGGCCACCAGCCTGGCCACAACCTCCCTGCCAAGCCCGGTTCCCTGATGGTCCGGATGGACCGCCACATCGCAGATATAAGAGCAATCCACACCGTCAGCCAGCGCCCGCCCTGCGGCGACCAGACGTCCGGCGTCATAGGCAAAACACTTGAACATGCTGTTTGAAAACACGCGCTCCAGGTCAGCAGGCGCCTTGTGGCCCAGCGGAGCCGCCAGGTACAGCTTTGAGAGTTCATCCCAATCCAGTTCCTCCTGGGAACCCTTCCATTCAAGCGTCATGGCGGCCTTCCGGTATTTGAGTCAATGTATGCAGGTTTTTTGGTCAACCCGGCTTTTGCTTGTACCGGGTGTCTGGTCAGTTATTTTCCTGACCCGGAACGGTTCCCGCCATACAGCGGACCAAAACGCCAGGCCAGAAACAGGGCCATGAGCAAAGCCCCCAGACCGGCAACCGCGACATGCGTGAGCGCTGAGAAACTGAAACTGCCGGCAAAAAACAGCAGCGCGTAACCCACGCCAAAGTTGAATGCGCCCCAAAGCACATTCAGGGAGGCGGAAGATTCGCCCTGCCCGCGCGGCGTGGCAAAAGGCGTGGGGAAAGCACGCCCGGATATGCCGTTGGTGATATGGGGAATGCTGTTGGCCAGAAAAGCGCCGGCGAAGAAATAGAACAGATAGTCAAGCATGGTGGACTCCCTCCTGGCCTGAATGTAGCGCTCATCGAGCGCCTGGTGCCTCACCTACCGGGTGAAGCGTCAAACGCTTCACCTCTTGCCCAGGACTTTCAGGTCTCAATGCGCCCCGGCCGCAGCATCCGCGCTGCCTGCACCGCCGCCCTTGGCGGGACGCGCCAGGTAGACCAGCGGAATCAGCGCCAGGAAGATCAGTGCCGAGGCATAAAACACGTCCGATGCGGCAAGCATGTATGCCTGCTGGTCCACCAGCCGGTTGATGCTGGCCAGGGCCTGCTCGGGTGTCAGCCCGGCGCTGGCCAGGCCTGCCATCGCGCTGTTGGTTGCGGCGCTTCCGGTATTGACCGCGTCGGCCAGTTGGGCGTGGTGCAGGCTGGCCCGGTCCTGCCAGATGGTGGTGGCAATCGAGGTGCCGAACGAGCCCGCGGTGATACGCGCAAAGTTGGACAGGCCCGAGGCCGCCGGAATGCGGTCTGGCGAAATGCCCGACAGCGTCAGCGTCACCAGCGGTATGAAAAAGAAAGCCATGGAGACACCCTGGATGATCGTGGGGATCAGGATGGTCTTGAAGTCGGCCTGGGTGTTGAAGTTGGAGCGCATCCACAGCACCAGTGCAAAAACGACAAAGGCAAAAGCTGCCATGCGGCGCGGGTCCACACGGTGGATGTTCTTGCCGACAATCGGCGAAAAAATCAGCGCCATCAAGCCCACAGGTGCCATGATCATGCCGGCCTGCGTGGCGGTGTAGCCCATGTATTGCTGCAGCCACAGCGGCAGCAGCACGACGTTGCCGAAGAACAGGCCATAGCCGATAGACAGGGCCAGCGCGCCGGACCAGAAGTTGCGCCGCTTGAAAAGCGTCAGGTCCACCACCGGATGCTCTTCCGTGAGTTCCCAGATGACAAAGGTAATCAGGCCGACCACCGCCACAATCGCCAGCGCAACCACTGCGCCGGAATGGAACCAGTCATGCTCCTGGCCTATGTCGAGCATGACCTGCAGCGCGCCCACCCAGATGATGAGCAGCGCCAGCCCTATGGTGTCGATGGGCAGTTTCTTGGTCTTGCTTTCGCGCTTGTGGAAGATGGCCCAGGTCACAAAGGCGGAACCAATGCCCACCGGAATGTTGATGTAAAAAATCCAGGGCCATGAAATGTTGTCGGTGATCCAGCCCCCAAGCAGCGGCCCGAGTACGGGCGCAATCAGGGTGGTCATGGACCACAGCGCCATCGCCATCCCCGCCATCGCTTTCGGGTAACTCGACAGCAGCAGGGTCTGCGACAACGGGATCAACGGCCCGGCGGCCAGCCCCTGCAGGATACGGAAGATGATCAGCGTGGTCATGTTCGGCGCCAGGCCGCACAGCCACGAGGTAACGATAAACAGGATGATGCTGGCCATGAACAGCCGCACCTGGCCGAAGCGCTGCGACAGCCAGCCGGTGAGAGGCACCGAAATGGCATTGGCCACACCAAAGCTGGTGATGACCCATACCCCCTGGTTGGGGCTGACACCCAGGTCGCCGGCAATGGCCGGCAGGGAAACGTTGGCGATCGACGAGTCGAGCACGTTCATGAAGGTCGCGGCGGACAGCGCCAGCGTGCCCCACATGCGGGCCGAACCCGTCAGGGGCGGCAGCGCGATGGGTTCGGCTTCGGCGGGCGCCGGCGACGAAGCCGCCGCAGTTGGGAGAGTGGATTCGGAAGCCATGGACGCCTGCAAATTAAGCCGGGAAGTTACACCAGCGGGTCATTCGGAAAATCGGGACGGCAACCTGGCTTATAGCGATGCCGAGGCCACTGCGCCGGGCTTGGCGACAGGGCTGACTTTTGCCTGGCTGGACGATGCATCAGGCTTCAACGCGCCAATGACCCTGGGTGCGCTGACTGCTGCGCCGGCCTTGCCAACGTTGGCGGCAATCACGCGTTTCACGTCCTGGTCCGCGGCATCGCCGGGCACGCTGTAGGCATGCACCTCTGCCTGCGCCGCAGGGCGCGGCGCATCAGCCAGCATCTTGCCGTCCTTGTTGCTTACGTCGACTTCGGCGTCCATGGACAAGCCGACACGCAGCGGGTTGGCTTCAATCTGCTTGGGGTCCAGCGCGATGCGCACGGGTACGCGCTGTACCACCTTGATCCAGTTGCCGGTGGCGTTTTGCGCGGGCAACAGGGAGAAAGCCGCACCGGTGCCGGCACCCAGGCCTGCGACCGTGCCCTTGTATTCAACTTTTTTGCCATACAGGTCGGCCACCAGCGTGACGGGCTGGCCTATGCGGATGTTACGCAGCTGCACTTCCTTGAAGTTGGCATCGACCCAGACCTGCTTGAGCGGGATGATGGACATCATCGGCGTGCCGGCGGCCACGCGCTGGCCCAGTTGCACGGTACGTTTGGCCACGTAGCCATCGACAGGCGCGGGCATGGCAGCGCGCTGGGTGGCCAGGTAGGCCTCGCGCACCTTGGCAGCGGCCACCAGCACGCTGGGGTGCTGCTCGATGCTGGTGCCTTCGGTCAGCGCCTGGTTGCTGCTGAGCTGTTCGCGCGCGGCGGCCACACCGGCCTGCGCTGCGGCCAGCGCGCTTTTGGCGTTGGCAAGCTGGGTCTCGGCATGGCCGAGTTCTTCACGGGACACCGCACCGTTGCCTGTGAGGGATTGGCGGCGGTTCAGGTCGTCGTTGGCGCGGGCGATGTCGCTTTGCGCCCTGACCACGTCAGACTCCCGCAGTGTGATCTGCGCGGCCAGCGTGCCATTGTTGGCGTACAGCGTGCGCACCTGGCGCACGGCCTGGGCCAGCGCGGCCTCGGCCTGGTCCAGCGCAACTTTTGCGTCGGCCGGGTCAAGCTGCACCAACGGCTGGCCGGCTTTCACAAAATCGGTGTCGTCGGCCATGATGGCCATGACGGTGCCGCCGATCTGCGGCGTGATCTGGATCACATTGCCCTGCACATAGGCGTTGTCGGTGGACTCGTAATGGCTGGCGACCAGGTATTCATACGCGGCCCAGCCCAGGCCGGCGAGCACCACCACGCTGGCCAGCGCGGTCAGCGCCTTTTTGCGCTTGGGGTTGCCTGCAACTGGTTCGTTGGGCAGGCTGGAAGAGGAGGATTGAGGTGCGTTCATGATGTTGGAAATACGTTATTGAAGCGTTAGGGATGCGGTGCTTTATTTACAAAGGCAAAAGCGGCCGGGTTGTGTCTTTCAGCCGGTTTTAAAGCGTTGCGGGCTTGTTTTTGGCATCAAATGTGCCGCTGGCCGGCGTCTGAAGCCCGCCACCAGCTATTGTTTTTGTAGCAATCTGGGCTTGGCCGGGCACGGCCTGATCCGGCACATAACCGCCACCGAGGGCACGGATCAGCGCCACCTGCGTGTCGAGGGCCCGGGCAGCCAGGTCTACCGCACCGCGGCGTTGCGCCAGCACATTGGTTTCTGCGGTCAGCACATTGAGGTAATTGCCCAGGCCGGCCCTGTAGCGCTGCACGGCAATCTCGTAAGCGCCTTCTGCAGCGTTCTGCGCAGCGCGCTGCTGGACCTGCTGGCGCGCAATGGCCTGCATGGAGGTAACCTGGTCGGCCACGTCGCGCACGGCGTCAAGCACGGCGGCGTTATAGCTTTCAACTGCAGCATCCAGGTCTGCGGTTTTGCCGCGCAGGTTGGCGCGCAGGCGGCCCGCATCAAAAATCGGCAGGCGCAAGGCCGGGCCAACGCCCCACTGCTGGCTGCCCGACCTGGTCAGGTTGTTCAGGCCAATGCTGGAGAAACCGGCAAATGCGATGAGGTTGATGTTGGGATAGAACTGGGTCTTGGCATTGGCCACGTCCTTGACGGAGGCTTCGACGCGCCAGCGGGCGGCCGTGATGTCGGCCCGTCGGCCCAGCAGGTCTGCCGGGATCGCGGCCATGGCTCCCGTCATCGCTACGTTTTTAATAGCCGACTGCGCAGGCGGTACGGTGGCCAGGGCCACATCCGCCTGCCCAATCAGGGCCCCGAGCGCGTTGCGCGTCAGCGCCATCTGCTCCTGCAGCGACTCCAGCTGCAGCCGGGCCTCGGGCAGGCCGCCTTCGCTCTGGCGCAGTTCAAGGCGCGTGTCCAGGCCGGCGTTCACGCGGTCCTGCACAAGCTTGAGTGTTTCTTCACGTTGCGCCAGCGTGCGCCGTGCAACCGTGGCCTGCTCGTTCAGGCGCACCAGCTGGAAGTAGCTGCGCGCGACATTGCTGGCCAGCAACACGCGGGCAGCTTGTGCGTCAGCCTCGGCCGCATGCACGCTGCCCAGGGCGGCGTCCAGGGCTGCACGGTTCTTGCCGAAAAAATCAAGCTCCCAGCTGGCATTGAGCTGGGCCGTGCCGGTTTCCTGGATAGTGCCGGCCAGTGGTGCAGGCACAAGGCCGTTTTTTGTATAGAGCTGGCGCGTGGCGTCCAGTTGGCCGCTGAGTTGCGGCAAGGTGGCGGCATCGGCCACTTCGGTCACGGCCTGCGCGCGTGCCAGGCGGGCCTGCGCGATTTTCAGGCTGGGGCTGGTTTCCAGCGCCTGGGCCACCAGCCGGTTCAGTTGTTCGTCGCCAAAGTCACGCCACCATTCGGCGGCAACCACAGGGGATGCTTCCGCCGTGGCCGGCAAACCCAGCGAAGGCGCATCGCGCAGCACGGCGTTGGGCGTTATGCCCGACATGTCGGCACAGCCGGTGATGCCGGT
This sequence comes from Polaromonas aquatica, assembly GCF_042659145.1. Lineage (NCBI taxonomy): Bacteria > Pseudomonadati > Pseudomonadota > Betaproteobacteria > Burkholderiales > Comamonadaceae > Polaromonas > Polaromonas aquatica. Next base: position 182,479 of record NZ_JBHSRS010000005.1, on the reverse strand, counting down.
GGCAATCAGGCCCGCAGCCGCCACACTCGCGGCGGCAATCAGGGCCATGCGGAAAGAGGCGCGCCACACCGGCATGGGGTGAGCGTCCTGCTGCGGCACGGCCAGCGCGAAGGAGGAATTGGCGCCTGAAGAGACAGGGGTAAGCTTATTTTTCATTTTCAACTGCCGATGTTTGGGTCTGGAGTAGCGATGGTTTTTCTGCTGTTTTTTCCGGCATGCCATTCAGGGATTGCGCGGTATCGAGGATGCGGCGCAGGTAGCCTTTGAGGATTTGCCACTCCTCTGCGGAAAAGCCCGAGAGGTGCGCGTTCTGGACCCGGCAGAGGATTTCAGGAATCCCTTTGGCTGCCGTGCGCCCTGCTTCCGTCAGCTCAAGATTGACCACGCGCCTGTCGTCCGAAGAGCGGACGCGGCGGCACAACTGCTTGGCCTCCATGCGGTCGAGCAGGCGGGTCATGGAGCCGGCGTCCAGTTCGCACACGCGCGCGAGTTCAGCCACCGTCGAGGCGTGGCCCATATAGAGCTTGAGCAGCGGAACCCACTGCGCATTGGTCAGGCCGGTCGGCTCAAGCTCGCGTTCAATGTGCTGGCTGGCCACGGAAATAATCCGGCGCATCAGGTAGGCCACGCTTTCATCGGGCTTGTAGCCTTCGGCGCGGTAAAACTCCACCATCGGGCATGTCAGGTCGCCGACGAGGGGGTTGCAATCAAGCTTGGATTTGGTTTTTGAAGCCATGACCAAATAATACATGCTTAAGCAAATATTGTCAAGGCTGCATTTGCAACGGCATTCTTTATAACGTAAAACCATTAAACTCGGCGCATGGCTACTTCCTCCGCATCTTTCAACGCCCCCAAGGGCTCCCCCCGCTCACTTTCCGGCCTGCTGCCCTTTCTGCAGCCGTACTGGGGCCAGATCGGACTGGCGGTGTTTTTCCTGGTCATGGCGGCGATCGCCACCCTGGTGTTTCCGCTGGCCCTGCGCAGCCTGATAGACGGCGGGCTGGTGAACGCCGGCCTGACCGATGCCGGCAAGGGCGAGCAGTTGATGGCCTTGCGCCAGCACTTCTTCGAGCTGTTTGCGGTGGCCGCCGCGCTGGGGCTTTTTTCAGCCGGCCGTTTTTACATGGTCAGTTGGCTAGGCGAGCGCGTCACCGCCGACCTGCGCAATGCGGTGTACTCGCATGTGGTACGGCAAAGCCCGGAGTTTTTTGAGACCACTCAAACCGGCGAAGTGCTCTCGCGCCTGACCGGCGACACGACGCTGGTGCAGACGGTGGTGGGCTCGTCGTTGAGCATGGGCCTGCGCAACGCGGTGATGGGCGTGGGCGCGCTGATCATGCTGGTCTATACCAATCCCTACCTGATGGTGCAGGTGCTGGGCGTGCTGGTGCTGATCGTCGCACCGTCGGTGTGGTTTGGCCGCCGCGTGCGCAAGCTCTCGCGCGCCAGCCAGGACCGCGTGGCCGATTCAAGCGCGATTGCAGCGGAAGTGCTCAACGCCATTCCCGTGGTGCAAAGCTACACCGCCGAAGGCCGTGAAGCCACGCGGTTTAATGTCTCGACGACCAATGCCTTCAATGTGGCGGTACGCCGCACCAAGGCGCGCTCGGTGCTGGTGGCCTTCATCATTATTGCCACCTCGGCGGCGCTGCTGTGGGGCCTGTACCAGGGCACGCAGGCGGTGATGCGCGGCGACATCACGGCAGGCCACCTGGGCCAGACCGTGGTGTATGTGATCATCCTGGCCAGCGCCACCGCCGTGCTGGGCGAGGTCTACGGCGACCTGCTGCGTGCAGCAGGCGCCACCGAGCGCCTGATGGAGCTGCTGGCCTCGCGCTCACCAGTGGTTTCACCGCCCAACCCAGTTGCAGTCCCGGCGATCAATGGCGGCAGCAGCATCAAATTCGAAGCGGTGACGTTTCACTACCCGTCCCGTCCCGCACAGGCTTCGCTGAACAACTTCAGCATGCACGTTGCACCCGGCGAGACCGTCGCCATCGTGGGCCCCAGCGGCGCCGGCAAAAGCACGGTGTTCCAGTTGCTGCTGCGCTTTTACGACCCGACTTCCGGCTGCATCGAACTCGACGGCGTACGCACCTCGGACATGGCGCTTGAAGACCTGCGCCATCGTGTCGGCATCGTGCCGCAGGACGCGGTGATTTTCTCGACCAGCGCGCTGGAGAACATCCGCTACGGCAAACCCGGCGCGACGGATGAAGAGACCAAAGCTGCTGCAAAAGCTGCCTTTGCGCATGACTTCATCAACGCCCTGCCCGAGGGCTACGACACCTTCCTTGGTGAGCGCGGCGTGCGCCTGTCGGGCGGGCAGCGCCAGCGCATTGCGATTGCACGTGCCATGCTGAAAAACTCGCCACTGCTGCTGCTGGACGAAGCCACCAGCGCGCTGGACGCGGAAAGCGAGCGCATGGTGCAGGCGGCACTGGAGTCCGCCATGCAGGGCCGCACGACGCTCGTCATTGCCCACCGCCTGGCGACGGTGCAGCAGGCCGACCGCATCCTGGTGCTGGACCACGGCAAACTGGTCGAGCAAGGCACACATACCGAGCTGGTGAACCAGGGCGGGGTGTATGCGCGGCTGGCTGCACTGCAGTTCACCACCTGAGCCAAACCGCAGAATACAAACTATGTGGTTTTTGCATAACAACACATAAAGCTTGCCTTGGACATTTGACCGGCAGACTCCTAAGCTCTGGGTTATTGATTTTCCCAAAAGGAGTGTTTCATGTCACATGCATCCGCCCCAGTTACGGCCGTCACGCCCGGCTCGCATCCCCTGCCCTCCTACCTGCAAGCCGACAACCTTGGCCCCTGGGGCAACTACCTGCAGCAGGTTGACCGTGTCATCCCGCACCTGGGCAGCCTGGCGCGCTGGGCCGAGACACTGAAACGACCCAAGCGGATCCTGGTTGTTGACGTTCCCATCCATATGGACGACGGCACGGTGGCGCACTTTGAAGGCTACCGCGTGCAGCACAACGTCTCGCGCGGCCCCGGCAAGGGCGGTGTGCGCTTCCACCAGGACGTGACGCTGTCCGAAGTGATGGCCCTGTCGGCCTGGATGTCGATCAAGAACGCCGCGGTGAACGTGCCTTACGGCGGTGCCAAGGGCGGCGTCCGCGTCGATCCGAAAACCTTGTCACGCGGCGAACTGGAGCGAGTGACACGCCGCTACACCAGCGAGATCGGCATCATCATCGGCCCCAACAAGGACATCCCGGCGCCTGACGTCAACACCAACGAGCAGATCATGGCGTGGATGATGGATACCTATTCCATGAACACCGGCTCCACCGCCACCGGCGTGGTCACCGGCAAGCCTGTCGACCTGGGCGGCTCGCTGGGCAGGCGCGAAGCCACAGGGCGCGGCGTGTTCACCGTCGGCGTCGAGGCGGCCAAACACATAGAGCTGGATATCCCCACCGCGCGGGTGGCAGTACAGGGTTTCGGCAATGTGGGCGGCGTGGCCGGCAAGCTGTTTGCCGAAGCTGGCGCGCGCGTGGTCGCGGTGCAAGACCACGGCGGCACGATTTACCGCGAAGCCGGGCTGGATGTGCCGGCACTGCTCAGGCATGTGGCCGAGACCGGCAGCGTGGGCGGTTTTGCGCAGGCAGAAGTGATTGCCAATGACAAGTTCTGGGACGTGGACTGCGACATCCTGATTCCCGCGGCGCTGGAGCAGCAGATCACAAAAGACAATGCCGGGCGTATCAAGGCTCGCATGATCATCGAAGGCGCCAACGGCCCCACCACGCCGGAAGCCGACGACATCCTGCAGGAACGCAATGTGCTGGTGCTGCCCGACGTGATCGCCAACGCCGGCGGCGTGACCGTCAGCTACTTTGAATGGGTGCAGGATTTTTCGAGCTTCTTCTGGGACGAAGCCGAAATCAATGCTCGCCTGGTGCGCATCATGAAAGAGGCTTTCGCCGGTGTCTGGCTGGTTGCCCAGGACCACAAGGTCAGCCTGCGCACCGCCACGTTTATCGTGGCCTGCAAGCGGATATTGCATACGCGCGAGTTGCGCGGTTTGTACCCCTGATACGGGGCAGCGTTTGCAGACGCTGCGCGCGCAGCCGGTCGCTCCTTTTTTGATAGCTTGCTGCGCGCAAATACATTGGGCTACAGCCTCTTTTGACACCTGAAATGCCTTGATTCGACGTTCAAGAGGGCTGTTTGGGTGTTCTGGGGATACGCCTTCTTTTGCCGTGCAGGCAAGCCCATGGCCTGGCCATGAAAAGCACCGCGCCCGGGCAGGCGCCACCTCCCGTATCATGCAAACTGATCCAAAAAATGAGAGACAACACCATGCCATTACGTTACCCCACCCCCGAACTGAAAGACCTGCCCGAAGACATCAAGGCCAAAGTGCTGGAAGTGCAGGAGAAAGCCGGCTTCGTGCCCAATGTGTTTCTTGCGCTGGCAAGGCGGCCGCAGGAGTGGCGTGCGTTCTTCGCATACCACGATGCGCTGATGCTGAAAGAAGAAGGATCCAACCCTGCCGGCTCCCTGACCAAGGGCGAGCGCGAGATGATAGTTACCACCACCAGTGCCGCCAACAAGTGTCTGTACTGCGTGGTGGCACACGGCGCCATCCTGCGCATTTATGAGAAAAAACCGCTGGTGGCGGACCAGGTCGCCGTGAACTACCGCAAGGCAGACATCACGCCGCGCCAGCGCGCCATGCTGGACTTTGCGATGAAGGTCTGCCAGCACTCCGACGAAATTGAGGACGCCGACTTTGATGCGCTCAAGGCGCACGGCTTCGATGATGAAGACGCCTGGGACATCGCCGCCATCACGGCCTTTTTCGGCTTGTCAAACCGCATCGCAAGCTTTAGCGGCATGCTGCCCAACCCCGAGTTTTACCTGATGGGCCGGGTGCCCAAGGCGCCCAAGCCGGCCTGAGCTTAGTTCTCCACCAGCTTGCGCATCCAGTCCGGCAGCGTTTTGGATTTTTGCGCCGGAAAGTCCACCCATATCGTGGTGGCCCCGCCCGCTGCGCAGATCACGCCGGGCGCATCGGCACGCTCCATCGTGCACCAGCTCTCGAACGTGCTACGCGCAGGGTCGCTGACATACATCTTCACCAGAGCGTCGCCGGGGTACTCAAGCTGCTTGTAGAAATTGCAGAACGCATTGACGATCACCGGGCCTTCGCTTTTGGGGTCTGGCCGGCAGCCGACGGAATACATCCAGTCTATGCGTATGGTTTCCATGTAGCGGAAATAGGTCCCGTTATTGAGATGACCCATGGCATCCATGTCGCCCCAGCGGATGGGGATGCGCATTTCGTAGACCAGTTTTTTCTTCTCTGGAATGTCAATTTTCATGGTTTGGATCAGCTCTTTTAAATCGGTTTAACGGTGAGCCCGTATGGAAGCAAGAATACCCGCTGCAAACAACAGGCAGGCCAGCGCCTGCACCTGGGTCGGCCAGCGCCCGTCCCAGGCAAAGGAATAAGCCAGGGCAAACAAGGTCTCGCTCACGATCAGCTGGCCGCACAGGCTGGCGCTCAGGCGCCGGCTCGCGATGTTCCAGAGAATCGTTGCCAGCCAGGTCGAGCCGAACCCCGTTGCCATACAAAGCATGGCCGCTTGCGCCCAGTCCGTCCTGGCCAGCAGCACCTTTGCATCAGATCCCGCGGCCAGCCAGAGCGCCAGGGCACCCAGGCCTGTCGCCACGCCCAGCCAGTTGGCCCAGGTCGTGGCACTGACTTCCGGATGCTTTTTTAGCCACGCAGCGTTCACCAGGCCAAAGACCGTCCAGAACACCATGGAGGCCACGGCAAACACCACACCGCGCCAGAAATCCAGATGCGGAACAGCCTCGCCCGCCGTCGCACCTGCACCGTGCGATGCCTGCGTCATCAGCCCCAGGCCCAGCAGAGTCAACACCAGTCCCGGCACCAGTGCCCCCAAGCGCAGGCCAGCAGGTTTTCCCAAAAGCATCATCCAGACAGGAATGGTCCCGATGATGAGGCTGGGCACTTCGGTGCCCGCATCACGAATGGCAAACACCAGCAGCAGGTAATAGCCGGTAAACCCCAGCACACTCATGCCAAGCGCGGCCAGTGCCTGCCGGGCGTTCGGCCAGGCGGACTTGCGCACTGCAAGCATCAGGAACAATGACACAGCGCCGTATGACAAAAACCGGCCGGCCGTGAAGTCCACCGCAGGGAAACCGCTCACCATGCGCGGCGCCACAAACACCAGGCCCCACAGTGCGCCGGCAGCCAGCCCCGCCAGAATTCCGGTCAGCACCCCGATACAGCCAAAGCCCGGATACAGGGACGCCCAGCAGGCAACACAGCAAGCATGCGGGCCATATTTTCAGACCCCAAAGCCATCATCGGCGGCAATCACCGCACCATTGACAAAATGGCTTTCACCGCTGGCCAGCATCACCAGCAGCGCATCCAGGTCCTGCGGTTTGCCGACCCGCTTGCGCGGCAGCATCTGCACCAGTTTTTTGCCCTGCTCGGTTTCCCAGTGGTGATGATTGATTTCGGTGTCGATATAGCCCGGGCAGATGGCGTTGACATTGATACCGAACTTGCCCCACTCCAGCGCCATGGCCCTGGTCATCTGCACCACGGCAGCCTTGCTCATGCAGTACACGCCGATTTGCGGCAGCACGCGCAGGCCGGCCATTGATGCGATGTTGATAATGCGCCCACCCGCATAGGTGCCCGGCGCAGCACCTTTGGCACGTGTCAGCATGCGCTTGCCGACTTCCTGCGCCACAAAAAAAGCGCCCTTGACATTGGTGCCGAAAATGAAATCGTAGTCCTCCTCGCCCACGTCCTGCAGGCGCTGCGTGGTGCTCACGCCGGAGTTGTTGACAAGGATGTCTATGGGGCCGACCTCGGTTTCGGCATGCGCCACACCGGCCTTGATGCTGGCGTGGTCGGTCACGTCAAGCTCAATGACATGCGCGGCGCCGCCAGCGGCTTCAATCTGGGCACGCAGGTCCTTGAGTTTGTCCAGCCTGCGGCTGGCCAGCACCACGGCAGCACCAGCCCGGCTCAGGGTTTTTGCAAACTGGGCACCCAGCCCTCCAGAGGCGCCAGTCACCAGCGCGACTCGCCCTGAAAGATCAATGTTGTAGGTCATTAGGGGCTCCTCTCAATAAAGATGTGAAATCCGGTCCTCTGCCCGACAGCCTGCATTCACCGCATAAAATCATCCGAGAGGCAGACCGCCATTCCTGAAATCATTATCAGCGAGTCCCACGATGAACAACCAAGAAATTCTGGCCCAGTTCGGCCCCCGTGAAGCCATGGAATACGACGTTGTCGTAGTGGGCGGTGGACCCGGCGGCCTGGCAACAGCCATCCGCCTGAAGCAACTGGCCGCAGAAAAAGGCACGGACATCTCGGTCGTGGTGCTTGAAAAAGGTTCCGAGCCCGGCGCCCACATCCTCTCCGGTGCGGTAATGGACCCCAGGGCGATCACCGAACTGATCCCCGACTGGAAAGAGCAAGGTGCACCGTTGAACCAGCCCGTCACCAGCGACGAGGTGCTGTTCCTCAGCGAAAAAGGCGCCGTGAAGACGCCCGCGTTTTTTGTACCCGACTGCTTTCACAACGAAGGCAACTACGTCATCAGCCTGGGCAATGTGGTGCGCTGGCTGGCGCAACAGGCGGAGAACCTTGGCGTTGAAATTTTCCCGGGCTTCCCGGCAGCAGAAGTGCTCTACAACGATGACGGCTCCGTCAAGGGTGTTGCTACCGGCAACCTCGGCGTCGGCAAGGACGGAGAACCCACCGAAAACTTCCAGCTCGGCATGGAGCTGCATGGCAAGTACACCGTGTTTGCCGAAGGCGCGCGCGGCCACCTGGGCCGCCAGCTGATTGCAAAGTTCAAACTCGACGAAGGCAAGGACCCGCAGGCCTATGCGCTCGGCGTGAAAGAACTCTGGGAAATCGACCCGGCCAAGCACAAGCCCGGCCTCGTCATCCACACCGCCGGCTGGCCCATGGACAGCGCGACCTACGGCGGCGGTTTCATGTACCACCTGGAAGACAACAAGGTCACGCTGGGCCTGGTCACAGGGCTGGACTACAGCAACCCCTACCTCAGCCCGTTTGAGGAGATGCAGCGCTGGAAGACCCACCCCGCCATCCGCCAGTACCTGGAAGGCGGCAAACGCATCAGCTATGGTGCGCGTGCGATCACAGCCGGCGGCGCCTTGAGCCTGCCCAAAACCGTGTTCCCCGGCGGTGCGCTCATCGGTTGCGAAGCCGGCTACCTCAACGCCAGCCGCATCAAGGGCAGCCACGCGGCCATCAAGAGCGGCATGCTGGCCGCCGACGCGGCGTACGCCGCGGTGACCTCTGGCCGCCAGCACGATGAACTGGCAGCCTACCCGGAAGCCTATGCAAAGAGCTGGCTCGCCGCTGAACTGGACCAGTCACGCAACTTCAAGGCGTGGTTCAAGAAGGGCCTGTATGTCGGCTCCTTCATGACCGGCATCGAACAGTGGCTGCTGCCCAGGCTGGGCATCAAGAGCCCGCCATGGACCATTCACCGCAACAAGCCGGATTACGCGATGCTCAAGCCGGCAGCGGAATGCCAGCCCATTGTTTATCCAAAACCCGACAACAAGATCACCTTTGACCGCCTGAGCTCGGTGTTTGTCTCCAACACCAACCATGAAGAGCAGCAACCTGCGCACCTGACGCTGAAAGACGCGAGTGTTCCGGTCGGCATCAACCTGGCAAAGTACGCCGGGCCAGAAAGCCGCTACTGCCCGGCTGGCGTGTACGAGTTTGTGAAAGACGAAGACAACACGGACCGCCTGCAGATCAATGCGCAAAACTGCGTGCACTGCAAGACCTGCGACATCAAGGACCCGACGCAAAACATCGTCTGGGTCACGCCCGAAGGCGGCGGCGGGCCCAACTACAGCGGTATGTAAGGCGGGCCGAAAGGCGCAGTTATCTGCGCCGACCTCGCGTTAATCCGCCTGACAACATTCACGGCTTTGCGCTATAAAGGTACACACCCCCAACAGGAATAAGCCTGTGCGCATGGCTAGGTTGTATCAACGCAAATGGCTCTTGATCCGGCTTCCAGTCGTCGCGCTTGCCGTGGCGACGATCACCTGCCTGTGGTTGCTGGTGTTCCCCATGCCGCCCGCGCAACTGAGCATTACCACGGCCGCCACCGATGGGGCTTATTACCGCCACGCGCAACACTACGCTGAACGTTTTGCGGCGCATGGCATCACGCTGGATATCCAGCCCTCGGAAGGGTCCGAACAGAACCAGAAACGCCTGCGCCGGGCGGTTGACCCGACTGACCTGGCCTTGATGCAAGGCGGCTTTGGTTACCTCGGCGCCTCACTGGACCGGCGCGACCGCAGCCGCATCGAGACGCTGGCCAACGTGGACGTCGAAGCGGTCTGGATATTCACGCGCAACCGGGAGCTCGACTCGCTCAACCAGCTGCAGGGCATGCGCGTGGCCATAGGCCCGGAAGGCAGCGGCAGCCGCAAGGTGGCGCTCAAGCTTCTGGAACAGGCCAGGATCGCCATGTCGGAGCTGACACTGTCAAAACTCACCGGCAGCGCCGCAGTCCAGGCCATGCGGCAAAACCAGCTTGACGTGGTGCTGATGGTGGCACCTACCGAATCCTTCGCAGTCCAGAACATGCTGGGCCTGCCGGGCATACAACTGGCCAACCTGCGCAAGTCAGCTGCCATCACTGAACGCAACCCTTACCTGGAGCCGCGCCTGCTGGCACAGGGGGCGCTGGACACCCGGCTGCCTCCGCGCGACATCACCCTGCTCACGACCTCAGCCAGCCTGGTCGCCCGCGAAGACCTGCACCCTGCCCTCAAAAGGCTGGCCATCGCGGTCGCCATGGAGGTCCATACGGGTGGCGGGCTGTTTCACCGCGCAGGTGACTTCCCTTCGCTGCGGCGTATCGACTTCCCGACGGCGCCCCAGGCGCGCGAAACGCTGATCCACGGCCTGCCGCTGCTGGAGCGGCTGTTGCCCTTCTGGTGGGCGCAACTCACGGAACGCATCCTGCTGATCGTCCTGCCCGTCACATTGATGGCTTTCTGGCTGATGCGGCTGATCCCGACCTACCTGCGCTGGGTGCTGGAAAGCCGCGTCAACCGCTGGTACGGCGAGCTCAAGTTCATTGAAAACGACCTGAGCCAGGAAACCCTGTCCGGGCTGGACCTCACGCGTTTCCTGCTGCGCCTGAACAGCATAGACAAGGCTCTGATGGCTTTTGCCTGCCCCAAAGACCTGATGGCACGTTGCTACACGCTGCACCAGCACATTGAATTTGTGCGCCAGCGTCTCTACAAAATGCGCGGGCGATGAAACTGCTGCTGCTCTACCGCAGGCGCTGGTGGCTGTTCTACCTGCCGCTGGTGCTTTGCACCGCAGCGGCCCTTTGGTGGTCGGCTACCCACTGGCTGGTGTTGCCGCCAGGCAAAGCCGTGATTGCGGCAGGGTCGCCGCAAGGCAGCTATTCGCGCCTGGCACAGCGCTATGCAGAACAACTGGAGCGCACCGGGCTGAATGTGGAGATCGTCTATTCGGACAAGCAGAATGGCTCGCTGGAACAACTCATGGATGCACGCAATGCCGCCGGCATCGGCTTTGCGCACGGCATCTATGCAAACGCCCGCAGCCCGGTGCAGGCCCTGGCAGTTGTGGGCCAGGAACCTGTCTGGGTTTTCTCTGGCGCCGACGGCCCCGCATCACTGGCCCAGGCCAAAGGTGCCCGGGTGGCAGCAGGCGCGGCTTCATCCTCGTCATTCATGGCAGCCAAAGTCATGCTGGAGCATGCCGGCCTGCGTCCTGCCGACGTGCACTTTGACCCCGCCGTCGGTGTAGCCGCGGCAGAAGCACTGGCAGACGGCAAAATCGACGTGCTGTTCCTGGCGGCGGGGGAAGACTCACAGGCCGTGCAGTTGCTCACGCGGCAAGGCAATATCCAGCTGCTCGGAACCGAGCATGCGGGCGCGCTGGTTGCGCAGGAGCCCCACCTGCAACCGCTGCTGCTGCCGCAGGGCGCGATCGAGCTGCGCGGCGACATTCCACCGCGCGACCTGACGCTGATGAGCCTGCAAACCCATCTGCTGGTCCGGCCGGAGGTGCATCCCGCCCTGCAGCGGGCCCTGCTGGATGCCGCCATCGCCATCCATGAAGGCCCGAATTTTCTCCAGCGGCATGGCCAGTTCCCCAGCTTCAGGGGCAGCGATTTCCCCCTGTCGCCTGTTGCCAGGGCCTACAGCCTGGGCGCCCGGCCCTGGCTGGAAACCCTGCTGCCATATGGCACGGCGCAGCAGGTGGAGCTGCTGATGTTTGCAATCATCCCCATCCTGGCCATCGCACTGATATTGCTGGCCTGGATTCCACGGCTGTTCGACTGGCGCATCAGTGCGGCACTGAACCATTTTTATGGTGACGTGAAGTTCCTTGAAAGCGATATGGACAAGATTGCGACCGAGAACCCCATGGCGCTCAGGCGGCTGCTGGAGCGGCTGGACAACATCGAGCGGCAGGTGGTTGCGCTTGATCTGCCGGACGAATTTTCTGACCGCTGGTACACCCTGCGCGAACACCTGGCTGCGGCCCGGGAGCGGCTGCTGAAACTGCGCTCCCGCTGACTCGGGCTGCCTCCCGAAAAAATATACAGGAATTTCCCCCATGCACATCGTCATCACCGGCGGCGCCGGATTTCTGGGCACCAGGCTCGCACGCGAACTTCTTGCGCGCGGCCGCTTGTCGCTGGCGGGCAGCGCGCAGCAAACCATCCAAAGCATCACACTCGTGGATCGCGTGGCGCCACCCGCAGACCTGGCGGCGGACAGCCGTATTCATGCCGTGACAGGTGATTTAAACGGAATCTTCGAACAAAATACGGCTGCAGCCCCCGTATTACTTGCGCAACACGCTATCATTTTTCACATGGCTGCCGCCGTCAGCGGCGAGTGCGAAGCCGATTTTGACCTGGGCATGCGCAGCAACGTGGACGCTACACGCGCCCTGCTGCAGGCCTGCCGTGCACTGAAGACCTGCCCCACGGTGGTGTTTGCAAGCTCCCTCGCGGTCTTCGGCAACTCGCCGCAACAAGCCCTGCCTGCCGTGGTCGACGACAACACATTGCCGACACCGCAGAACAGTTACGGCATCCAGAAATTCATCGGTGAGCAGCTGGTGGCTGACTATGCGCGCAAAGGTTTTATCCGGGGACGCAATGTGCGTCTGATGACCGTCAGCGTACGGCCAGGCAAACCCAATGGTGCAGCCTCCAGCTTTTTGAGCGGCATGATCCGTGAACCGCTGGCGGGCATCAGGGCATGCTGCCCGGTTCCCAGGGAGACGGCCTTCGCACTGTCATCCCCTGCTCGCACGGTCGAAGGGCTGATACGTGCTGCGCAAGCCAGCGATGCCGAATGGGGCGCCCGCACCGCCGTCAACCTGCCCGCGCTCAGCACCACGGCCGGCGACATGGCAGCGGCACTGGAAAGGCTGGCAGGCAAGGAAGTGGCCGAGTTGATTGACTGGACGCCCGATGCGGCCGTCGCCGACATCGTGACCCGATGGCCGGCCAGAATCGATGCCGCACGCGCACGGGCGCTCGGTCTGCAGCCGGACGGTGATTTTGCAGAGATCATTGCCGCCTACATGCAAAGCCTGGGCATGACGCCACTCGGCCGGTGAGGCGAGGACGTCCGCCAACACCGTTTAAGCGAAAACCCGCGCATGCCGGCCCCATCCCTGCAGTAATAATGGTCCGCTTGCGGCTACAGGTCGTATTCGCAGAAGTATTGAAATACCAGCAACCATTTTGGAGACAGCATGAAACTTTCGAAACTGCTTATCGGTATGACTATGGCCATGGGCTTGATGGCCTCGGCGAGCGCACAGACGACCATGCGCATCAGCATTTCCACCGCGCAGAACTCCCACCAGGGCGTGGCGATCGACACATTCGCAAAAGAAGTGGAAAAGCGCACGGCAGGCCGCTACAAGGTCCAGACCTTCTACAACGGCTCACTGGGCGGCGAACGCGAGTCCATCGAAGCGGTGCAACTGGGCACCCAGGAACTGGCTTTCTCGTCTACCGGCCCGGTGCCCAACTTCGTACCCGAAACAAAGATCCTCGATGTGCCCTTCCTGTTCCGCGACAAGGCACATGCACGCGCTGTGCTCGACGGTCCTATCGGCCAGGACATGCTCAAGAAATTCGACGCCAAGGGTTTCAAGGCGCTTGCCTGGGCTGAAAACGGTTTTCGCCACATGACCAACAGCAAGCGCGACGTCCGGCTGCCCGAGGACCTGAAAGGCCTGAAGATGCGCACCATGGAGAACCCGGTGCACATTGCGGCCTACAAGGGCCTGGGCATCATCACCACGCCCATGGCGTTTCCGGAAGTGTTCACCGCGCTGCAACAAGGCACGGTAGACGGCCAGGAAAACCCGCTGTCGGTCATCATGTCCGCCAAGTTTGACCAGGTGCAAAAACACCTGTCGCTGACCGGCCATGTTTATTCACCCTGCATTTTTGTGATGAACAAGGCCGCGTTTGACAAGCTCAGCGCCGCCGACAAAACCGCTTTTGTCGATGCCGCCAAAGAGGCCACCAAGGCCAACCGCGCCCGCGTGGACCAGGACGATGCCAGCGGCGTGGCTGAACTGCGTGCCAAGGGCATGACCGTGATCGACAACGTCGACAAGTCCAAGTTCGTGGCCATACTGGCACCCGTCAATGCCGACTTTGAAAAGCAGTTCGGCAAAGCCAATATTGACGCCATCCGCAACTACAAATAAGCCGTTGCAGATTTGACATCGCTACAGACTTTGTAGCTGCTTGCGCCCGCAGTCCCTTGACTGGCGGGCGCTTTCATTGTCAAACCCTTTAAAACAAGGCATGAACCGGTACCCGCCATGAAACAAGCCTTCCTCAAATTCGAACACTGGACCACCGGCTTTTCCATGCTGGTAGCCTGCCTGATGCTGGTCATTGCGTCGACGCTGGGCATGTTCCAGATCGTGACCCGCTTCGTGCTGGAGCAACCGGCGGAATGGAGCGAAATCCTGATCCGCCTGAGCCTGATCTGGATGGTCTTCATGGGCATTCCCATGGCGTTCAGACAAGGTGCCATGGTGAGCGTGGACGTGCTCTACCGCTGGAGCCCGCCCAAAATGCGGCGCCTGCTGGACTGGCTGGTCTGCCTGGCGGCCCTGGCGCTGGTCGCCGTCATCATCTGGTGGGGCTGGGACTACTCGCTGCGCGGGCGCGTGCAATCCATGGCCGGCCTGGAATCCATTTCCATGTTCTGGGGTTATGTAGCCATGCCGGTAGGCGGCATGTTTTGCGTGATCGGCCTGATCGGCAACCTGATGGACCCGCAACGCAACGAACTGGAAACCGCACAATGAGAACACAAGGTGGATTTCATCCCATTCAAGCAGGGGCCGCGGAACCGGCTTTGCCGGGCCGCAGGCGCAGCGGCCCCCTAGGGGGGCAGGGAACACACGAAGTGAGTGACCGTGGGGGCCGTCCATGACTGCAGTAATGATCTCAACCATGGTGCTGTGCTTTGCACTCACCGTGTCCGTGGCCGTTTCGATCGGCCTGGCCTCCGTTCTGGGCATCCATGCCGCCAATGCGAACATGCTGATTTCCGTCAAGGAAATGTTCTCGGCCATCAACAAGTTTCCGCTCGCCGCCATCCCGTTTTTCATCCTGGCCGGCAACCTGATGGAGACCGGCGGCATCTCGCGCCGGCTGGTGGAGTTTGCAAAAAGCATCGTGGGCGGAATACAGGGTGGGCTGCCCATGACCTGCGTGTTGACCTGCATGATTTTTGCAGCGGTGTCAGGTTCATCGGTCGCCACCACATTTGCCATTGGCGCCATACTGATTCCGGCCCTCATCAAACATGGTTACCCGACAGCCTATGCAGCGGCGCTGCAGGCCACCAGCGCAGAGCTTGGCGTGATCATCCCTCCATCGATTCCCATGATCCTCTACGGCGTCAGCGCCGAAGTCTCGATTGGCGAACTGTTCATTGCCGGCTTTGGCCCTGGCCTGCTGATTGGCCTCGCGCTGATGCTGTTTGTGCACCTGTACTGCCGCTGGAAGGGTTGGGGCAAACACGACGGCGACGGCCGCCTGAGCTTTGGCAAGGCCACCTTGCAGGCCGGCTGGGCGCTGCTGATGCCGGTGATCATTCTCGGCGGCATCTACGGCGGCATTTTCACCCCCACCGAAGCCTCGGCTGTGGCGGTGTTTTATGCACTCGTTGTCGGTATCGTGATTTACCGGGAAATCAAACTCCAGGATCTGTATGCCATCCTGCGCAAGTCGGTCCTGTCCAGCGCCGTGATCATGTTCATCATCGCCAACGCAGGGCTGTTCGCCTTCCTGATCACCCGCGCCGGCGTACCTGATGCCATTGGCCACTGGCTGCAGGCCGTACTGCAGTCGCCTGCCCTCTTTTTGCTGGGCGTGAACGCCGCCCTGTTTGTGATCGGCATGTTCATCGAAACCAGTGCGGCCATCATCGTGCTGGCGCCCATCCTGGCACCTGTGGCCGTGCATTTCGGCATTGATCCGGTGCACTTCGGGCTGATCATGGTGGTCAACCTGGCGTTGGGCATGATCACACCGCCCTTTGGCGTGAACCTGTTTGCGGCCTGCACGGTGGCCAAAATCTCGCTGGACCGCATCGTCACGCACCTCATTCCCTTCGTGCTGGTCATTCTGGCCTGCCTGATGGTGGTGACTTATGTGCCGCAGCTGTCGCTGGCATTGCGTGACCTGGTGTACGCAAGGTAGGTCACACACAAGATGCGCGCGTGATTCACGCGCCTGTCATTTTCGGGGGCGATGATTCGGGTTTCCACGTTTCATGGAAACCCTATGCAGCTCCATAAAACCGACCGCGCCCGCGCTGAACTCAAGCCCGGCGTGCGCACGCTCGGACAGCGCGAGCGAACCCTGCTGCTACTGGCCGATGGCAACAAGTCCATAAAGGATTTCCAGCCCCTGTTTGGCGGCGACGGGGAGCAGATTGCGCTGCGCCTGTTGCGCGACGGGTTCCTTGAAACACACCCGGGCCACGCACTTCAGAAAGCAGCCACCATCGAACCAGCGGCACCGGCATCCGCAGCCCCCACGACGCTGGCCGGGCAGGATCAGATCCTCCCAAGCCCGGATACAACGCAGGCCGTCAAGGTCGCAGCGGACCAGTTTGAAGGCAAGCGCTCGCTGGCCACCACACGCATGTTCCTGTTTGACATCTGTGAGCGCATGTTTGCCAGGCGCAATCCCGGACAGGCGGAAAATTTCCGCGAAGCGCTGCGCAATGCCAAAGACCGCGAAACCATGCTTGCCGTGTCCCGCGAAATGATAGGAGAAATTGAAAAAGCCGCGGGGCATGAGCGGGCCGACTCGATCAGCGAGCGCCTTGCCATGCTTCTCCCCGTCCAGTCGCCCGGAAACCCGGCGGCATAACGCCCGCTTCTTTGAATAAAGCCGGCATCCGTTACACTTGCGGGGTCAGGAGAGAGTTCTCCCCGAGAGAACCGCCGAAGGCGCATGTCACACCCTTTATGGTGTACTGAACGCTCAGGCAAAAGGACTGGCAACCGCTTCCCGGCGTGCCGCGCCGAGGGGCGTTCCCTACTGGAGAGAGGTCACTTCACGGTGACCCACCGAAGGAGCAAACCCGTATCGCCGGGCGAATCTCTCAGGTAAAGTGGACAGCAGGGGCAGCCCATGGTTTGACGACCATGGAAACATGTTTGCCCCCGGAGAATCCCCTTGTCCAGCCCAACGTCCACGCCTCCTGAGACCCTTCTCAAAACGCCGCTGCATGATTTGCATGTGGAGCTTGGTGCGCGCATGGTGCCATTTGCCGGCTACTCCATGCCGGTGCAGTACCCCGCCGGCCTGATGGCCGAACACCTGCACACACGCAAGGCCGCCGGACTGTTTGACGTCTCCCACATGGGCCAGTTGCGCCTGGTGGGCACCGACGCAGCTGCCGCACTCGAAACCCTGCTGCCTGTGGATGTCATGGACCTGCCCGCAGGCAAGCAGCGCTACGGCCTGCTGCTCAATGACGATGGCGGCATCATCGATGACCTGATGTTTTTCAACCGTGACTACGCGGGCGGCGGCGACCTGTTCGTGATCGTCAACGGTGCCTGCAAGGCCGCTGACATTGCGCACATCCAGCAAAAAATCGGCAGTCGCTGCGATGTCATCCCCATGCCCGAAATGGCGCTGCTGGCCTTGCAGGGGCCGCAGGCCGTGACCGCATTGCAGCGCCTTGCACCGGGCGTTGAAAAGCTGGTATTCATGAGCGGCGGCCGTTTTGACGTCGCAGGCTGCGACTGTTTCCTCACGCGCAGCGGCTATACGGGTGAAGACGGTTTTGAGATTTCCGTGCCCGCAGCCCAGGCCGATACACTGGCACGCGCCCTGCTGGCGCAGCCGGAGGTCAAACCCATAGGCCTGGGTGCACGCAATTCACTGCGGCTGGAAGCCGGCCTGTGCCTCTACGGCAATGACATTTGTGCAGGCACCACACCGGTCGAGGCCGGCCTCAACTGGGCGATACAGAAAGTCCGGCGCACCGGCGGCGCGCGGGCTGGCGGGTTTCCAGGCGCGGCCAAAATCCTTGCGCAACTGGCTGATCCGAGCACACTCACAAAAAAACGCGTAGGTCTGGTCGCACTGGAGCGCGTCCCCGTGCGGGAGCACACTGCACTGCACAGCCTTGAAGGTGCGGCTATTGGCGAAGTCACCAGCGGCCTGCTCGGCCCCAGCATCAACCAGCCGGTGGCCATGGGTTACGTGAGCCCGGGATTTGCGGCCATAGGTACACGGCTGAACGCCATGGTGCGCGGCAAGCCCGTCCCCATGGAAGTCAGTGCCATGCCTTTTGTTGCCACCCGGTACTACCGCGGCTAAAAACCTGTCTACGATTCAGGCCTGTAAGCTTAACTCTTGATTTTTTCACCACCTCACTGGAGAACCTCATGACTGTCAAATACACCGAAGACCACGAATGGCTCAAGATTGAAGGCGACATCGCTACCGTAGGCATCACCGTCCATGCGCAGGACGCGCTGGGCGATGTGGTGTTTGTGGACCTGCCCGCCGTGGGCGCCCTGTTCGCGCAAAAAGAAACCGCTGGTGTGGTCGAGTCCGTCAAGGCCGCTGCTGATGTTTACATGCCAGTAGGCGGCGAAGTGATCGAGGTCAACGAAGCCCTGCGCGATGACCCGTCCCTGGCCAACAGCGACCCGCTGGGTGCCGGCTGGTTCTTCAAGGTCAAGCTGTCCGATATGTCCCAACTGGATGCGCTGATGGACGAGACCAGTTACGCCAGCTTCTCGGCGAATGCCTGAACAAATACAACTACCCTGAATCTAGGACCGCGACATGCTGATGCAATCCGCCAAGCCGTTAGGCGAGCTTGAGAACCCTTCCGAATTCCTGGCTCGCCACATAGGCATTGACGGGCAAGACGAAGTACACATGCTTGGCGTGATCGGCTCGACCTCACGCAGGGAACTTGTCGACGGCATTGTTCCGCGGTCCATTGCACGCAAAAGCGCCATGGCGATCCCATCGCCTGTGACCGAAGCCGCAGCGCTCAGGCAACTCAAGGCGATTGCATCAAAAAACAAGGTCTTCAAAAGTTTCATAGGCCAGGGCTATTACGGCACCTACACGCCCGGCGTGATCCTGCGCAACATCCTTGAAAACCCCGCCTGGTACACCGCCTACACGCCATACCAGGCCGAGATTTCGCAGGGCCGCATGGAGGCGCTGATCAACTTCCAGACCATGGTCTGCGACCTGACCGGCATGCCTATTGCCAATGCCTCCATGCTCGACGAAGCCACAGCCGCAGCCGAGGCCATGACCCTGGCCAGGCGCAGCGTAAAGAGCAAAAGCAATGTCTTCATCGTTGCGGGCGACTGCCATCCGCAGACGATCGAGGTGATCCAGACCCGTGCCCGGCCTCTGGGCATTGAAGTCAAGGTCAGTACAGCCGCCGTTACGGTGCCGCAGCTCATGGCCCAAGGTAACTACTTCGGCGTACTGGCGCAGTACCCGGCGACTACCGGCAGCATCCACGACCTGCGCCCTCTGGCAGGGCAGGCACATATCGATGGTGCGGCCCTGTGCGTGGCCGCCGACCTGCTGGCACTTACCCTGCTGACTCCGCCCGGCGAATGGGATGCCGACATCGTGCTGGGCAACACACAACGTTTCGGCATGCCCATGGGCAACGGCGGCCCGCACGCGGCCTACCTGGCCTGCCGCGACGAGTTCAAGCGCTCCCTGCCCGGCCGCCTGGTCGGCGTGAGCGTCGATGTGCACGGCAACCCGACCTATCGGCTGGCACTGCAAACGCGCGAGCAGCACATACGCCGCGAAAAAGCCACCTCCAACATCTGTACCGCCCAGGTGCTGCCGGCCGTGATTGCCAGCATGTATGCGGTCTACCATGGCCCGCAGGGCTTGAAGCGCATCGCAGAGCGTGTGGCCACCTACACCGCCATATTCGTACGCGGCCTGCAGGAGCTCGGCTACGAGATTACAAACGCCGGCGCATTCGACTCCGTCACTGTCAAAACCGGTGACGCTACTGATTTGATAGCTGGCCGCGCCCGCAGTGCGGGGGCCAACCTGCGATTTCGCCTGAAAAATCACCTGGGCGTGTCGCTGGACGAGACCACCAGCCGCAGCGATATCGAATTGCTCTGGTCATTTTTTGCCGCAGACGGCCAGACACTTCCTGTCGTCAGCGCCTTCGAAAGGGGCGTCGAATCACTGATTCCCGCAGATCTGCGCCGCAGCAGTCCCTTCCTCTCGCACCCGGTGTTCAACACCCACCACTCCGAAACCGGCATGTTGCGCTACATACGCATGCTCAGCGACAAGGACCTGGCGCTGGACCGCAGCATGATCCCGCTGGGCTCCTGCACCATGAAACTCAACGCCACCAGCGAGATGATCCCCATCACCTGGCCCGAGTTTGCCAACATCCACCCGTTTGCACCCGCAGACCAGTTGCGTGGTTATGCCGAGCTTGACCAGCAACTGCGCGACTGGCTGTGCCAGGCCACGGGTTATGCCGGCATCAGCCTGCAGCCCAATGCCGGCTCGCAGGGCGAATATGCCGGCCTGCTGATCATCAAGGCCTTCCATGAAGCGCAAGGCCAGGGGCATCGCAACATCTGCCTGATCCCTTCGTCGGCCCACGGCACCAACCCGGCCAGCGCGCAAATGGTGGGCATGACTGTCGTTGTCACCGCCTGCGATGCGCAGGGTAATGTGGACATGGCCGACCTGAAAGCCAAGTGCGAACAGCACAGCGAAAAATTAGCCTGCGTGATGATCACCTACCCCAGCACCCACGGCGTGTTCGAAACCCATGTGAAAGAGCTGTGCCAGATGGTGCATGCGCATGGCGGGCGTGTGTATGTCGATGGCGCCAACATGAACGCGCTGGTCGGTGTGGCTGCGCCTGGCGAGTTTGGCGGCGATGTGAGCCACCTCAACCTGCACAAGACCTTCTGCATCCCGCACGGCGGCGGCGGGCCGGGCGTGGGCCCGGTGTGCGTGGTGGCCGACCTGGTGCCCTACCTGCCCGGCCATGCGACCGCGGGTTTGCCGGTCAATGGCGTGGGAGCAATATCAGCTGCCCCCCTGGGCAATGCTGCGGTGCTGCCCATCAGCTGGATGTACTGCCGCATGATGGGCCCCGAAGGCCTGCAGCAGGCCACCGAGGTCGCCATCCTGAGTGCCAACTACATCAGCGCACGCCTGAAAGACCACTACCCCACGCTGTATGCCAGCGAAAACGGCCATGTCGCGCACGAATGCATACTGGACTTGCGCCCGCTGAAGGAAACCAGCGGTGTTACCGCAGAAGACGTGGCCAAGCGCCTGATCGATTACGGCTTTCATGCACCGACGCTGAGCTTTCCGGTGGCCGGCACGCTGATGGTGGAGCCCACCGAGAGCGAGACGCTGGACGAGCTGGACCGCTTCATAGACGCGATGATCGCCATCCGGCAGGAAATCCGCCGCATCGAACAAGGCGAATGGCCGCAGGACGACAACCCGCTGAAAGCCGCGCCGCACACGGCCGCCAGCCTGCTCAAGGGCGAATGGAAACATGCCTATACACGCGATGTGGGAGCCGCCATCCTCAGCACCACCCAGCACGCCAAATACTGGCCGCCGGTGGGTCGCGTTGACAACGTCTATGGCGACCGCAACCTGTTTTGCAGCTGTGTTCCCATGAGCGACTACGCCTGAGGCAGGGGCTGAGCTGCGATGGCATCTTTCCCTCCGGTCCGCTCGGTCGAGCGTGCCATCGAGCTGCTGCAATGCCTGAACCGCCAGCCTATCTCCACACTTGACCTGCTGCACCGGCAAACCGGCCTGCCCAAGCCCTCGCTGGTGCGCTTGCTGCAAACGCTGGTTGCCAAGGGCCTGGTGAACCACGCGCCGCAGCACGGGGCGTACTACCTGACCTCGGCGGTGCATACGCTGTCCTGCGGCTACCACAGTGAGCCGCGCATCATAGAAGCAGCCGCACCGGTCGCGGATGCGTTTACCGCCAGCTTCAAATGGCCGGTCGCCGTGGCCGTGTTTGACACCGATGCCGTGGTGGTGCGTTACAGCACTATCGCCCAGTCACCGCTGTCGCTGCTGCATTCCACCATCAACATGCGCCTGTCACTGGTGAGCCGGGCGCTGGGCCGCGCCTACCTGGCTTTTTGCCCGCCGGATGAACAGGAAATCATTCTCGGCCTGCTGGCGCAATCGACGGACCCGGAAGACGAGCCCGCGGCTGACCTGCAGAAAGTGATGGCCACGCTGGAGGAGGTGCGCACGCGCGGTTATGCGGTGCGCAACCCAGCGGTGCGCCCGGTCTCCAACACACTGGCCTTGCCCATCTTTGAAAATGGCCGTGTGGCGGCTTCCTTCGGGCTGACCTGGTTTTCGTCGGCGCTGTCGCAGGAGGAAGCTGTGAGCACGCTCTACCCCGCCATGAAGGAAGCTGCAGACAAGATAAGCGCCCGCCTGAAGGCGCTGGACGGCAACAGCAAACAACCGGCCATGAAAGCCGCGCGTGCACCGTCGCGGAAAAAACCCGCAACGGTCAAACGCGCGCCGCGTCAGGCTGGCTGAACCGCCGGCATCGGGTACTCGGCGGCATTGCAAACCATGCCGGGCTTGCTGGAGAAATCCATGCGCGGCGGAGCAAAGATGTCGATCAGCGCCGAACCGCCATCATTGACGTTGCGGCTGGTGTGTATCACCTTGGGCGGAATCACCAGCAATGACGGGCTGCCCATCTCTATGTGCTCGTCCTCTTTCCAGGTGGTCATGTCTACTGTCCACGGGTAACGCATGTGGTGCACCCAGTCACCGGAGATCGCGAGCGAACCCTGCTCAAAATCGGCATGGGAGTGCGGGCTGAGCTTGTGCACATCGCGCGCCACCTGGCGCGCGGTCATGATGTTGATCATCAGGTTGCTGCTGCGGAAGATCCGCATATTGCTGTCGGGTTTGGTGTGTTCACTCACCAGGTAATTGCGCAGCTTGAAGCCACCCACCGGGTCGGGCCAGGCTTGCAGCGGGGCCACCTCGGGCGCACCTGCCGCATAGAGCCCGGCATTGCCGGCCGCGCTTGCCAGGTCGGATGCCTTTGTTGAAAAAACCCGCACAACCTGGCCTGCACCGGACAGCGTGACGCGGCTGGCACCCGGCGGCACAATCGTCAGGCTGTCGGCACTGGCTTCAATCCGCTCCTTGCCGGCCTCGATCACTGCAGCGGTGTCCACCAGGTACACCATGTACTCATCGGGATTGTTGTCGCGCGCAAGTTCGGTACCGGCGCTGGCCTGCGTCACCGCCACCACAAAATTGGCACCGCGCGTGAGCCAGGTGCTGGCGCCCGGCGCCACCTGCTGTGCGGCGCTTGCATAGTGGCGCGCCTGCGTTGCCATGATTGTCTGGTTGCTCATCAAATAGCTCCTGGAAAAAGATTTTCTGCGCTCATTCAGCGGGATGCGCACTCGCGTCGGCAGACTGGCGCAGCAGCGACTGGTCCGAACCGAATACAAACCAGTTCACGCCTTTGGCCGCATAGGCATCACGCTCGGCAAGGCTTGCGGTGAAAACGCCGGCCAGCTTGCCGGCCTTCAGCGCCGCATCAATGCAGCGATCCGTCGCACTGGAAACATCCGGGTGTTTGGAGTCCTCCAGCCCCATGGCCAGCGCCAGGTCGGCACGCCCGATAAACAGGCCATCCACACCTGGAACTGCCGCAATGCCGGCCGCGGCCGCCACGGCCTCGGGGCCTTCGATCTGGCAGATCACCAACGCCTGGTCGCCAGCCGTCAAGGCCTGTTTCATGCCCAGCGTGCCATAGCCCGAAAAGCGCGGCGAGCCCGAGAACCCGCGCTGGCCACCGCGAAACTTCGCGTGCCTCACCACCGCCTCCGCATCGGCAACACTGTCCACATGCGGCACCAGCAAACCGGCTGCGCCCATGTCCAGCACCGACAAAATCGTCGCGGGGTTCTTGTCCGGAATGCGTACCAGCAGCGGCAGACCGGCGGCCCGGCCGGCAAGCATCATGAGGTCAAGCGCCGCACGGTCCAGCGGCGCATGTTCGGCATCGAGAACAGCAAAGTCCATGCGGCTGGTGCCCAGCACCTCCACAACGTGCGGGGAAGCTGTCTTGATAAAAGTCCCCACCTGGTAACGGCCTGGCTGGCGGAGCAGTGTTCTTGGAGTTGTCATATCGAAATTGCTGGTTTTATTTTTCGGTTGGCGGGGTTTGCAGGACGGGGCGCAAAAATATCTCGCCCAGCGCGGCGTAGTACGGGCCACCCAGACGGGCAACCGGCTGCATCTTCACGCTGTCGACATGCCTGCCGTCATAGACCTCGCTGGACAGGTGAAAGGCCACGACCTCGCCTATGTACAGGGTGTTGAGCCGGCCCAGGCGAACCACCTGGCTCAGCTTGCACTCCATCTGCACCGGCGACATCGCAATGCGCGGCGGCTTGACCTGGTGGCTGGGCAACAGTTCAATGCCCAGGGCCTCGGCCTCACTCGCGTCAGGCGCGAACTCGGCGGAGGTCTTGTGCATGGTTTCCATATTGCCGACAGTCGCCACGTTCACCACAAACTCGCGGCCCTTCTCGATGTTGCGGGCCGTGTCTTTAAGCGCACCGCCGCGCGAACCGATATTGACCGCCAGCATGGGCGGGCTGTGGGCCACGTAGTTGTATGAACTGAAGGGCGCGGCGTTGACGATGCCCGCCTCGCTGACGCTGGTGATCCAGGCGATGGGCCGTGGCACAACAATGCCGCACAGGAGCCGGTAGGCGGTTGCCGTATCCATGGAGGACGCGGCCAGGGTAGTGAATTCGTGCGACATGGGCGAATGGTCTTGTCGGGTTCTCAGGCCTTGATGCCGCCTTTCACGAACACGCGTTTGCCCGTGTCGTGAAATACCGCGCTCTTTTCCTCAGCACTCAGGACCACTGCAGAGTCCAGGAAACGCTGCACCATCTCCTTGTACGTACCCGACGAGGTGCCGATGTCGGAGCCCCACATGAGGTGATCAGCACCAAACATGTCCACGGCACGGCGCAGGACCTTCTCAGCCGAAATATTCTCTTCGCGGCAGATGTCCAGGTTGATGGAGGTGAACTTGAAGAAGATGTTCTTCTCGCCCGACAGGGTCTGGTAGCGCTCGTCCAGTCCGAAGTGGTCGCCTTCCTGCATCTCGGGTTCAAGCAGGTGGTCCAGCACGATGCGGACGTCCGGGTACTTTCTTGCCAGTTCGATGATCGCCGGGATGGACGGGCCGCCGCCGCCTTCCGACAGCACTTCCAGGTCCATGACCAGCCCGAACTCCTGCGCGACCTCCCAGGTCTTCAGGGCCTGCGGTGAATTCAGCCAGGGCATGCTGCCGTCGGGCTTGCGCCCGCCGAACAGGCGTACGCCCGCCAGCCCGTTGTTCCTGATGTACTGGCGCACAAGCGCCGGCGTGCCTTCGTCCTCGGCGTCCAGGATCACCACCGCGCTGAACAGCTCCGGGTACTTGTCCGAGGAGTCCAGGATGTAGCTGTTGTCGTAGCGGTAGATCATGCGTTTTTGCACGGCAACGATGCCATCGACGTTTTCATCCTTCATCCATTGCAGCATGCGCAAGGCATCGGGCACTTCATTGACCGGGTTGGGGCCATGGTGGCCGCCCGGCTTGCCGATCACGCCTGGGTGGCGGTATGGCGCGTCCTTGGCGCGCTGCATGGGGTTGCGCGGATAACGCGCCTGGTCGTCGGCCACCAGGTGGGCGTGCGAGTCAAAAAGAAGGGGACGGGTAGCGCTGTTTGCTGTCATCGTTTATTCCTGGATGCAAGTATTGGTGTTGGTCTGCACACGCTCAATCGAGCGAAATCCTGGCGGCCTCAACCACCTTTTTCCATTTGGCGGCTTCGGCGTTCATCAGCTTGCCCAACAAATCGGGGCCGCCGTTGGCCTCCACCATGCCGAACTGGGCCAGCTTGGCCTTGCCTTCGGCGGAGTTGGTGTAGCGGTTGACTTCCTGGTTGAGTTTTTCAATCACGGGTTTGGCCATGCCGGCCGGACCCACAATGGCAAACCAGACCGTAGCTTCCAGGTCAACGCCCTGCTCCAGCGCGGTAGGCACGTTTGGCAGGCCGGGGAACCGTTTCTTCGAGGTCACTGCAAGGCCACGCAGCTTGCCGCCCTGGATGTTCGGGATAAAGGTGCTGACGGGCGCCGAGATGGCCTGGATGGAGCCGCCCAGCAAATCCGTCATGGCCGGCGTGTCGCCCTTGTACGGTATGCCTTGCGGGCTTGTGCCCGTGCTGGTCTTGAAAGACTCCAGCGTCAGGTGGCCTATGGTGCCGTTACCCGGATGGCCGACCGAATAATCATTCGGATTGGCTTTGGCCAGGGCTACGAATTCCTTGAGGTTTTGCGCCTTGACCGAAGGGTTGGTGACAAACACCATGGGGATCTCGCCGACCAGTGCAATCGGGCTCAAGTCCTTTTGCGCATCGAAGGGCATGTTTTTGTACAGGGACTTGTTGTTCGCCAGCGGGCCCGAGGTGGACAGCCCAATGGTGTAGCCGTCCGGCGCGGCCTTGGCCACGGCATCGGTGCCGATGTTGCCGGCGGCGCCGGCACGGTTGTCCACGATGAATTGCTGGCCAAGCGCCGTGCTCAGGTGCTGGGCCAGCTGGCGCGCGACGATGTCGGTGCTGCCGCCTGCCGGGAATGGCACGATGAGGCGCACAGGCTTGTTGGGCCAGCTCTGCGCAAACGCTGCAGTTTGCGACAGGAGCAAGGCACCGGCGACGGCGACTGCTGCTTTCAGGAATTGGTGACGTTTCATGGTTTCTCCGTTTGATTAATCTGTCTTTGTTGATTCAATTCGCTCAGGATACCGGGCAAGCGGCTTTCGGCCTGCTTGCGAAGGCTGTCGTAAATGCTGTTGCCATGCGCATCGATGGCCACCGTCGCGGGCCCCAGGTTTTTCACGCGCAAGGTCGTGAGACGGAACTGGGATATGTATTCATTCCAGTGGGTGGACACGACCTGCTCTATCGACTCGGACAATATCGGAACGCCGCCGCCCAGGAATGACAGGAAGGCGCATCCGGCCTGCTGCATGGCTGCCACGCTGGCCATGTCCAGCCCGCCCTTGCCGCCCACCAGGCGCAGCCCGAGCATGCGGATCAGCTCCGGCATGTAGGGGTTGTAGCGTGTGCTGGTGCTCGGGTTCATGTACAGGGCCTCGGGCGCCGAGCCGCTGTCATCACCATCGCGGATGTAGGAACTCAGGTGAAAAAAGGCGCCCCCGTGCAGGTCCAGCGGTAACTCATTGCCGGCCTGCAGTTCACTGACCATGCGCTTGTGTGTCGGCAGGCCTATGCTGATGGTGATGTCGCCGCTCAGCATGACCATGTCGCCGACGGCCAGCTCGCGCACGGCGTCCGCGTCCAGCGGCAGTTGCAGGTAGTGGGTCTTGCTCATTCAAACCACTCCACACTGCCGTCGCTGTGGATACGCGCACCGGTGCGGCGGTTGATCCAGCAGTTCAGGGCCACCGCCACCGGCATGAAACCGTGGCTGGCCGCGTAGTCGATATGCACAGCCATGGCGGTGGTGTCGCCGCCTGTCCCCATGGGGCCGAAGCCCATGCTGTTGATGGCCTTGAGCAGGCGCTGCTCCATCGCGGCAAGAATCGGCTCGGGGTTGGTCTGGCCGAAAGGCCGCAGGATCTGCTGCTTGGCCATGCGTGCCGCATAGTCGAAGGTGCCGCCTATGCCGACGCCGACAACAATGGGCGGGCAAGGCTGTGAGCCGGCCTTCATCACGACTTCAAGGATGTAGGTCTCTATGTCCTCCAGGGTGGGATAGACAAAGGTCTCCAGGGCTTCCCAGCGCCCGCTACCCATGGCCTTGGGTGCGCAGATGATTTCCAGGTAGTCGGCATCGTCGATGACGTCGAAGGTCATGAGCGGCATGTCCTTGCCCGTGTGGCCGCGCTGGTGTGTCAGCGGGTTGGTCACCATCTTCAGGATGGGCGGATTGATATTGGCAGCCAGGTCGGCCAGGCCGTCAACAATGGCCTGCCGCACAGGGCCGTCAAAGCGCACCTGCGTGCCTATCTTGATCGAGTACACCGGAATGCCTACATCGGTACAGATCAGGTGGTCCTGCTTCTCCGCCGCATCGGCGCTCTTGAGCATGATGGTGAGCGTCTTGCGGGCCGTGTCCGAACTGTCCTGCGTTTGCGCCTGGCGCAGAACAGCCTTGGTGTCTTCCGGGATTTTCTTGAGCGATCGCTCATACAGGGTGGCGGTCACCTTCCTGATCAAGTCACTGCTTATGGTCATGTCGGGGGGTAGTTATGGGTATGGAAATCCTGACCCCGAGGATGCAATGAGCGGGCATATTTCACAAGTGAATATTTCCCACTTTTCGCTCTGCGAAATGATCCGGCACGAGCTTTTCAGGCCTGCCGGCCTGCTTCAGGGGGCAGCGTCCAGCACAGCCAACAAGGCTTCGTTAAAGGCCCCGGCCTGCTCGAACTGGGCCCAGTGCCCGGCCGCTTCAATAAACGTCAATCCCCTGAAATCACCGGCCTGTTGCAGCACCGGCACCAGTCCGTCCATACGGCCGCGGTAAAGGGCATCTTCGCGCCCGTATATGGCATACAGCGGACACCGGATGCCCGGCAACAAAGCCGCCAGCACATCCGTGCGCGCCAGCCGGCGGCCGGGCATGCGGTCGCGCCACACGTTGGCGACATGCAGGCCCAAGGCCAGTTCGGTGATGGCTTCAGGCTTGTACAGCATCAAGGCGGCCAGGTTGCTGCGATGCACCGCATCCTGCAACTCCGGGCCAAGATGCCGCCAGGCCTGCAGGCGAACAGGCTGCTCGGGCTTGATGCCCATGCCGGGCGCCCCCACCAATATGAGTCGGGCCACCCGCGCCGGAAACTGTGCAGCGAGGAACCCGGCAACCATGCCGCCAAAGGAAAAACCGGCAACGTCACAGGAGCGCTCACCCAACAGCAACTGCAGGCCTTGTTCAATATATTCAGACAGCGAGTCAGCATCCCGCCCCTGTGCAGGACGAGCCGAATCGCCAAAACCAGGCAGGTCCGGTACATAGACACTGCGCCCGGACGCTACAAGCGCGGGAATATTGCGCAACCAGTGCGTCCAGCTGCCGCTGCCGCCGTGAAACAGCAGCAGCGGGGCCAGGGCATCATTGGCCACTTCAGGGGTCCAGACATGCCAGACCATGGAGCCGGTCCCGCAGGGGGTTTCATGGCGGGCCGCAGCGGCGGCAAGGGCTTGCGCCAGGTGCGGGAGTTGCCGGGATGTTTGGGGGGTTGATTGAGGACTCATACAGCAGTTATACCGTCCCCGCTCGCGGTGCCGGTGAGCGCCCTGCGGAACAAGGGATTACGCCGCCGTCCCCACGCCGCCGGGGCTGCGCTTTTAAACTGTCCGGACCATGATCCCTTTTTCCGTTCTCGACCTGTCTCCCATCGTCAAGGGCAACACAGCCGCCGATGCGTTTCGCAACACGCTGGCACTGGCCCGGCAGGCCGAAAAGCTGGGCTACCGGCGCTTCTGGCTGGCCGAACACCACAACAACCCCGGCATTGCCAGCGCGGCAACGGCCGTGGTGATAGGCCATGTGGCGGGCGGCACCACCACGATACGCGTCGGGTCCGGCGGCGTTATGCTGCCCAACCATTCGCCGCTGGTGATTGCAGAGCAGTTCGGCACGCTGGCCTCGCTTTACCCGGACCGCATAGACCTGGGCCTGGGCCGGGCGCCGGGCACCGACCAGCTGACCGCGCGCGCCCTGCGGCGCGACCACCAGAACAACGCCGACACCTTTCCGCAGGATGTCGAGGAGTTGCAGGCTTATTTCGATGATGTGCAGCCCGGCCAGAGAATCCGCGCGGTACCGGGCGCCGGGCTCAGGGTGCCGCTCTGGCTGCTGGGCTCCAGCCTGTTTGGCGCGCAGCTCGCCGCCATGATGGGCCTGCCGTTTGCCTTCGCCTCACATTTCGCACCCGACATGCTGATGCAGGCACTGGAGATTTACCGCCAGCGCTTCAAGCCTTCGGCGCAATTGCAAAAGCCCTATGTCATGGTGGTCGCCAATGTGGTGGCGGCTGAAACCGATGAGGCCGCGCGCTACCAGTTGACCTCTGTTCAGCAAGCCATGACCAATCTGCTGCGCGGCACGCCCGGCCCCATGCCGCCGCCGATTGATGACATCGAGGCCTACTGGTCACCCGCTGAAAAAGCCGGCGCCCAACGCATGCTCAGGTACGCGATTGCAGGTTCGGCCAACACGGTGGAAGCCGGGCTGCGCAGTTTTATTGCCGACACCGGGGCCGACGAGCTGATGCTCACGGCGCACATCTACGATCCGGCGATTGCCCGGCGTTCACTGGAAATTGTGGCGCAGGTGCGGGACGGGCTCTAAGCCGACAACTGCTGCAGCCACTGCATGGCCTGCGCCAGTTCATCGGGCGTGATCTCGTGCGCATTGGGAAACTCGGCATAGTGCAGCGTGAGCGGCAGTTGCTGAACCTGTTCACGAATCGCATGCGCATGGGCCAGCGGCAACACCTGGTCACGCGTGCCCGCACTGACCCACAGTTGCTTGCCCTGCAATTGATCGGCCGGCGCCAGCAGCGGCAACACCTCCGCCAGCAGCCGGCTGTGCAGCGCCATGGCGCCTTGCACAAGCTGCGGCTGCGTCAACAGCAGCGACAGGGCCATGATGCCGCCCTGGCTGAAGCCGCCCACCACCACCCGCTCCGGCGGCACGCCCAGTTGCTGCGACAAGGCGGATACCGTCCCGGCGATCAACTGGCGGCTGGCCGCTTCCTGTTCCTGGTTGATGACGCGCTGGCCCTGCGGTGTGACGCCAAACTGGAACCACGCATACGAGCCCTGCCCCATCACATTCGGCGCGCGCAGGCTGACGACATGAAAATTGGCCGGCACCGACGGCGCAAGGCCGAACAGGTCTTCCTCATTGCTGCCCACGCCGTGCATGAGCACCAGCAGCCAGGGCTTGACGCTTCCCGGGGCCGCATCACGCTTCAAAAATGATAGCTGCTTGTGCGCGTCGGTATTGGACTGTGTATTGTTTTGATTCATAAATTTATCTTTCAGCAGGGTTTCACGCTATTTATTCCATTTCTAATTCGATTCGAAATTAGGCGCACCGCCGCAGACAGTGCTGCAGCACGGCAAGGCGGGTCAACGACATATCGCATTGAAGTAGAGATGGAATCAGGCCAGCGCAAACGAATCCATGGCAAGAATGCCGTACATCACCTCGCGGCTCAGGTAGTCGGCCTGCACGGCGTCTTCGTCGCCCCAGCCGGCGGCCCCCAGCGCAAAAAACAGCGGCAGGAAATGGTCTTCACTCGGGTGCGCCCGCTGCGCATGCGGCGCCTGGCGGCGGTAGTCGAGCAAGGCGGCCTTGTCGCCGCGTGCAATCGCGGCTTCCACCCAGCGGCTGAACTCCAGCACATAGGGCGCAGGCTCGCGCGCGCCGCCAAAAAATTCGCGCAGGTTGTGCGTCATGCTGCCCGAGCCGACAAGCAGCACGCCGCGTGAGCGCAGGCTGGCGAGCGCACGGCCCATGGCCAGCACCTGTGCCGGGCCCGCGTCCACCGGCAAGGCAAGCTGCACCACCGGCACGTTGGCCTGCGGAAACAGATGCATCAGCGGCACCCAGGCACCATGGTCCAGCGGACGTTCGGGGTCGCTGCCTGCCGCCATGCCGGCATCCTTGAGCAAGCCCAGCACCTCGGCCGCCAGTGCCGGGCTGCCTGCAGCCGGGTATTGCAGTTCATAAAGCGCGGGCGGAAAACCGCCAAAGTCGTGCCAGGTGGCCGGAGCCGGATTGCTCATCACCGCAGGCGCGCGCGCCATCCAGTGCGGCGACATGATGACGACGCCGCGCAGGCCCTTGCCTGACCGCTGCAGGCCTTCGCCCCAGCGGGTGAGGGCCGGACCGGTACTGCCGGCTTCAATTGCAAACAGCGGTGCGCCGTGGGAAATGAACAAAACAGGAAGGGGGCTTGCAGTCATGGGCTACTCTCTTTGCAGGGTAATGAGAGTACTGTAGTTGTCCACAAACAAAAGATAAATAACTACGATATTGACTTATTGTCTTTTATCGATTGACAATGATCACGCACCCCACTCTTTCACGAAGACTGCCAAGCCATGGACCAACTCCGCCAGATACAGGCTTTTGTCGCCGTGGTGCAAAGCGGCAGCTTTGTCAAAGCCGCCGACAAGCTGGGCACGTCCAAGGCGGTGGTCTCGCGCCTGGTGCTCGAGCTGGAGGCGCAGCTGGATACGCGGCTGTTGAACCGCACCACCCGCAGGCAGTCGCTGACCGAAGCGGGTGCCGATTATTTTGAGCGCTGCCGCAAAATCCTGGACGACCTCGCCGAAGCCAACCTGGCCGCCAGCGCCGGCACCGCGCGGCCGGTGGGCCGCCTGCGCATCAACGCACCGGTGAGTTTTGGCAACCTGCACCTGGCGCCGCTGTGGGGCGGTTTTTTGCAGCGCCATCCCGATGTGACGCTGGACGTCACGCTGTCCGACCGCGTGGTGGACCTGGTGGACGAAGGTT
Organism: Polaromonas aquatica; assembly: GCF_042659145.1. NCBI lineage: Bacteria > Pseudomonadati > Pseudomonadota > Betaproteobacteria > Burkholderiales > Comamonadaceae > Polaromonas > Polaromonas aquatica. Next base: position 150,194 of record NZ_JBHSRS010000005.1, on the reverse strand, counting down.
ACGACCTGGCCATACGCATTGCCCGCCTGCCGGATTCCAGTCTGGTGTCTCGCCAGCTTGCCAGCACCCGCGTGGTGCTGTGCGCCTCGCCCGCCTACCTGGCGCGCCAGCCTGCGCTGCGCCTCATTGAAGACCTGGCCGCGCATCCGGTGATCGCCTACAGCTACTGGTCGGGCGGCGATGTCTGGGCCTTTGACGGACCCGGCGGCCCGGTTGAAGTGCTGACGCAGGCCCGCTTGCGCAGCAACTCGGGCGACACCTGCCTGGCCGCCGCCCTGGCGGGCCAGGGCCTGATCCTGCAGCCCGACTTCATCGTCGGCGCCGACCTGAAGGCCGGCCGGCTGCTGGAAGTGCTGCCGCAGTACCGGGCACCGACGCTCGCCATTCACGCGGTGTACCCGAGCCGCCAGCACCTGTCGGTCAAGGTGCGGCGCATGGTGGAATACCTGGTAAAGGCGTTTAACAAGCCCGGCTGGGACTAGTACTGCAACGCCGGCAAAGTGCACGGATGATGTGGAACTGGAATTAGACTGTGCCCATGCTGATCATCCCCTCCCTGACCCGCAAACAAACCCTGCTGCTGGTCGTCGCCATCGTCGGTGCCCTGGCCGTGGTCTTGTCCATGCTTTCGCGCTCCGTGCTGCCGGCACCGCCGCGCAAGATAGAGATGACAACCGGCGCGGTGGATGGCGCGGCGCACCAGTTTGCCTTGCGTTACCAGGCCTACCTCAAGGCCAACGGCGTCACGCTGGACCTCAAGCCCTCAACCGGCGCCGTGCAAAACCTGGAGCGGCTCAGCGCCGGCACACCCGTGGGCTTTGTGCAGGGCGGGCTGGGCATATTGACACTGGACCCGCAGGAAACCGACAGCGACACGGATTTGCGCTCGCTGGGCGTCATCGGTTATGAACCGGTCTGGATGTTCGCCTCCCCGGCACTTGCAAAAACGCTGGCCAAAGGGCTGGTGCCGCTGGCGGGTAAAAAAATCGCCATTGGCGCCGAGGGCAGCGGCACACGCAAGGTCTCACTTGAGCTGCTGCAGGCCTACGGCATCAACGCCACCAATGCCACCCTGAGCACCGATGGCGGCATGGCTGCGGCCAATGCGCTGCTGGCCAAAAACCTCGACGCGCTGTTCATCATCGGCGCGCCGCAAACCCCGGCCGTGCAATTGTTGCTGGGCAAACAGGAAGAGGTTTATCTGGTGTCCATGGAACATGCCGAAGGGCTGACACGGCGCTTCCCCTACCTGTCGCTGGTCAGCCTGAAGGCCGGCTCCGTAGACCCGGCGCAGGACAGGCCACGCCAGGACATCACCCTGCTCACCACAACCGCCAACCTGGTGGCCCGCCAGGACCTGCACCCGGCCCTGGCCTACCTGCTGCTGGAGGCCGCACGCGACGTCCACAAGGGTGCCACGCTGCTGAACAAACCCGGCATGTTTCCCAACGGCATTGCCACCGACTATCCGCTGGCGGATGAGGCGGCGCGCTACTACAGGGACGGCCGGTCCTTCTTCCAGCGCTACCTGCCCTACTGGGCAGCCAACGCGCTGCAGCGCCTGCTGCTGGTGCTGGTGCCGCTGGTGGCCATTGCGATCCCCATCTTCAGGATCGTGCCCAGGCTGTTCGAGTTCAAGGAGAAAAACCGCCTCTACAGGCGCTACGCCGTGCTGCTGGAGATGGAACGCGACATCACTTCGCGCCGCCTGAGCCCCGGCGAAATCGCAAAAGCCACGGCCAGGCTGGACAAGATCGAGCAGGAAGTCAGCCACATGAAGTTCTCGCTGGATTTTTCAGACCGGGTCTACACCTTGCGCCAGCATGTGGACTACGTGCGCCGGCAACTGCATGCACATGCCGAGCATGACACCGCCAATGCCGGGCAGCCTGCGGCATGAATTTTTCACTATTATTTTGATAGCTGGCTGCGCGCATTCCACCTTGGCCTCAGCCACTTTCAACCCTTAAAAACCGCCAAAATGGCCTTCCTGAAGCCCCCAAAAGCACTTTTGGCCGCCGCTGGCCTGTTGGCGGCACTTGCCCTGCCCGCCTGCAGCGAGCCACCCAGCTGGCAAAAATTGCTGACCGCCAAGATCAGCGAGCAATACCCTGGCTATAAGGTGCAGGCTACGGCGGACGGCAACCTGCTGGTCGAACGCCCGGGCCTGGCCGCCATGCCGGTGGACGTCAAGGCCATCGCGGCCTTTTGCCTGCGCGGCCCAAAGGACTGCGACTATGCCACCGACCAGATGCTGCTGCAACTGGCCAGATAGCTTGCGGCCTGCTTTGGATTGATCAGCGGCGGGCCATGGCGCCCTGGCCGCCATCACCGCCGGACTCGGCCAGCAATCTCGGCAGCAATTGGTCTGCCATGCGCTGCTGGTCCGGGCTCAGCGCGGCGAACAGCGCCTTTGACGCCTCATTCAGGTTTTCGGCCAGTGCAAAGCGGTTTTGCGCGGCATCAAGCTGCCTTTGTGTAGCCTGAAGAGCGGTCTGCTCATCCGGATTCGACTGGCCCGATCCGCCATAGGTCGCCAGATCGATGAATCCGGCCCGGAATTTCTCCCAGGCCGGCGATTGCTCCGGCGTGATCAGCAGGCGTATGCGCAGGTCGTAGAGTTTGTTGTTGACCTGCTCCAGGCGAGACGAGGACCGCCCTGAAACCTCGTTCGTCTTGCTGCCCTGGCTGTCGCTGCCCCGGCTGTGGCGCATGCCGCCCGAACCACCGGCACCGCCAAACTGGGCGTAGCTGTTAAAGCCGATACCGGCCAGCACGATGGCGATTGCCAGATGTTTTTTGGATTTCAACATGCTCATCTCCCTGCTCAACTTGTGATTATGCGAAACGCCAGCACGGGCCACGGCCCGTGCTGGCAACAATTGCGGCGCTTTACATTGAAAGCGCCAGGTTCAAGAGAGTCAAAGGAAGTGGTAGCGCAGGCCGATGTTGAAGTCGCTCAAGCCGACGCGCCCGGTGCTGGCCGGATCGCCCACACGGTTGTAGCGCACCAGCTCGGCCGTGACATCCAGGTTCGGCGTCAGCGCATAAGCCGTGCCGGCGCCCACAGCCAGCGAGGTGTTGGAGCTGGTGTTCGACACACTGGTAGCCCCACCGGCATTCGACGCCAGGTTCAGCGTGGTGTGCCATTGCTCAACACCGAGTCGCCCATAGACCGACCATTTGCTGTCAATCGGCAAGATGCCCAGCGCGTGCAGGCCAATGCCGTTGGCCTTCCAACTGCCCGATGCAGTATCGGCAGCAGGCGAAGCAATGGAGGACTGCAGGTTCATGACGCCGGCCCGGTCGTAAGTGGCTTCAACCGCAAAGTTCGGGTTGATCCGGTAGCCCAGCCGCAAACCGGGATTGGTACTGGAGTTGCCCACCGAGGTGCTGCTGCCCAGACCCTGGTTGGCCAATGCAGTATCAATCCCGCCGCCCAGGCTGGATGCACTCTTGGAAGACACGCTGGCACCGATGTACAGATCGGAGGCCGGGTCGGCGGCAAACGCCGCAGGCGCGGCCAGGCCTGCGCCCACTGACGTCAGCAGGGCAGGCAACCACACCCAACGCGAATTTAGCTTCATGTTCATTTCCATTACTCCTTCAGGTGATACCGGCGGATGCCGGACTGGATTTCACGCGACACATACAAAACGGACGGATCACACCCGTTCTGCCTTTACACAAGCCCTTCATGACAAGGCCCTGCGCCAGCCAATTACAGGAGCGCGGATTGTCTGGCACGTAGGGCAGACGTAAAGCTGCCGTAAAAAGCTGATGCCGATTGTTTTTGTGTAAAGCTGCCAACCAGCTACCTTCATGCGGCGTTAGACATGTGCAGGATCAATTCCCTGCAACCGGAGATGTCGATGCCTCACTACAGCCCGAACACGCCACATCACGCCGCAGCCGCACTGGCATTCGCGCTTTCCATGCTGGCAGGTCCGCCGGCCATCGCGCAGGCCGACAACAGTGCAAGCAATTTACAGGCTGCGTGGCGCGCCACTTCGCGGCTCGGTTACGGCCCCACAGCGGCCACGGCACAGGCAGCAGAAACGGATCCCAAAGCCTGGGCGCTCCAGCAAATCGACGCCGCTTACACCGCCAGCCAGAGTGCACCCATCATTCCCGCAGAAATTGCGCGCTTCAACGAACCGGTCAATGACATTGCCCGCGACTTCCGCGCCGAGCGCCAGGCACGCCGCACCACACGCGAACAATCTGCAACGCCCACAGCCGCGCCCATTGCCAATACGTCAAACCAGGTCAACCCGGCCGTCCTGGTTGTCAAGGCCACCGATGCCGAAGGCTTCAGCCGCGAGATGCAGCAAGGCGCCGCGGCATGGCGACTCATGTCCTGCAGCGACCCGTCCATGGAGAACCCGCTGCTGGCGCGCATGACCGAGTTCTGGTTCAACCACCTCAATGTGTTTGCCGGCAAGGGCGCGGTGCGCCCGTTTGTCGGGCATTACGCAGTCAATGCCATTCGTGCCCACGCACTCGGCAGGTTTGAAGACCTGCTGCTGGCCAGCGCACGCCACCCGGCTATGCTGTTTTACCTGGACCAGGCCCAAAGCAATGTGCGCGGCATCAACGAGAACTACGCACGCGAACTGATGGAACTGCACACGCTGGGTGTCGATGCAGGCTACACCCAGAACGATGTGCGCGAGCTGGCTCGCATCCTCACCGGCTGGACCGTCGGTTTGCCGCAGGGCGAAGGTTTCCGTTTTGCCGAACGCCTGCATGACAACGGCGACAAGACTTTGCTGGGCCGTCCCTTCCGCGCCAACGGTGTGCGCGAAGGCGAGGACGCCATCCGCATGCTGGCACGCCAGCCCGCCACGGCCAAACGCATCGCCCGGCGGCTGGCCACCACCTTTGTCTCGGACAAACCGCCGCAGGCACTGGTAGACCGATTGAGCAACACCTTCATCAACACACAGGGCGATATACGCGCGGTCATGCGCACGCTGGTCAACTCGCCCGAGTTCTGGCGTGCAGACAACACACTCTTCAAAACACCAATGGACTTTGCCTGCTCCGCACTCACCGCAGGCGGCGGCATCAAGGACAGGCGCGAACTCCAGCTGACGCTCGGTTTCCTGGCGCAGGCCGGGCAGCCCCTGCACGGCTGGCAAACACCCGACGGCTACAAAACAGATGCGGCCACCTGGCTGGCGCCGGAAGCCCTGACGCGCCGCGCCGACTACGCCATGACCCTGGGCAATCGCATCAGCGAGCCGACCTACCTGCAAGCGTTTTTAAGCGATGCCAGCCGTGGACGCATCGCGCAGGAGCCGCCTGCCCTGCGCACCGGCCTCACGCTGGCCAGCCCCGACTTCATGAACAAATAAACCTTGCCACACCGGCACCAGGAGGTCTCCATGCACAAGCCTGAATTTTCCCGCCGCCGGATACTCACGGGCGCCGGCCTGGCGCTGGGCGCCATGGCTGCGCCGCGCGTGTGGGCACAAGCCGCGCCCCTGGGCGCAAAACAAAAAAGCCAGGGCCGGCTGGTCGTCGTTTTGCTGCGCGGCGCCTACGACGGCCTCTCGGCCTTTGTGCCGTATGCCGATGCCAACTACTACAACACGCGGCCCAACATCGCGATTGCGGCGCCGGACGGCAGCACACGCACCGCCATCAGGCTTGACAACACTTTTGCACTGCATCCCGCGCTGTCGCCCCTGCTGCCGTTGTGGCAGCAAGGCGTGCTGGGCTTTGTGCCGGCAGCCGGCCTGCCCGCCCCCAACCGCTCGCACTTTGCCGCGCAGTACGAAATGGAAATCGGGCAAAGCGGCAAAACCAGCGCGGCCTCCGGCTGGCTGAACAAGGCGGCAGGCATCAACAGCGCCGGCCATTCGTCCACTGTATGCGCGCTGGGTGTGGGCGAAGCGAATCCGGCCATCCTGGCGGGCGGCGCGCCCGTCAAACTGATACCGCGCGGCCAGGCCGCAGAAAAAACCGGCGTGCTTGCCAACGACAAAACCCGCCAGGCCCTGATGGACCTTTACGCCGGCAACGACAAGGTCAGCGAGGCCTTCCGCCAGGGCGCGGGTAGCCGCATGCAAAGCGCGCAGGAGCTCAGTACCGAGAAGGCCGCAGCAACCGGCCGCCGCGACATGGCCAACCGTGAGGCCGCCATGCGGGACGGCAGGCTGGACCGCGACGGCACACCCGCCAGCGTCCAGGCGCAGAACGCACAAATGCTGGCCGCAAGCAATGGTGCCGCAGATCCCGTGGGCCTGCAGCTGGACGCCCAACACCTGGGCACCCTGATGCGCAACGACAGGGAACTGCGCCTGGGCTTCCTGTCAGCCGGCGGCTGGGACACACATGCCAACCAGGGCAACAGCACCGGCCAGCTGGCCAACAACCTTGGCAACCTGGGGCGCGGCATTGCCCAGCTACGCCAGGACTTTTCCGAACCCGGCGACGTGGTGGTGGTGATGAGCGAATTCGGCCGCACAGCCGTGGAGAACGGCACCAAAGGCACGGACCACGGTTACGGCAATGCCATGTGGCTGGTCGGCAGCAACATCAACGGCGGCCGCTGGCACGGCCAGTGGACAGGTCTTGCGCGCGGCAACCTCAACGAAGCGCGAGACCTGCCCGCGCACCACGACTACCGCGCCGTGCTTGCGCAGGTGCTGCGCGCCAGCTTTGCCATGCCCGACTCCGCGCTGGCCAGCGTGCTGCCCGGGGCCGGGTGGGATACGCGACTGGATGGCCTGCTGAGAAGCAAGGCCTGACCAGGGCTGGGCTGGTTCCTGCCCTTGCACGAACACCCGGCGAATCAGGGCTCTGGTTCGATCCAGTCGCTGGCCAGCAGGTAACGCCGAACCAGGTCAAAGAAGCGGTCGTAAAACGCATCGGTACTGATGGTTTCGCTGCCGATCTTGACCATGGTTTCGCTGCCAGAACTGAAAGGCAGCGAAACCGAACCAATCGCCCCCACACCGAGGCTGGCCGAGTTGTTGCTCTTCTTCAGCGCGTAACGGTCTTGCAGGGCGGTGACAAAGCCCAGGCTGACTTTGCCATCGGTGGTGTCCGGCGCACACACGACCCTTATCACCATCTGCAGATGCGACTCCGGTTCGGGCTGGAAACTCTTTTGGCCTTCCACCAGGTCGCCCCTGGCGGTGTTGATGATGTAACCCTGGCTCAGCAAGGCGCGCCGGGCCGCCTCGCAGGTTTGGGTGGCGGTGGCGTCAAACAGGCGCGAGTAGGTCGCGGTGGAATCAAATTTCTCTTGCAGGGGAAACTGTTTGACCGGGGCGCCACAAGCCGCCAGCAAGGCCAGCAGGCCGCAAGCGCCCAGGCAGCGGGCAATGGACAGACAAGGCATCCAGGACAACTTCAAAACCAGGCACTCCTTCATGCACTAAAAAATGGGGTCGCAGCGGCCTGCAAGCGGGTTGCAGGCACACCCTGGCAGGAGGCTGCTTGCTGAAACCAGACTACCACAGCCGCATGTCGTAACAAACGGCCAGACGGCGCCGGGCCTAAATTCACTTAGGATGTTTGTTGTGTCTCGACCAGGCAGCTTGCCTGTCTCAATCCAGGGAATTCCGCATGCAAATTATCTGCTGTCAAGCCTTTTTGCCATTTCGACTCCGGCCTGCACCTGTTCAATTTTTTAACCGCTACCCATGACCCTGTCTTCCGCTCCGCTTCGCCGCCAGTTGCTCCTGGGCAGCCTGGGCGCCACCTTGCTGCTGGCCGCCGGCTGCTCCAAAACCGCAAAACCCAAGGGCCAGGCACTGGCCAGGGAGGCCACCCTGCTTTGCCTCGGCGATTCACTGACCTTTGGTTATGGCGCAACGCCGGACACCAGTTACCCGCAGCGGCTGGAACAATTGACCGGCCATGTCACGCAGAACGCCGGCGTGAACGGCGACACCAGCGACGGTGCCCTGGCGCGTTTGCCGGGCCTGCTGCAGGCCAACACGCCCGGGCTGGTGCTGGTGTCCATAGGCGGCAATGACTTTTTGCGCGGCCTGCCGGTGGACCGCACCAAAGCGACCCTCAAACAAATCGTGCAGACTGCCGGTGCCAGCACGCAGGTGGTGCTGATCGCCCAACCCAAACCTGTGTTGATGGCGGCCGCCACCGGTTCGCTGAAAGACCACGAGGTCTATGCCGAGGTGGCCGGCGACACCGGCGTGGCACTGTTTGCCGACGGCTGGTCACACGTCCTGTCACGCGCTGAATTACGCTCGGACCAGATTCATGCCAACGCTGAGGGCTACAAGGTGTTTGCCGAGCGGCTGGATGCCTGGCTGCGCGAGCAGAAATTTATTGCCTGAGCCTGAAGGCCGGTCGAACGCTCTCTTTTTGATAGCTGGTGGCGCTTCATTCACGCCGGCCACGGGCGTTATTCATGATAAAAATCGTTGAAAATCAATCCGCCGGGCGCTCCGGCCGGGGAATCTTCTTGAACTTGATCAGGCGGTTGGTTTCAATCTTGTCTTTCTTGACCTGTCGCTCGGCATCCAGCAGCTTGCCCGCTGCCAGCCACTCGACAAACTCCTGCGGCGTTTCCAGCGTGATGCGGCCCAGCGTGGCCGAGCGGAATTCGTAGATCACGATTTCGGCGGCCTTTTGCAGATTGATGCGGCCCTTGGGTAAAACCGCGCCACGCTTGCGGCCAATTTCTTCGAGCATCTGCTCGTCGGTGATGCCGGGTGTCACTTTGACCTTGTAGCGAGCCTCCAGCGAGGCCGGGTAATGCTTGATCAGGTAGTCCAGCAATTCCAGCGCCACTTCTTCTTCCTCGAAGGCGTTGCGGCCAATCGCGCCGCTGGCGGCCAGGTTGTAGCCGCTTTTGGCAACGATGATGCGCGGCCACAGCATGCCCGGCGTGTCCCACAGGTAAAAGCCGTCGGCCAGCACCAGACGCTGCTCGACCTTGGTGATACCGGCCTCATCGCCGGTCCTGGTGGCACGTTTGCCGGTCAGGGTGTTGATAAGCGTGGATTTGCCGACGTTGGGAATGCCGCAGATCAGCACCCGCATGGGCTTGACCATGCTGCCGCGCGTGGGCGCCAGCGCATGGCAGGCGTCAATCAGGCGGCGCGCCGGCGCGGTTTCACTGGCATCAAGCTCAATCGCGCGGGTCGCGGGCAGGCTGTTGTAGTGCTCCAGCCAGAGCGGCGTGCAGGCCGGATCGGCCAGGTCCTGCTTGTTCAGCACTTTGAGGGCGGGCTTGCCGCTGGTCAGTTCGGCCAGCATGGGATTGGCACTGGAGCCGGGCAGGCGTGCGTCGAGCAGCTCAATGACGACATCAATTTCCTTGATGCGCTCACTGATGGCTTTTTTGGTCAGGTGCATGTGACCGGGAAACCACTGGATGGCCATCGGCGTGTTCTTTCTTGGTTCGAAGTCTGGATTGCGGCGAAAAGATGCAGGGGCGGTGTTTTGCATTGCGCAATTCAGCCAGCCCCGATTATCGACGCCCGGCCCGGGAGGGCCCAACCCCGCTGTAAATGGGGGAAAGCCACACGCAGGCCCCGGGTCAATGGGGGAGAATCGGGGGAACCAGCCGCAAACCCCAACCGTCCCGTAAAACCCAACAGCGCCCTCGCCCCTATCCATGTCCTTGCCCAAGCCTCCCAAACAACGTCCCAGCAAAACCCCCTACAGCACAGGCACCGAAACAGCCCAAAGCCGGGCCAGCCAGAAGGCCAATAACGAGCTGCTGTTCAAGGGCATCCTGTGCAGCCTGATTGGCCTGGGCGTGCTGATTTCCCCCTATTTCATCACCTCACCAGGCATGCAGGGCATCGTGGCCCAGTCGTCCCTGGTAGGCTGGTTTGCGCTGGTGCTGGGCGTGGCCTTCATCGGACTGTATGCCCGGCGGCGCATGAGCCCTTCAAAGAAACCCTGAGACCGAGCGCACCCGACAGACATGCAGGACTGCCCCGCCGGACTTTCGGACCGCGAAGCCGTGCTGGCCCTGTTCAGCACCCTGCAGCAGCGCGCCCAGGTTGCCGGCATCACCTTGCGCACGCCACCGCCAGAGCCCACCAGTTGCTGCGGCCGCGGCTGCAACGGCTGCGTGTGGGAGGGCTATTACAGCGCAGCGGACTATTGGCGCGATGAAGCCTTGCTGCGCCTATTGCCTTGAGCCTCCAGACACCGGGGGTGTCTCAGGCGCTCCAGGCCAGTTGCGGGACACGCGCGTGCGTATGCGGCGCTGCAGTGAGTTCTCCATCCGGATGCTCGGGCAGCACAAAGCGGCTGATGATCGCGGCCAGTTCATGCGCCTGACAGCGCAAGCGCTCTGAAGCCGAGGCAGACTGCTCCACCAGGGATGAGTTCTCCCGGGTCATCAGGTCCAGTTGCGAGACCGCGACATTGATTCTGGAAATGTCATGGGTCTGCGCCTGCGTCGTGCCCCTGATCTCGCTGATGCTGCGTGCCACGTTCTGAATCGCGGCCACGGTCTGGTTCACGGTCTGGCCCGCATGGTTGACCAAGTGGACGCCGGACTCTACCCGCTGCACGGATGCCTGGATCAGCGTCCTGATTTCACGGGCAGCCGTGCCCGACTGGTTAGCCAGGCCGCGGACCTCAGCAGCCACCACAGAAAACCCACGCCCCTGCGGTCCTGCATGGGCGGCTTCAACGGCCGCATTCACCGCCAGAAGGTTGGTCTGAAAGGCAATGTTGTCGATCACATGAAGGATGCTCTCGATATGGCGCGAGGACTGAAGAATCCCCTCCATGGTGCAGACCATCTCGCCTATCGCGTTTCCGCCCTGGACGGCCAGGGTGGATGCCGACGAGGCCATCTCTTCCGCGTGGTGTGCGGCCTCGGCAGACCGTTGCACGGCCTGCGTGATCAATTCAAGCGAGGCCGCAGTCTGCTGGAGGCTGGTCGCAGCCTCTTCCGTCCGGCTGGAAAGGTCGACACTGCCATTCGCAACATCGGTTGAGGCGCTGCTGATGTCCAGGGTCGAGCCACGCACCTGGCGCACCAGCGTGCGCAGCGCACCCTGCATCACTCCCAGCGACATCAGCAGCCGGCCGGCTTCATCGCGCTCATGCCCCTTGATGTCCTGGCGCAGGTCCAGGCCTGCCACCCGGTCGGCCGTGACCCCCGCGAGCCGTATGGGCCGGGTTATGCTGCGCACCAGCCACAGGGAAAGAACGGAGCCCAGCACCAGCGCGGCAATGCTGAAGACGATCAATGCAGTGCGGGCCATGGCGCTCCATCGGCCGATCTGGCTGGCAGCGCCATCAATCGCCCTGCGCTGTGAGTCCGCCAAGGCCGCAACGGCAAGCAGCAGCGCATCGGATGACGGTAAAAACCGCTCCGAGTACACCCGCCGGATACGTTCGGTCAATCCGGAGTCACGTGCAGCCACCAGTTCGGATTGGGCAAGCACAAAATTCTTGCCCGCAACAACTGTTTGTTCAAGCAATAGCTGCTCATCTTCTGTTTGCAGGCGCCCCGCCACCTGCCTGATCAGCGCGTCGTAGCGCCGCTCCGTCTCCAGAATGTCGGCCGCAAGAATGTCTCCCACCTCAGGCTCGGAACTCAGCGCCATGGCTTTGTATCGCGCCGCATTGATCTCCTGGTAGCGGTAGGCATCGGCCACCAGCCGCTCGGTCGCAACGCTTTGCTGAACCATCCTGTTTGTTGCGTCATTGATCCGGTACAAGGACCACAAGCCAATGGCCGTGCCGATCAGGGTCAACAACAGGACGGTAAAAAATGTAGCCAGCAAGCGCTGGCCCAAGGCATTACTGGAGCTTGTACTTGGTTTTTGCATCTGAACGTTAAACCTGATCCCGCCACGCAAGGCCAGCGGACGATATTGATATGCGGACTATTGCCCCTTGCGTGATTAAATGTTTTTTTTGTGACTCCCCTGTGACGCCCTGGTGTCAGGCGCAACATGTCGGTCGCATGGGGCGGGCCGTACATGATCGTCCTCACCTTGCGCACGCCACCGACCTGATCCACAGCTTCTGCGGCCTCAACGGCTGCGTGCGGGAGGGTTGTTATTACAGTGCCGCAGACTACTGGCGCAAAGAAGCACTGCTACGCCAGCTGCCTTGACCCACTAACCGCGCCGGGCACCCTTCACAGGATGCGTGGTCCCGCCCAGCAGCCACTCATCAGGCCTTCCGGTTTTCTCTGTGCCCTCACTTGCGCGCTGGACGCCCAGGACTCCACCTGGACGTTCAGTCCGGCATAGATCCCATAGCCCGCGCCCGCGCGGATTTCATCACCTGCAGACAGGCTCTCGCCGGCCTTGATGGATCCATTCGCCTGGATGGATTCACCGGACTTGATGCCCCAGCCGGCTTCCAGGTGCATTCCACCATTGATTGCCCCGCCAGCCAGGATGCCCCGCCCGACCCGGATACTGTCCGAGCCGACAATGGTGCCGCCAGCGCTCAGGCCCTTGCCGCACTCGACCAATCCCTGGACGATCAGGTCCTGTCCGATGAAGGCACCGCCGGTCAACGAGAGTTTGCCGTGGCAGATCAAATCCCAGGCAGCGCGGACATCTCCGCCGCAAAGAATGGACTCCTGGACATCGATGCCCCAATCGGCCCGGACATCACCGCCGGCCTGGAGCGTGCCATTGCTGTGGATACTGCCCGCGACCCGTATGCCCTCCCCTGCCACGATGGCGCGACCTGCGCGTACGCCGCCACCCGCCCGAATCGATCGCCCTGCCTGGAGTACCGTATCGACATCGATGCTCCCGCGAACCTCAATGGTGCCCGCAAAGACGATAGCTTCGGCGCCAAGTGCATCGACCCGCATGACTTCGTTGGTGGGACCAAACTGCGTCAAAAGCCAGCACGCATCGTCAACACGCCCGGCGCCAACCAGCGTATCCAGGGCATCCTGGTAACCGCTGCCGTCTTCGACGTTGCGGACAAACCAGCGAAAGCCGTCCGCGCAGGGACTCTTGGCCCGGAGAAATTTTTTTGTGAATTCCATCGCATTCAATCCAGTCGTCATGCGCACTGCCAATGCATTTCATGCATTGCCTGGCCCGTATACAAGCCGTTTACTGGCAGCCAGTGCAGGCGGACTAATACCTGTTGTTCAGGGCAGCGCGCGTTTTCCGATAAAACCAAAATTTATTGCCCCAGCCTCAACGGAGGCCAGGGTTATCGGCCATAGCCGATGCCGGCATGCGGCCGCAATCGCGCGGGGCGGGTGCCCAGCGATATATATGGTTTGCGCGGAAAAGAGGAAAAGTTATCGCTGGGCTGAGGAATGTGCGACCGGCTTGTATGGCCAGGTCTCACACACAGCGACGCATCTCCCCCTCAGCAGGCTGCGCGTGGAGCCTGTGCAAAAGGAAGGAGAAATGGAGTGCATTGGCAGAAATGAAATGTTTGTCAGCGGCGTGGATGGTAGCACCCATGGTTTTCGGCCGCCTGATCACCCGCTATTGGCACCGCATGCCGGTCAACAAAGCCCGTGCCACGGGCGCCCTGCCGGTGAATCATTCCGCCTGAATGTTGGCGCGCTCTATCACCTTCTTCCACACGGCAGTTTCCTGTGCGATCTGCGCTGCGAACTCGGCCGGTGTGCTGCCGACGGCGGTGACGCCCAGGTCGGCGTACTTCTGCCGCACGGCCGGGTCGGCCAGGATCTCCCGGATGGTGCCGGCCAGCTTCTGGATGATTTTTGCATCGGTGCCCACCGGTGCGGACAGCCCCCACCAGTTGCCCGTCACCAGTTCCGGCAGGCCCTGCTGCGCCGTGGTCGGCACGTCAGGCAGGATGGGCAGGCGCTGCGGGCTGGCCACGGCCAATGCCCTGAGCTTGCCCGCGCTCACGTTGCCGGCGACCGAGCTGAAGGCCGTGATGTAGACCTGCGTCTCGCCACCAATCAGCCCTTGCACTGCCGGCGGCGAACCGCGATAAGGCACATGGATCAGGTCTATGCCGGCCAGCTGTTTGTACAACTCCGCCGCCAGGTGCGGCGGCGTGCCTATGCCCGGCGAGGCGAAGGCAAGTTTGCCTGGGCTCTGGGTGGCCAGCGCGCTGAGTTCCTTGAGCGACCTGGCGGGCAGGCTTGCGTTGACCACGATGACCGAAGGTGCGTTGCTGATCACCGTGACCGGCGCCAGGTCCTTCTGCGGGTGAAAGCGCATGCCCTTGATCAGGTGCTGGTTGATCACGTAGTTGTTGGTGGCGCCCAGCAGCAGGGTGTAGCCGTCTGGCCTGGCGCGCACCACTTCCTCGGCGCCTATATTGCCCGAGGCGCCGCTCTTGTTGTCGATCAGGAAGCGCACGCCAAGACGTTCCTCCAGCTGCGGCAGTATCTGGCGCAGCGTGATGTCGCCGGTGTTGCCCGGCGCATAAGGCACGATGACACGCACCGGGCGGTTGGGCCAGCTGTCGGCCTCGGCTGCGTGAACAGGTGCCGAGCAAACGGCCAGGGCAGAGAAGACGCCCGCAACCCAAAAGCCGGCTGATTTATTGCGCTGAAGATTCATGTCAAGGACTCCTGGAAGGTAGATCGGGCAGGTCAATCACGCGGCCATGGACAACGGTCATGTCCGCATGGATATGGGGCAGGACTTCGTCCTGGCAACTGAGCGGGTCGGCGTTGAGAACAGCCACGTCGGCCAGCATGCCGGGTGCCAGCGTGCCGCGTTGATGCTCGTCAAAGCACAGGTAGGCACCACCGCGGGTAGCAATGTGCAGGGCCTGCTCGCGCGTGATGGCCTGGTCTGGGCCCACTGCCTGGCCGCTGCGGCTTTGGCGCGCGGTGGCGTGCCAGATCGGGCCGAACAGGGACGGCGGCAGGTTGTCGCTGCCAAAGGCCACTTCGATGCCTTCCTCACGCAGGCGGCGCAGCGGCACGATCTCATCGCCGCCCGGCGGCTGGCGCTGCATGAGGCGGTCGCCGTCCTTGTAGATGTGGCGGTTGGTGTGTGTGGTGATCACCAGGCCCAGGTCCTTGATGCGGGTGATCTGCTCGCGCGTCAACACGCTCTGGTGGCCCCAGACCCAGCGCAGGGGCGCTATCGGGTGCGCCCGGTTGGCGCGTTCGAACAATGGCAACAGGTTGGGCCAGATGCCGGCCAGGCGGATGCCCGCGCGCGCGGCCTCAACCACCAGCACCTCCAGCGCATCCTGCGGCAGGGCGCAGCCGGCCTGGAAGCCGGCCCAGCCGGTGCAGGGGTGGTTGGCGGCGCGCAGGCGGTTGTTCCCCGGTTCAGCGTCGAGTTCAGCGTACAGGCCCTGCATGCGCAGCCACGCATCGCCCATGCCACGGCCGCCCAACCAGGCGCCCCAGTCACTGAGCAGTTGCGCCGCATCGCCCTGCCCCCGCAACTGCCAGTTGGGGCTGAAGGTCAGCACCGCACGCACGCTGCAATCACCGGCCGCGTGAACGGCCTTGTACGCCTGCACGACTTCGCTGGCCACACCATGGCCCTCGAAGACCGCAGTCGTGCCCACGCGGTTGTACTGGCCCATCGCATGCCGCAGGCCGGCTTCGCGCTGCGCTGCCGTAAAACCCGGCGCGGCGCGCATCAAGGTGTGCTCCACCAATGGCACCAGCGTGTGTTCGTAAAACACGCCAGTGGGCGCGCCCTGCGCATCGGCTTCGATCACGACGTCCGGACTCGGCGAGCGCGTATGCGGGCCTATGCCGGCGCGCGCCAGCGCCAGGCTGTTGGCCACCGAGACCAGCGGCGTGGCGTTGCGCCAGTAGCCCCAGATCGGGCGGATATAAACCGGGTGCTGCGGGCTCACGCGGTCCAGGTCGTGACGGTTGGGAATCCGGCCGCCCGCCAGGCCCCCCGGCCCGGGGTGGTATTCGGGCGGCTGGCCCAGCGGCTGGGTGACGATCCAGGACCCCGGCGGATGCCGCCGGACCTCATCGGCAATCACGTCCAGCACGTCCTCGACCGAGCTGGCCTTGGCCAGGCTGGGCAACTGGTGGCGCAGGCCTTCGCGGTCCAGGTGTGCATGGCCATCGGTCATGCCGGGGATGGCGGTGCGCCCCGCCAGGTCCACCCGTTGCGTGCCGGGACCGGCGTTGCGCAGCACCTGGGCATCGGTGCCAACCTCCAGTACCTCGTGGCCGCGGATCGCCACGGCCTGCACTGTGCCGGCCGTCGCGTCGCCCGTATGGATGCGCCCCCCGTGCAGGATCAGGGTGGGGGCGACACCGGATGTTGAACCTGGCATGGGTCGGGTGCCGATCATGGCTGGCCCTGGCTACTTGCGAGGCTATGGACACCCTGAAACAGCCGCGAGCCGGGATCGGCAAGGTCCAGGATCACATCAAAATGGTTCTTGCCAGGCACCACATAGTGCTGCCGCAACAGGCCTCGTGCGTGCAGGTAGCTGGCCATATCCGCGGCCTGGCGCTGAAACTCCTGCGTATCGTCCTGCGCAGCAAGCACATCCACAGGGCAGGACGCGCTGACCTCGCTGGCCAGCAACGAGTAACGGGCCACGTCCGGCTGAGTGAGCTTCAGGCGTGTATTGCGATAGGACAGCCGCACCGGCTCCAGGTCGCCCAGGCCGCTGACCAGCACCGCGCCCGCAAACGGTCGCGCACGCGGGGCCAGCGTTGTCCAGTCGTGCATGAGGCACTGCGTGACAAGGTGCGTGCCCGAGGAGTGGCCGACGAGCACGATGCGCGCCGGGTCGCCGCCATGGCGATGGATGTTCTGTGCGATCCAGCCTATGCCATGGCGCACGCGCTCGACCATGGTGGAAAAGTCCACGCTCTGCGCCGTGTGGAAGCCCAGGGCGACAAACAGGCAACCTGCTTCGGTGAAAGCAGGCGCGGCAAAAGCGCTGCTGCTCTTGTCCAGGATCAGCCAGCCGCCGCCATGTACGTAGACCACCACCGGCAAGCCAGCCAGGGGGCCTGGCGCGGCAGGCCGGTAGATGTCCAGGCTCTCACGCGCATCGTCACCCCAGCGCACGTCGCGCTCGCCGGCCAGGCCGGCGGCGCCCTGGCTCAGCTGCGCAGCGCGCTCCAGGATGCCGGCGAAATCGGGGCAGGCACGCTGGTTGTCGTACTGGGCGTCGAGCTCGGCCTGGTTGTAATCGGCAAAAACACGATCGCTCAAAACATGACTCCGGAATGTGGCATGCCTGCTAATCTAGCAGCCGGTTTTCATGATGTATATTGAATTGTTCATATCAATTGATATGGAATTTTGATAATTCATCTGAGCCACAACCATGACACTTTCATTGCGGCAACTGGAAGCCTTTGTGGCGGTCTGCGACGAAGGCAGCTTCAGCAAGGCAGCGCAGCGGATCCATATTTCGCAGTCCGGGCTGAGCATCCTGGTACGCGAGCTCGAGTCCAGCCTGGGTACGCGCCTGTTCGACCGCAGCACACGTCACGTGCTGCTGACCCGCGCAGGCGAGGAGTTCCGCGCGCCTTGCATGCGCCTGCTGGCAGATCTTTCTCGCGCGGTGGGCAATGTCAAGGCGCTGGAGGCGCGCCAGCGCGGGCACGTGGTGGTGGCAGCCCCGCCGCTTCTCGCCGCCAGGCTTTTGGTCGGCATGGCCCAGGTGTTTCGCACCGAGTACCCCGACATCACGGTGGGCTTGCTTGATATCCCGGCTGAGTCCATCCTGCAGCGCCTGCAGGCCGGTACCGTCGACATAGGCTTCGGCGCATTCGCGAGCGACCAGCCGGACTTCGCCGTCGAGCCGCTGATGCGCGGCCCCCTGATGGCCTTGCTGCCCAAGACCCATCCGCTGGCCAGCCGGCGCACCATCCCCTGGGCGCAGATGGCGTCGGCAGGCCTGGTGATGCAGGCGCCGGGCAACCCGTTCCGCGCCGACCTGGACCGGGCCTTCGCCCGCCTGGGCCTTGAGCCCGTGGTGAATGTCGAGGTGACCCAGCTCAGCACGGTCATCAGCCTGGTGGAGGCCGGGTTCGGCGCGGCCATCATGCCGCCCTACGCGGCGCTGCTGCCGGCCAACCGCAAGACGGTGATCCGCCCGATCAGCGCCCCCCACCTGCCGAGCGAAATCGTCATGGTGACCGATGCACTGCGCGCGCCCTCGGCCGCATCGCAGGCTTTCCGGGAAATCGCGCACAGCGTGGTCCGCAAGATGCGCAAGGCGGCCTCCGACGGCGGGCGCACCAGGCGTGCAGCGGCCATCAGCGGCGACCCGGCGGACTGATCCCGGCACAAGACGGTGCCCGGCGGCACGGTTCCATCTATTCGTGCATATTTATTACTCTATTGTTATAAAAAATATACCAATCAAGACCTAGACTGGCTGCAAGGAATTACAAAAAGAAGAACAGCAGAACGCACACCCGAAGCTGGCGGGCCGCCAAGTCCGGCAAGTTTTCCGGGCAACTGATTTTCAGGAGACAACATGCATCGCAAGCTATTTTCCCGTTGCGCCCTTCCCGTGCCGGGGGTGCTGACATCACTGGGCAGCAACGTGGTCCAGCCCGAAACTGGAACTGCAGGCCGCAAATCAAATCGCGCACGGAGGCGCCCTGTCGGGGGAACTGCCGCGCGACCGCATAGCGGCCATGATGGCCGACATGCCTTTGGTGGTGGCACGTGGGGAACAGGGCGTACTCGGTTTTCTCATGACCACCACACGGGCCATGAATGCCGATTTTCCCATCATTCGCACCATGCTCGCAGCCTACCCGGGCTCCGCTGACGCCTATGTCTACGGACCGATTTGTGTCGCAGCATCGGAACGCTGCAAAGGCCTGGCGCGGGCACTGTTTCAGGAACTGCGCCGCCTGCAGCCTGACCGCGAAGGTATTCTTTTTATCCGCCGTGACAACGCACCATCAATCCGTGTACACCTGCGAATGGGCATGCACGAGGTGGCTGGGTTTGAAATGAACGGTATTGGGTTTTCCGTCATGTCCTTCATCGGCCAAGCCCAAAACAGGCTCTAGTCCCGGGGCATCAGGCGCCGAGAAAAGAACGCCAGAATTTCGTCCCGTGCAGCCAGCGTAGGCTGGCCCGCCTCGTCAATCAAATGCGCTGTCACCACGCTGTGCGGGCTTGTCACATGCTGCGCGAAAAACGGCGGCACCTCCCGGTTGGCGGCACTGTCCGGCAACACGCGCCCCACGAAGCGCTCGCCCAGTGCCTCGGCATAAGCCGCAAAACGTTGGGCCCGGCAAAACCTGTCGCCTTCAAAACGGTAGGCCAGCACCGTGAGGTCTTCCCGCTCCAGCCGCTGATGGACAGCCGCGAGTTCCTCGGGTGCAATCTCCAGGCCGGCCGGGTCGCTGAGCGGCAAGGTCGGCTGGGACAACACCGGCGCCAGCACCGCAGGCTCCAGCATCATCGAGAGCGCAAAGTTGCCGGTGAAACACATGCCAATGGCACCAACGCCGGGGCCACCGCATTCCTGGTGGGCCAGCCGCGCCAGCGCGCGTAGCCACTGCGTCACAGGACTCGACTGGTTTGCTGCCAGTGCGCGGAACTCGGCGCTGACACAGGCGCGCTTGAAGACTGCCGCGCCCTCCTCCGCGCTCGCTACCGCGCCGTCCCGGCCAAACAGCGAGGGCATATAAACGGTGAAACCCGCATCACGCACCCAGCGGCCAAAACGCGCAACCTGCGGGCTGATGCCCGGCATCTCGGTCATGACAAGCACGGCCGGCCCTGCACCGGTCACGTGTACGGTTTTGGTCACGCCATCGAGCGTGATCTGGCGGGGCGTGAAATCTTCGAGGGCATCGTCCTCTTGCATGCTGCGTTGTGGCATCTGGCACCTTGGTGATGGAATGCCACCATTGGATGCGACAAGCGGCTAGACTGCCAGTGTCGATTTAGACATGTTTAAAGCGTTTTCAGCCAATGACTGATTTCACCATTCTGCTTCTCCCCGGTGCCTACGCCAGCAGCGTGGCCGCCACGCTGGATGTCCTGCAGGCAGCGGCCGCCCTGGCACCGCGCCTGAAACTGGCACGCCCGACCTGGCGCGTGCTGTCGGCATCCGGTGGTTCCGTGCCGCTGAGCTCAGGCATACAGGTGGGCACCACCGCCCTGCCCAAACGGCATGGACCCAATGCAGGGACATGGATTATTCCCGGCCTTGGCCTGGACAGTCCAGGTGCGATCACCAAGGGTTTGGCCAGCGCGGATGCGCAGCGGTTGGTGCGCGCCGTCGCCTCGCATGCCGCCCTGGGCGGCCGTGTCGCGGCATCCTGCTCGGCGGTTTTTTTGCTGCAAGCCGCCGGCCTGCTGCCCGGGCGCCGGGTCACCACATCCTGGTGGCTGGCGGCTGAGTTGCAGCGCATGGAGCCGCTCTGCATCGTCGATGCCAACCGCATGGTTTGCGCTGACGGTCCGTTGAGCACGGCCGGCGCGGCTTTCGCGCAAACCGATTTGATGCTGCACCTGCTGCGGGTCCAGTTCGGCGTGGCCCTGGCAGACGCCGTTGGGCGCATCCTGCTGATAGACGGCCGGCAGGCGCAGGCGCCTTTTGTCGTGCCGGCCATGCTGTCCAACGGAAACGAACTGGTCGCCCGCCTGGTCAAGCGCATCGAATCGGCCCTGCCCCATCCACCCAGCGTGCAGGCCCTGGCGCAGGAGTTTGCGATGTCCCAGAGAACACTGTCGCGGCATGTGAAGGAGGCCACCGGCAAAAGCACGATGGCACTGGTACAGAGCGTCCGGCTGAACCGCGCCCGCATGCTGATTGAGTCCAGCCGGATGAGCATAGACCGCGTGGCCGGACAGGTGGGCTACGAGGACGCCACGGCACTCAGGCGCCTGATGCGCAAGGTGACAGGTGCCAACCCCAGCCGGTACAGGACTGCGGGGCTGAAGGCTGATTTTTAGCCAGACAGGCCTTCAAGCCTTACACCACCGGCGCAACCGGCTACTCTATTCATAGCAAAAAAAGCGTACCCCGTCCCTCTTGCCGCCATGGCGCCGCACTGGCGTCCGGCCGTGCCGGTTCTTCTGCCCACAGAATTTCGTCCAAATCAGGGTGAACAAAAGGGTTTTGATCTAGGACTTTAGTCGGATGCGCGCAGGGTTTGCAGCCACCCGGATGCAGCAATGCAAGCTACCGAAGGCAATGGGAAGGCGTCCCAACAGACTGGTGTCCCGCACCAGGAGCGGCAGCCATGGTATTTACACCGGGCAAACAATCGCCATACAGTCCGTATACATGGCGAAATCACACTGCCTGAACCCCGCCCCTGCTCACCGGAAGCCTCCATGAACTCTCAAGACAAGCCTTCAAGCTCCCACAAAAAACTCAACCGCCGCCACTGGCTGGCGTTTGGCGTAGCGAGCGCCGGCGTAACCGGATTCGTCACGACCGGCACAAATGCAGCCACCGGCAAGGCCGGCGCCGCAGCCCTGCCGCTGACGGCACAGGCCACCGAAGGCCCGTACTACTTTGACGCAGGCAAGGTACGCGCCGACATCACCGAAGGCCTGCCCGGCGTGCCGCTGGACATACGTTTTGCCGTGATGGACAGCAGCGGCGCCCCTGTGCCCAATGCACGTGTCGATGTCTGGCACTGCAACGCCGCCGGCATTTATTCCGGTTATGCCGGCCAGGGCGACAGCCGCAATATATCCGCCGTGGGCGTGACCTTTTTGCGCGGCACACTGACCACGGGTGCCGATGGCCTGGTTGTCTTCCGGTCTGTCTATCCGGGCTGGTATGAGGGCCGCACCACCCACATCCACTTCAAGGTGTTCAGCGGCACACGCACACTGCTGACCTCGCAATTTTTCCTGCCGGATGCATTGAGTGAATTCCTCTACACCAACCTGCCCGGCTACAAGAGGCAGCAGGTACGCGACATCCTCAACCGCAATGACGGCATTGCACTGATGACCGGCAGCACGGTACTGGGTACAGTGCGCGAGGAAGCTGACCGTTATGTTGCCTCGCTTGACCTGGTGGTGGACCCGCTCGCCAGCCATACGGCCCGCAGGCCGCCGGCCTCGAGTGAACGCCTTGGCCCGCCTCCGGGCAGCCCTGGCCGCGACAGGCCCATGACTGCCGCCGAGCGCCTGTCAGCACTGGTACCTGCGGCTTCCGCCCAAAAATAAATCCAGCTCAGGCCTGGACCGGCGTGGCAGCCGACAGCCCCAGGCGCTCGGCCGAGACATATTGCTCGCGGTAAATTTCAAACGGCATGGTGTCGCCGGCTTCTATCTTTTTCTGCTCGGCGATGGACGTCTGCGACAAGGCAACATAACGTGCCTGCTGCTCGTCACTGAAAGGCAGAGCGAGCAAGCTCGCCTGGGTCTGCAGCGCCTGCGCGCGCACAAAACGAATAAACGAGTTGTCAAAGTCCTGGGCCATGGCCGCCAGCACGCGGGCCGAGGGTGTGGTGTCGGGCTGGGCCAGGCGGTCGGCGGCGCTCTGCAAGGCATCGCGGTAGTCGCTGCCGCCTTGCGCCGCATCCAGCGCATCGGCGATGGGGCGGCATTGTGCGATCACCTCGGCGCCCCAGCCTGTCAGCAACACTTCCTGGCCACCACGCTTGAGCGTGAGGCCGGGTTCGCGGCCGCGTGCGGCGGTGTGGTGCTGGTTGAACTTGAGTTCGGCAATTTCTTCGGGCGTGTCCGGCGGGCTGTCGGCCAGCAAACAGTGCAGCAAAAACACGTCCAGAAAACGCATGGTTTGTGCGGTGATGCCCACGGGCTCGAACGGGTCCAGGTCCATCAGGCGGACCTCGACATATTCGACGCCGCGTTCACGCAGCGCATGCAGGGGACGCTCGCCCGGGAAGATCACCCGTTTGGGCCGGATGGTGCCGTAAAACTCGTTTTCGATCTGCAGCAAGGTGGTGGCGAGCTGGTTGTAGTCGCCACCCGGGTTGCGGATGCCGACCGCTTCGTAGGCCGGATACGGCCGGGTCAAGGCGTCCTGCAAGGAAGCGCCGTAACCTTCCAGGCTGTTGTAGCTGACGGCCAGCGAGGCCTGGGCGTCACTCTGGTAACCCAGCCGGCCCATGCGCAGCGAGGTGCCATGCGGCATGTACATGGTGCTGCCGTTGAGCGGCTGAAGCTCATGCTGGCGGCCGGCCACAAAACTCGAACAGACGGCCGGCGATGCACCAAACAGATAGAGCAACAAAAACGCCTGGCGACGGAAGTTGCGGATCAAACCAAAGTACTGCTCGTTGGTCACCTCGGGCAAGGACCAGTTGTAGTGAATGCCCGAGATGGTCTGCATGCGCCGGCCATAACGGTGGGAGAGGCCCATGCGGTAGACACTTTTGGCACGGCCGACATTGGACGAACCAAAACGCGCGATCGGAATGGTTTCGTCCGTTGGCAGGTTACAGGGCATGCTCGACACCCAGAGCATCTCGTCGCCCAGCGCCTGCATGCTGTGGTAGGTGAACTGGTGAATCTGCGTGAGTTCTTCCAGTGTGCGGGCCACGTCCTTGTGGGCGCCGGTAACCAGTTCGATTTGCGACTCGCTGAAATCGGTGGTGATGCAAGGGTGCGTCAGGGCGGAACCCAGTGCCGCCGGGTGCGGCGTCAGGGCCAGGCCGCCGCCGGGCTGGGCGCGCAGGCTTTCTTTTTCAATGCCGCGGCGCATGCCTTTGAGCCGGGCTGGCGCAAGGGCTTTTACACGGCTTTCCAGAAGATCGTACTGAGGATCCCGCGTTTGCGCGCCCGCAGGCTGCTGCAAGTTGTTCATATTGTCATTCCCCCAGATATCTTGAATTGGGGTGGAAGTTATCACAGCCCAGCCCTTCACGCTGACGCAGGCCTGTTTGCCTGCACAGACGAATGTGATCCCCAGGCCCCGCATGCACGACCTGCTGATTTCAGGTTAGGCTTGTTTGGGCTGAAATCCAGGGGTTTCAGGCAGAAACACCTCTGAAAGACCCTCAAAATGTGCAAAAACCATGCCCATCCAGGTCAGATTTTGAGCATTTTCTGCTTGGCTCG
Source organism: Polaromonas aquatica (assembly GCF_042659145.1). Lineage (NCBI taxonomy): Bacteria > Pseudomonadati > Pseudomonadota > Betaproteobacteria > Burkholderiales > Comamonadaceae > Polaromonas > Polaromonas aquatica. The sequence continues at coordinate 126,291 of NZ_JBHSRS010000005.1, read as the reverse complement.
ACGCCCCAATAGGCATAAAGTGTCTGCTGACACCTTCGCGTTAAAAATACATCCGACTAAACCCGGACTGAAAAAGCCGGGAATCGGGCTGCACCAGGGCCTATTCAGATGAAAAATTTTTTCAAGCAATGGTTCGGCGACTCCAAAAGCGCGCCCGCCCACAGCCAGCCCGCCCCCAGCCGTTCCCCCTGGGACAACCCGCTCACCATAGAAGACGGCTCCGAAAACGCCACGCGGCGCCAGCTGGTGCAGGTGTTGATGCGCGACGTCCTGCGCAAAAGCGGCATTCCCCCTCAATGGATAGATTGCCAGATGCTGCTGGTATCAAGCCGCACCCGCGGCCAGGGCATGTATGTGCGGCTCGTCATCAAACACTGGGACAAGCGCCTCATGAACTATGCCTTTGCCTTCCAGCAGGCACTGCTCGCCGACATCAGGCACTTCGAACCCAGGGCAGAGGAATGGCTGCACGGTATTTCCTGGCAGTTCGAAGTGGAAGACAGCTGTCCTTACACGGTCCTGCCGGGCAGGACTTACTGGCAGGAGCAGCATAAACACAATGTGGCCGAGGAGCCGGCCAGCCCCTTTCCTGCCGCAGTCGTGGGCTCACCCGGTTTGCCGGGGCAGGCTTTTGAGTCAACGCAGCCAGATCCAGCAACCGACCCGGCACATGATCTCGAACGCCTGTTCGCGATACGTGACCGGGAACTCGCCAGGCAGGCCGCCGAACGCGTCACGCCAGTCGTAGGCTACGAAAAGACACAGCCGTCGTCATTGCTTTAAACAAGGCCAAAAGGCTTTTAACGAACCGGCTTACTCATCCACCCTGCCCCGCAGGCCCTTGATGGCTGAACGCTGGCTTTTGCCTTCCAGACGCCGCTGTTTTGAACCGTAAGTCGGTTTGGTTGCACGCCTGGCCTTGGGCGGCGAGGCCACGCTGTTGATGACTTCCTGCAAGCGCTCCAGCGCATCGCTGCGGTTCATTTCCTGCGTGCGGTGCTGCTGGGCCTTGAGTACAAAAACGCCCTCCTGCGTGATGCGGCTGTCGTTCAGGGCCAGCAGGCGGTCCTTGACGGCATCCGGCAAGGACGAGGCAGGAATATCAAACCGCAGGTGAATCGCGCTGGACACCTTGTTGACGTTTTGCCCGCCCGCGCCCTGTGCGCGGATGGCACTGAACTCAATCTCACGCTCATCGACCGGAAATTTCGGGGGCGTCGTCATGCATCAACGCTCCACCCACCAGCCAAGCATTTCAGGCAGGCTTGGTAATTTCAGCCAGCGCGCCAATCGCCAGCGCATAGCCCTTGACACCAAACCCGGCCATCACCGCTTTGGCCACCGGCGATATATAGGAATGGTGGCGGAAAGCCTCGCGCGCATGCACGTTGCTGATATGCAGTTCAATCAGCGTTACACCCGAGCCCTTGATCGCGTCGTGCAGGGCCACGCTGGTATGCGTGTAGGCACCGGCATTGAGCACCACGCCGATCAACGTGCCGGCAGCCTGCGCCCGGCCGGCTTCCTGGATGGCATCGATCATCACGCCCTCATGGTTACTCTGGCGGAAATCGAGCTTGAGGCCGTGCGCTTTGCAAGCGGCTTCGGACAGCGCCTCGACATCGCCGAGGGTTTGCGAGCCATACACCGCGGGTTCACGGGTGCCCAGCAGGTTGAGGTTCGGGCCATTGAGGACAAGCACTGTTTTCATTGAATGTATCTTTCGGCTGGTTTTTATTCGGGCGTCATGCGAGGTCCTGCAGGGCAACGGTTTTGCCGGTAGCTATCGACTGCCGTACGGCTTCCACGGTCAGCAGGCTCTGCAACGCATCGGACACGGTGATTATCGGCTCTGCTTTGCCCTCGATCAAATTGCAGAAATGCTCAAGCTGTGCGGCCAGCGGGTCTACCGCCTCAAGCGGCAAGACCTGTTCGACAAAAGGTGTCCACCAGCCCGGCTCCTTGCCGTCCTTCGCATAACTCCAGGTGCGCAATGTCGGCACGGCGATGGAGCCCTGCGTGCCGGCGATGAAGTAACAGTCTTCGGACGGGTAACGCGGATAGGCGGTGTTCTCGCCCGAGGTTTGCTCCCAGCTGCGCGGCGCGGCCACGGAGTCCGACAAGGTGAAGGTGCCAATGGCGCCGCTGGCGAATTTGAGCGTCATGACGGCTGAATCCTCCACAGCAAAATGCCGCACGGCATTTGAGGCTATGGCATGCACCGACTCGATCTCGCCGCATAGGTAACGCAGGTTGTCCATCTCATGGATCAGGTTGATCAGTATGGGCCCGCCGCCGGCCTCCTTGCGCCAGGCGCCCTGCTCAAAGTAGCTGTCGGGTTTGTAAAACTGCGCGCTGCCCATGACCGTGACCACACGCCCGAGTTGCCCGGACTGTATTGCGCGCTTGGCCAGTTGCAGGGTACTGCTGTGGCGGCGGTGGTGCCCCACCAGCATGGGCACGCCGGATTTTTCCAGCGTCGCTACCAGTTGCCGGCCAGCGCTCAGCGTGTCGGCCACCGGCTTTTCAATGATGGCCGGCACACCGTGCTGTGCGCACGCCAGGGCGCCCGGCACATGCAGGTGGTTGGGCGTTGCCAGGATGACACCGTCCGGCTTGTTACCCACTTGCGCAAACAGTGCATCCAGGCTTTCAAAGTGTGCAACACCAAGGCCGGCAGCAAAGTCTCTGGACGCGGGCGTGGGGTCCACCACAGCACACAGCTGCGTGCGCGGGTTGGCTTCAATCAGTTCGATATGGCGACGGCCTATCAGACCTGCACCGGCCACGGCCAGCTGGAAAACGCGGGGGTTTTTTAGGGACATAGTGACTTCATGCTTTCAGGAAACGGGCGGCTCATGCCACCGGCTGCACCGGCCCCTCTGCCCGAAGGTCTCAGGGCAACTCCAGTGCGGCCAGTGCATTGGTGGCAAGCGCAACTTGTGAGCGTGTGAGCGTGGCCGCGTGCTGCGCCAGCGCGGGGTTAAACCATTCGTAGACTACGTCCGCAGGCAGCTCAGCGCGCACGGCATCAAGGTTGGCGCGCATGCGCTGCGTATCCACCTGCAGGCCGGACAGGGCTTGCGCCATCGCACGCGCGGAACCGTGCACCGACATCAAGAGCCCCGGCCACTCGGCCAGCTCGGCTTGCCAGTTGCCCAGCGCGCGTTCATGCTCCTGCGGCATGGTTGCCAGCAGGGCTGCAACACGTTGCGGCACACGCTGGGCGGCTGCCAACGCCACCATGCATGACACGGGATTGCGCTTGTGCGGCATGACCGATGCACCGCCGCGTCCGGGCTCCAGCGGCTCGGCCAGTTCACCCACCTCAAACTGCGCCATCAGGGCTATGTCCCTGGCGATCTTGCCAAGGCTGCCCACCAGCAAAGCCATTTCACAGGCCAGCGCCACCCATTCGTCACGCTGGGTATGCCAGGCGAAGGGCGCTTCCTTGAGTTTCAGGTCGGCAGCCATCAGCGCGGTGACTTGCGGGCCCAGTCTTTTATTACCCTTTTTCATTTGCGCCAACGTGCCGACTGCGCCGCCCAGCTGCACGCTCAAGGCATTGGCAGCTGTAGCCTGCAGGCGCTGCAGGCTGCGCACCAGCGGCGCGGCCCAGCCGGCGCATTTCAGGCCAAAGCTGGTTACCGATGCGGGCTGCATGAAAGTGCGCGCCAGCACCGGGTCTGCCGCATGACGTCCGGCCAGTGCAAGGAGCGCTGCGGCGGCCTTGTGTACGTCCTTCGCTATCATGCCCAGCGCTTCGCGCGTGATCAGCGCCAGCGCGGTATCCACCACGTCCTGGCTGGTCGTGCCGAAGTGGACAAACCCGGCCGCTTCCTTGTTGAAAAGCGCAACGGTTTCCTTCAGGCTTTTGACAAGCGGAATCGCAATACTGCCCGCGCGCACGCTCTCACGCACGATCTTGGCCACATCAAACAGATCTACCTTGCAGGTACCAATGATGGACTGAGCGGCCGAGTCGGGTATCAGCCCGACACTGGCCTGCGCCCGCGCCAGCGACGCTTCGAAACGCAGCATGGCCTCCACAATCTTGCGCTCGCTGAAAAGATCAAGCGCTTCCGGCGTGGAGAGAAAACCTTCAAAAATGCTGCTCATGTGGGCGGAGTTTTAAAAGATCAATAAACAGGCTGAAAAAAACCTCAAGCTGATCAGCGTTTCAAGCGAATTTGATTGGGCAAGGGCACGGAGCGCCGCAACACGTCCTCACCCAGCCAGAGTGCCGAGCGCCAGGCGCGCTGCGCCACCGTGGGCAAAGGCATCTGCTGGTAGTCGTCGTTGAACACTTCAAAGCTGTAATCGCCCCGGTAACCCAGGCTGTGCAGCTTGACCACCAGTTGGGCCAGCGCCTCGCTGTGCACGCCCTCCCCCGGAAACACCCGGAAATGCCGTGCCGTGGCAATGCGCTCCTCGACCGACTTGATTTCGGTCCACATGAAGTCGGCCAGTTGCACCAGGAATACCTTGGCCGGGTCCAGCATGTCCAGCTCATCCAGCGAGGTGTTGGTGGCAAACATGTGAAAGGAGTCAAAGCCCAGGCCAAGATTGGGCATGTCGGCCTCGCAAATAATGTCCCAGGCCTGCGGGAATTCATTCACCGTGCGGCCCCATGACAGGGCTTCGTAGGCAATCCTGATGTTCATGGGAATCGCCAGCATGGCCAGCTTGCGCAGGTCGCGCACCAGCGCGGCCTTGTCGCTTGTGGCATGCACCGAGGTTGATGAGCAGATCAGCAGCAGCCGGCAGCCCAGCGCGTGGCACATCTCCAGCATGGACTTGGCAATGTCCATTTTGTAGTCGTGCAGGTGCCCGGAAAGGCCTTCAAAATCGCGCAGCACCTGAAAGCCCGTGACGCGCAGGCCGCTGGCGCGCACCGCAGCCACCGCTGCATCCACACCGTCGGGATGTGTGACCAGGTCTTTCGCCGCCAGCATGATCTGCGTAAAGCCGGCCTCGCGCACGGCCTTGAGCTTGGCCTCCAGCGGGCCGGCCAGCGAGATGGTGTCCATCCCGAAATCGTCAATGTTTCCGCTGTAGTGGCTCATGGTGATGCCCCTCAACCACGCCGGTCGTGTACAAGCTCAAAGCTCACGCTGCCCAGCCAGGTCTTGGTCAGCGCGCCGCGGTCTTCGGTATGCACACCGCGCGACTCCACAAACTCCACGCCGCGCTTGGCCAGTTCGGCCACTGTCTTCAGCACATCTGCGGCGCCCAGGCCTATGCGCTGCAGTCCCTCGTCGTCTTCCACATCCAGCACGCTGGCCTCGGGCTCAATCAGCTGTATGTAAAACCTCGACGACGCCGGGCCGGGGCTGCTCAGGATGCGCCCTTTGGGCAAAATGCCAAAGCGTTGTTCGGCGGGCAGTTCGGCAAAACCAAACAGCTCACGGTAGAACTCGGCCCAGTCTTCACTGCGGTCATTGCCTATGTACTGGACCACGCCAAAAAAATGCAGGCCAGCCACTGCTGGTGGACGCTGGTCAACGGTTGGAATGGGCACAAAGTCCACGTCGTAAATTGAAAACTTGTCGTAGCGGTCCACAAAATAAAGACGGCTTTTGCCCACGCCATGAATCGCGGGGATGTTCAGCTCCATGACCTCGACACGGGGCGGTACCGCCCAGGCACCGCGCTCCAGTGCCCGGCCATAAGCTGCGGCAGCGTCGCGCACGCGCAATGCAATGGCCGCGATCACCGGGTTGTCTGTGGGTGCCGCGCCGTCCGGCAAAGCCGGCACGTGGGCATTGACAATGACATTGATGCTGCCCTGGCGGTACAGCAGCACCTCACGCGAACGATGGCGCGCCACCGGCCTGAAACCCATCATCTCCAGCACCTGCCCCAGCGCCTGCGGCTTGGAGGTCGTGTACTCAATGAACTCGATGCCGTCCAGCCCCAACGGGTTGGCCGCGTCCGGGATGGCTTCGCGAGCAGTGTTTGCAGCGTTTTTGGGGGTGCTCATGGTGTTCTCCGGTGGGGTACGGGTCAGAGCGGCAGGCTTGCCGGCGATGCGGATGCAGCGCCGGGCACATGCCCGCCGCCAAGAAAAAGCCGCTCGATGTTCGGGTCGGCCAGCAGTTCGGAGGCGTTCTTGTGCAACACCAGTTGCCCCGACTCCAGCGCAATCGCGTCATCAGAAACCTTCAGCGCACTTTTGACGTTTTGCTCCACCATCAGCACCGTTGTGCCCTGTGCTGCCAGTTTCTGCAAGAGCTTGAAGACATCCTGCACCACCATGGGCGAGAGGCCTATCGAGGGTTCATCGATCAGCAGCACCTTGGGACGCAGCAGCAGGGCCCGGCCGACTTCCAGCTGTTTTTGCTCCCCACCCGACAGCGCCGAAGCTTGTGAGTGCAGGCGCTCCTTGACGCGCGGGAAAAACTCCAGCACTTCAGGAATGCGCTCTTGTGTGGTCCTGGCGCCCAGCGTGATGCCGCCCAGCTCCAGATTCTGGAACACCGTCAGTTGCCCGAACAGGTTGCGGCCCTGCGGCACAAAGGCAACACCCTTGGCCAGCAGTGCTTTCTGCGTATAACCGGAGATGTCTTCGCCATCGAGCAGGATGCGGCCCTGACGCGGCTTGAGCAGGCCAAACAGCGTTTTCAGCACGGTTGATTTGCCCGCGCCGTTGGGGCCCAAGAGCAGCGTGATGGAGCCGCGTTTGACCTTGAAGGACAGGTTATTCAGGATCATGAAATCCTTGTAGCCCGCCACCACGTCGTCAAATTCAATGCAGATATCGTCTGCCATGATCAGTTCCCCAGATAGGCGTCGAGCACCTCTTTGTTGCCCCGAATCTCGGCCGGCGTTCCGATGGCCAGCACGCGGCCTTCGACCATCACCATGATGCGGTGGCACAGGTCCATCACAAAATCCATGTTGTGCTCGATCACCACAAACGAGGCTTTCTTGCCGAATTTCGGGTTGCGGTTCAGGTCTTTAAGCAGGGTCGAAATGCCGCCCACCAAGCTGGGGTTGACACCCGCGCAGGGCTCGTCGAGCAGCACCAGGTCGGGCTCGGCCATAAAGGCCATGGCGATGTCCACCAGCTTTTGCTGGCCGTAACTCAAGGTACCGGCCAGCTTGTCCGCCACGTGGCGAATGCGGAACTGGTCGATCAGCGCATCGGCCTTTTCACCCAGGCCAGAATCACCCGGTGCAAACATGCGGCTGAACATATTGCCCTTGTGTTCCTGCGCGGCAACGATCAGGTTGTCGCGCACTGTCATCTTGCCAAACACCTGCAGTGTCTGGAAGGTACGGCCCACACCGCGCCGGCTGAGTTCAAGCGGCGACAGGCCGGTGATGTTTTTCCCATGCAGTTCAATCGAACCTGCATCGGGGCTGATCTGCCCCAGCACACTGTTGAACATGGTGGTCTTACCCGAGCCGTTGGGGCCTATCACCCCGAATATCTCACCGGGCATGACTTCAAAAGACACGCCACCGACGGCCTGTATGGCCCCGTAGGCTTTCTTGAGACCGTTAACTTTCAGCAAGGCCTGGCTCATGATCCGGCTCCAATCCTGCTCGCGGCAGCAGCGCGTGCGCTGGAGGCCGCACGTGCTTCCCGCTTGGCCCGAATGCGGTCGGGAATGCTGAGCAACCCATCGGGCAACCAGACCATCAGCAGAACAACGGCTACACCGAACATCGGCAAATACCAGTTGGCAACATAAGGCACGTCGCGCAGCCACTCCGGCAATACCACACCCACCGCAGCACCGATGACGGGGCCAAGGAAGTACCCGGCACCGCCAACCACCACCATCAGGTACATCATGATAGAAGCCGCCACATTAAAGGGCGCGGGTTCTATGAACTGCACCAGCGAAGCAAACAGCGCACCGGCAACACCGGCAAAGGCCGCGCCTATGGCAAAACTCAGCAGCGTGTAGTTGCGGATGTCCACGCCCAGGCTTTCTGCGCGTATCGGGTTGTCACGCAAGGCCTTGAAAGCCTTGCCCCAGGGCGAGCGCAGCAAACCCCACAGCAGGCCGGCCATGACGAATGTGACAGCCAGCACAAAGTAGTAATACGCCAGGTTGCCCTCCATCGGGTAGCCAAACACCGATGGCCGTGCAATGTTGTTGATGCCGAAGGTGCCGCCCGTGAGCCACTCCTCATTGCGCATGACCAGCCAGATCGCGGTGTTGAAACCCAGCGTGGCAAACGCCAGGTAAATCGCCTGCACCCGCAATGCCGGAAAGCCCAGGATCAGCCCCACCGTAAAACAGATCAGTGCTGCCATGGGCAGGCCCAGCCAGAAACTGAAACCCGCCTTCATCAGGATGGCGACGGTGTAGGCGCCAATCCCGAAGAAGGCGGCATGGCCCAGGGATTTTTGCCCGGCGTAACCCAGGGTCAGGTTCAGGCCCATGGTGGCGATGATAAAAATAAGCCAGTAGGTCAGCAGGTAAATGCCGTAATTTTTGAGAAATTGCGGTGCAATGAACACCAGCAAGGCGCCCAGCACGGTCAGCACCAGCGCAATTTTGTGGTTGAGCAGCTTCATACCTTGCGCTCCTCTTTTTTACCCAGCAGGCCTTGCGGCTTGAAGAGGATGACGACCATGAAAATGATGAGCGCAACAGCGTCCTTGTAGGCCGGTGAGATATAGGCGGACGCAAGGTTCTCGGCGACCCCCACGATCAATCCGCCTAGCAGCGCACCGCGCGAGTTGTTGAAGCCGCCGATGATGGCAGCGAAAAAGGCCTTGGTGCCCAGGCCTTCGCCCATGTCAAACTTGGCGAGGTAGGTCGGCGTCACCAGCAGCGCTGCGGCAACGGCGAGCACGGCGTTGATGGCAAAGGTGTAGAAAATCATGCGCGGCACGTTGATGCCGAGCACGGAAGCGCTTTCGGTGTTTTGCGCCACGGCCTGCATGGCGCGGCCCGTCACTGTTTTGGCCAGGAAGGCCTGGGTACCCATCACGATGATGAGCGCCAGCGCAAAGGTGCCTATGTCCTGCAGCGTGATCGTCACACCGGCAATGTTGTACAGCTTGTCGGCAAACAGGCTGGGAAAAGGATGGGCTTCGGCGCTGTAACCGGCGCGCACGCCATTGCGCATGGCAATCGACAGGCCTATGGTGGCCACGACGATGGGCATCATGCCGTATTTGAGCAATGGATCCACCACACCGCGCTTGAACAGCCAGCCCAGCACCAGCACCGCGAGCAGCACGGTCAGCACAAAACTCACGGCCATGGGCGCACCCAGCGAGATGAAGCCGAGCATCATGAACGCCGGCAACATCACGAACTCGCCCTGGGCGAAGTTGATGGTGCCGGAGGCCTGCCATAGCAGGGTGAAACCCAGTGCCGCCAGCCCGTAAATGCTGCCGGTCGCCAGGCCCGAGAAAAAAAGTTGGAGAAAGTCTGTCATGGGAAGGTCCGTTCTGATGCAACAGCGTTCACGCCTGCCGGCCGGCTTGCCCGGCGCGCAGGCGGCGGCTGGCCCGCATGGCCAGCCTGAACTTCAGCTCACTTCTTGCCGGCAGCCTGCGCCGGCAGGGTCTTGCTCACATCCTTGGTAGCCGAACCCAACGGCGGCACCATGTCGATCACCTCCTGCTTGCCATTTTTCACCTGAACGATGAAGCTCATGCGGTCCAGGTCGCCCTTGTTGTCGAACTCGGTGTACATCAGCGCGCCGGGGTATTTGTCGGTGTTGACCTTCAGGCCTTTCATCGCTTGCGCCACGGCCTTGCGGTCCAGCTTGCCGGCCTTTTCAATGGCGGCCTTGAGCACGTAAATGCCGGAGTAACCTTTCATGCCGTTGTGGTCGGAAACGTATTTGTAGGCATCTTCGAACTTGGCCTTGAAGGCGCGGATGGCGGGCACGGGGGCATCCACCGTCAGGCCCACGTGGGCAATCGCGCCGTTGGCAGCGTCACCGGCAAGGTCTATCACTTTCTGGCCCGTCAAGGTGGTTTCCCCGATCACGGGTTTGGTCCAGCCCTGCTTTTTCAGCTCGCGCAACAGGCGGGCAGATTCGTCTTCGTTGGAGTACGCAAAGATGCCGTCGGCGTTGCTCTGCTTGGCGCGCAGCACTGCGGCGGAAAAGTCGATCTGGCCGGACTCGGTGGAGATTTCGGAAACCACCTTGGTGGACGAATTGGCCAGTGCCTTCTTGATGGAGTCCAGGCCACCCTTGCCGAAGTCATTGTTCACGTAAATGATCGCAATGCTCTTGAGCTTGGCCACATCCGTCATGTAACGCGCGACCTTGGGCATGGCCGTGTCCTGCGTGAAGCTGGTGCGGAACACATAGGGGTTGCCCTGCTGCGTGATGCTGGAGGCTTCGCCACCGGTGAAATTGGGTACTTCGGCACGGCGCGACTCGGCCATGCTGACCATGATGGAGCCGGAGAACACCGGGCCGAAGATGGCAAACACGTTGTCATCAATCGCCTTTTGCGTCAGGCCCTTGGCGACGCCGGGATTGCTCTGGGTGTCGGCCGTGGTGGTCTGGATTTTCTTGCCCAGAATACCGCCGGCAGCATTGATTTCCTTGACGGCCAGTTCGACGCCGTTCTTGAAGTTGGTGCCTGCCGTGGCGCCCGCGCCGGACAACTCGACAATGTTGGCGATCTTGATCGTATCTTGTGCAAAACCGGTTGTTGCGCTCACAGCTATCGCGCAAGCAGCTATCAATTTAAGAGCAAATCGTTTTTTCATGGCAGTCTCCTCTGGGTTAAAAAAGCAATAAACAAAATCAGCGGGCGGCGGGTCGTGTTTCCGCGACGCCCGAAGCAGGAACATTGGCCCTTGCCGCCGGGCGCCGGATCTCGCCGGCCATGGCAGCCGGGTACAGGTACTCGCGGATAAACGTGGCGTCCTGCCGGACCGTTTGCGCGGCATCGGCATAACCAAAAAACTCAAGGTAATCGGGCGCCTGCTGGATCAGCATTTCAAAGCCCGGTTGCGCCACCAACTGGCGCGCGCGAACAGCACGGACCAGCGGTGTCGGCTGGTTTTTCATCAGTATGTCCACCACGGCGGCGTGCGGTTCCAGGCGCGACACATCGCAGGGCAAAGGGTCACCGGACTGCAGGCCCAGCGGCGATGCATTGACGACCACGTCGTAACCTGCAGGGTCGCTGCTGCCTGCGGCCACAACCCGGGTGTTTTTGGCCTGCGCGGCGCTGGCAATGTGTTCGGCCACGGCCTGAGCCTTGCCCGGTACGGGGTCATACAGCGCGACTTCTGCAGGCGCCTGTCCACCGGCCGACTCCAGCACGGCCAGCGAGGCGGCAATGGCCGACGCACCGCCACCGGCCCCCAGGATCAACACCTTTTTGCCAGCATAAGGCACAGAAAAATAGTCCAGCGACGAGACAAAACCCTTGCCGTCAAACAGCCCGCCGTCAAGCGTCCCGTCGGGGTTGCGGCGAATACCGTTCACGGCGCCGGCAACGCGGCCATAGTCATTGCAGTGCGACAGCATGCCCATGACCAGGGCTTTATGGGGAATGGCCAGGAACATGCCCTTGATGTTCCGGGCCAGAAAGGCCGTGCGGACAAACGCTTCAATGTCGCGCGCCGCCACATGCACCGGCACCAGCACCGCGTTGATGCCCAACGTACGGAAGATCAGGTTGAACACTTCCGGCGCCCGCACCTGCTCCACCGGGTCGCCGGGAATCAGATAAACATCGGTCGTGCCCTGAATGGTGGAAAGCATGTCTGGATAAAACCTTGGGGGGTTGATAAAACTATTTGACGCAGCCGGACTGTAGTTAAAAATGAAGCTCGCCAAAAGCCAAAAACCGCCATTTGCGCGATTAACGAACAATATTGATCGACAATCGAACGAAACAAGGGTTATACCCATGCTGATCCCTGCCGCGTTTCCCCCAATACTTTGCGCATGACATCACCCATTTCGACCAACCCCAGCAGCCCGGCGCTCGACAAACGCGACTGGATTGCCGGCCTTGAAAAAGGCCTGTCCATCATTGAATGTTTTGACGATGCCAACCCGCGATTGACCGCCAGCCAGGCAGGTGCGCGCTGCGGCCTGACGCGCACCGCCACGCGCCGCTACCTGCTCACGCTGGCCCACCTGGGTTACGTTGCCAGCGACGGCAAACTCTTCTGGCTGACCCCGCGTGTGCTGAGGCTGGGTCAGTCTTACCTTGAATCTGCGCGATTACCGCGCATCGTGCAGCCCTTTCTGCAACGCGTGACGGCCGGTACCCAGGAAAGTGCCTATGTGTGTGTCATGGACGGTGACGACATCGTCTACATCGCACGCAACGGCGCCAACCGCGCCCTGAACACCGGCTATGTGCTCGGCGCACGCGTGCAGGCCCAGGTCACGGCCGCCGGCATGCTGATGCTGTCGATGCGCGAACCCGAGTGGCTGGAGAGCTGGTTCGCCAACCACGAGCTCAAGGCCTATACCTCCCACACCATCACCAGCAAGGAGCGCATGCGCGTCGAGCTGGCGCGCGTGCGCGCGCAGGGCTGGGCCATTTCAGAGCAGCAGCTTGAGCTCAACCACCGCGGCATTGCCGTGCCGCTGCGCGACCGGCATGGCAACATGGCCGGCGCACTCAGCGTGACCATGCCCATGGGGCATGAGGCCAGCGAGGATGCCGTCGCCCGCGTGCTGTCGGTGCTCAGCGAAACCGCCCAGGCGATGCGAAACCTGATCTGAGCGCTATAAATTAGATAGCTGGCTGCGCGCATTCCACCTTGGCCAGGGGCCGATTTGCTTCATATTTCACCAAAAATCGGGCTCCTGAAGCCCCTGTGAGCGCCCCGACTGGCCCGCCTGCAGCATTTGCATGAATCCCGGACAATGGCCGCACCCGACATGCAAACCAGACACTTCCTGCAACTCATCGCACTCTCCGCACTCTGGGGTGCGACATTTCCCCTCTTGCGTATTGCCAGCCCGGCCCTGGGGCCCTGGGTTGTGGCCGGCCTGCGCTGCGTCCTCGCCTCCGTCGTGCTGACCGTGCTCATGCTGTCACTGCGCGAACGCTGGCCCTTGCGCGCCGCCTGGCCGCGGCTGGCGATCCTGAGCCTGCTGACGGTGGTTGCGCCTTTTGTCCTGTTCAACTGGGCCGCACTGGCCATTCCCGCCGGTTATTCGGCGGTGCTGAACGCCACCTCGCCGCTGTTTGGCGTGCTGGGGGCGGCTGTCGCCGCGAGGAGCGGCTCACCGCTCGCCGCCTGCTGGGTTGCGCCGCAGGCTTTGCCGGTGTTGCCCTGCTGGTCCAGCTCGGCCCGGTCGCCGTGACACCGCAAGTGGTGCTGGCGGCGCTGGCCTGCACCGCGGCAGCGGCCAGTTATGGTTTTGGCGCCATCCTGATGAAACGCGCCACCATGGCCCATGACCCCTTGCCGGCCTCTGCCACCGTGCATGTGGCGGCGGCCCTGATTTTGCTGCTGCCCATGGGCATTGCAGCGCCCTCAGTTCACCCGACACCGGGCGCCATGATCGCCGTGACGGTGCTGGGCACCATCACTTCGGGGTTCATGTACTGGCTCAGCATGCGGCTGATGCGCGAGATACCGGCCAGCGCGGCCACGTCGGCGGCCTTCATGATCCCGCTGTTCGGTGTGACCTGGGGCGGGCTGTTCCTGGGTGAAGCGGTCACGGCCAGCATGTTGCCCGGCTGCGTGCTGGTGCTGGCGGCAACGGCGCTGATCACCGGGTTCAATCCCTTCAGGGGCGCGCTGCGGGAGCCGTGAAGCGCGCAGCTGGCAGATCAGGGCAACAGCACATCTTCAACACAGGCGCCTGCGGCCTTCGCAAAATAATCGAGCAAAAAGCTTCTATGCTCCTCAACGGCCGGCCCCATTGACCGCGCGCAGTTCCTGTACAGCATGAAGGGACGATTGATGACCGGGTCGCTCAACGCGATGATGCTCAGGTTGTGCATCTGGGTCATGGGCCGGACATAACCCGCACAAATCACCAGGCCGGCCCCGCTGGCAGCCAGCGCCAGGGCCGTGCTCGTGTTGTTGACCTCGTACCTCGAGTTCAGGACCATGTCCTTGGGCAATTCCGAGCGGATGCGCAACTCCGAACCCCGGCCGATAAAGATGATGGGCTCGCCGTTCAATTCGGTCCACGGCAAGGACTTCCTGCGTGCAAACCTGTGCCGGCTGTTGCACACCACATGCGGGCGTGAAGAAAAAAGTGGCGTTGCCTCAATATTCCCGGCAACCGGCACCTTGAACGTGATGGCCAGGTCAGCCTGGTTATTTTCAACGGAGCTGATGATCTGGTCGTTGGGAACATCAATCGGTTCTATCCTGATATCCGGCCACTTCTTGTGGAACGCCGCAAATATCTTCGGCAACAGCGTCCAGATCACCACCTGGGTCGTGGCAATGCGCACCACACCCGTTTTCCGGTTCCGGATGTCCTGCGCAAACAGCTCGGCCTGGCGCAGGTCAATCAGTACCTGCTCTGCATGCTGAAAGTACTGCTGGCCGGCTTCCGTCAGCGTGACACGCCGGGTGGTCCTGTCGAAAACCCGAAAGCCGAGTGTGTCCTCCAGCGAGCGGATCATGATGCTCAAGGCCGCCGGCGTCACATGCAGGGCACTGGCCGCATCGACAAAACTGCCCAGCCGCCCTATTGTCGTGAAGGCACGAAGCTGCCGGAAAGAGATGTTCATGTTCAGCCTCTTGCCTTCAATTGATAAATTAAAACTTGTTAATCATATAAAAAAACTAGCTTTTATTTATCATTACATGCTCCTACAGTTCGACCTCATCGCATGCCCGACGTGCAACACGAGTGGAAAAACCGGAGAAGAGCGCAATGACAGAAGGTTCCATCGACCTGGAGTCGAACGGCGGCGTAACAGTCATCACCATCAACCGCCCAGGCAAGCGCAATGCGCTCACGGCAGGCATGTGCAGCGAGCTGCGCCGTGCCTGGGAGACCTTTCGCGACTCGCCAGACCGGGTAGCCATTCTTGCGGCCCAGGGTGACATTTTTACGGCGGGCGCCGACCTGAACAATCCACCGGCGCAATTCTGGAAGGCCTTGCCTGAGGTGGGCGTCGATATCGGCAAGCCGGTTATCGCGGCCACCAATGGCCCTGTCGTCGGGATGGGCGTCACCATGATTGCCTTCTGCGACCTTTGCGTGGCGGGCAGCGAGAGCAAGTTCATCTACCCCGAGACCCGCATCGGCATTGCCGCCGGCCTGATTGCATCCCTGAGCGCCCGCATTCCCCACAAGATTGCGATGGAGCTCATGCTGCTGGGAGAACCCGTATCGGCCCAGCGCGCGTATGAGGTCGGTTTGGTGAATCGCCTGGTGGCGCCTGGTGCACACATGGAAGAAGCCATGAGGATGGCACGGACCATGTCCCAATCGGCACCGCTGGTTCTGAAGTTTCTCAAGGAGATGACACGGGAGACCTTGCCAAAAAGTCCCGTTGAATCCACATACCTGACCCAGGCACGCGCCGAACAGGTTGCCCTGAGCGAGGACGCAAAAGAAGGTGTGCAGGCCTTCAGGGAAAAGCGCGCGCCGCGCTTCAGGGGCGCTTGAGGCGCGAGGGACAAAGCCGCAGGCATCCCGGCAATCCGGCGCCGAAAACAAGCGTTTGAGTCCCTGAATCCTTTTGAGCGCGGAAAGATTTTCCGCAGGCATTAGGCGGCTGGCACCCGCCTGACATGGCTCTTCCAGGCATTTTTCCAGCAAATAAGGAGACAAGAAATGCAGTCAACATGCACACCGCCAGTTTCACCGCAAGCCGGGCTGCGATGCATCTTCATGCACTGCCGGACAGCCGTGACGCTGATGTGCTGCATGCTGGGGCTTGCCACGATGACACCGGCCCACACGCAAAACTGGCCCAGCCGGCCTGTCACCATCATTTCCCCCTACGCACCAGGCGGGACCAACGACGTTGTGGCGCGCCTGATGGCAGACCGGCTCCAGAAGGTCTTCGGCCAGCCTTTCATTGTGGAAAACCGCGCCGGGGCGGCCGGGATAGTCGGCTCCACCGCGGTCATGCGGGCCACGCCTGATGGCTACACGCTGCTGTCGGCAAACAATGGCTCGCTGGTGGTGCAATCGGTTGTCAAGATACCCAGTCCTTACGACCCGGCAACGGCCTTTACGCCCCTGGTCAAGGTGGCAGATGCGCCCAATTACGTTGGGGTGAGCAGCGACCTGCCGGTCCACACGGTCGGGGAGTTTGTCGCGCTGGCAAAACGCGAGCCCGGAAAGTTCAACTACAGCTCCTCCGGCAGCGGCTCTTTCGGCAATTTCATGGGCGAGTATTTCAAGCTCCAGACGGGTACGGACATTGTCCATATCCCGGGCAAAAGCAGCGCATCCGCGCTGACCGAAATGATGGCCGGACGGATTCAACTGATGATCGATCCCCAGGTCCTGCAACAGCGCAACGGCGGCAAGGTCAAGGTACTGGCAACAACCCAGAGTTCCCATGTGGAAGCCTATCCTGACCTTCCCACCATCAGGGAATCGGGAGGACCGGAACTCAACATCGTGGGATGGTTTGGCCTGTTCGGCCCGGCCAACCTCCCCAGGGAGGTGGTGGAAAAAATCGAGGCAGCCGCGCGCTCCATCCTGGCTGATCCGGAGGCCAGGAAAACACTCGCGGTTGCCGGCCTCGTGCCATCGCCCGTCTACAGCGTCCAGTTCGGCGCCATGATCCGGGACGATGTGAAGCGCTACCAGGACATCAAGATCCGCTCAAGGATGGTGATTGAGTAAGCCAAAGGCCGGTCGACGAAATGCAATACAAAAAAGGAGACAACTCATGAAATCAGCATCCACATCTGAAAGTTCCGGTCATAAACCTGTACGCTACTTTCTGCTGCGCAGCATGGCAGTTGCCGGCATGGCTTGTGCGTTGGGACTCTCGGCTCTGGCGTCCGCGCGGGCCGACACCTGGCCGAGCAAGCCGGTCACCATCATTTCCCCCTATGCGCCAGGCGGGACAAACGACATCGTGGCACGCCTGCTGGCAGACCGGTTCCAGAAAATTTTCGGCCAGCCATTTGTTGTGGAAAACCGGCCCGGTGCGGCCGGCATACTGGGCGCCTCGTTTGTGATGCGCGCAGCACCGGATGGCTACACCCTGCTCTCCGGCAACAACGCGGCGCTGGTGGTGCAATCGGTCGTCAAGTCTCCCAGCCCCTACGACCCCGCAAGCGCCTTCACGCCCCTGGTCAAGATTGCGGACGCGCCCAACTACATCGGCGTAAGCGCCGACCTGCCGGTGAAGTCGATTGGGGAACTTGTGGCGCTCGCCAGGCGCGAACCTGGAAAACTGAACTACAGCTCCGCCGGAAGCGGCTCGTTCGGGAATTTCCTGGTCGAGTACTTCAAGCTCCTGACCGGCACAGACATTGTTCACATTCCCGCCAAAAGCAGCGGGCCGGCATTGACGGAATTAATGGCCGGCCGCATCCAGCTGATGATGGACCCGCTGGTTCTGTCGCAGCGCAATGGCGGCCGGGTCAAGGTACTGGCTACAACGCAAAGTACGCGCCTGGACGCCTACCCGGACATCCCGACCATCAAGGAGTCGGGTGGCCCGGAAATCAACATTGTGGGCTGGTTCGGCTGGGTAGGCCCGGCCAACCTGCCAAAAGAGGTTGTGGAAAAAATTGACGCCGCAACACGCACGGTGATGGCCGATCCGGAAACCAGAAAAATCCTGATCGCAGCGGGCGTGGTTCCCTCACCGCTCTACAGCGCGCAGTTCGGCGCCATGATCCGCGAGGATGTAAAGCGCTACCAGGACATCAAGGTGCGCGCAAAGATGATGGTTGAGTGATCCGTACGGAACAGAAATACCCGGCAGGAAATCAGGAACTTAAAACAAAGGAAAACAGGATGTCACATTACTACGACAAAGACGACGCGAAGCATCGCATGGACATGGCCAAGGCAGCCCCGCCCGAATTTCAGGCATGGATGGCCTTCAACAACATTGTCGGCATTGAGACAGGTGCGATACCGCTGAAGTACCGGGAACTGATAGCCATCGCCGTGGCCCATGCCACTGCCTGCCCTTACTGCATGGAGTCGCATGTCAAGAAGGGCAAAGCCGCCGGCGCCAGCAAGGAAGAAGTCAGCGAAGCCATCCTGATTGCGGCCGCATTGTGCGCCGGCGCTGCAGCTGCGCACGGCGGCATGTCGATGAAGTTTTACGACCAGGCTTGAGCCGGTGCACACACAAATACAACAAGGGCAACAACAGTGAGCAAGCAAATTCTCGGCGGCATCAAGATCCTGGACCTTACCCGGGTACTGGCGGGCCCGTGGTGCACACAGGCGCTGGCGGACATGGGGGCGACGGTCTACAAGATCGAACGACTGGGAGCCGGTGACGAGATGCGCCACTCCCCCCCATTCCTGAAAGATGCGGACGGCGCACCCACACGGGATTCCACCTCCTATGTTTGCGTGAACCGCGGCAAACGCTCGCTGGCCATCGACTTCACGCGTCCGGAAGGACGGAAACTTCTTCTGGGCCTGGTCGAGCGTTGCGACGTGCTGGCGGAAAACTTCAAGGTCGGCGACCTCAAGCGCTACGGGCTGGACTACGAAAGCGTGCGCAAGGTCAATCCGTCCATCGTCTATTGCTCGATCACCGGGTATGGCCAGGATGGCCCCATGGCTTCGCAACCGGGGTACGACCCGGTGTTTCAGGCGATATCGGGCATCATGAGCACATGCGGCCTGCCCGACGGCATGCCCGGAAGCGGCCCCATGCGCTCCATGCTTCCGCTGGTGGATGTGATGACAGGCATGGTTTCCACATCGGCAATACTTGGGGCACTGCTGCACCGCAAGGGCACTGGCGAGGGCCAGCACCTGGACATTGCCCTGCTCGACGTGGCGCTTGCAGCCACCGTTCACCTGGGCCAGACCTATCTCTCGACAGGCAAGCTTCCCCAGCGCGCCGGCAACGGCAGCCTGCTGTTTGCCCCATCGAACTGCTACCCCTGCGTGGAAGGGCACATCCTGATCCAGATCGGCAACGATTTTCAATGGACACGGTTGTGCAAGTGCCTGGGCAAGGAAGACTGGCTGGAAGATCCCCGGTTCGTGACAAACGCGTCCAGAATGACCCTGTCCCGGGAACTGGACCTGCTGTTATCGGAAATCACCCGCACATGGGACAAACAAACACTCTCGGAACTTCTCGGCAAATCGGGCGTTCCCTGCGGGCCAGTGAATAATCTCGCGCAGGCGTTTGAACACCCACAAGTCAAGCATAGGGAACTGAAGATGGAACTGGAGCACCCGGTTTACGGGAAGCTGGCCCAGATCAGGAGCCCACTGCGCTTTTCGGAAACACCCGCGCAATACCGTATCCCCCCCGCTTTGGGTGCCGATACCGCCGATGTATTGCGGGAGGAACTGGGCCTCAGCGAGGAAATGTTTGGCCAGTTGCAGGAAGCAGGCCTGGTATGACGCGGGCCGGACCCGTGGTGAGCAGCGGACGCTGCCTCATGACGGGCCAGCCTGCGCTGGAAGGCGCCAATCAGGCCCGGGTACGCATGATGTCGGGCGTGCTGACCTGAACATCGGCATTTTGCGCGCGCTGACGCAGGGCATGCTCCATGACAACCAGCGCCAGCAAGGCTTCGGCAATCGGCGTCGCACGTATGCCGACGCAGGGGTCATGCCGGCCCTTGGTCACAACCTCTGCCGGCCGGCCGCTGGTATCTATGGACTGGCGCGGCGTGATGATGGAACTGGTGGGTTTAATGGCAATCGACACTTCCAAGTCCTGCCCGGTGCTGATGCCGCCCAGCACACCGCCAGCGTTGTTGGACTGGAAACCTTCAGGCGACAGCGAATCGCCATGCGTGGTGCCGCGCTGCGTGACGCTGGCAAACCCGGCGCCGATTTCAACGCCCTTGACGGCGTTGATGCCCATCATGGCAAAGGCGATGTCGGCATCGAGCTTGTCATACAGCGGCTCACCCAGGCCTACAGGCACATTGGAAGCCGTGACACGTATGCGCGCACCACAGGAATCACCGGCCTTGCGCAAGGCGTCCATGTAGGCTTCGAGTTTTGAAACGTCTGCCACAGGCGCAAAAAACGGATTGTTCGGCACGTGTTCCCACGATTCAAACGGGATGACCTCGTCACCAACCTGCGTCATGCAGCCGCGAAAGGTGGTGCCGAATTTGGCCAGCAGCCATTTTTTGGCTACCGCGCCAGCTGCAACCGTGGGTGCCGTCAGGCGTGCCGAAGACCGGCCACCGCCGCGCGGATCGCGCAGGCCGTATTTGTGCAGGTAGCTGTAGTCGGCGTGGCCGGGACGAAAGGTCTCCAGGATGTTTCCGTAGTCCTTGCTGCGCTGGTCGGTATTTCTTATCAGCAGGCAAATCGGCGTGCCGGTGGTCTTGCCCTGGTAAACGCCGGAGAGGATCTCCACTGCATCGGGCTCATTGCGCTGCGTCACGTGGCGGCTGGTGCCCGGCCGGCGGCGATCCAGGTCTGCCTGTATGTCGGCCTCGCTCAGGTCCATGCCCGGCGGGCAGCCGTCGATCACGCAGCCAATGGCCGGGCCGTGGGATTCACCAAAGTTGGTGACTGCAAAAAGATTTCCAAAGGTATTGCCGCTCATGGGCAGATTATCCCAGAGCCCGGGCCGGCCTGACGGCAAACAAGGCTTTAGTCAAGCTGCATTTGCAGCGCCAGCGTTTCAAGGTGTTCACAGAAAAGGCGCGACGCCGTCGACAGGCTGCGCCCCTGCAGGGTGACAAACCCGATTTCCCTGGTTTCCTGCGGCGACTCCAGGCGACGGCTGACCAGGTTGGACTGGCTCAGCAAGGGCAATGCGATGCGGGGCAGCACACCAACACCCAAACCCGCCGAGATCATCGCTCCGGCCAGCTGAACGGTGGACGTTTCATGCGCGGGGCGCACCGTCATTCCCCTTCGCATGAAGGCATGATCGGTGGCGGCGCGCACGCTGCTGCCCACCGTACTTGCAACATAAGGACGCCGGTCAAATACCTGCCAGGACAGCGGACTGTCAGCAAGTACCCCATGCAGCACCGGATCGTCCGCCCGGCAAACCAGCACAAACTCGTCGGTCAACAAGTGGCGGAAACTGAAGTGCCCGTCAGGCGGCGGTTGAACGGTGATGGCGACATCCATGTCGCCGCGTTCAACAGAAGCGAGGATGGAATCGGCAGGTGCTGCCGTCACCAGGAACTCGATATCGGGATGGGCGGCACAGAATGTTGCAATGCCGTCCGAGAGGATTGACTGGGCCATGGAAGGCAGGATAGTCACCCTGACCCGCCCGCGCCTCCCTTCCGTGAACCGCGCAAGGTCGCTCATGGATTCGTTGAACTCGGAGACGATGCGCCTGGCGATGGGCAGCAACTCACGGCCTGAAGGCGTCAACTCCACGGCATGGGTGTTTCTGTCAAAAAGACGCGCGCCCAAGGCATCTTCCGTCAATCGCACCGTACGGCTCAAGGCGGGTTGCGAGACATGCAGTCGCGCAGCCGCCTTGCTGAAATTGCCTTCATCGGCGATTTCCAGAAACGCATGAAGCTGGCGAACCGTCACATTGATGCGCATGGCTGGCCTGATTGGAATTCAACTTTTGTTATCACAGAATTCAGTTAATTCTACTTCTCGAATTACCAAAGATTTTCTACCATCAGCCAGCAAGCATCGACAGACCGAATCCGGACAGGAAGCGCCCCATGAACTCTTCAAGCAAACCATTGACCGGCATCCGTGTCCTTGAGTTGGGCCAGGTGCTGGCCGGCCCTTTTGCGGGCGCGATTTTTTCCGACCTGGGCGCGGAGGTCACCAAACTGGAACGCCCGGGCGGCGGGGACGATGCCCGCCAGATGGGTCCGGCATTTCGTCATGGCGATGCCCTGGTTTTTCACATCTTCAACCGGGGGAAAAAATCGGTCACGATAGACATGAAGACTCCGGCAGGACTGGCTGCCTTCGAAGAACTGGCGGCCCAGGCCGATGTGCTGGTTCACAACCTCAGGCCCGGCGTGGTGGACGCCATAGGCATCAGCGGCAAGGTCCTGTGTGAACGCTACCCCCGGCTGGTTTATTGCGAGATATCGGCATTCGGGCACCTGGGCCCACTGAGCCACCTGCCCGGCTACGAGCCCCTGATCCAGGCCTACAGCGGCCTGTCCAGTACCAACGGCGGCCCCGACGATCCACCGCTGCGGATAGGCGCTTCGGTGTGTGACCAGGGATCGGGCATGTGGGCAGTCATTGGCGCCCTGGCCCTGCTCCAGCAGCGCCAGGTGTCAGGCCGGGGCGGCGTGGTGCAGACCTCACTGCTGGAAACAGCGCTGTCATGGAATGGGCAAAAAAATGACGCCTACCTGAACCAGGGAGAAGTACCCCAGCGGCACGCCTCCGGCCACCCCGGCTTTGTGCCCTACCAGGCTTTTGACACGGCAACGGGGCCATTGCTCATTTGCTGCGGCAATGACCGGCTGTTTGCCAAACTGGCATCTGCCGTGGGCCGGCCGGAATGGGCAAGCGACCCGCGTTTTTCCACCAACCGGGCACGGCTTGAACACAAGGAAAGTTTGCTGGCACTGCTGGAGGACTTGCTGAAGCAGGCCTCCCGCGAAGAGTGGAGCCGCCGTTTTGAGGCTATAGGCGTGCCTTGTTCCCCTATCCACACGGTTCCCGAAGCCCTGACCCAGGACCAGGTGCAGAAGCTGGGTATTCTGCAGGCCGTACCCGGTGAAGACTTTTCACTGACCGGACTACCCCTGTCCATCAACGGCGTACGTCCCGCCCTGACGGCATCTGCACCAAGGCTGGGGGCCGACAACCCGGTTGCAGAAAAAGCCATCACCTGAAAAATTTCAACTTTTCAACACAAGCAAAAGAGACATCTCATGAAAAAACGAATCACATCCACGATCAATACGAACACTGCCTGGTGCGTTGATCACGCCAGGCGCAAAAGCCATGGCGCACTGGCAGGCATTGCCCTGGCGCTGCTGGCATTGACGAGCCCGGTCCATGCGCAGAACTACCCGTCCAAGCCGGTGTCCATCGTGGTGCCCTTCGGCCCCGGCAGCGGCACCGACCAGGTCGCACGCGCTTTCAGCCAGGCACTGAGCGATGAGCTGTCCGGCACGCCGGTGGTGATAGACAACAAACCCGGTGCAAATGGTTTCCTGGCCGCACAGGCCGTGGCGCGGGCACCGGCCGATGGCCACACACTGCTCTTGACCACCAATACCACGCAGGCGGCCAACCAGCACCTGTTCAAGAAACTGCCTTACGACCCGGTCGCCGACTTTGCCCCCATCACCCTGTTGTCCAAGGGCGCCATGCTGCTGATCGTTCCCGCCGGCAGCCCGATCCAGTCGGTTTCCGGCCTGATCGCGCTGGCAAAAAAACAACCCGGCAAGCTGGCCTTTGCCAGCGGAAGCTCATCCAGCCGCATTGCCGGTGAGCTGTTCCTGCAGATGAGCGGTACGCAGTCGCTTCACGTCCCCTACAAAAGCAACCCCCTGGCCATGACGGACCTGATGGGTGAGCGCGTCCAGTTCATGTTTGCAGACACACTCTCGGCCTTGCCGCTGGTCCAGTCGGGCAAACTGCGCGCCCTTGGTTACACCGACAGCCAGCGTTTTGCCGGCCTGCCCGATCTGCCGACCATTGCCGAAGCCGGTGTAAAGAACTATGAGATGGGCTACTGGCTGGCCGTGTATGCCCCCCACGGCACACGCCCTGAGGTTGTGAAACGCCTGAACGACGCATTTGTGAAAGTGGCCCAAACCGAATCGGTGAAAAAATTCCTTGCCCGTTCGCACATGACCGTCGCCACTTCAAGCCCTGAAGGATTGGCCAAATTCCAGCAGGCCGAGGCGGACAAGTGGGGACGCATCATCAAGACCGCGGGAATCGAGCAGGAATAAGACCGCACACGCCTTCCCCGGCCAGTGCTTCGGGCCGGGGGGGGCTGGAACACTTCATGCATGGATGCGTGGACGCAAATCGCTGCGCACTACCGGAGGGCACCATGCTTGGCCGAACCACCACCCAGTTCTCTCACGTCAAACCAGGCGACACGCACTTCAAGACCGACGGGTTGCGTGACTTTTTCCTTTACTGCGACCTGGGTATTGCCGAAGCAACGCACGGCAAGGTCATTGCGCACCTGGTCAAGGCCAACATGGCACCAGAAAAAGGCACGGGATGGCACCGGCATGAGGCGGATTTCCAGATTGTCATCATGGTCAAGGGCTGGGCAAAATTCATGTACGAAGACAAGGAGACGCTGGTATCAGCCGGCGACTGCGTGCACCAGCGCCCGGGCATACGGCACTACCTGTTTGATTACTCGCCCGATATGGAGTACCTTGAAATCGTCTCACCGGCGGACTTCAAGAGCATTGATGTTGCGCCGGTATGCGATGTGCCGAGCCCTGCTCCCTGGAAATAGATAGACCCCTCACGCTCTTCACTGCGTATACGCGGAGCTGAACGGAGCGATACCTTCGCAAGCAGGGGCCGCGCAACCGGCATTGCCGGGGCGCAGGCGCAGCCCCTGCAAGGGGGGAACAGGCTATACGCAGTGAGCCTGGGCGGGGGTGTTCAAAACTCCGCATCCAGTTCATCAAAATCATCGGGCTCATCCTGCGCGGCTGCGATCCATTCCTGCATCGCAGGCAAGGTCCAGATACGGGTGCAATAAGCCACGCACACGGCATCAAGCGGGATGTCATACGTCCTGAAACGGCTCACAACCGGTGCATACATCGCATCCGCCATGCCGGGCTTTTTGCCGAACAGAAAAGGGCCGCCGTAGCGTTGCAGGCAGTCCGTCCATATCTCGACAATGCGTTTGATATCCGCATCAGCACGCGACCATGTTTTGAACTTCGGAAACCGCGCCTTGATGTTCAGGGGCATGGACGATCGCATGGAGGAAAAACCGGAATGCATTTCCCCGCAAATAGCCCGGCAATGCGCTCTCGCAGCAATGTCTGCGGGCAACAAACCCGCAGTGGGCCTGATTTCATTGAGGTATTCGCCAATCGCCAGCGTGTCCCAGACCTTGATGCCCTTGTGTTGCAGGCTGGGCACCAGGATGGAGGATGACAGCAGCAGTATCTCGGCGCGCACGTCAGCGTCGTCCGGTGGCAACACCTTTTCGCTGAACTCCAAGCCGGAGAACCTGGCCAGCAGCCAGCCCCGCAAAGACCAGGCGCCATAGTTTTTGCTGCTGAGGGTAAGGACTGCTTCAGCCATAGGGGTGTCTTTCGTAAAGGTAACAAGCCCACACCGGAAAACAGAGATGCTTGCGGTGCGCTGCTACCGTGCAAGCCTTGTGCCAGGACAGTTCCGCTATATGGCCCACAAATTGCTCAGCTTGTGCATCGCTGCCACCGCAGCAAAAGAAGAAAGCAGCATGCACGATGCTTTATCAAGCCTATCAGTTGCAATCTGACCTGACGTCCCCTTTACGGATGTTTGCCGAACAGGCCAGCCTGCTGTTTGGCGCCAGCAAGGCCGGATTGAGCAGTCCGCCCGCCCTTTCCCCCCTGGCAGCCCAATCAGGCGGCAAACTCTCGGCGGCTTTTGAGGTGCTGGCACGCCTGCGCCTGACACATGAGCGTCCTGCCTATAACCTCGCCTCTGTCGAGGTCGCTGGGCAAAGTGTCGCCATCACGGAGCACAAGGTCTGCGAGCTGCCTTTTGGCACGCTGCTGCACTTCAAAAAGGCTATGGTCAATCCCGGCCCGCGCGTGTTGCTGGCGGCACCTCTGTCAGGCCATTTCGCCACCCTGCTGCGTGAAACGGCGCGCACCTTGCTGGCTGACCATGACGTTTACATCACGGACTGGCACAACGCTCGCGATGTGTCCTTGTCGCAGGGTGATTTCGGACTGGACGACTACACCGGCTACCTGATCAGGTTCCTGGAAGTGCTGGGCCCGGACAGCCACATGATTGCGGTTTGCCAGCCCTGTGTTGCGGCACTTGCCGCGACGGCCATCATGGCTGAAGACGGCAACCCGGCACAGCCACGCAGCCTTACCCTGATGGCCGGGCCAGTGGACTGCCGCATCAACCCGACCGGCGTCAATGTCCTGGCCAACAGCAAGCCCATTGAATGGTTTGAAAAAAACCTGATCAGCCATGTGCCCTGGCCGCACAAGGGCATGATGCGGCGCGTTTACCCTGGCTTTTTGCAGCTCACGGCATTTTTGAGCATGAACATGGAGCGGCATAAAAAATCATTTGCGGATTTGTACCGTCACGCCAGGGATGGCGAGTTCGACAAGGCCCAGATCATCCGCACGTTTTATGACGAATACCTCGCCGTCAATGACCTGCCCGCAGCGTTTTACCTGCAGACGGTTTCAAAGGTGTTCCAGACCTATGACTTGCCGCGGGATGAATTGACCTGGCGCGGCCGCAGGGTCAACCTCAAAGCCATACGCCGCACCGCCCTGCTGACGGTGGAAGGTGAACGTGACGACATCTGCGCTGTCGGCCAGACGGTCGCCGCGCAAGACCTGTGCAGCAGCATCCGCCCCTACATGAAAAGCCACCATTTGCAGGCCGGTGTCGGGCACTACGGCGTTTTCAGCGGCCGCAAGTGGAACCAGCAGATTTACCCGCGCGTGCGGGATGTGATCCACGGCAGTGAATGAGCCCCCACGCTCGCTCACTTCGTGTAGCGCTCTGCACCTTGCAGGCCGCCGCTCGCCAGAGGTTTCGCTTCTGTTGCCTGTAGCCCGGCGAAACCGGTTCCTTGGTCCCTGCTTGCAAAGTCATCGCTACGATGGCGGCCGCTCAAACGCGGTGCCAAGGTCAGGCTCTGTTCCACCGTCCTTGCCCTCTTCCTCGGCAGGCCAGTCGCGGATATAGGCCTTGAGCATCTTGTTTTCGAAATTCTGGCTGTCCACCACGGCCTTGGCCACGTCGTAAAAGCTGATCACGCCCATCAGCATTTTCTGGTTCATGACCGGCATATAGCGCGCATGGCGGTCCAGCATCATGCGGCGCACTTCGTCGAGTTCGGTCTCGGAAGTGCAGGTCAGCGGATGGTCATCCATGGCCGTGCGCACCAGAGTGCCGCCTATCTCGCCGCCATTTTTGACGATGCAGACAATCACTTCACGGAATGTCAGCATCCCCACCAGATCGCCATGCTCCATGACGACCAGCGAGCCTATGTCTTTTTCAGCCATGATCTGGGCCGCCTTGGCCAGCGGCTCGTCGGGCTGAACGGTGTAAAGCGTGTTGCCCTTAACGCGCAGTATGTCAAGAACCTTCATGGTTTTCTCCTCATTGGCCGTCTACCCGGCATGTATTGCTATTTTCCCACCGCAGTGGCGCAGCGGGAAGTTCTATTTAAATATAGCCCACAATCAGGTAGCTGGCTGTAACGTTTGTTTTGGGTTTGCGCTACCTGCTTATGTGAAACCACATACCGGCCGCCATTTCTGATTTTTTATGGAGACAACACCATGCCCGGTTACTCGGACCCTGGCTTTGACACACTCGCGCTGCACGCTGGCGCGGCACCCGACCCCACCACCGGCGCACGCGCGGTTCCGATTCACCTGACGACTTCGTTCGTCTTTGAATCCAGCGACCACGCAGCCAGCCTGTTCAACCTTGAGCGTGCGGGGCATGTGTACTCGCGCATCAGCAACCCGACCAATGCGGTGCTGGAGCAGCGTGTGTCGGCGCTTGAAGGCGGCATAGGCGCCATAGCCACCGCCAGCGGGCAGGCAGCGCTGCACCTGAGCGTTGCCACGCTGATGGGCGCCGGTTCGCACATCGTCGCCAGCACGGCGCTTTATGGCGGCTCGCAAAACCTCTTGCACTACACCATGCGGCGCTTCGGTATTGAGACCACCTTTGTCAAACCCGGCGATATCGACGGCTGGCGCACCGCTGTACGCCCCAACACCAAACTCTTTTTTGGCGAAACCGTGGGCAACCCGGGCCTGGACGTGCTAGACATTCCGGCAGTCTCCGCCGTCGCCCATGAAGCCGGCGCCCCCTTGCTGGTGGACTCCACGCTGACCTCACCCTGGCTAATCAAGCCCTTTGACCTCGGCGCCGACCTGGTCTACCACTCGGCAACCAAATTCCTGAGTGGCCACGGCACGGTGATTGGCGGCATTGTTGTGGATGGCGGCTCCTTCGACTGGGACGGCCCCAGGGCCGCGGGAAAATTCTCCGAGCTGACCGAGGCCTACGACGGCTTTCACAACATGGTGTTCACCGAAGAAAGCACGGTAGGCGCCTTTTTGCTGCGCGCGCGCCGCGAAGGGCTGCGCGACTTCGGCGCCTGCATGAGCCCGCACACAGCCTGGCT
Source organism: Polaromonas aquatica (assembly GCF_042659145.1). Taxonomy (NCBI): domain Bacteria; kingdom Pseudomonadati; phylum Pseudomonadota; class Betaproteobacteria; order Burkholderiales; family Comamonadaceae; genus Polaromonas; species Polaromonas aquatica. Next base: position 97,928 of record NZ_JBHSRS010000005.1, on the reverse strand, counting down.
GATCCTGCAGGGCATTGAGACCCTGCCGCTGCGCATGGCCCGCCACATGGGCAACACCGAAAAAGTGGTGGCCTTTTTGGCCAGCAATCCTTTTGTCTCACGCGTGGGCCATCCGCTGCTTGAGTCCCACGCCAGTCATGCGCTTGCCAAAAAACTGTTGCCGCGCGGCGCCGGTTCGGTGTTCAGTTTTGACCTGAAAGGCAGCCGGGAGCAAGGCAAGGCTTTTGTTGAAACCCTCAAGGTCTTCAGCCACCTGGCCAATGTGGGGGATTGCCGCAGCCTGGTCATTCACCCGGCCAGCACCACACACTTCCGCATGAGCGACGAAGCGCTGGCCGCGGGTGGTATCACGCAGGGCACGATACGCCTGTCCATCGGTCTTGAAGACCCGGATGACCTGATCGACGACCTGAAACGCGCGCTCAAGGCCGCAGAGAAAGCGGGGGGTTGAGCATGTACCTCACCGTCAACGCCCACAAAACCTATTGCTACACAGGCGGCAAGGCACTGGACCCAGCCAAACCGACCGTGGTTTTTATCCATGGCGTACTCAACGACCACAGCGTGTGGATTCTGCAAAGCCGTTATCTGGCCAACCACGGCTGGAATGTGCTGGCGGTGGACCTGCCGGGCCATTGCCGCAGCGAAGGCGAGGCGCCTGCCAGCGTCGAGGAAGCCGCGGACTTTATTACCGCCCTGCTCGACGCCGCGGGCGTACAGCGCGCTGCGCTGGTCGGCCACAGCTGGGGCTCATTGATCGCCCTGGAGGCCGCGTCAAAACTGAAGGACCGCATCACGCACCTTGTGATGGTCGGCACAGCTTTCCCCATGAAGGTCTCGCCAGCCTTGCTGGAGGCTTCGCTCAACGAGCCAATGAAGGCACTGGCCATGATCAATGTGTTCTCACGCAGCACACTGGCGGCCCCGCCCTCGGCGCTGGGCCCCGGCACCTGGGTCCATGGCGCCAGCATGGCGCTGGGCCGGCGCGTACTGGCAAGTAATACAAAGGTCAATGTATTCCACCGTGGATTCAAGGCCTGCGACAGCTATTCGAATGGCGAAAACGCAATCACGCAGATCACCTGCCCGGTGCTGTTTGTTCTCGGTGCGCAAGACCAGATGACCAGCCCCAAGGCTGCGCAAGCCTTGATAAACAAGGCAAAAGACAGCGGAAAAACCGTCCAGCTGGCCAGCCTTCCTGTGGGTCACCACCAGATGACCGAGGCACCGGAAGAAACGCTGTTTGCGATTCGGGATTTTCTGGGCCACTGACACCAGATCACGGCATGAGCCAGAGCCCGGGCAAGGCCGGCAGTACTTGCAGCAACCTGTGCGTCACCGGCTCGTGCCTTGTCCGTTGCGTGCCCGGCTCCTGCAGGGAGGTCAATAGCCGGGACAGCGTTTCGGCATGTGGCGTCAGTGGCCCGAGGAAGTGCACACCCTCCTCGTCCGCGACCAGCAGGGTGGGGAAGGTTTCGATATCAAGGTCACCGACCAGATCAGCCTGGTCCTCAATGTCCAGCCAGGCAAAACGGAGCCCCGGGTGGCGCACAGCGATGGCCTCCAGCACCCTGCGGTAGTCGTGGCACAGGCCACACCAGTCGGCACAAAGGCAAATAACCCAGGAAGTCGGAGTCTGCAAGGAGGTGAAGTCGGTCATGGTGTTCAAGGCGGGGATGACTTATTATGGCCAAGGACATCAAAAACAGGCACCCACGCCAGATAAGCAGGAGACAAGCCATGACAACAGCCTCTTCCGATGCGGCTCATGCAGCAAGCGGCGCCACACCTGCCGTTGACCCGCGCAGCTTCAGGAGCTTTGCCGAGTTCTATCCCTTTTACCTGACCGAGCACAGCAACCGCACCTGCCGCCGCCTGCATTTCGCAGGCGCCAGTCTCACGCTGGTGTGCCTGGCAACGCTGGTGCTGACGCGCAATCCGCTCTGGGTGCTGGCCGCCCTCCTGTGCGGGTATGGCTTTGCATGGGTAGGCCACTTTGGTTTTGAGAAAAACAGGCCCGCGTCCTTCAAGCGGCCTCTGTACAGCCTGATGGGTGACTGGGCCATGTACCGGGATATCTGGGCCGGCAAAGTAAAGCTCTAGAAACACCTCTACGTCAAAGTACCTGCCGCAAGCTAAGCGTCGCCCATCGGGCTTGCGTCCACAACGGCCGAGTTGAATCCGTTTTTTCCAGTAGCAGCTGTTGCATCAAGGGCTCCAGCGGCGTCTGGTCGGGATCAGCAAGCAGGATGTAACACGACTCCTGGTCGCGCTCTTCAACCAGTTGCCCTATCCATCGGAGCCCGGCAAGCGCTTCCAGCACCGGTTCCAGTTGAAGCACATCCACCTGCAGTGCCTGCGCCAGGCTGGAAGCGCCGCAGCCCCGGTTGGCCGTGCCGCGCTGGTGATGGAGTTGCTGCAAGACCTCCACGGCAAGCTGAAACTGCCATCCGGGCCCGCCACCGCGACGCGCCACACCAGCCAGCAGGCTGGGCATGTAAGCGGCAATCACGGCGCCCATCAACACAATCACCCAGGCCACATAAATCCAGACCAGCAAAATCGGCAAGGTGGCAAACGCACCGTAGATCAGCGAGTAGGTGGGCACCTGGCTCAGGTACAGGCTGAGGACTTTTTTCGCCACCTCTATGCCGGCCGCCACAAACACCCCGCCGGCCCAGGCGTGCGACCATTTGACATAGGTGTTGGGTACATAACGATACAGTGCGGCCATGCCACCTGCCACCAGCACAAACTGGAACCCGTCAAGCAAAAACCGCAAACTGACAGGCATGGCTGTTACCAGCCCGCTGGAGGCCGACACCACATAAGACGTGACAGCCAGGCTGGCGGCCAGTAGAACGGGGCCCAGCGTGATGGCTGCCCAGTAAATCAGCACACGTTGCGCCAGCGAGCGCGTCTTTTTGACGCGCCAAATGCCATTGAGCGTGCGGTCTATGGTCAAAATCAGCGCAATCGCCGTCACCAGCAGTATCGCCAGGCCGGCGACGCCCAGCTTGCTGGCCTGGCGGCTGAACTGCGTCAGGTACCCAAGTACCTGCCGGGCGATGTTGTCGGGGATCAGGCTCTGGATCAGCCAGCCCTGCAAGGCACCCTGCAGCTTGGAAAACATGGGAAAGGCGGTAAAAACAGCCAGCGCCACGGTAAAAAAAGGCACCAGCGCAATCGTGGTGGTAAAGGTCAGGCTGCTGGCCGTGAGGCCCATATGGTCTTCACGAAAGCGGTCGCGCAGGGTCAGGGCCGTATGCCGCCAGGGGAAGTGCGACAGGTTGGCCAAAAAGGCTTGCAGGGATTGCTGAAATGTCATCCCCGTTATCATGCCTCAGACCCGATCCCTACTGACATGAATGAACAAGACAAATCAAATTGACGTAACCCGCTGGCTGGCCGCAGGCAGCATGCTGGGGCTGATTGTGCTGGGCCTGGCCTGGGAACTCTGGCTGGCCCCGATACGCCCCGGCGGCTCGCTGCTGGCCCTGAAGGTGCTGCCCTTGTGCCTGCCCCTGGCCGGCATACTGAAAAACCGCATGTACACCTACCGCTGGATGAGCCTGCTGGTATGGGTTTATTTCACCGAAGGTGCCACACGCGCCTGGAGCGACCGTCCTCCGGGCAACTACCTGGCCATGATTGAAGTGTTTCTCTGCCTGCTGCTGTTTACAGCCTGCGCGCTGCACGTGCGCCTGAGGCTAAAAAACGCCGCTACCTCCTCACCCGCCGCTGCCGATCCCGCATGAACAACGAACTGCTTCAAACCCTGAGAAACATCACCGGCACGTCCCATGTCCTGTCGGAAGGCGACCTGACGGCCTGGGAACAGGACTGGCGCAAACGTGCACGCGGCAAGGCCCTCGCGGTTGTCCGGCCGGCCAGCACCGCGGAAGTCGCGGAAGTCGTCAAGGCCTGCGCTGCTGCAGGCGTCAGCCTTGTTGCCCAGGGCGGCAATACCGGTCTGGTCTGCGGCTCCATACCGGATGAGACCGGCAAACAGGTGGTGCTGAGCCTGCAACGCATGAATGCCGTACGCGAGGTTGACGCCGCCAACCTGACCATGACGGTCGAGGCCGGCTGCATTTTGCAAACCCTGCAGGAAACCGCGGAGAAAGCCGGCTTTCTGTTTCCGCTCAGCCTTGCAGCCGAGGGCAGTTGCACCATAGGCGGCAACCTGGCCACCAATGCCGGCGGCACGCAGGTAGTGCGCTATGGCAATGCCCGCGAGTTGTGCCTGGGCCTGGAAGTGGTCACCCCGCAAGGCGAGATATGGGAAGGCCTGTCCGGCCTGCGCAAGGACAATACCGGCTATGACCTGCGCGACCTGTTCATAGGCAGCGAAGGCACATTGGGCATCATCACCAGCGCCACCATGAAGCTCTACCCCATGCCTGCTGCGCAACTCACGGCCTGGGCGGCCGTACCGTCGATGGAGCATGCAGTCACGCTGCTAGGCCTGGCGCACCAACACCTTGGCGCGGGACTGACGGGATTTGAAGTCATGGGGCAGTTTGCGCTCAGACTGGTCGCCAAACACTTCCCGCAACAGCGCGTACCGCTTTACCTGGACACACCTTTCTGCGTCCTGCTCGAAAACTCCGACCATGAGTCGGAAACCCACGCCCGCGAACAATTTGAGCGCCTGCTGGAGGTCGCCCTCGAGCAGGGCTGCGTGACGGACGCAGTAGTTGCGGAAAACCTCACCCAGGCGCACCAGCTCTGGCATGTACGCGAGAGCATCCCTCTGGCGCAGGCCGAAGAAGGCCTGAACATCAAACACGACATCTCAATCTCCGTGTCACGCATTCCGGATTTTGTGCGCGAAACGGACGAATTGCTGCAGAAGGCCATCCCCGGCGTACGCATGGTCAATTTTGGCCACCTGGGTGACGGCAACCTGCACTACAACGTGCAGGCTCCCGCCGCAGGGGATACAAAAGCCTTTCTGCGCGAGCGCGAAGAAGAAGTCAACACCATCGTCTACGACGCTGTGGCGCGCTTTGACGGCTCCATTTCCGCAGAGCACGGCGTCGGCAGCCTGAAACTCGACAAGCTGGAGCACCACAAATCACCCGTGGCACTGGGCATGATGCGGGCCATCAAGCAGGCGCTGGACCCGCAGAATGTGATGAATCCCGGACGGGTGCTGCGGGCATAATTCAGGCTCAGGCCTGTTTTCTGGTCTCGATTCCCCAGTCCCCTTCCCAACGGTTGCCCAATGACCTTTCCCATCCGCTCCCAATACGAAGACTTCATGCGCCATGTGGACATACATGGCGTGTTCAAGGCCGATCGCACCGGTACCGGCACCAAAAGTGTGTTCGGCTACCAGATGCGTTTTGACCTGAACGAAGGTTTCCCGCTGGTCACGACCAAAAAGGTTCACCTCAAATCCATCGTGGTCGAACTGCTGTGGTTCCTGAGAGGTTCCAGCGACAACAACTGGTTGAAAGAGCGCGGCGTCACCATCTGGGATGAATGGGCACGTGAAGACGGCGACCTGGGCCCCGTGTATGGCGTGCAGTGGCGCAGCTGGCCGACGCCGGATGGCGGGCATATCGACCAGATCTCCGACGTCATCAAGACACTCAAGACCAACCCCGACTCGCGCCGCATCATTGTCAGCGCGTGGAATGTTGCCGACCTGTCAAAGATGGCGCTCATGCCCTGCCATGCCTTCTTCCAGTTCTATGTGGCGCCTGCCACCGAGCCGGGCGGCAAGGGCAGGCTCAGTTGCCAGCTCTACCAGCGCAGCGCCGACATCTTCCTCGGCGTGCCTTTCAACATTGCCAGCTACGCCCTGCTTACCCACATGGTCGCGCAGCAATGTGATCTGGATGTGGGTGACTTTATCTGGACCGGCGGGGATTGCCATATCTACAGCAACCACGCCGAACAGGTGGCCCTGCAGCTGAGCCGCACGCCCCTGCCTTACCCCACGCTCAACATCAAACGCAAGCCGGATTCGATTTTTGACTACCAGTTCGATGACTTCGAATTTCCGGACTACCAGCACCACGCGGCCATCAAGGCACCGGTAGCCGTCTGATGCAGGTCAACATGATCTTCGCGCGCGCCGCCAACGGCGTGATCGGGAAGGACAACACCCTGCCCTGGCACCTGCCGGAAGACATGGCACATTTCAAGCGCCTGACGCAGGGCTGGCCCGTCATCATGGGGCGCAAAACCTGGGACTCCCTGCCGCCCAGGTTTCGCCCCCTCCCCGGCCGGACCAACATTGTTGTGACCCGGCAGCAGGACTGGGCTGCGCCGGGCGCCGTGGTTGCGGCCAGCCTTGAAGAGGCCCTCAGGCACTGCAAGAGCCCGGAACAGGTTTGGGTGATTGGTGGCGCGCAGATCTATGCCCAGGCTGCCCCGCTCGCCGACCGCATCGAAGTCACGGAGATTGCCCAGGACTTTGAAGGCGATGCTTTCGCGCCGCACTTGGGCTCCGAATGGCAGGAGAGCGCGCGCGAAAACCATGTCTCGTCGAATGGCCTGAATTTCAGTTTCATCACTTACAACAAGCACAAAGGGGATTGACATGTCAGGAGGCGGATTTCACGTACACGGGCCACACGACCATGAGCTGGAGCATGCAGCACAAGGCGGCCATGGCGACCATGAAAACGGCGGCACCAATGGCATGATTGCGCAGATCGCCGTCATCACGGCCATCATCGCCACGGTAGGCGCGATCTTTTCGTATATGGGCGGCGCGACACAGGCCAATGCCGGCCTGTATAAAAACAACGCGTCCATCAAAAAGACCGAAGCATCCAACCAGTGGAATTTCTTCCAGGCAAAAAGCACCAAGCAGTCGCTCGCCGAACTGGCCCGCGACCTGGCGCCCGAAGATAAAAAAATCGCCTACCAGGGCAAGATTGATCGCTACGAAAAAGAAAAGAACGAGATAAAACTCGTTGCAGAAAAGCTTGAGAACGAAGCCACAGCCTGGGATAAATCATCCGATGAACAGATGCACCAGCATCATCGCTGGGCACAGGCCACCACGGTACTGCAGGTGTCGATTGCACTGGCAGCCATTGCACTGCTGACGCGCAAGAAATGGCTGGAGTACGGAATGTTCGCACTGGCCGGCGTCGGGCTCATCGTCGGAGCGCTGGCTGCGCTACATATTTGATAGCTGCATGCGCGCTATTGACTTTGGGCAAAGCCGCCCAGGACATATGCGCGCCAGCCCCGGCAGCAACAAGTTATCGCTTGAAGCGCCATTTCAGTCCATGACAAATAATGGCGATGTCCATGACAAGTACCTCGCCCCCCTTCCCCATACGCACCGAATGTCCGCCCGGTGCCTGCAACTGCGGGCGCGATGCACTGCTACAGACCCCTGACGGCGACCTGCGTGTGCTGCGCCTGACCCGCGAAGATGAGAAGCGCCTGTTGCAGCGGCTGGAAAACCTGAGCAGCCTCAGCGATCTGCGGCACATGGAAGAGCGGATGGAGCAGCAGGTCGGCATCCGGCTAAGCATCAACACCGGCCCCAACGTAGTCCGCAGCCTGCGCGGAATCACGATCCTTGTGCATGAGCAGCCCGGCCTGTGCCGCAAAACACGCCAGGCCATTCCTGCGGCAATCAAGCGCAGCCTGGAACAGCAGCCTCAAATTGCCCACGATATTTTGAACATCGGGGGCCTGTTCGAAGATTAGGGACCCAAGGCCCGTGCCGATATCCATGAACCACTGAGTTACAAGTTCACGGTTGTGAACGACCAAGTGTTCTGCTGGATATCTGAGCCAATCATGTGATTTCAGGATACGGTTAGGATCATGGCCGCAAAGCGAAGCGATCGCCAGTAGATTGCGGCGGCAAAAAGTCTATTCACCCGCTTGCCGGGCTTATCCATTTGGGTGCCCGGTTAATTCAAATAATTAGAGTTTTTAAAAGTCAACGAACCAATCAAGCCATGAAAATAACCACCTGGAACGTTAATTCGCTCACCGCACGGCTGCAGCATGTGCTGGACTGGCTGGCAGCCAATCCGGTTGATGTGCTCTGCCTGCAGGAGCTGAAAATGACGGACGACAAGTTTCCACTGGATGTGCTCAAGGCCGCCGGGTATGAGGCGGCCGCGTTCGGCCAGAAAACCTACAACGGCGTCGCCATCCTGTCGCGAACGCCGGTGCGTGATGTTGTTAAAAACATCGTGGGCTTTGAGGACGAACACTCACGCGTGATCGCCGCCACGGTCGACAGCCCTTTAGGCCCCATCCGCGTCATGAACGGTTATTTTGTCAACGGGCAGGAGCTTGGGAGTGAAAAATTTGCCTACAAGATGCGCTGGCTCGCTGGCCTGCAGGCTTATGTGCGTGCCGAAATGGCGGCGCATCCACAACTTGTGCTGCTGGGTGACTTCAACATCACGCCGGCAGACGAAGACTCTTTTGATCCCGATGGCCTGCGCGAGACCATCCACCACAGCACCGCCGAGCGCGAGCAGTTCCGGCAGTTGCTGGCACTGGGCCTGACTGACAGCTTTCGAATGTTCGACCAGCCACCAAAAAGCTTTTCCTGGTGGGACTACCGCATGCTGGGCTACCAGAAAAACCGCGGCCTGCGCATAGACCACATACTGGTGAGCGACCCGCTGAAGCCTCAGGTCAAAGGCTGCACCATAGACCGGGTCCCGCGCAAATGGGAAAAGCCCAGCGACCACGCGCCTGTAACGGTGGAGCTAGGCGCGCCGTAATCGGGCGCAGCAAGCAAGTTACTGCGATGGCAGGGGGAGCATAGGAGGGAACCGCGATCTCACGATCGTCGATGTTGCAGTTCCCGGTGATCAGCTTGCCGGGGTGCACGCCGTTCTGGTACCAGACGCACCATGCACCGGTGATCGCCGAAATCACCGGAGTCCAATTGCTATCAAAACAATAGCTTTCTGCGCGCATCAGATGGACGCAACAGCCATTATTCACTCCAGATTCAGCTCCTGAATCTTGCGCGTGATGGTGTTGCGGCCTATGCCCAGCTTTTGCGCAGCCTCTATGCGCCGCCCCCGCGTGTTGACCAGTGCGGTCTGGATCAGCTTGGACTCAAAGCGGCGCGTCAGCACATCCCACACATCGCTGCGCCCTGTCGCCAGCAACGCCAGCGCTTCGGCCTCCAGGCCGCTCTCCCAACCCTGACCAGCAGTACCGGTCACAGGGTATGACAGGGCCGGGGCAGACAAACCGGGCGAAGACTCGACCGGAGTGGACAATTGTTTGTCGGCATTGCCCACAAGCTCTTCCGGCCTGGCGTGTTCAGATGTGTCCACGGACACGCGGCCCGTCACCGGCACGGCGCCCAGCACTTCAGGCGGCAGGTCCTTGGCCTCAATTACCTGCGCGGGGGCCATCACGGTAAGCCAGTGGCAGATGTTTTCAAGCTGGCGCACATTGCCCGGAAAACTGAAGTTACTCAGTTGCTGCAGGGCGGCATCGGAAATGCGCTTGGGCTCCACGCCCAGTTGTTTCGCGCTTTGCTGCAGGAAATGCCGCGTCAGCATGAACACGTCTTCACGGCGCTCGCGCAATGCCGGCAGGCGCAGGCGAATCACGTTCAGACGGTGGAAAAGGTCTTCGCGAAAACCGCCTTCCTTGACGCGTTGCTCCAGGTCCTGGTGCGTGGCGGCAATCACGCGTACATTGGTCTTGACAGCCGCATGGCCTCCAACGCGATAGAAGTTTCCGTCACTGAGCACCCTGAGCAAACGGGTCTGCAGGTCAAAAGGCATGTCACCGATCTCATCGAGAAACAGCGTGCCGCCGTCGGCCTGCTCAAAGCGGCCGCGCCGCATGGTCTGGGCACCGGTGAAGGCGCCGCGCTCATGGCCAAACAACTCGCTTTCCAGCAGGTCTTTGGGTATGGCCGCCGTATTGATCGCCACAAAGGGCCCATTGGCGCGCGGTGAATGCTTGTGCAGCGCACGTGCTACCAGCTCTTTGCCGGAACCCGACTCACCGGTGATCATCACGGTCACCATGCTCTGGCTCAAGCGGCCGATGGCACGAAACACGTCCTGCATGGCGGGCGCCTGGCCCAGCATTTCAGGCGCATTCGCCATGCGCTCTTCGGCCACTTCCTCGCGCTGGCTTTCCTCGACAGCGCGGCGGATCAACTCAACGGCCTTGGGCAGGTCAAACGGCTTGGGAAGGTATTCAAAGGCGCCGCCCTGGAAGGCCGATACGGCACTGTCCAGGTCGGAGAAAGCCGTCATGATGATGACCGGCAGGCCGGGCAGCTTTTCCTTGACCTTCTCCAGCAGGTCCAGGCCCGACCCACCCGGCATGCGGATATCGCTAACCAGTATTTGCGGGCCGTCGTCTTCGGTGGCGGTTTCAAGGGCAGCCAGCACTTCACGCGGATTGGTGAAGCTGCGGGTTGGCAGGTCCTCACGCAGCAAGGCTTTTTCCAGAACAAACCGGATGGACTGGTCATCGTCAACGATCCAGATTGGCTTCATGCGTTGTGGTCCCTTGGGGCTTGGCCCCTTTATTTGTCAAACAAGTGACGAGACAGACTTCACGGCAGCGGTATCAGCAGCTTGAAATCTGTACGCCCCGGAACGCTATCGCACTCGATCAAGCCGTGGTGTTGCTGAACAAAAGTTTGCGCCAATGTCAGCCCCAGCCCCGAACCGCCCTCCCGCCCTGACACCAGGGGATAGAAGATCCGGTCTTTGATGGAGTCCGGCACGCCCGGTCCATTGTCTATGACATGCAATTCCAGTGCCAGCCGGTAGCGCTGCTTGCCGAAAGTTACCTGCCGGGCAATTCGGGTCCGAAAAGTGATCTGCGCATCACCGGCGGCGATGCGTTCCGCCAGCGCCTGCGCGGCGTTGTGCGCGATGTTCAGCACGGCCTGTATCAACTGCTCGCGGTCGCCGCGGAAGTCGGGAATCGAGATGTCGTAGTCGCGCGTCACCCTCAAGCCCCTGGGGAACTCGGCCAGGATCAAGGAACGCACACGCTCGCAAACCTCGTGGATGTTGACATCGCCCACCAGGTGCGGGCGGCGGTGCGGCGCGAGCAGGCGGTCCACCAGCGTTTGCAGGCGATCGGCCTCATGGATGATGACCTGGGTGTATTCGGTCAGCTCCTTGCTGATATCCATTTGCAGCAGTTGCGCCGCGCCGCGAATGCCGCCCAGCGGATTCTTGATTTCGTGGGCCAGGTTGCGGATCAGTTCCTTGTTGGCCTGGGCCTGGTCAATCAGGCGTTCTTCCCGGTCCTGCTTGGCCTGCTGCTCCAGCGGCAACAACTCGACAATCGCCTCGCCCGGCGTATCGGTTTGCGCAACCACCACGTGCACGGGCATGGGTTCGTGGTTCAGGCGCTTGAGCCAGGCGTCATAACGCAGGGCCGCAAACTCGTTGCTGCCGGCGCCTTCTAGCGCGTTCTGCAAGATCTGCGGTTCGGTAAAACAGTCGGGAAGCTGCGAGCCCTCGATGGTGCGGCGGGATGTACCCAGCGCGTCTTCCAGGGCCGCATTGGCAAAGACCACGACACCATTGGTACGGACCACCGCCACCAGTGTTGCCAGCAGGTCAAACGACTGGAAACGGGGGGGACTTGCGACAGGCGCAGATGCGAAGAATTTAGGCGTTTTCAAGCCTTCTATTCTGGCGCAAGAACCGGCCGGATTCTTTCCTTATTCCTTTTCTAAACCATCCCTGTCGTTGTTGTCTCGCCTTGCCGTGCTGTAGCACTGCCTGCGGCTCGACGCCTAGACACGAATGATTTATAAATGGAATTAATTGGCGCCGCCGGGCAGGCGTGCAATTTCGCGTTTGATGCCGGCAATGTCACTCTGGTTGCGGGCAATGTTGTCCTTGAGTTCGGCCACGCGATCAAGGTAGCGCTGGTAATTGCGGCTCTCAATGCCCTGCTTTTCGGGCTCGCCGTTGTTGTATTCCTTTTGCAGCTCGGCCAGTTTGGCCTCGGCCTTTTTCAGCTCGGACTCAAGAATGCTGCGCGAGTCGCTGTCGCGGGCCTTTTGCTCCGGGCTGCCATCGGTACGGGCACCCGAGCTGGAGGGGGCCGCAGCGGCAACGCGCACGGCGGACTTCTGCGCAGGTGTGCCCTGCACCACGGTGACATTGCCGCCCTGCATGGCCTTGCAGCCGCGGGTCTGTGCTTCCTTGGCGTTGTTGATGTATTCAGGCGCTGCGCCGCCAGCCCCGCCGCAGCGGTAAACCTGGGCCATGGCAGGCAAGCCGGCCAACGCCAGCAAAGCCAGCAACAAGGAACATCTGGAAAACAATAAAACTTGATTCATACATTGACCCTGCGCCGGTCGAGGCTGGAAGGGCCTGACAGTATGCTGCAAAGACCACCAAATTCAAAATAAGGGTATTCAAGGCAGGTCCACCATGAAAAAAGGACGGCAAATGCCGTCCTTTTTTGGCCACACCATGTAAGCAAAGCCTACATCGGTGGAACGCCCCTGTGCTTTTTACAGCGAGTAGTACATGTCGAATTCGGCCGGATGGGTCGCCATGCGCATGCGCGTGACTTCCTGCATCTTGAGCTCGATGTAAGCGTCGATGTACGAATCGGTAAAGACGCCACCCTTGGTCAGGAAGGCACGGTCGGCGTCGAGGCAGTCCAGCGCCTGGTCCAGGCTGTGGCAGACGGTCGGGATTTTTGCGTCCTCTTCCGGTGGCAGATGGTACAAGTCCTTGCTGGCGGCTTCGCCCGGATGGATCTTGTTTTCAACGCCGTCCAGGCCAGCCATCAGCAGAGCCGAGAAGCCGAGGTACGGATTCATCAGTGGATCCGGGAAGCGTGCCTCGACGCGGCGGCCCTTGGGATTTGCCACGTAAGGAATACGGATGGAAGCCGAGCGGTTTTTGGCTGAATAAGCCAGTTTGACCGGTGCCTCAAAACCAGGAACCAGGCGCTTGTAGCTGTTGGTGCCGGGGTTGGTGATGGCATTCAGTGCACGGGCGTGCTTGATGATGCCGCCTATGTAATACAGAGCGAAATCAGACAGGCCTGCATAACCGTCGCCGGCGAACAGGTTTTTGCCGTCTTTCCAGACCGACTGGTGAACGTGCATGCCGGAACCGTTGTCGCCAACAATGGGCTTGGGCATGAAGGTTGCCGTTTTGCCGTAAGCGTGGGCCACGTTGTGGATCACGTATTTTTGCAGCTGTACCCAGTCAGCGCGCTGGATCAGCGTGCTGAAACGGGTGCCGAGCTCCATCTGGCCGGCGTTGGCGACTTCGTGGTGATGCACTTCGACAGGAATGCCCAGGGCTTCAAGCACCAGGCACATCTCGGAGCGCATGTCCTGGAAACTGTCCACTGGCGGAACCGGGAAATAACCGCCCTTGACAGCAGGACGGTGGCCGCTGTTGCCGTGCTCGTATTCCTTGCCGGTGTTCCAGGCGGCTTCTTCGGAGCCGATCTTGACGAAGCAGCCCGACATGTCGTTTTGCCAGCGAACGTTGTCGAACACGAAGAACTCCGGCTCTGGACCGAAGTAAGCCGTATCGCCAAAGCCTGAGGCTTTCATGTAGGATTCAGCGCGCTTGGCCAGCGAACGCGGATCGCGCTCATAGGCTTTGCCGTCGGCCGGGTCGATCACGTCGCACGTCAGGATCATCGTCGTTTCTTCAAAGAACGGATCGATGTTGGCGGTATTGGGGTCAGGCATCAATTGCATGTCCGAGGCTTCAATGCCCTTCCAGCCAGCAATCGATGAGCCGTCAAAAGCGTGGCCCGAATTGAACTTGTCTTCGTCAAAATGGGAAACCGGCACGGTCACGTGCTGCTCTTTGCCCCGGGTGTCGGTAAAACGGAAGTCAACAAACTTGACTTCGTCTTCCTTGACCATTTTCATGACGTCTGCGACGGTCTTTGCCATCAGAATCTCCTGTTGCTGGATGGTGGTTAAAAAATCTCTTCGGAAATGGGGAATGCACTTTTTGTGCCAAAGAAAATACTCTTTCAGCTTTCCGGCGCGCCCCTGATTGTGCCGTCAAATTGAAGCACTGCTTGATGACAACAGCCCATGTGCCATGGGCCTGGCCCAAAACTCGGCCTCGTATAAGCCTTGTTTTGGTGCATTTTTGATTGCACCTTATTGGTGCAATTTATTAACGCACCAATTCAGGGCCAAGTTTGAAGTCAAACTGCTTGATGCCAGCCAGCAGTGCCGGGTAGGCGACAGCGACGGCATCGGGCACGCCTTTGACGCCCAGCTCGATATGGCGCCCGTAAACAGGGTGATCCACGCTGGGCAGGCTGAACACCTTGACACCCGGATAGCTCGCTTCGATGTCCAGCATCAGTGGCGTCAGGGTTGCTTCCATGGACCCAAAAATGATGATGGATTTTTCGATGTAGGCTGATTTTTGGTGCAGATGGGCGTACTGGTGGTCCAGAACCCACTCCATCATCGGCCAGGCCATCACGGGGAACCCGGGCATAAAGTGAACCGCGCCCTCACCCGCCTTGCAGCTAAAACCTGGAATCTTGTTGTAGGGATTGGGAATGATCTGCGCGCCCACCGGGAACACGCCCATGTTGAGGCGGTGGATGTTGTCATGCCGGTCAGCATCAAAAGGCACACCCTGCTCTTTGGCCGTGTCTTTCATGCGTTCGGTAATCAGGGCTTTTGCCTCGGGGTGCAGCGCCAGTTCCACCCCCAGTGCCTTGGCCGCGCACTGGCGGGTGTGATCGTCCGGCGTGGCACCAATGCCTCCGCAGGAAAACACCACATCACCCCACTCCCGCGCACCGGCAAAAGCGCGGGCCAGCGTGGCAGTGATGCGGTCCGGGTCGTCCCCCACATAGTCGGCAAAGGCCAGTTGCAGGCCGCGCGCACCCAGCAGTTCAATGATCTTGGGCAGGTGCTTGTCTGCGCGTTTGCCTGAAAGGATTTCATCACCAATGATGACGATGCCGAAAGTGGTGGTCATGATGGAAATATCCGGTTCAGGATTGCAGGCCGGGTGGCGTTTCTGCCGATGCAGCAGGTACCGCGGGTATGGCAGGCGTTTCATCCGCTATTGATTTAATAGCTGGTGGCGCAGTCCTGTCGTCGGCCTTGGCACTATTTCTCTTGCGAAGCTGCTCCAGCGCCGACAAGGTGTAATGGGCAAACCAGAGCGATGAAAAGGCAAACACAAGCGTGTAGATCCAGATCGCAACCGGCACCAGGATAGGCGCCATCGCCACAAACATGGCGCCCGAGGCCCAGATCAGGCTGGGTGCGGCGCCAAGGTAGCCGCTAATCACGCCTATGCTCAACAGCTGGATGCGGTGCTCCCTGAAAATCTGCTGGCGCTCTTCGCTGCTGGCGTGGTCCACCAGCGCGTCATAAGACATCACGCGATAGGTCAGCCAGCCCCAGATCAGCGGCGGCAGTATCAGTATCAGCGGCGGAATCAGCCACAGCGGAATCGACAGCAACAGCGCAATCACGGCCAGCAAGGTGGAGCCCAGGGACCAGAACAGGCTGGCCAGCATGGAGCCGCCCTTTTTACGCTCCAGTTGCGGAAACCGTCGCTCGGCCACAAGGGCGACCATGGCCGGCGTCATGAAAATCGCCACAAACAGCAGCGAAGCGATCACGATCACGGGAATCGCCATGAACAGCAGCAACACCGGCGCCAGCACCACCCTCAGATTGGAAAGGCCCAGGCCTTCCAGCCAGCGCACCATGGTGTTCACCAGTTCGTAGCTGTCGAGGTTGCCACGTACCACCGCGATTGCGCTTTCCCAGAAGAAGTAGCCCAGCCCCAGCGAAAGCACGGCCATGATGACCAGCGGCAGGACGGACAGGGCAATCACCCGGGGGTGCAGGCAGTACATGGCTGCGCGCCAGAAGGAGTCTAGGAGTTTGCTCATGATCCGAAGGATAACTCCATTAAAAATCCGTTTCGAGCGAAACAATTTTCCGCCGGGCCGCCCCAAGGAAAATTAGCCCCCTCGGGGGGCAGCGAACCACACGCAGTGGGGAGCGTGGGGGCCATTCTCAGGCTTTACCAAACAAGCGCTTCAGGCCTGTCCACTGCTGCGACCAGAACCCGCGGCCGTAATCGCGGTTTTGCTCGACCTGGTCACGGATGCCAGTCGGGTCGTAGCGCTCCTGGAAGTTGGCCGTGCCGAATAGCATGTCCCACCAGGGCAGCAGCACGCCAAAATTGTGGCCGCCCAGGACAGTCTGCTCGTTCTTCAGGCTCTCATGTCCTATGCCTATGCTGTGGTGCACCCGGTGGAAACGCGGGCTGACCCAGAGCCGCTCGCCGATACGGCCAAACCACAGGCGCACATTGGCGTGCTGGAAACTTTCGCTAAGCTGGGTAAACGCCACGATGGCGACAAACTGGCCTGGCGCCACGCCGATCAGCTGCGCCACGACGACGATGATGATGTCCCCCACCACGTCATCGAGCAGATGGTTGCGGTTGTCGCTCCACATGGTCATTTGCCGCTGTGCATGGTGCAAAGAATGCAGGCGCCACCACCATTCCACGTGATGCTGGCCGCGGTGCGTCCAGTAGGCGACGAAGTCAAACACCACCAGGTAAATCACCAGGCTGACGATGGCGTTGTCCGTGACGCCCGGCCAGAGCTGGTCCAGGTGGAAAGTGCCGTAACCTGCCGTGCGCAACATGCCGAAGAGCTCGTCGAACCACGGGTCCAGCGTAAAAAACAGCGCCAGCCGGAACAGGCCCAGGCGGTGAATCAGGGTGTAAAGCACGTCCGTGCGTATGGTCGCCCGGTCCGTCACCGGCTCAGCCGGCCGCCAGCGCTGCAGCGGGCCGATCACGGCCAGCAAAATCAGCACCTGAATGACGCCCGCCAGCAACCAGGCCGTGGCCTCGTAGGCATCTTCAAGATAACCAGCCATGCCCAGCCAGAACATCAGCGGCTGCACCACGGTGTCGAACAGCCAGCTCTGCGCGTTCGAAAAAAGATCAGTAAACCATCCCATGGGCATTATTTTGCGGGCGCGGCGCCGGCCATGCCGGCATGGCTGTCAATCCAGGCCTTGTACTGGGGATGTTCGCGCAGGGTCTGGAAACAAAAACCGCGGGCCTGCAGCCCGGTGATCAAGGGCTCAAGCACTGCAGGCGCCCATGGGTCCTTGCGCGACCAGATACCCAGGTGGGCCAGCAAAATATCGCCGGGCCGGATGTCACGCAGTGCTTTTTTGAGCAATGCATCGTTGGGATATTTGTCGCTGGGCAACTCATCGCCCAGAAATCCGGCCGGCGACCAGCCCACATGCTCATAGCCGCATGACCTGGCTGCAGCCAGCAAGGCAGGCGAGGTTTTGCCGCCCGGCGCCCTGAACAGCGGCAAGGTTTTTTTGCCGGTGATCTCCTGCAGGCGGGTGGCTGATTTGACTATCTCTTCGCAATACTGCTTCGCCGTCCAGGTGAAGTCCTTGCCCTCGGACGGGCCCGCCGACGGCCGCACCTTGAACTGGACAGTATTGCCAGCCATATCGCCACGCCAATAAGTGTGGTCAAAAGTATGCGAGGCGAATTCATGGCCTTCTGCTGCGCGAGCCTTCCACCAGGGCGCCCAGTCCTTGCCCAGGCTGCCATCGCCTGTTTTGGTGCGCTCGTTGGCCGCGAAGAAAGTCACCTTGACCTGGTGTTTGTTGAGGATGTCCGCCATCAACGGCGCAACTTCCATATGGCCGGTATCCAGCGTCAGGTAAACCGGCTTGCAGGAGGCTGCCGGAGGTGTTTTTACCCCGTTTTGGGCATCATTTTGGCCCATGGCCGCCGTGGAACAAGCGCCGGAAGCTATCAAAACAATAGCACAGAAAGAACGTCGATTTTTCATATTCAAGCCAGGGCCGCGGAACCGGCTCCGCCGGGCCGCAGGGGCAGCGGCCCCCTCGGGGGGCAGCGACTCACACGCAGTGGAGGAGCGTGGGGGCTTATCTTGGCGCGTGATCCAGTGTCCAGACACCATGAGGGCTCTTTCCAACGTTCACCTGGCGCACGATCTTGCGGGTTGCCACATCAATCACGGTCAGTTTCTTGATCCAGCGCGAGGTCACCATGATCAGCTTGCCGTCGCGGCTCACGTCTATGCAGTCCGGGCCTCCCGGTGCGGGGTAGTTGTCCACCACCTCCATGGTTTTCAAATCAATCCGGCTGATGCTGTTGGCCACGCGGTTGCTCACCAGCACGTGGCGCTGGTCGCCAAAGGCGCGGAACGCATGGGCACCGGCGCCGGTCTTGATGACCTTGGTGCGCGAAGGCGTCTTGCCGCTCACGTCATAGACCTCGACCGCGTCGCCGCCCGTGAGGCCGACCAGCAGGAACTTGTCATCGGCAGTGCCGTATACGTCGGCGGGAATCGAACCTGTCTTGGTCCGCCACTTGACGGCCTGGCTGGCGAGGTCGATCGCTATCAGCTCGTCGCTGTCCTGCATGGTCGAATAAATCGTGGTGCTTTTGCTGTCAATCCACAAGTGGCTGGGTGTCTTGCCGGTGGGCACGCGCTTGACCAGCGTGATGTCCTTGCCGTCCCACTTGTAGATGTCAATATGGTTCAGGCGGTTGGCCGCGGTCACGAACCACTTCATGTCGGGTGAAAAGCGCAGCTGGTAGGGGTCGATGATGCCACGCACGGTGCGCTGCACCTCAGCCGTTTTGGGATCGATAAAAGTCAGCGAATCCGACAGCGCATTGGCCACGATCACCGACCTCTCGTCCGGCGTCAGGTAAAGATGGTGCGGCTGCTTGCCGGTGGCGATGCGTTTGGTTTCGGTCCACGTCTGCGGATCGATGACACTGACGCTGGCGTCCAGGGAATTGAGCACAAACACCGGGGAGGTCATGGCGGCCGGAGCAGTTGTCGCGCTTGCCGGTGCAGCGGGCTTCGCTGCAGTCTGGGCCTGAACAAGTGATACACCTGGTAGCACAACGCAAAAACCGGCAGCAACAACAAAGCAGCGGGCAGCTAGAAAACGGGCGGAGACATTCACAAAAACGGTCTTTCTCGGGGCAATCGGCTAGTGTACCGGGCAGCCAGCCATGGAATCCCGACTGGGTACCCCAATCCGGGACGAAATGCATGCCATCCCTTACGATATTGCGATGAACCTGATCCATATCAACGGCTCACAACTGGAAGTCAAACAGATTGCAGGCTCCAGCCACCTGGCGCCCCTGGTTTTCCTGCACGAAGGCCTGGGCTCTGTCAGCCTCTGGACACAGCGCGGACTGGACTGGCCGCTGGCCGTCTGCAAGGCCACCGGCCGCGCTGGCGTTGTTTATTCGCGGCGGGGTTATGGGCAGTCCGAGCCCATGCCCGCTGGCCGCAACCATCTGCAGCCCGACTACATGCACCGCGAGGCCCTGGACGCCCTGCCCGCCCTGCTCGAACAGCTGCAGATAGAAAAACCGGTGCTGGTCGGCCACTCGGACGGAGCGACGATTGCCCTGCTCCATGCCAGCCGGTTTGCCGTCTCAAGCTGCATTGCCATGGCCCCACACGTACTGGTTGAGCAGGTGTCCGTCACGGCGATTGCCGGGGCCAAGGTGGCGTTTGAGTCCAGCGAGCTGCCGGACGGCCTGCGCGCCCGGCTAGGCAAGCACCATGCGGATGTGGACGGCGCCTTCTGGCAATGGAATGACGTGTGGCTGTCCGAGGCATTTCGCAGTTTTGACATCCGGCCGGAATGCCGCCGCATCACGGCCCCGTTGCTGCTGATCCAGGGGCTGGACGACGAGTACGGCACCATGCTGCAACTGGATGAAATCGCCCTGGCCGTGCCGCACGCCGTGCAAGTCAGGCTGGCCGAATGCGGGCACTCGCCGCAGCGCGATCAGCCGCAAAAGACGCTGGAAGCGATTGCCGACTTCCTGCAGGCCAGGGATTGAATGCTATTTTTCTTGTAGCTGGCTGCGCCTGTACTTATTGACCTGCAGCCATTTTTCTTCAAAAAATCAACGCTGCATCAAGCCTCTTTGACTTCGATGTGGTAGGTCGCCCAAGGGCACCAGGCAAAACGCTCGGGCAGTTTTTTGGCCATCATCTCGGGGAAACGATCCGCGTCATAGACCGCCCAGAGCGGGCCCAAACCGCCCAATGCCATGGGCTGGCCGTCCAGGTGCGTGGCCACGACAAATCGGTATTTGCCAGCCTCGGCAGCCGTGACCTGCGCGGCATAACCGTCCACGGCGCGCAGGAAAAGCGTCGTCCTGCCGGTGACCTTTACGCCGCAGGCTTTCATGACATCCAGCAGCAAGGGCCCTTTCAGGGTATGCGGCTTGCCATCGTATTCCAGCGTCGGTTTGATGGTGACGGCCGGCAAGGCCGTGATGGCGGCAAAGTCGAACACCTGCGCCCTGTCAAAGCCGATTTTCTGCTTGGCCATCATCTGGTCCAGCGCAGGGTCCAGCGGACCGCGATTGCCGGTGCCTATCAACCCGCTGACTGTCAGCAAAATCGGGCCGCGCGAGACCTTGGGCGCATGCTGCGCGTTTGACAATGAAGGCGCAGCTACTGCGGCAAGCGCAGTGGCGCCCAGGAATTGACGACGCTGGTTCATGGCAATCTCCTCCGTTGTTTATTTGGCTCAACCCTTTTTGGCAGCAGCCGAGATATCAAGCAGATCCTGCGCCGTCAGCCAGCGCCACTCGCCGGCTTTCAGATCGGCAGGCAAGGCCAGTTCACCGATGCGTGAACGGTGCAGGCCGCCCACATCCTCCACCCGGTTACCCACTGCGGCAATCATGCGCTTGACCTGGTGGTACTTGCCTTCGGTCAGGGTCAGGCTGAGCGTGTTCTCGCCGGTTTTTTCACACGCCGCCGCCTTCACCGGCTTCGGATCGTCATCCAGTACCACGCCACTGAGCAGCTTCTGGATCTGTTTGTCGTCCACCGGGTGTTTTGCCCTGACTTCATACACCTTGGGTACATGGTGTTTCGGCGAACTCATGCGGTGGATGAACTTGCCGTCGTCCGACAACAACAGCAAACCGGTCGTGTCCTGGTCCAGCCGCCCCACCGCCTGCACCCCGGCCGCAGCACCACCGCCGCGCTGGCGAATCGGCGCGGGCAACAAGGTGTAAATGCTTGGGTAGGTGCTGGGTTTTTGCGAACACTCGTAGCCTGCCGGCTTGTGCAGCATGAGGTAGGCCTTCTCGTGGTATTCCCAGAGCGCGCCCTGCACCGTGAACTGAAGCCCATCCGCTATGAATTCCATAGCTGCATCCGCGCACGGGACGCCTGCCACAGCCACAAAACCCTGTTGAATCAGCCCGGCGCAGACGCGGCGGGTCCCGAATCCCTGGGTGTAAAGAATGTCCTGCAAACTCATCATGTTCATGGTGCTGATTGTCACCGACTCCAGCGGGGAAGAAGCCAAATGGCCTTGGTCAAGCGCTTTTTTCGCCAAGCCCCGATTCAACAGCTTTTTCGGTAATTTTTCACGGACTTACAAACTGACAGCCGTTACCATTGGTTTCAATCATCAGAAGGGGGGCAGTCATGATCACCCGTTCATATGGAAGCTGGATTGCAATAGGCAGCATTGCTCTGCTGATGGACGCCGGCCTTGGCGCCATGGTCCACGCCTGGTGGCAAAAGGCGAGTGCACGGGCACACCGCCGCATCCCCAAACACTGGCCCTTGCGTCAACGGCTGATCGCCAGCAGCGAGGAGCGCAAGATCTGGCGCTGGCTGGCCCAGGCCTTCCCCGAGCACTCCGTGATGGTCAAGATGCCTGTGACACGTTTCACCATGCCGCTCACCCAAAACCTTGGCCTGCACTGGTTTGAATTACTCAGCGGCTTGTACAGCACCTTCACCGTCACAACCGTCGACGGCCAGGTCATAGGCTGTGTGGACGTCGCGAGCAAGACACGACTATCCCCAAAAAACCGCAAACTCAAGGAAACGCTGCTCAACCAATGCGGCATTGCCTATATGGTGCTGGAATCGCTGGACCTCCCGAGCTTGCAGGACATACGTACAGAATTCCTCGGAGACATGGCAGCCATGCCACACGACCGCGCCTACGAACGCAGCCAGGCAGCCATAATTTCAGCCAGCACCAGCCTGCGCGAATCACTGAAGCGCCAGCGTAAAACCAGAAGCGACCGCTGCGCGCCCCTGGCAGCCAGTGCCGATGATCAGCGCGATTCACTGAACAATCATGACTCCAGCAGTTTTCCCATCCTGTGGCAGCATGACTCCTTTATCATGCCGCTGGACAGCCGCAAAAGCGAGTTGCATTAGACACAGGACCTGGCGGGATCATCCACGAAACAATTGCACGCCTCGATTGACTTGCTGCACGGGAGATACCGCATCCCTCTGGGCCCTGCCAAAGTAGCGGACAGAAGAACTTGACGGACCGCAGCCAAAGTCCGGTGGTTCAGAGCTCCATTTTGTGAGAGACCGTCTTCACCACGGTGTAATGCAACAGTCCTTCTTCGCCACCCTCTCGACCGAATCCGCTGGCCTTCACGCCACCAAAAGGCGTTTCAGCCACGGAGGCTTCCAGGGTGTTGATGGAAAGATTTCCGGCTTCGACCAAATTAATCATCTTGTCCACGTTCGCCGCAGAATGGGTGAGCCCGTACGCGGCAAGGCCAAAGGGCAGCGCGTTCGCTTTTGCGATAGCTTCATCCAGGGAAGCGACCCGATTGATGATGGCCATGGGTCCGAAGGGCTCTTCCTGCATGACCCGCGCATGGTCAGGCACGTCCGCCAGAACCGTAGGCGCGAAGAAGTACCCTTTGTCGCCAATCCGCTGCCCCCCGGTCAGAACCCGCGCGCCTTTTGCCAATGCATCTTCCGACAGGGCGGTCAGCGCCTCAAGACGGCGTGCGTTGGCCACGGGGCCCATTTCGGTTTTTTCCTCGATGCCATTGCCCACGACTGTCGCAGCCGCCTGCCTGGTAAACGCGTCGACAAATCGATCAAACACTCTTTCGTGGACGAAAAAGCGCGTCGGTGATGTGCATACCTGTCCGGAATTGCGCACCTTTCGCGTTGCCGACAGGATGCCTGCCTGGTGCGGATCCACATCGTCACACACAATCACCGGCGCATGACCGCCCAGCTCCATGAGAACCGGCTTTCCGTGCCGCCCGGCCAGGCTCGTCAGGTGCCGGCCGACCGCCGTCGACCCGGTAAAGGCAATCAGCCGTGTCTGATCCTGTGGAATCAGGTAGTCCGAGATGACGGATGGAATACCGAACACCAGATTCAGGACGCCCGGCGGCAGGCCCGCATCGTGGAAAGCGCGCGCGATATGGATGGCACCGCCAGGGGTTTCCTCGGCCGCTTTCAGGATGATTGAGCAACCAGCAGCCAAAGCACCTGCGACCTTTCGCGCGGGTTGGCTCATCGGGAAATTCCAGGGCGAAAAAGCCGCCACCATACCGATCGGCTGACGAACCGTCATGTAGCGAATGCCCGGTTCACTGGGGATGACCCTGCCGTACAGCCGCTGCGCCTCGCCTGCATCCCACTCAAAAAATTCACAGCCACGGATCACTTCGAGCCGTGCCTGCCTGATAGGCTTGCCAAGCTCCGAGCTAATGGCGAAGGCAATCTCTTCGTTGCGCTCCCTCAAGAGCGAGCTGGCGCGCATCATGATCTCGGCTCGTTTGCGCGGCGCCGTGCAGCTCCAGACCCTCAAGCCTTCCACTGCGGCCAGGAGTGCATCATCAAGATCGGATTGCCGCGCAATGGGCAGGAAGCCCAGCACGGATTCATCCGCCGGATTCAGAACGGGCATTGTCTCCGGGGAGGAGCGCCATTTGCCGCCAATGTAGAGCTTCAGATCGGGATAAGTAGGCATAGGGTCATCAGGAGGTGAGTTCACACGAACGTTGGGACGTATTAGGCCGCCCGGTGATGCTGCCGACAAGCGAATTCTCCTGAACCATTCCTCAGCGCAACTGTAAGGTTGGGCGCATCTTGAGGCCGTTGGTCGAACCGGCGCCATTGCCGTCGTAGCCGGGGGCAAGAACTAAAGTCCAGCTAAAGGCATCTTGAATTTCTGAGGTAAGCAGAAGAAAGGATGGTGATTTTTTTCAGGCAGCGCGATGACATCATCAATCAGGTCACACAGACATGTGCCGCAAACTCTGGCATCAACGATAACCAATCGTCCGAGCTTGCCAGCGACCCTGCCGGGCTGACCTCAAAGTGCAGTCAACCCGAATCGGTACCGGGACCGCTTCTTACCGGGAACGCAAAAAGCGTTCTTGCAATGCTTACCGGTCAGCATGCGGAAACTGCATTAAAAATGAGTGATTTTCAGAGGAAAATCTGGGAACAATTTTTGACTCTAGCGGGCTTTCAACATTTGTTCCCCGGTTTGTTCCCCGGTTTTGCGTTGGCTGCTAGCGAATTTCATTGAATCGGATTGGACGATAAATTTCTAATTTCCCAATGAAAAAAGCCGCTTACTGAACTTCAGTAAACGGCCTTGATCGTTATGGTGGTGGGCAGCTTTCTAAGCAGCTGTTGCGCAGGTCGTAAACAACGCGCACAGCGATCCAATTCTGGACCGAATTCCCCAAAACTTCCACCATCGCAACATAGCGACCAATAAACAGCAAGAATCCCTATGGGTGTCGCCGGGTCAATCAGACTCTGCTGCAGATGGATTGCAATTCGGCTACAGCCAGTGGATTCGACAGTGACGATAGATCACCAGGACTGTCACCACACACAACTGAGCGCACAACGCGCCGCATGATTTTCATGTTCCGGGTCTTAGGCAGGTCGCTTACCAGCAGTACAAGTTTTGGCCTGTAGGAGCTACCCATGCCCTGCACCACTGCAGCGGAAAGCTCTCGCTTGAGCTCAGCATCTGCCTTTACGCCAGGCATAACTACGCAGACGCAAATAAGAGCCGAGCCTTTGAGTTCATCAGGCACCCCCACCACGGCTGCCTCGGATACCTTGCCAGTAGCGGCCAGAAGAGTTTCAATTTCGGATGGTCCGGTTCGCTTGCCCGAAATCTTGATAGTGTCATCGCTGCGGCCAAGGATGTAATAGAGGCCGTCTTCATCGCGCATGGCCAAGTCACCGTGCACCCACATGCCCGGGATCGTGCGCCAATAGCTGTCAAGATAGCGCTCCTCATCGCGCCAGAGGCCTTTGGTCATACCGATGTTGGGGTTGCAGAGCACCAACTCGCCGATCTGGCCATCTGCCACCGGCCTGCCGATATTGTCGACAATCGCCACGCCCGCCCCAAGGCCACGCAGGTCGAACGATCCGGGCCGAAGAGGCCCATGCAGGGTCCCAACAAAATTACAGCCACCTACCTCTGTCCCGCCCACGATGTTCAGAAAAGGGAGTGTCTTTTTGCAAACATGCTCAAAAAACCAGTCCCAAGGTGCGCGCGTCCAGACCTCGCCGGCCGACACCGTGACACGCAGCATTGAGAGGTTGTAGCGCGCAACCTCAACATCGCCGTTTCGCATTAAGCTGCGGATCAGGGTGGGCGCAACACCCACGTATGTCACCTTGTGGTCTTGCAGGAGGCGCCAAAATCTGCCACTGTCCGGGTAGTCTGGTGTGCCTTCCGCCACCAGCAGGCTTCCGCCGAAATAGCTGGGAATGCAAGCACACATTGCACCCACCATCCATCCCATGTCACTCATGAAAAAGAAGCGGTCACTGCTTTTGAAGTCAGCGCAGATATGCATGTCACGTGTGACCATAGAAGCAAGGAAACCCACATGCGTCCACACACAGCCTTTGGGTCTGCCAGTAGTGCCTGATGTATAAAGCAACACGGATGGCGCTTCTGCGTCCATCTCTGCCGTCGCCATATCGCTCGCCTGAGATGCAATCGCCTCAGCCCAGTCATGGTCACGGCCAAGAACCATGGGGCAATCGATCGCATCGCCGAGATGGCGTAAAACTAGTACCGCTTCAACGCTGGGCACTGCTTGCAGGGCTTCGTCGAGTACCGACTTCATCACCCCCGGGGCACCTCGCCGCCAAGTACCGTCAACCGTCAAAACGGCCTTTGCCTCGCCATCATTCAGCCGGGCCACCAACGGCTGTGGCCCGAAACCCGAAAACAACGGCATCACAATCGCGCCTATTTTCAGCAAGGCAAAAAAAGCTATGAATGTCTCCGGCAGATTAGGCATGAAAAGGCCAACCCGATCGCCACGCGCAATGCCCAGCGCTTGCAGCGCTCCGGCCAGTCGGCAGACCTCCGCATCGAACTCACCGTAAGTGAATGCACGGTGGGCACCAGGATCTTCCCCCTCCCACACCAAAAACGTTTTTTCCCAGGTCGACGTACCACGGTGCCGGTCAAGGCAGTTCAAGACAATATTTGTTGTGCCACCCACGCACCAGCTTGCGCGCTCTATGCCCTGCGAGGTATCGAGCATCTGCGTATACGGCTTGTAGAACCGGAAGTCACAAAAGGACATTACTTCCTGCATCAACCAGGCAGGATCTTCGTCTGCGCGTGCAGACAAATTCTCTAGAGTAGCTTCGCCGGTCTGACGTAGAAAGGCGCTGAGATTGGAATCGGCCATGCCTTGTGCAGAGGGAAGCCATTCAAATGCAGATTTGACAGAATTCATATGCCTCCTCTCCCGAAAATTTTGCGGCTTTTCTTGCACGACGACTTATTGATTTGCAGAAGGAAATCTCGGCTGGCGTTTTTCACGTACCGATGCCACACCTTCGGCAGCATCCTCCCCGAGGAAGCACAGCATTTCCGCTGCCAACGAGCTTTCAAATATGGGTCGTGCCATATTCATCCAACCGTTAAGCGAACGTTTGGTCAAGCGGATGGCCTGCTGGCTGCCCACAGCCAGCTTGTTAGCCACCGACATCGCCTTGTCCATCAGATCAGCGCGCGGCACGCACAGGCTCACCAACCCTATACGCTCAGCCTCCTTGCCGCTAATGAAGTCTCCTGTGAGCAGGTAATACTTTGCCTTGGCCATGCCGCACAACAAAGGCCAGCAAATGGCTGCGTGATCGCCAGCAGCCACACCGATCTTCACATGGCCGTCTGTCACCTTTGCCTCTTCCGCGATGATGCTGATGTCCGCCAAGAACGCAACAGCCAGGCCCGCGCCGACTGCAACGCCGTTGATGGCCGAGATAATGGGCTTGTCGCACGCCATCATGTTGTAAACGACCTCAGACGCCTCCGTGAGCGTGGCGGCCACCACAGTCGGGTTTCCGACCATGGTAGACACCCACTCCAAGTCGCCACCCGCTGAGAAAGCTTGGTCACCGGCGCCTGTGATCACCGCCACCTTGGTACGCGCATCGTCGGTCACGACCTGCCAGACCTTAGTCAGTTCCCAATGCAAGCGCGCATTTGTGGCATTAAACACCTCGGGGCGGTTGATAGTGATCAACAGCACGCCGTTAGGCTTGTGGTCGAACTTCAGGAACTGAAAATCTTCAAATTTCATGGTGTGCATCCTTGCATCTTGGCGATAAGTGGATAGAAAATAGGAGATATCAGGCCGGCCTGAAACGCGGCAGAAAAATCCCGCCGCCTGCCGCCTCACAAACCAGTTGAACGCGCATATCGAAGGTGATCTGAGTCACATCGCCTTTCACAAGGGAACTGATCATGCGCGGTCCTTCATCAAGCTCCACCAACAGCACCGCATAGGGCGTGTCTTGCTTGAAGGCGGGCCCAGGCGCGCGGTGTACCACGCTGAAGGAATGCACGCGGCCACCACCGCTAGCTGCACAGTGTTCGAGACGTTCACTGCCACATTCCCTGCAAATTGCCTGCTGGTAAAACTGCACATGACCGCATTCCAGGCAATGTTGCAGCAACAATTGACCATTTTCCAGGCCACGCCAATAGGCTCCGGTGTCCGCGTCCGGAACCGGTAGCGGTTTGACATGTGCATCTTTGGGCTCGATACGGTTCACAGCGCCACCTCGTTTCCGAGGATCGTTGTAGCTTGTGTGGCGAAGCCCGCGCCCAAGCTATGCACCAACCCCAATTCAGCGCCAGCCACCTGACGCTCGCCGCAGTCACCGCGAAGCTGCTGTACAACCTCCATGAAGTGGAACAGCGAGCCTGGCATGCCTGGATGGGCATACGACAGCAAACCACCGTGAGTGTTGCACGGAATCGCGCCGCCGTAAGTGATCTGCCGGTCATCCACAAAACGCCCACCCTCGCCTTTCGGGCAGAAGCCGAGGTCCTCCAGCATCATGATGACTGTGCCCGTAAAGCAGTCGTACACACCGGCAACATTGATATCGGTGGGCTCGCAACCTGCCATCTCGTACGCCTTTGCACTGGACTGCACCGCGCCTGTGGTGGTGAGTGAGGGCATCAGGAAAATATGTTCATGCGTATAGCACTCGCCCGCGCCCAGGATGTAGACGGGCTTTGCCCGTACATCCGATTTCGCCCGCTCCGCCGAGGTCACAACAAACGCCGCTGCCCCGTCGGAGATCAATGAACAATCGAGCTTGTGATACGGCGTCGTGACCCAACCCGAGTTCATCACGTCGTCCACCGTGATAGGCGTCGTCATCTGCGCACCGGGGGTACGGCTCGCATGTTCGCGATGAATCACCGCGACTTTTGCAAGCTGCTCGGACGTGGTTCCGAAATCCTTCATATGACGATGCGCTGTCATTGCGAACGTATTGGCAACCGGGATGCCGAAAGGCATTTCGTACTGCTGGTCACGACTTTCGGTCATAGCGCGTAGGGCGAGGTCCGGCGACAGCCCTGTGAGCAGGCTATCCGCCCCAACGATCAGGATGTTCTTGGCCAAGCCACCGGCAATCGCCGCGGCTGCAATATTAAACATCGTGGCCGCCGTTGCGCCGGACACCTGCAGTGTGTTGGAGAACGTCGGCGTTATGCCCATGTATTCGCTAAACGCGACACTGAAGCGATGGAAAGGCACGGCGAACGCAGAGCTTGCCAACACACCGTCGATCTCGCTGCGATCGATGCCGGCATCTGCCAGCGCAGCCTGCGCCGCCTGCGCCGCCAGCGCCAGCACACTTTTTCCGGGCACACGCCCGACATCCGATTGCCCTGCGCCCACAATCGCGGCTTTGCCGCGGATCGTGGTCTCATTACCGCTTTTCCTGGAAGCGTTCATTCTGCTGCGATGTGTGCTGCCTTTACAACGGTACCGATTTTGGCGAGTTCGGCACGTTGCAGGTTGGCGAATGCTTCAGGGGGCACAGGGCGCGGGTCAGACCCCAAGGCACGCATTTTCTTTTGCACCTCCGGATCTTTCAGGCTGGCCAGAATTTCATTCGACAGGCGCATGGCCACGTCCTTTGGCAGTCCAGCTGGTGCCCAAAAACCAATCCAAGCCGTGTAGTCCATCCCCGGAAAGCCTGCTTCGGTCACTGTTTCAAGATCCGGTGCCAAGCTGGAGCGCTGTGCGCCGGTCAGGGCCAGCGCACGGACACGGCCCGCGCTCATGTTGCCCTGGCTACTGGCCAACGGTTCGCACAACACATCGAGCTGGCCACCCATGATGTCGGTCAATGCCTGCGGCGAGGCCTTGTAAGGCACCTTCACCAGGTCAATGCCCGCAATGGACTTCAGCAATTCAGTACACAACAATGCGGAGCTGGTACCGGAGCCGTAGTTCAGTTTTCCGGGAGCCGCCTTGGCTGCAGCCACCAGGTCGCCGACGCGCTTGAACGGTGAGTTCGAGGGCACCAGTAAAACAAACGGCGTGTCAACCACCAAAGCCAATGGCTGAAAGTCCTTCAGCGGATCAGTCGCAAAATTTTTGTACAGATAAACATTAGCCGCCATTGTGGTGTTGGTGCCAATCATGATGGTGTAACCGTCAGCCTTGGCTTTCGACGCAACGGTTACGCCAAGCACACCGCCCGCTCCGGCGCGGTTGTCGACCACCACCGACTGGCCGAGGCGCTCGCTCAGCCACTGTGCAATCACACGCGCAACGCCATCAGTCACGCCACCCGCGCCTGCCGGCACGATCATTGAAATTGGTTTCGCCGCAGGCCACGCCTGGCCATATACGGGGTTGAGTACTGCCAGGGCGGCAAGGCCGAACAGGCACCAGATGTGTCTCAATGTCTTCATGGTTTTCTTTCTGGTTGGTGAAAAGTTTGAAGTTGTCTCTCAATTTTTTAAGCAGTTCTCAGGAGGGCGGTTCAGGGTGGCTCTTTCTCCGGCCTTTTAGCGGTCTCTTTTCCCGTCTGACTGGCTGACCAATCGCGGACCGCTGGATGGCCTGAGCCCAATATTCGTTGCAATACCACTTCGGTGTGCTCGCCGAGCGTAGGCGGCCCGTTGCGGTACTGCACAGGCGTGGCTGAAAAGTGAATTGGATTGGCGACCGACGGCACACGACCGGCAACGCGATGCGGCAACTCCATCTGGATACCGCGTGCTTTGACCTGCGGGTCGGCGAAGACGCGGTCTATGGTGTTGATCGGGCCGCATGGAACGTCGACCGATTCCATTACCCGTACCCATTCATCGATCGTGCGGGTCACGGTAATGCTTTCGAGCAGCGGTATCAGAGTATCTGAATTCTTCAGCCGCAGTGCACCGGTCCGATAGCGGAGATCCTCCCCGATATCAGTTCGATTCATGGCTTTCACCATTCGTATGAATTGCGCATCGTTACCAACCGCAAGAATCAAATGCCCGTCTGATGCCGGAAAGCGCTGGTACGGCGCAATGTTCGGATGGCCATTACCGGTGCGCTTGGGCGCGATGCCAGTAGTGAGGAAGTTCATCGCCTGGTTGGCAAGAACCGCCACCTGCACATCAAGCAACCCGATGTCGATGTGCTGACCACCGCCGCCGTTGTCCCGATGCCGCAGTGCCGACACCATCGCCAGCGCGGCGTACATGCCGGCCATGATGTCGGCCAGCGCCACACCGGCGCGTTGCGGGCCGGCGCCGGGGCATCCGTCGCGCTCACCTGTCACGCTCATCAACCCGCCCATGCCCTGGATCAAATAGTCATAACCGGCGCGCTTGCGGTACGGACCAGTCTGCCCGAAGCCGGTGATGGAGCAGTACACGAGGTCTGGGAACTCTGCCTTTAACGAGTCGAAGTCGAGCCCGTACTTGACCAGTCCACCGACCTTGAAGTTCTCTACAAACACATCGCATTCTGCGACCAGAGCGCGCACCAGCCGCTGGCCTTCTGGCGTGGCGATGTCGATGGCGACCGATTGCTTGCCGCGGTTGCAAGCGAGGAAGTAGGCTGCGTCGGTATCTTCACCAGTGTCCTTGTTCCGAATGAAAGGTGGGCCCATGCGGCGCGTGTCATCGCCGCTGCCAGGCTGCTCAATCTTGATGATTTCCGCGCCCATATCAGCCAGCGCTTGCGTGGCCCACGGCCCGGCCAGTACGCGCGTGAGATCCAGCACGCGAATCCCGGCCAGGGGACCTGTGAAAGTGGGAACCTCTTTGTCAGCCATCAAATACCCATCGTCTTAGAAATGATGGTTCGCTGGATCTGTGACGTGCCACCACCAATCGTCGCCTGCATGCCTTCACGGAAGTAGCGCTCCATGTGCGACTCGGGCAGCATACTGTGCCCCCCCAGAATCTGCATGCCCTGGCGCGTCACCGTCTGCAGAGTTTCGGATGCCAGTAGCTTGGCCATGCTTACCTCGCGCGTGCAGGGCTCGTGGCGCGAAGCCATGTCAGCGCCCCGGTAAACCATCAGGCGGGCCGCATCAACGGCGGTCTGCATGTCGGCCAGCATGTGGCGTATGGCTTGGAACTCAAAGATGGGGCGGTCGAACTGAATGCGCTCGTGCGCATAACGCAACGCGTCGCTCACTGCTTGCTGTGCATTACCGACGTAGGCGGCCGCTACCGCTATACGCTCCAGCTCCAGGTGATCCGTGATGATGGACCACCCCCCACCCGCCTCGCCCAGAATGTTCCGCTGCGGTACTATGGCGTCATCGAGGAATATCTCTGTCGTGCCAGTGGCGCGCCTGGCCATGGTTGGTAACTTGCGGATGTCGACCTTTGGGGTGTCATTGGGCACCAGTAGCACCGAGAGGCCCTTGTGCTTGGCGGCTGCGGCATCGGTGCGCACAAGCATCGCGATGACGGTGTTTTTGGCGGCAGCGCCAGAGCACCAAAGCTTCTGGCCGGTGATAGCCCAGCCCTCTTCGCGCAATTCGGCACGGGTACGTGTGCTGGCGGCATCCGAGCCTGCCGAGGGTTCCGAGATTGAGATGGAAAAACGGATGTCTCCACGCATGTAGGCCGGCAGGTATTGTTGCTGTTGTTCTTTGGTTCCGAACTTCACGATATTCATCGCGGTAAATGTCGACACCATGAACGCCGTCGCAAAGTCAAAACCGTAGCGCGCCAGCCCCTCGCACATCAGCGCGTATTCGAAGATCGAACCGCCATCGCCGCCCTGAGCCTCCGGAATCAGCAACTTCAACCAGCCCGCCTTGGCGACCTTTTCATAAGCGTCATACGGATATTCGCGCGCGGTGTCGCATCGCAGTACGTAGTCGGCTCCGATTTCCTTTTCCATGAAACGTGCAACCGTTTCCTGCCAGTACTGCTGCTCTTCGGTGAGGAAATTCATGCTGCAACTCCCGTGAAAGTCCCAGTGATGGGAATACAGCCAGGCACACGCTCGCGGTGAACCAGCACGCTGAAATCACAACTCATCACCACCTCACCGTGCTGGTTAACGGCCTGTAGCCGCGCCGTTGCAACACCATGCTTGTCGCCTTTCTCACGCAGCCCCGTGATCTCCGCCTCCGAATGCAGGGTGTCACCGATAAAGGTCGGATGAACAAAACGCAAGTTGTTAACGCCGTAAAAGGCCTCAATAACGCCGCCGTCATAGCCAAACAGGGCATTGCTAATGACAAACACCAAGCCCCCCTGCACAACGCGCTGTCCAAATTTACTGTTTTTGGAGAACTCGGCATCAGCATGAATGTCGAGCCAGTTGCCGGTCAGACCGCAAAAGTTGACAACATCTGTCTCGGTGATAGTCCGCCCCCGGGAGCGGGTGCGCTGACCCAGCGCGAGTTCGTTGAAAGGCAGGTTGAACATGTCTACAAATACTCCATTAAGACTAAGAATCTGCTCTTATCCTAGGCCTCAATTTCGTTTTGTAAATATTAATTTCATTTAGATAGATAAAATTCCATAAGCACCGGATAGAGAGCTTTGATTTTTTATTTAAATTTCACCAATAAAATAACCCACTACCACCCTGATCAGACTTGTAGCATAAACAAAAACTCTAATTTCATTTCTTTTCAATTTATCTAATTTCGTTTTAATAAAATCTCATCTAGGACTTTCCCTAATGCGCGCCTCTAGCCCCGAAATTGACACCGAAAACACTGCGGCCAACACCGACGTCGTACGCGTTTTGTCTCGCGGCCTGGTTTTGCTGAAAGCTTTTTGCCCGCGTAACGCACCACTCACGAACAGCGAACTCTCCGAGGCCACAGGCTTGCCCAAACCTACTGTCTCGCGCTTAACCGCCACGCTGATGCGCCTCGGCTACCTTGACTACCTGCCCGGGAAAACACAGTACAGACTGGGCAATGCGGCACTCAGTCTCGGCTTCGGAACGCTGTCCACACTAGATGTGCGCTTGCGCGCTCGTGAACGCATGCAACGCTTCGCAGACGAAGAAGACCTATTGGTTGTACTTTCGGTGCGCGACGGCATGGTGATGGTCTGCCAGGTGGTGTGCCGCGGCCGCGGTGCCCTGACAGTACGACTTGAAGTCGGCTCTCGTGTTGCACTTCCCTTTGCCGCCATGGGTCGAGCCTGGGCCGCCTCGCTCGACCCCTCCGTCCGAGCGACCGTTTTGAGCGAAATCTCGCAGCATTTTCCGGAGCAGGACTTTCAGCTTGAGATGGAGGAAGCCGCAGCGCAAATCCGCAAATCCGGGTTTTGCATGACTGTCAGCGAGCTGGAGCCCGACCTGATGGGCGCGGCCACGGTTATCAACCTCGCGCGCGCACAAGGCCCCTACGTTCTGGGCTGCGCCGGCCCGGCTTTTCGTTACCCACGTGAACGCTGCGAAGCCGAGCTCGGCCCAAAAATGATGGCCCTCAGACGGCAGTTGGAAGAAGACGCGCTCGGGCCTGTACCTACACCGCATATTGTGGAGCCCGCCTAACATGCGCCGCCGTACAACCATCGCCCAAACACCACCAGCACCAGCGGCTGCAGTCGATTCGCTGCAGCGCGGATTAGAAGCACTGCGTTGCTTCCGCCCCGGCGACGACACGCTCGGAACAGCCGAACTCGCATCCAGACTAAACCTCCCACGCAACACCACACTACGTTTGCTCACGACACTGCAAGCACACGGGTTTTTACGCCGTCTACCCGACACTGATGAATTCAGCCTGGATGTGGAGTGCCTGTTTGTCGGTCAAGCCCTGCTCGGCAGTTCCCTCCTTGTACGCAGGGCGCGGCCAGTGTTGCAGACCCTCGCGGCCCGCTTCGGCCTGCATGTACTGCTATGCGTACCGGAGCGGCTTGACATGCTGACCCTACTACACACCAGCGGCAGCGCTGCCAAGCCACTCCCGCTAGCTGCCGGACTGACATTACCAGTCGCAACGACGGCCTTAGGCTGCGCCTGGCTATGGACACAGCAGCCGGCGGTTCAGGGCGAGTGGCTCGCCCGTCTGCGTGAAAGCGCGCCAGCTACAGGCGGCGACTCGCAAGCCGCAAAAATATACCAAGCCTTTCATGAGATCGAAAAAGGCGGTACCTGTTTCTCGCAAGACGACTGGCGTAAAGATGTGTCCATGGTCGCAGCACCGCTTGTCATGCGTGATGGCTCAACCGCTGCGATAGCCTGCATGAACGCCGAAACACAAGGGCGTGCGGACTTTTCTCCCGAGTGCTGCGCGGCCTTGAGTGAGGCAGCAAAAGAAATTTCACATGCAATTCAAGGGTCAGCATTCAGGTTTACCCAATGAGCAGAACTCTTGGCCAAAATTAACTCTTTCACGTGTTATTCGGCCTTTTTCGCACCCGAGGGCACGGTTTGTATCTCCAAGTCAATACAACCGGATCGCGCTCCTGGGTTTTCAGCTACACAAAAGACAAGAAAACACGTGAAATGGGACTGGGATGAGACCTTACGCGGGAGAAGCATTGCGCTTCGTTACCCCGGCATACAAGCGGGCAACTTGGTCCTGCGAGCGTAACATCCTCCCACACCTACGAATGAGAAAATTTTTACCCACAAGCTCAGCGCCCGCTTCGTCTATGCCTTTTTTAAAAAAGCATCAATGCTCATCAGCAAAATAGGCATCGATGGCAGTGATAGGCGTTCGGCACAGAGCAAACAAGCCGTATATGCCCCTTAACACTAAAACGCCCCGGGACCGATGTGGTGCCGAGGCGAAGATAGTGGGTTCTGACAGAGTTACGATTAAGAGTCAGGCAGCGTTGGCATCGCCGCATTACGTAACTCGTCTAGATAGTCAGCCCAACGCTGCATCATGTCAGCTCTCCTTTTCAAGTACTGGGTCCGGTTATACGCCCGCCCGTTAGCATCCTTCACAGCGTGTGCAAGCTGAGCTTCAATAAGAAGCGGATCGAAATCCAGAACCTCATCCAAAATAGTTCGTGCCGTCGCTCTAAAGCCGTGCCACGTCTGTAAGTCAGACGTATATCCCATTGTGATCAAAGCGGTTCGCACTGAATTCTCCGAGACGGGTCGGCCATGATCCCGCTCTCCCGGAAACATTAGGCGACCATGCCCCGTGTAAACCTTTAGCTCCTTCAGTATCTCCACAGCTTGACGAGGTAGGGGCACAAAATGCGGCGGCCCAAACTCCTTACCGTCCTTCTTACGCTTCATCCGCAGAGCGGGAATCTCCCACATACCAATCTCAAAATCAACCTCTTTCCATTCACCAGCCCTAAATTCGCCGGGTCGCGGAAAGAGAATCGGCGCCAGTTTCAAGGCGGCACGAACAATCGGCCCACCCTTGTACGCGTCAATCGCACGCAACAGAATCCCAAGCTTCTGGGGATCAGTGATGGCGCCAAAGTGGGTGCCGCGATAGGGTGTTAGTGCTTCTTTTATGCCATCGGTAATGTCTCTGCTTACTCTTCCAGTAGCGGATGCGTATCGCCAAATCTGCCGGCAAAGCATTAGTTCTCGATCTGCCGTTTCTACAGCACCACGTTCTTCAACTTTACGAAGCGTGGCAAGGAGTTCGGGAGGCTCCATAGCTGCAACTGGGCGCTCACCCAGCCATGGAAACAAGTCACGCTCAAGTTGGCGCAGTGACCTTTCGGCATGGGCCGGACTCCACTCCGTCGATTTCTTTGCGTACCACTCAAGGGCAACAATTTTGAATGTGTCGCCCTGGGGGTTGGTGGCTTTTAGCTTTTCGAGCTTACGAGTCTGAACGGGATCGAGCCCGTCGGCCTTTTGCCCCCTCACCTTGTCCCGCGCATTTCGCGCTTCGGCCAAGCTAACGTCGGGGTAGCTGCCGAGAGCCATCCGCCCTTCTTTCCCATCTGCGTACAGCTTACAAAACCACCGCTTTGCCCCCGCCGGACTGACCTCAAGGTAAAGACCCTTGGAATCAGCAAACCGTGCGCGCTTTTTGTCTTGAGGGCACAGCGCGTTTTTGCAATGTTTGTCAGTAAGCAATAGCCACCTATAGCTGTAAACCGGGGAACAATCCCAAAATTATAGTGGATCCCGGTCAGTTGTTCCCCGGTTTGTTCCCCGGTTTTGACTTGGCTAGTGCTGAATTCAGATGGACTTCTTTGCACAAAATTTAAGCACTTCCCAATGAAAAAAGCCGCTTACTGAACTTCAGTAAACGGCCTTGATCGTTATGGTGGTGGAGCTGGGGGGATTTGAACCCCCGTCCGCAAGCCTTGTTCGGGCAGATCTACATGTTTAGCGGTCTGATTTGAGTCTCGCCACCTGTGTCGCGCAGTCGCACGCTACACAGGACGCCAGCACCCTATTTTCTCGCCCCGGGTTAAGGTACCCAGCCCGGAGCCAGCCGATGAAATTATCTTTACAGCCGGGAGTGCTTAACTTGCGCTAAACACCCCTTGCCCAGCCCATCGGCCTGCTGTTGTAAAGCTCACTGGCAATTAAGCAGCGAGTGCGAAACGTTCGTCGTTTGCAGTTAGTTTGTTTGAATCAGTTTTACGAGCACACTCAGCTCGACATGCACCACACCGCGTCCGAACCCACGTCGAAACCAATGCAGCCCCAGAACAAGTAGTTTAAGCCATTCGCAGCAATTGCAAGAGCGCAGCCGGCGAAACAATGGTGGCGTCGGCATTCCAGCCGCCGGTATCGGCTGTAGCGCCCAGGTAGCCATACGCTGCGGCAACGGTTGGCATGCCGGCAGCACGCCCGGCCACAATGTCGCGCTCGTCATCACCCACATACATGCATTTCCCCGGCGCGACGTCGAGCTGGCGCGCGGCCTCCAGCAATGGCGCGGGGTGGGGCTTGGAATGCGGCGTAGTATCGCCGCTGACAATCGCCTGAGCCGTTCTGAACAAGGGCATCGCACTGGTCAAGGGCATGGTGAATCGTGCCGATTTGTTCGTCACCACACCCCATTTGAGGCCGGCCTGGCTGATTTTCGCGATCAGATCCGCAACACCTTCAAACACATAAGTGCGCTCGGTCATGCAGGCTTCGTAGTTGGAAAAAAACTCTTCCCTGAGGGCCTCAAAAGCAGCATCTTGAGGCGTGAGCCCGAAAGCCACGCCCAACATGCCGCGCGCACCTGCCCCGGCCATGGGCCGGTAATGTTCCAGCGGCAGCGACGCAAGTCCGCGGTCAGTGCGCATTTTGTCGGCTGCGGCGCCCAGGTCAGGAGCACTGTCAATCAGGGTGCCGTCAAGGTCGAAAAGTACGGCGTCAATGTTCTGGAACATGGTATTTATGCAAAGGTCGGCAATACAGGGCTTCAGGATTTCGTGGTCGCGAACATGTAGTTGACACTGGTATCCGCGTCGAGCCAGTAATGGCGGGTCAAGGGGTTGTATTGCATGCCTTTGGTCTGCTGCAGGGTCAGCCCGCTGGCCCGGCAATAGCCGGCAAGCTCACTTGGCTTGATGAGTTTGGCGTATTCGTGCGTGCCGCGCGGTAGCATGTTCAAGACATACTCGGCGCCGACAATGGCAAACAAAAAAGCCTTGGCGTTGCGGTTAATGGTGGAAAAGAACACGTGCCCTCCCGGTTTAACGAGCGTTGCACATGCTTTCACGATCGACGACGGGTCCGGCACGTGCTCCAGCATCTCCATGCAGGTCACCACATCAAAAGTACCCGGTTGCGCGGCCGCGAGCGCTTCGGCGCTGATTTCCTGGTAGCGCACGCCTTCAGTCTGTGCCTCCAGGGCGTGAAGTTGCGCCACTTTTAATGCCTTGGTCGCAAGGTCAATACCCAGCACATCAGCACCCGTGCGCGCCATTGCATCCGCCAGAATACCGCCGCCACAGCCAA
Organism: Polaromonas aquatica; assembly: GCF_042659145.1. NCBI lineage: Bacteria > Pseudomonadati > Pseudomonadota > Betaproteobacteria > Burkholderiales > Comamonadaceae > Polaromonas > Polaromonas aquatica. The sequence continues at coordinate 59,460 of NZ_JBHSRS010000005.1, read as the reverse complement.
CATCCAGCACGCGCAGGCCTTTCAATGGAACCTGGTTTTCAATCCAGGCCAACCTGAGGGGGTTGATCTGGTGCAAGGGACGGAACTCGCTTTCGGTGTCCCACCAGCGATGGGCGAGGTCCGAAAATTTAGCCAGCTCGGCAGGATCAAAATTGTCTGTAGTTTGCATGAGTTGATTATCGCCCGGGCATAAAAAAACCGCGCCATGGCGCGGTTTCCTGAAGCAGTCCGTGAGGATTACTTGTTGGCGCGGGTACCAACAACTTCGATTTCCACGCGACGGTTTTTCGCGCGGCCTTCGGCGGTCTTGTTGTCAGCAACTGGCTGTTTCTTGCCTTTGCCTTCGGTGTAAACGCGGTTTTTCTCAATGCCTTTGGACACGAGGTATGCCTTGACAGCTTCCGAGCGGCGAACCGACAGCTTCTGGTTGTAGGCATCGCTACCGACGGAGTCAGTGTGACCCACAGCGATAATCACTTCCAGGTTGATGTCCTTGATTTTGCCAACCAGGTCATCCAGCTTGGCTTTGCCTTCTGGTTTGAGCACGGATTTGTCAAAGTCAAAGAAGGCGTCAGCGGCGTAAGTAACTTTGGTTGCCACGGTTGCAGGAGCTGCTGCTGCGGGAGCAGGAGCGGCTGCAGCAGGTGCAGGAGCGGCTGCAGGAGCGGCCACGGGAACAATGGCGCCATCGCAACCAGGAGCTGCAGTCGCAGGAGTCCAGTTGGCATCGCGCCAGCAGTACTCATTTGTACCGTTTTTCCACACCAGTTCGTTGGTGCCGTTTTTCCAGTTGTCGACTGTTTGTGCACCAGCGGCGGTAGCAAGCGCTGCGGAAGCAAACAACATTGCCACTTTGTTGAGTTTCTTCATGGTTCTCCTCTAGAGAAAAGCCGCAGACTGGCTGCGATTAGTAAGTTACACGCCGTGAGTGACCATCACTCAAAGCGTTACATATATTGTGCCACAGCCGTTTGCGGGTACAAGCCCACAATCGCGTTCGTCTTACACAGACTCGAGAATCTTTAACGTTTGTTGCTCGCTAGCCACAACCGCGACACCGTAAACTCAGGCTTTAAAATCCGGTGTGCTGCCCAGAGCAGATCGCGTCCAATTCTATTCAGGCCTCTCAATGACCCAGTTTGCAAAAGAAACCCTGCCCATCAGTCTTGAAGAGGAGATGCGGCGCAGTTACCTCGATTACGCGATGAGCGTGATCGTGGGGCGCGCCCTGCCCGATGCAAGGGACGGACTCAAACCCGTGCACAGGCGTGTCCTGTTTGCGATGCACGAGCTGAATAACGACTGGAACCGCCCCTACAAAAAATCGGCGCGTATCGTGGGTGACGTGATTGGTAAATATCACCCGCACGGCGACCAGTCGGTGTACGACACCATCGTGCGGATGGCGCAGGACTTCTCCATGCGCCACCTGCTGGTTGACGGCCAGGGCAACTTCGGGTCTGTCGATGGCGACAATGCCGCCGCGATGCGCTACACGGAAATCCGCCTGGCAAAGGTCGCCCATGAATTGCTGGCCGATCTCGACAAGGAAACCGTCGACTTTGGCCCCAACTATGACGGTAGCGAACAGGAGCCCCTGGTCATGCCGACGCGCCTGCCGAACCTGCTGGTTAACGGCTCAGGCGGCATTGCCGTGGGCATGGCCACCAACATTCCACCGCACAACCTCAACGAGGTCGTGGATGCCTGCCTGCACATGCTGAAAAACCCGGAGGCCTCGATCGAGGAACTGATGGAAATCGTTCCGGCACCCGACTTTCCTACAGGCGGCATCATTTACGGCATCAACGGCGTGAAGGACGGCTACCGCACCGGGCGCGGCAAGGTGGTGATGCGTGCCAAATGCCATTTCGAGGACATTGACAAGGGCCAGCGCCAATCCATCATCGTTGACGAGTTGCCCTACCAGGTCAATAAAAAGACCTTGCAGGAGCGCATGGCAGAACTGGTCCACGAAAAAAAAATCGAGGGCATCAGCCACATCCAGGACGAGAGCGACAAGTCCGGCATGCGCCTTGTGATCGAACTCAAGCGCGGGGAAGTGCCGGAGGTTGTTCTGAACAACCTTTACAAACAGACGCAGTTGCAGGACACCTTCGGCATCAACATGGTTGCGCTGATCAACGGTCAGCCCAAACTCTGCAACCTGAAGGACCTGATCCAGGTTTTCCTGTCGCACCGCCGCGAAGTCGTGACACGCCGCACTGTTTTTACCCTGCGCAAGGCCCGCGAACGCGGCCATGTGCTGGAAGGCCTGGCCGTGGCTCTGGCCAATATTGACGACTTCATTGCCATCATCCGCAATGCGCCAACTCCGCCTGTAGCCAAAGCCGAACTGATGCTGCGCCCGTGGGACAGCAGCCTGGTGCGTGAAATGCTCACGCGTACCCGCGCCGACGGCGGTGTGGTCAATGCCGACGACTACCGCCCCGACGGGCTGGAAAAAGCCTTTGGCATGGGCGGTGACGGGCTGTACCGGCTCTCGGACACACAGGCACAGGAAATCCTGCAGATGCGCCTGCAACGCCTGACCGGCCTTGAACAGGACAAAATCGTGGCCGAGTATAAGGAGGTCATGGCAGAGATCGATGACTTGCTGGACATCCTGGCACGGCCGGAACGGGTGTCCGTCATCATTGGCGAAGAACTGGGCACCATCAAGCAGGAGTTCGGCCTGACCAAGCTCGGCGCGCGCCGCAGCCAGATCGAGCACAGCTCCTTTGACCTGAGCACCGAGGACCTGATCACACCGACGGACATGGTGGTCACGCTGTCGCACACAGGCTATATCAAAAGCCAGCCGCTCTCGGAATACCGCGCACAGAAGCGCGGGGGACGCGGCAAACAGGCCACTGCGACCAAGGAAGACGACTGGGTGGACCAGCTCTTCATCGCCAATACACACGACTACATCCTGTGCTTCTCCAACCGCGGGCGGCTTTACTGGCTCAAGGTATGGGAAGTTCCTGCGGGCTCGCGCGGTTCACGCGGCCGACCCATCGTCAACATGTTCCCTCTCCAGGAAGGCGAAAAAATTACCGTCGTGCTGGCCCTGACCGGCGAGAAGCGCACCTTCCCCGCTGACCAGTATGTGTTCATGGCGACGTCCATGGGCACGGTGAAAAAAACCGCGCTGGATGAGTTCAACAACCCGCGCAAGGGCGGCATCATCGCCGTGAACCTGGACGACGGCGACTACCTGATAGGCGCGGCCCTCACAGACGGAAAACACGACGTGATGCTGTTCAGCGATGGCGGCAAGGCCGTTCGCTTTGACGAAGAGGACGTTCGCCCCTTGGGCCGCAATGCCCGTGGCGTGCGCGGCATGTCGCTGGAGGCTGGCCAGAGCGTGATTGCCATGCTGGTCGCAGAAGACGAACAGCAAAGCGTTCTGACGGCAACCCAGAACGGCTACGGCAAACGCACCTCCATCACCGAATACACCCGCCACGGACGAGGCACCAAGGGCATGATTGCCATCCAGCAAAGCGAGCGCAACGGCAAGGTCGTTGCCGCGACGCTGGTACATACTGACGATGAGATCATGCTGATCACCGACAAGGGCGTGCTCGTGCGCACCCGGGTGAGTGAAATCCGCGAGATGGGAAGGGCCACCCAGGGCGTCACGCTCATTGGTCTGGACGAGGGCTCACAATTGAGCGGTTTACAGCGCATCGTTGAAAACGACGCCACGCTCGACGATAACGACAACACCAGCGACAACGCCAATCCTGGCGAAAACGGCACGGGCAAAAATGATCCGTCCGCAGACACACCACCTTCTAACCCGGAAACCAGCGAATGAAAAAACTACTGACCGCCCTGGCCATTGCGAGCCTTGCATTTTCAACGGCGGGCCACGCGCAAACTGCGGACCCCAAACTGGAATGGGCCACCAAGGTCGTGACCCTGCAGCAAGGCCCTGAGCTTGAGCGCATGATTGGGCAGCTTGCCGACAGCGCAACGCAGGAAGTCCTGCAAAACTGGGGACCCAAACTCCAGACCGACGTCCCCAAAGCCAGGCAGCAGCAAGTGACAGACGAGCTCAATGCCGAGCTGAAGAAATGTTTTGATGACATCTCAAAAGCAATCAACAGCAAGGTCGGCAAGGTCAGCACAGACACGCTTATCCCGGCCTACATGGATCGTTTCACGCTGGATGAACTCAAGCAGCTGGCCGCTTTTTTCGAGTCCCCCACCATCAAGAAATACCAGGCTGCCGCGCCGGAACTGGGTGGCCTCTTTGTCAAGCAACTGATTGAAGCCACGCGCACCGACGTGACGGCCCGCGTCAAGCAGTTTGACAGTACCGCCGCAAAAATCATAGGCGCGAGCCCAGCCCCCAAGGCAGCTCCATCAACATCGGGTTCATCCGAGAAAAGCAAGCCTGCCACCAAGAAATGACACTAAACCTCGCTGATTTGCGCGTTCAGATTGACGCCATAGACCAGGAATTGCTGACCTTGCTGAACCGCCGCGCGCGGGTCGCAGAACAGGTCGGGGAAGTCAAAAAACGCGAGGGCACGCCCTTTCTGAGGCCTGACCGCGTCGCCAAGGTGATTGAGCAGATCCAGCAGGCCAATACCGGACCGCTCAAAAGTGAACATGTTGCCGCCGTCTGGCGCGAAATCATGTCCGCCTGCCTGGCCCTGGAGTCTCCGGTGCGCGTCGCCTACCTGGGCCCTGCCGGCACCTTCAGTGAGCAAGCCGCCCTGCAGTTTTTCGGGGCCAGCATTGAGCACGTCCCCTGCGCAAACTTCGACGAAGTATTTCATGCAACGGCTTCGGGCAGTGCCGGCTATGGCGTGGTGCCGGTCGAGAACTCGACCGAAGGCGTCGTATCGCGCTCCCTGGACCTGCTGCTGCACTCCCCGCTGCACATCATCGGCGAGCTCAGCCTGGTAGTGCGGCACAACCTGCTGCGCCTGACCGATTCCATGGATGGCATCGAGGCCGTCTATGCCCACCCCCAGGCGCTGGCGCAATGCCAGGGCTGGTTGACAACCCACCTGCCCAATGCCACCCGGCACGCGGCCTCCAGCAATGCGGAAGGCGCCAGGCTGGCATCCACCAACCCGGCCTGGGCCGGCATTGCCAGCGAGCGGGCCGGGACACAGTTTGGCCTGCACACGCCGGCGCACGGCATACAGGACGATGCCTACAACCGCACGCGTTTTGCCATCGTGTGCTTGCCTCAAACCCTGCCGGCACCGCCCGCCTCGGGCAAGGACTGCATCAGCCTCGTGGTCTCGGTCACCAACCGGCCAGGCGCTGTCCATGACCTGCTGGTTCCGCTAAAGAACCACGGCGTGTCCATGACGCGCTTTGAGTCGCGGCCTGCGCGCTCGGGCCAGTGGGAATACTATTTTTATATCGATCTGCAGGGACACCCCTCACAGGCCAACGTCAAGGCAGCGCTGGCCGAGCTGCAGCAGCTGTGTGCGTTTTACAAGGTTCTGGGAACCTACCCTGTCAGCGAATGAAGCGAAGGCCAGGGCCTGAAGACGTGCATGCATTTCAAAATAACGGTTTCATTTCATGTTTGAACAATTAGGCCTCATCGGCTGCGGACTCATGGGCGGCTCGTTTGCGCTCGCGCTCAAACGTGCAGGCCTCGTCAAACGCATCGTGGGTTACAGCAAGTCGCCGTCCACCACGGAGCGCGCACGCCAGATGGGAGTCATTGACGTGGAGGCGCCATCGGCACTGCTGGCAGTTTCAGGTGCCGATATCGTGCTGCTGGCCGTTCCGGTCTCCGCCACCGAGGCAAGCTTCAAGGCCATCCGGCACCTCCTCACCCCCAACACCCTGGTCATGGATGTGGGCTCCACCAAACGCGACGTAGTAGATGCCGCACGCCGCGTGCTGCGCGACCACGTAGGCTGTTTTGTGCCCGCCCATCCGATCACGGGCAAGGAAGTGTCCGGCGTTGAACATGCCGATGTCAATTTGTATGCCGGCAAACAGGTCATCCTGACCCCCATTGAACGCACCTTCACCGTCCAGTTGCAGAAAGCGGTCGATGTATGGACCGCCCTCGGCTGCCATGTCGTGAAGATGTCGCCACAGTCCCATGATGCGGCTTACGCTGCGGTCAGCCATCTGCCTCACCTCATTGCTTTTGCCATGATCAACGGCATTGCAGGCCAGGACCACGGAAAAGAATACATGTCGCTGGCCGGTCCGGGATTCCGCGACTTCACGCGGATTGCAGCAAGCGACCCCAAAATGTGGCGCGACATCCTGGTCGCCAACCGGGAGGAACTGCTGGACCAGTCCAGGATATTTCAAAAAACCCTGCAGTCGCTTGAAAACCTGATTACCAGCGGCGATGGCGATGCACTGGAAAGCCTTATTGAGCAGGCCAGCGAAACCCGTGCAAACTGGCGCATTGCCTCACAAAAATCACACAAGTAACCAGGTTTTCGCCATGTTCGATGTTGAGTATCTGGATATCCCGCCACTGGCCAAAGCGGGCGGCACGGTTCGCCTGCCCGGCTCCAAAAGCATTTCCAACCGGGTTTTGTTGCTGGCAGCCTTAAGCCACGGAAAGACCACCGTCCATGACGTGCTGGTGTCTGACGACACCGCCGTGATGCTGGCTGCGCTCAAGCAACTGGGTTGCTCCGTCCAGAAAAAGGGCGACACGGTCAGCATTGAAGGACTGGGCGGCCAGTTGCTCACAAAAAAGGCCAGCCTGTTCATGGGCAATGCCGGCACCGCCATGCGACCCCTTACCGCCGCGCTGGCCTTGCTGGGCGGTGAGTTCGAGCTGTCGGGCATACCGCGCATGCATGAGCGCCCCATTGGCGACCTGGTCGATGCGCTCAGGCAGCTTGGTTGTGGCATTGACTACCTTGGCAACGAAGGTTTCCCACCCCTGCGCCTCTATCCGGGAACCCTGAAGCTCGATGCACCGATTCGCGTCCGAGGCGACGTCTCCAGCCAGTTTTTGACTGCCCTGCTCATGGCCTTGCCACTGGTGGCGGTCCACGACATCCGTATCGAGGTGATCGGCGAGCTGATTTCCAGGCCCTATATTGAGATCACGCTCAAGCTGCTCAAGCGCTTCGGGATCGACGTGCAGCGCGAAGGCTGGGAGCGGTTCACCATCCCGGCAGGCAGCCAGTACCGGTCACCGGGTGAAATCCATGTCGAAGGCGATGCCTCATCTGCTAGCTATTTCATAGCGCTTGGCGCAATCGCAGCGCCGACCAAAGGCCAAAAAGGCATAAAAATCCTGGGCGTGGGAGCGGACTCCATCCAGGGTGATATCCGCTTCGTGGAAGCTGCCCGGATGATGGGTGCGCACATCGACAGCACAGCCAACTCTCTGCGCATTTCACGCGGCAAACCAGGCGAAGGCTGGCCGCTGAAAGCGATTGACCTGGATTGCAACCACATTCCCGACGCCGCCATGACGCTGGCCGTCATGGCGCTTTACGCCGAGGGCACCACGGTATTGCGCAATATCGCAAGCTGGCGCGTCAAGGAAACCGACCGCATTGCCGCCATGGCCTGCGAATTGCGCAAATTCGGTGCCACGGTGGAAGAAGGGGCCGATTACATCAGGATCACGCCCCCTGCCAGCCCCTCGGCATGGGCCACAGGCGCCATCCACACCTACGACGACCACCGTGTTGCCATGTGTTTTTCACTGGCGGCGTTCAACCCGGCGCAGTTGCCGGTGCGGATCCTCGACCCCAAATGCGTGGCCAAGACCTTCCCCGACTATTTTGAAGCCCTGTTTGCCGTGACCGAGGCCGAAAACGACCACATCCCGGTCATTTGCATCGACGGCCCGACCGCCTCCGGCAAGGGAACACTGGCGGCCCTGGCCGCCCACCGCCTTGGTTACCACTACCTCGACTCGGGCGCCCTTTACCGCCTGAGCGCCTTTGCCGCCGCACAGGCCGGCATATCGCTGGACGACGGGGATGGCGTGGCGGGCATTGCACGCACCCTGCCCGTCCGCTTTAAGGGCGAAAAGGTGTTTCTGGATGGCAAGGATGTTTCTGACGCCATCCGCACCGAGGCAGCCGGCATGGCGGCCTCGAAAGTATCCGCCCACCCACAGGTTCGCACGGCACTGCTGGAGCTGCAGCACGGTTTCAGGTGCCTGCCGGGCCTTGTGGCGGACGGTCGCGACATGGGAACTGTGGTTTTCCCCGGGGCGCAGCTGAAAATCTACCTGACCGCCAGTGCCGAACACCGCGCCGAACGCCGCTATAAGCAGTTGATTTCAAAGGGAAATTCGGCTACACTGGCAAGCATTCAGCAAGATTTAGAGGCACGTGATGCGCGCGACATGTCGCGAAAAGCAGCCCCTTTAAAGCCTGCTGATGACGCCAAACTGCTGGACAACTCCTATCTGTCGATTGAAAACTCGGTGGACCAGGTGATTGAGTGGTGGCAAGGTAGCCGGCCCTTCTGACCCCTGTCGCGCCTCATCGTGGCGCATTGGTCAGCAGGAACATCAACGTAACCCGCAGTCTTTATTGACCGCAACACAAAGCCGCAAGCAGATCCAAAACTTTTAGCAATTCCGCTAATTGAACCCTGTTGTGTGGACTAGGAAAACCATGTCTGAATCTTTTGCCGACCTATTTAACGAATCGCTGCAACGCTCTGAAATGCGTACCGGTGAAGTCATCACCGCTGAAGTAGTGCGTATCGATCACAACCACGTGGTTGTGAACGCCGGACTCAAATCCGAGGCGTATGTCCCCCTCGAAGAATTCAAGAACGACCAGGGCGAACTCGAAGTTCAGGTCGGCGACTTTGTCTCCGTGGCCATCGACTCCGTCGAAAACGGCTATGGCGACACCCTGCTGTCCCGCGACAAGGCCAAGCGACTGGCTTCGTGGATGAGCCTGGAAAAAGCCCTGGAGTCCGGCGAATTCGTCACCGGCCAGACCAGCGGCAAGGTCAAGGGCGGCCTCACCGTACTCGTCAACGGCATCCGCGCTTTCCTGCCCGGTTCGCTCATCGACACCCGCCCCATCAAGGACTTGTCTCCGTACGAGAACAAGACCATGGAATTCAAGGTCATCAAGCTCGATCGCAAGCGCAACAACGTCGTGCTGTCACGCCGTGCGGTTGTCGAAGCATCGATGGGTGAAGAGCGCGCCAAGCTGATGGAAACCCTGAAAGAGGGCACTGCAGTCAAGGGCGTCGTCAAGAACATCACCGAATACGGTGCGTTCGTTGACCTGGGCGGCATTGACGGCCTGCTGCACATCACCGACATGGCATGGCGCCGCGTGCGTCACCCAAGCGAAGTGGTGACAGCTGGCCAGGAAATCGTGGCCAAGATCCTGAAGTTCGACACCGAGAAAAACCGCGTGTCCCTGGGCCTGAAACAAATGGGCGACGATCCCTGGATGGGCGTGAACCGCCGCTATCCGCAAGGCACGCGCCTGTTCGGCAAGATCACCAACATCGCCGACTACGGCGCGTTTGTGGAACTCGAACCCGGCATCGAAGGCCTGGTCCACGTGTCCGAAATGGACTGGACCAACAAGAACGTGGCACCGAGCAAGCTCGTGGCCCTGGGCGACGAAGTCGAAGTCATGGTCCTCGAGATCGACGAAGACAAGCGCCGTATCAGCCTGGGCATGAAACAGTGCAAGGCCAACCCATGGCAAGAATTTGCACAGGACACCAAGCGCGGCGACCGCGTCAAGGGCCCGATCAAGTCGATCACCGACTTCGGCGTCTTTGTGGGCCTGGCTGCCGGCATCGACGGCCTCGTGCACCTGTCTGACCTCTCGTGGAACGAGCCCGGCGAAGCCGCAGTTCGCAACTACAAAAAGGGCCAGGAAGTTGAAGCGATTGTGCTGGCTGTCGACGTTGACCGCGAGCGCATCTCCCTGGGCATCAAGCAGCTGGATTCCGATCCGTTCACCACGTTCGTGTCTATCAACGACAAGGGCGCGATCGTGACCGGCAAGGTCAAGACGGTTGACGCCAAAGGCGCCGAGATCGACCTCGGTGAAGACATCATTGGTTACCTGCGTGCCAGCGAAATCAGCCGTGACCGCGTTGAAGACGCGCGCAACGTGCTGAAAGAAGGCGACGAAGTGTCGGCAGTCGTGGTGAACGTGGATCGCAAGACCCGCAACATCCAGCTGTCGGTCAAGGCCAAGGACAACGCTGACCAGCAGGAAGCCATGGCTAGCCTGAGCCAGCAGTCCTCGCGTGAAAACGCTGGTTTGACCAACCTCGGCGCACTGCTGCGCGCCAAGATGGAAAACAACGAGAAATAATCGGACCTCCCGCGAAATGGCGTGTTCGCTGGTTGTACCTGTGTACAACTGCTGCACGCCATTTCGCTGTCCCTCTTTTTTATGACCCGAAGCGATCTTGTAGAAGAACTGGCCGCCCGATTCAGCCAGTTGACGCACCGCGATGCCGAATACGCCGTCAAGACCATTCTTGATGCGGTAAGCGATGCGCTGGTACGCGGACACAGGATAGAGATTCGGGGGTTTGGCAGCTTTTCCGTCAACCGGCGCCCGCCCCGCATGGGCAGGAACCCCCGGTCCGGTGAAAGCGTCGCAATTCCGGAAAAGCGTGTGCCCCATTTCAAGCCGGGCAAAGCCCTGCGCGAAGCGGTGGATGCCCGTACCGAAGAATTGCTGGCAAACCCGGCTCCGAAAGCGTCAAAATAAGCCACGCAAGCAACGCGCTGGCTACAATCACTTCGGGGAATCCCAGGAGATAAGCCAAGTGAAATACCTGATGTGGCTGCTTAAAGCAGCCATTTTTTTTACGCTTTTTGCTTTTGCGCTGAATAACCAGCAAGCTGTTGCTGTCTACTTCTTTTTTGGCACCCTCTGGAAAGCCCCCCTTGTGCTGGTTGTGCTTGCAGCCTTTGCATGTGGATTGGCTTTGGGCGTCCTGGTGATGATGCCGCGCTGGTGGAAAAAGCGCAGGGCAACGCACCTGCACTCCGTCCCGCATCCCGATCTGCCTGTCGTTTCCGGCGGTCCCGCCGCGCCGGCCAACAACACAAGCATTCCCCGCCATGGACTTTGATTTCACATGGGTCCTGCTGGGTTTTCCCATCGCTTTCACGCTGGGCTGGCTCGCGTCGCGCATCGACCTGCGGCAGCTTCGCATTGAAAACCGCCAGGCTCCCAAAGCCTATTTCAGGGGCCTGAATTTCCTGCTCAATGAACAGCAGGACCAGGCCATTGACGCCTTTATCGAGGCTGTGCAAAACGACCCGGACACCTCAGAGCTGCACTTTGCCCTGGGCAACCTGTTTCGCAGGCGCGGCGAGTACGAACGTGCCGTGCGCGTGCACGAGCACCTGATGTCGCGCGGCGACCTGGCCCAACCGGAGCGCGACCGGGCACAGCATGCTCTGGCGCTTGATTTCCTCAAGGCAGGCCTGCTGGACCGTGCGGAAGCCGCACTGCGCAAACTCGAAGGCACCAGCTACGAGGAAGAAGCCCGGCTCGCCCTGCTGTCGATCTACGAACGCTCGCGCGATTGGCAGCACGCTACGGAAATCGCCAGCAAGCTCGACAGCACCAGCCATGGCAGCTTTAGCGGGCGGCAAGCCCATTACCTCTGCGAGCAGGCCAGCGCAGCCCTGGCCGCAGGCGATGCCGACAAGGCCCTTGGAGACCTGCTGGAAGCCTGCCGCCTGGCGCCTGCATTGGCCCGCCCCCTGATTGACCTTGCCAAACTGCACAACCAGCGGGGCCAGCCCCAGGCAGCACTTGATGCCCTGCTCAAGCTCGACAAAACCGCCCCGCAAGCCCTGCCACTGGCAGCCAGCCTGCTGGTGAACATGGCACAGAACCAGGCCATGCGCGCGCCCGTCATTGAGTTGCTGAAAACCCACTATGCACGCATGCCCTCCGTGGATGTAATGGATGCCCTGGTCAGGCTGGACCAGAACCCGGCCTCGGCGCGCCAGTGGTACATACAACACCTGGAGCGTGAGGCCTCGCTCATAGCTGCCTCCCGCTGGGTGGCGGGTGAAGCGCTGGGCACCGAACAAAACCACAAGCTCGTGCAGCGCGCGCTTGATCACGCCACAAAACCCCTGATGCGCTACCGCTGCGCCGCTTGCGGCTTTGAGGCGACCCAGCATTTCTGGCATTGCCCAGGTTGCCAGGCCTGGGACAGCTACCCGGCACGCCGAATAGAAGAGTTGTATCCATGAACACCCCCGTGGCTGCGCTTCGCTCCGCCTCCCCCCTTGCAGGGGGCGACACTTGCGGCCCGGCAAAGCCGGTCCCGCGGTGTCCGCTTGGCAAGAAACGCGATCACTGAGCATTGAGCCGTTTTAGAACAGACATACATGACAGTTTCAACCCTATCTCCTGAACAGATTGCCAAGGCTCGCGTGCTGGTCGTGGGCGACGCCATGCTGGACCGCTACTGGTATGGTGCGGTAGACCGCATCTCGCCCGAAGCCCCCGTGCCTGTGGTGCGCGTGACGCGCACCGAAGAACGCATAGGCGCAGCTGCCAACGTGGCCTACAACATCGTCACGATAGGCGCCCAGGCCTCGCTGTTGAGCGTGGTAGGCGACGACGAAGCCAGCCACCAGCTGGAAGCACTGGTGGCCAACACCGGCATCACACCTTACTTCGGCCGGGATGCACAGCTCAAGACCACCGTCAAGCTACGCGTGATCGGCAGGCAGCAACAGCTGATACGGCTTGATTTTGAAAACACGCCTGAAAACGAAGTCCTCGCCTCGCAGTCCGCCACCTTTGAAAAACTCTACCCCCAGCATGATGCCGTGCTGTTTTCGGACTACGGCAAGGGTGGGCTCGCGCACATCCCGCTGATGATCGAACAGGCCCGTGCGGCAGGCAAGGTCGTGCTGGTGGACCCCAAGGGTTCCGACTACGCACGTTATAAAAACGCCACGGTCATCACCCCCAACCGCGCGGAGCTTGAGCAGGTCATAGGCGTCTGGCGCGATGATGCCGACCTGCAGGTCAAGGCGCATAACCTGCGCACGTCCCTCAACCTGCAAGCCCTGCTGCTCACCCGCAGCGAGGCCGGCATGACGCTGTTTGACGACCAGGGCCAGTTGCATGTGCCCGCGGTGGCACGCGAAGTGTTTGATGTGACAGGCGCCGGCGACACAGTGATTGCCACGCTGGCCGCCATGGCCGCCACCGGCATGCCTCTGCGCGAAGCGGTGCCGATTGCCAACCGCGCGGGCGGCATTGTGGTCGGCAAGTTCGGCACGGCGACGGTCAATTACAGCGAACTCTTCCCCGCGCATTGACTCCAAGGAATTCATCATGAAAATAGTTGTGACCGGTGCTGCAGGTTTTATCGGCAGCAACATTGTCAAGGGGCTCAACGCCCGCGGCATAAACGACATCATCGCCGTCGACGACCTCACGCACGGCGACAAATTCCGCAACCTGGCCGACCTGCAGATTGCCGACTATGTGGACGCTGACGATTTCTACGACCTGTTCGCCGAAGGCGCTTTCGGCCAGGTGCAAGCCGTGTTTCATGAAGGCGCCTGCAGCGACACCATGGAGCTTGACGGCAAGTACATGATGGACAACAACTACACCCTGTCATGCGAGCTGTTCCAGTCCTGCCAGGAGCAGGGTACGCGCCTGCTGTACGCCTCATCGGCCGCCACCTACGGCGGATCGGATACCTTCAGGGAGTCCCCCGAGTTCGAGAAGCCGCTCAACGTCTACGGCTACTCCAAGCTGCTGTTCGATCAGCGCATGCGGCGTGAGCTTGGCGCCAAATTTGAAAATGCGGCGACCCAGGTCGCGGGCTTTCGTTACTTCAATGTCTACGGCCCTCGCGAGCAGCACAAGGGCCGCATGGCCAGCGTCGCCTTTCACCAGTTCAACCAGTTCCAGGCCGAAGGCAAGGTCAAGCTGTTCGGCGAATACGGCGGGTACGGCGCGGGCGGGCAGATGCGGGACTTTGTCTTCATCGACGACGTGGTGGCGGTCAACCTGTGGTTCCTCGACCATCCGCAAGCCTCCGGCATTTTTAACCTCGGCACCGGCCGGGCGCAGCCCTTCAACGATGTGGCCATTGCCGTCGTCAACACCCTGCGCAAAAGCCAGAACGATGCCCCCCTGAGCCTTGACGAAGCCGCGCGCGGCGGTTTGATCGACTACATCGACTTCCCCCCCGCCCTGGTTGGCAAATACCAGAGCTATACACAGGCCGACCTGGGCGCGCTGCGCGCTGCGGGCTGTGATCATGCCTTTGCCGATGTAAAAACCGGTGTAACCGCATACATGCACTGGCTGGGCGGCGCCCGGAGCTAAGCAAAAACTAGGGTTTCCCCGTTTAAAACGGCAGGAACCCGGTCAACCTGCCGGAAACTTGGCCGTTAGTCATGAGACCATCCTTATTCGCAAAGATGGCTTGGCTTCTTTCAATCCAATATCCGAGGAGTTTTCTCATGTTCAAGAAATTGCTGGCGTTCTTCGCCGCCATGTACATGGCAGTGTCTTTTGCTGCTGTCGATGTCAACAAGGCGACCGCAGCCGAACTCGACGGCGTCAAGGGCATCGGCCCCGTTATCTCGGGCAAGATCGTCGACGAGCGCAAAAAAGGCGACTTCAAGGACTGGGCCGATCTGGAAAAGCGCATTTCCGGCATCAAGGATAAAAAATCAGCCGCGTTGTCGGATGCAGGTTTGACCGTCAACGGCAGCACCTACAAGGGTGCGCCAGCGCCCGCAGCTGCAGCCAGGAAAGATGACAAACCTGCAGCACCGGCTGCCGCCGCAAAAGCGGATGCCAAACCAGCCGCGGCCGTAACCGCCGCACCTGCTGCTGCACCTGCCGCCAAGGAAGAGAAAAAAGACCCCAAGGCCGACGCAAAAGCCAAGGCTGATGAAGCCAAGGCAAAAAAGGAAGCCGATAAAAAGGCAAAAGCCGACGAAAAGAAGAAAAAGGCCGATGAGGCCAAAGCCAAGGCTGATGCAGACAAGGCCGCAAAAGCCGACGCGAAAAAAGCCAAGGATGCCAAGAAAGCCGACGCCAAGGCCGACACAGCCAAACCTGCTACAAGCGCAGCCAGCGCTGCAGGCGCCGCCAAGAAGTAATTCCGGCTTCAGCAACAAAAACCCGCTCTCAAGCGGGTTTTTTTATATCTTTCAGACCTCCAGCCCCCGGGAAATGAGCGCGACCAGCTATCAATTAAATAGCATCCGGAAGATCCATCACATCAGCGCAAGCAGGTCCGTCACGCCGACATCGACACCCGCCTGCATCAGCAGCGTGGTGGTCTGGCCCCTGTGATGGGTCTGGTGATTGAAAAAGTGCGTCATGGCCTGCCAGGCCGGGTGCTCTCGTTGCACGCCTCTTGAGTTGCTGTAGCGCATGGTCATTTGCGGGTAGTCCTCGGGCATCCCGGCCATCCAGCGTTCAATCGCGGCATCAAGCTGAACGCGTTTGGCCTTCAGGCTGGCCCAATCCTCAAAGGGCACCATGTCCAGCCGGTAGGCCTGCGGTATCTCGATCAGGCCGCCGCCCAGCGCCGCGAAATGAATACCGTTTTCGGTGCCTGACTGCAAAAACCGCCTGAGCCAGACCTGGTCGGTGACAACCAGGTGGTTCAGCGTCTTGTGGATGGAGCCAAAGTAGGCGCCACGCTCGCGTTTACGCTCTTCGTCCGCCAGGGTCTCGCAGGCTTCATACATGCGCAGGTTGATCCAGCTGTTGTAGCGGGCAAGAAGCCTGCCATTGTCGAGAAACGCTGCACCCATGATCTGGCACTCCTGAATTGATAGCTGGTTGCGCACACTCCACGGGGACCAAGTGCTTTTTTTGTCCGCAGGTTCAAGTGCAATGTGCAATAAGAGGCAGTGTAATCGGCTGGATTTCAAGGCGAAGCACACCTCGTGCGGCGTGCATTGCGGCACCTCGAACCAGCCCAGCCTGCGCAACCCGGCAACCGCATCGCCGGGGCCTGCCTGCCCTGCAAGGACCAGGATCGTCACCAGCGAAAAATGTAAACTTCCCCTTTTTTGCAGTTGAATCCAACATGATCGTGCGCGACCGGCCTTCGGGCCTGCGAATGTTTCTCGTGGTGCGCGGCTCAGTACTTCAGCAGATCCGCACGGTCCTGATCGTCAACATCCTGCTGGCCACTGTGGTCACGTTCACGCACGGGGCACTCTTCAGCCAGAAAATCACGCTGACAGCTATCCCGTTCACGCTGATTGGCCTGCCGCTGGCCATCTTCCTAGGTTTTCGCAACACTGCCGCTTATGACCGCTACTGGGAGGCGCGTAAACTCTGGGGCGAGCTGCTCCTGCGCTGCCGCAACCTGTCGCGCCAGTGCCAGAGCCTGATCAACTTTCCCGCACCGGTGCAGCCCGCCCAAGCAGGTAGTGACCTGGCCGATGTGCGGGTGCGCATGGTCTACCGCGCCATAGCCTTCTGCCACGTGTTGCGCCAGCAATTGCGCGGCGTGGATGACCGGGGTGAAGTACGGGCCTTGCTGCAGCCCGCAGAGTGGCAGGCACTGCAGCCAAAAACAGGCAAAACCACCGCCCTCATGCAGCACATGGGTTCCGACCTGCAACATTGCCTGCGCACAGGCCGCATTGGCGAGCCGCTGGCCGGCAACATCGACAATACCCTGAGCGCATTGGTCAGCGCGGCCGCGTCCTGCGAACGCATCAAGAGTTCGCCCCTGCCGTTCTCCTATACCCTGCTGCTGCACCGCACGGCCTATATGTACTGCTTCCTGCTGCCCTTCGGGCTGGTGGATACCATCGGTTTCATGACGCCCTTTGTGGTCGGCATCGTGGCCTACACCTTCTTTGGACTGGACGCGCTGGGCGACGAGATCGAGGAACCCTTCGGCCTGTTACCCAACGACCTGCCACTGGACGCGATCTGCCGCACCATTGAAATCGACCTGCGCGGGTCCAAGGCCACACTCCTCCGTAGATTCAAGCACACAGCGGCCTACGGTCTGCCAAAACCTCCGCCGCCCGGCGTATGGATTTCAAACACGTCGCCGGGCTGCATCTCGGCCTGCCCGATGTGGCCCAGGGCTTCGATGCGGCCATCTGCCCGCACCACCACGTTCTGGCCCACCTGCCCCGGCTGGCCGCCTGCCATGCCGAAGGCACCGTGTTTACGGCCATTGGACAAAATGCTGGCCGTCATGGCCTCCAGGAAGCGCACACGCCGCACGCCGCCATTGCCGCCCTGCCAGCGGCCTGCGCCGCCCGAGTTGGCGCGGATCTCGTAACTCTCCAGCCGCACCGGGAAACGGAACTCCAGCACTTCCGGGTCGGTCAGCCGCGAGTTGGTCATGTGCGTCTGCACCACCGACGTACCGTTGAAACCCGACAAGACCTTGCCGCCCTCGTCCATCACGCCGCCTGCGCCCGAGCCGCCCGAGATGGTTTCGTAGTACTGGTGACGCTCGTTGCCAAAGGTGAAGTTGTTCATGGTGCACTGGCTGGCCGCCATCGCACCCAGCGCGCCGTAAAGCGCGTTGGTGATGCAGGTGGAGGTCTCCACATTGCCCGCCACCACCGAAGCCGGCGGGTTCGGGTTGAGCATGGAGCCGGCCGGTATGACGACCTTGAGCGGTTTCAGGCAACCCGCATTGAGCGGAATGTCGTCGTCCACCAGTGTGCGGAACACATATAACACGGCAGCCATGCACACGGCGGTAGGCGCATTGAAGTTGTTGGTCTGTTGCGGCGAGGTGCCGGTAAAGTCGATTTCAGCGCTGCGGTTCCGGGTATCCACCCGAATCGCCACCTTGATCTGCGCGCCGTTGTCCAGCGGCAGCGTAAAGTCGCCGTCCTGCAGGCGCGTGATCACACGGCGCACCGACTCCTCTGCGTTGTCCTGCACATGGCGCATATAAGCCAGCACCACCTCCAGGCTGAACTGCTCCACCATCTTGCGCAGTTCCTGCACGCCTTTTTCATTGGCGGCAATCTGCGCTTTCAGGTCGGCCATGTTCTGCTGCGGGTTGCGGCTGGGGTATTTGCCACTTTTGAGCAGCGCGATCATCTCGGCCTCGCGCAGCACACCGCCTTCCACCAGCTTGAAGTTGTTGATCTGCACGCCCTCTTCCTCAATCAGCGTGGAGAACGGCGGCATGGAGCCCGGCGTGATGCCGCCAATGTCGGCATGGTGACCTCGACTGCCTACATAAAAGGTCGGTTCGGCTGACGCACCCAGGTACACAGGCGTGATCACCGTGATGTCCGGCAGGTGCGTACCACCGTGGTAGGGATCGTTCAGCACATACACATCGCCGGGCTGCATCCTGCCCGCGTTCTCGCGGATCACGGTCTTGATGCTCTCGCCCATGGAACCCAGGTGCACCGGCATGTGCGGTGCGTTGGCGATCAGGTTGCCTTCGGTGTCAAACAGTGCGCAGCTGAAGTCCAGGCGTTCCTTGATATTGACCGAATACGCCGTGTTCTGCAGCTGCAGGCCCATCTGCTCTGCAATGTTCATGAAGAGATTGTTGAACACTTCCAGCAGCACCGGGTCCACGGTTGTGCCTGCTGCAAATTTGATAGCGCGCTGCGCACGCCGGTCAAGGACCAGGTGGTCCAAAGCCGTCAGGGTGGCCTCCCAGCCGGGCTCCACCACCGTGGTCGCGTTTTTCTCGGCGATGATGGCCGGGCCGGAGATGATGTCGCCTGGCCGCAGGTCTTCACGCACCACCAGTGCCGCATCGTGCCACTGGCCGCCGGAATACATGCGCACAGTTTCGCGGCGCGGCACTTCGCGCGGCTCATGCGTGGCATGGCGCGGCTCGGCGGGTGCATCACCTGCGATCACGGCCTCCACAGACACGGCTTCAACCACCAGGGCCTTGCCCTGCATCAGGAAAGCAAAACGCTGCCGGTAGGCCGCCTCAAACCCTGCTTCAATCTGATCCAGCGTGCCGAAGGGCACGATCAGCGCCGAGTCGCTGCCCTCGTAACGCACATGCACGCGATGGTGCGTGCTCATGGCACCGGTATTGACATGCTGGCGCTGCAACTCGGCCTCGGCCGTGGCGGCGAGCTCCTTGAGCTTGCCTTCGATTTCAGGCAGTGCTGCTTCGGAGAGCTTCAGCTCGACCGCCCGTTCGCGGATCACGTTCTGGTCGGCCAGCCCCATGCCATAGGCACTCAGCACGCCCGCCAGAGGATGCACAAACACCCGTGTCATGCCCAGTGCATCAGCCACCAGGCAGGCGTGCTGGCCGCCGGCACCGCCAAAGCACTGCAGGGTGTAGCGTGTGACGTCGTAACCGCGCGCGACAGAGATTTTTTTGATGGCATTGGCCATCTGCTGCACGGCGATATTGATAAAACCCTCTGCCACCACCTCGGCACTGCGCCCGGTTTGCCCGGCCAGCTCATTGAACTGGGCTTCTACCGCCTCGTAGCTCAGCGGCTCGTCGGCATTCGGGCCGAAGACCTTGGGGAAATAACGCGGCTGCACCTTGCCGACCATCACGTTCGCATCCGTCACTGCCAGCCGGCCGCCGCGCCGGTAGCTGGCCGGGCCGGGGTTGGCGCCGGCACTCTGCGGGCCCACGCGAAAACGCTCGCCGTCAAACTTGAGGATGGAGCCGCCGCCGGCTGCCACGGTATGGATGCTCATCATGGGCGCGCGCATGCGCACACCGGCCACCTGGGTTTCAAACTCGCGTTCGAACTCACCGGCGTAATGCGAAACGTCGGTGGAGGTGCCGCCCATGTCAAAGCCGATCACCCTGGCATGCCCTGCAATCGCAGCGGTGCGGGCCATGCCCACGATGCCGCCGGCCGGGCCGCTCAGGATGGCATCCTTGCCCTGGAACACATGTGCATCGGTCAGGCCGCCCGAAGACTGCATGAAAAAGAGTTTCACCCCCGGCATCTCACTGGCCACCTGCTCCACGTAACGGCGCAGGATGGGCGACAGGTAGGCGTCCACCACCGTGGTGTCGCCACGGCTGACAAACTTCATCATCGGGCTGGTTTCATGCGAGGTGCTGATCTGGGTGAACCCCACTTCCTGCGCAATGCGTTTGGCCGCTTTTTCATGCGCCGTGAACCGGTAACCGTGCATAAAAACAATCGCAAGGCTTCTCAGTCCTTTCTGGTATTGCGCAATCAGCTCCTTTTTTAATAGCACCTCGTCAAGCGCCTGGAGCACCTCACCCTGCGCACCGACCCGCTCCCGGGCTTCGAGCACCGCGCTGTAAAGCAGCTCGGGCAGGACAATGTTGCGGTCAAACAGCCGGGGCCGGTTCTGGTAGGCAATGCGCAGCGCATCGCGAAAACCCCGTGTGGTGACCAGCAGCGTGGGCTCACCCTTGCGCTCCAGCAGCGCGTTGGTGGCCACCGTGGTGCCCATCTTCACGCAGTCCACCACCTCGGCGCGGATGGCTTCGCCGGCTTTCAGGCCCAGCAAATGGCGAATGCCGGCCACTGCGGCATCACGGTACTGCTCCGGGTTTTCAGACAGCAGCTTGTGCGTGACCAGGGAGCCGTCGGGCTTTTTGGCCACGATGTCGGTGAAAGTGCCGCCCCGGTCTATCCAGAACTGCCAGCGTTTGTCTTCCATCACCGTTTCTGTGTTGGATGTATTTGTTTGCGTCATTTTTTAAAACCAGTTGTCTGAAAAATAGCGGAGAAATGGAAATATTGCTTGGGTTTTTACAACCAGTCTATGGCTTGAGGTAGTAAGGCACAAAAATGGCATTGGCTTCATTGCCTACCGAACGTACCCACTCGCGGGAGAACTTTTCGCCCATGCGCTTGATCTCCAGTTCGAGGTCCGCAGGGATGCGGTCTATCCTGATACCGTTTTGCCGCAGTTCTTCAGTCGCGCTGTTGGCCAGCACCTGGCTGGCCAGCCAGCCACGTGTTTCCGCATCGGCAGCCGCTTTCAAAACCATGCCGCGCACCTCGGGCTTGAGCGCATCAAAAGCCTTATTGCTGACAAACACCACATTTTTCGGGAACCATGCATTGATCTCATAGTAGTACCTGATCTGGCCCCAGACCTTGTTTTCAACCCCGGTCAGCGCCGAGGTAATCATGTTGTCCATGCGGCCTTCCGACAGGGCCTTGCCCACGTCCACCATGGCCACGTCCACCGGTTTGGCACCCAACAGCTCGGCAATGCGCAAGGTGGTCGGGTTGTAGGTACGCATTTGCGTACCCTTGAAATCCGCCACACCGCGGATCGGCTTGCTGGAGTGCAGGCCCTGCGGCGGCCAGGGCACGGCGTACAGCAGCTTCAGGCCAAGCTCGCTGAAATGCTTTTCAACGCCGGGTCGCTGGAGTTTCCAGAGGCGTTCGGCATCCTTGTACGAGCTCACCACAAAGGGAATCGAGTCGGCCCCGGCAACAGGCATCTCCTTGACCAGGCTGCTCATGATGGTCTCGCCCGCCTCGGCCTTGCCCTGCTGCACCGCCTGGCTGACATCGTTGAGTTTTGCCAGCGTGTTGTTGGGATAGACCTGGATGAGCAGCTTGCCGCCCGTGGCCTGCTCCACTTCACGCGAAAACTGCATGATGTTTTGCGTATGGAAAGACTCGGCACGGTAGCCCGTGGCCAGCTTCCAGGTAGTCTGCGCCTGCAGTGCAGGGACGTGACTCATCAACACCGCGCACAGCGCGGTTGTCCAGTGGTGTTTCATGGAAAACTCCTGGGAATCAGGGAGGGTTGAAGGTGTTGCCCGGGGCAACCGGCAGCGGCCGCTTTTTCATCATGTTCAGCCCCGCCTGTCGGTGACAAACATCTTGCCGGGCGCATGCGTGATGCACAGTGACAGGCGGCTCGATTGCGCAATCCATTGCGGTGTCACGCCGCAAGCCCAGAACACCGGCACCTCATCCGGCAGGATGTCCACTGCGTCGCCGTAATCCGGCTTCGACAGGTTCTTGATGCCAATCTCCGCCGCGTTGCCGACATGCAGCGGTGCCCCGTGCGCCAGCGCAAAACGGCCGGATATTTCGACAACCTTGGCCACATCGCGGCTTTTGACAGGCCGCATGCTGACCACCATGTCGCCCTGGAAAGGCCCCGACGGCGTGCACGCCAGGTTGGTGCGGTACATGGCCACATTGCGGCCCTGCGCCACATGCCGCAAGGGAACGCCTTCCTGCATGACCGCCGACTCAAACGAAAAGCTGCAGCCGATCAGGAAGGTCACAAAGTCCTTTTGCCAAAGTGCGGAGATGTCATCGAGCTCTTCCACAAACTCGCCATCACGGTACACCCGGTAACCGGGAATGTCCGTCGCCAGGTTGGCCCCGGGCGCGCAGGCCGGCTCCAGCTGGCCGGGTTCCAGCACCTCGACCAGTGGGCAGGGCTTGGGGTTGCGCTGGCAAAACAGCAAAAAATCAAAGGCCTGCGCCTGCGGCACGATCATCAGGTTGGCCTGGATGTAGCCGGGCGCATGGCCTGCTGTCGGTTGTGTGAACTTCCCGCTGCGGCTGGCCAGCCGAAGTTCGGACGGGGTTTCAAAAATCTTGTTCATAGGTTCAAATAATCATCGTCAGGTTGAATTCAGAGCCCCAGATAGGCCTTTTTGATACTGTCGTCGTTCAGCAGATCCTGCCCCTTGCCCTGCATGACAATGCGGCCGGTCTGGATCACATAACCGTAGTGGGCAATGCCCAGCGCTTTTTGCAGGTTTTGCTCCACCAGCAGGATGGAGACGCCGGTCTGGTTGACCTGCTGGATCACCTCCAGCACCTTGGTCACAAATTTGGGGGCTATGCCCCAGGACGGCTCATCCAGCATCAGCAGCTTGGGACGCGCCATCAGGCCGCGCGCAATCGCCAGCATTTGCTGCTCGCCGCCACTCATGGTGCCGGCCAGCTGGGTTGCCCTCTCCTTCAGGATCGGAAACAGATCCAGCATCTCGTCTATGCCCCGCAAGACCTCGTGCTTGTCCATGCGGGTAAAAGCCCCGAGCTGCAGGTTGCGCAGCACCGTCAGGCGCGGGAACAGGCGCCGTCCTTCCGGCACCAGTGACAGGCCCATGGGCACGCGCTTGTGCGCCGGCAGGCGGTGTATGGCCTCACCGTTAAAAGTGATGCTGCCAGCAGCGGCGGCGTTGAGGCCCGCCACCGCCCGCAGGGTGGTGGATTTGCCATTGCCGTTGCCGCCAACCAGCGCCACGATTTTTCCGGGCTCCACCTGCAGGCTCACATCAGAGATGGCCAGCACGTCGTCATAACAGACCTTGAGATTCTTGATTTCGAGCATCATCACTCTCCCAGGTAGGCCGTGATCACGACCGGGTCGCTCGATACTTCCTGCGGCGTGCCTTCGGCAATCTTCACGCCGCGGTCCAGCACCACAATCTTGTCGGCAATCGGCATGATGCCCTCCAGTACATGTTCCACAATCAGGCAGGCAATGCCCCTGTCGCGTATCCTGAGCACCACGTCCACCGCTTCGCGGACTTCCGACGGGTTCAAGCCGGCCATGACCTCATCCATCAGCAGGATGCGCGGCTGTATGGCCAGCGCCCGCGCCACCGCCAGTCGCCGCTGCTCGCTGATGGTCATGCTCCCCGCAGGTTTGTCGGCAAAGCGCTCCAGCCTTGCAAAGGCCAGCCATTGCATGGCAGCGGCCCGGGCCCTGGCGACGTTGTGTTCCAGCAGCATGGCTGCCGTCATCACGTTTTCACAGGCCGTCATGCTGGTGAAGGTGCGTGCAATCTGGAAAGTGCGCGCCACCCCGGCCCTTGCGCATGCCTCGGGCGAGAAGCCCGCAATATTGCGCCCGCCAAGCAATATGCTGCCGGCCGTAGGCGCAAAAAAGCCCGCGACACAATTGAACATGGTCGTTTTTCCTGCGCCGTTGGGCCCGATCAGGCCGACAACCTGGCCGGTATCAACGCTGAATGTCACGTCCTGGTTCGCCGTCAGGCCTCCAAAACGCTTGCTGACCTGGTTGACTTCAAGCAGCTTCATGACGCCTCCCCATTGCCGGCTTGTACCGGCACAGACGGCACCGCCATACGGCGCGAGGCGTCGGCACGGGCTTCGCGCCTTTCCCTGAAGCTGCGTACCCAGCCGACGATGCCGGTCGGGTAGAACACCGCGATCACGATGATCAGGCTGGCGTAAATAATGACGTCGGTGCCGCGTCCGGTGCCGCCAAACAATATCCGCGTGAACTCCTCGATGCTGGTCAGCACCACAGCGCCAATCACAGGCCCGAACAGCGTCCCCACCCCACCCAGGATGGCGACCAGCGCCATCTTGATGGACAGGGCGGTTGACAGCACCGAGCCCGGGTCTATGTACAGCTCCTTTTGCGCATACAGGCTGCCTCCCAGGGCCGTAAAGAAGGCGCTGACGGACAGGGCTACCTGCTTGTAGCGCGCAATGTTCACCCCTATGCTGCGCGCCGCATCGGGCTCATCCTTGATGGCCCGGAAGTAGTACCCAAGGTAGCTGCGCTCAATCCACCAGTTGGCGGCCAGCGTGAGCAGCAGCAGGCCCAGCGCCAGCCAGTAGTACGGCAGCTTGGTCGCAAAATTCATCCACAGCCAGCCCTGCCGGTCCATGGGCACATACAGGCCGACTGCCGCGCCGCCGTATTCCCATTCGGTGAAAAATATCTGCACCAGCTCGGCCACGGCAATGGTTGCCATCGCAAAATAATGCCCTTTGAGCCGGAAGCATGACCAGCCAAAAGCCAGGCTCAGCATCGCGGCAATAACACCACCGGCCAGCACGCCAATCCAGGGATTGACGCCAAACCTGACCAGCAGCAAGGTGGATGCATAAGCACCCAGCCCGTAAAAAGCGGCATGTCCCAGCGACACCTGGCCGGCGTAGCCGCCCACCATGTTCCAGGCCACGCCCACCTGTGCCGCCATGAGCACCAGGATGGCCATATTGAGGTGTGATGCGTCAGTCACTATCGGCAACACCAGGGCTGCCGCCAGGCAAACGCAGAAAAAAATCATTGTTTTCATATGTAATCCATAGCGCTGCGCGCGACCCACAAGGGCTGAAAGCGCGCGGCCAGTGCGGGGGTCACCGCGGAACCGGCTTTGCCGGGCCGCTGGTGGCGCCCCCTTGAGGGGGAGGCGCCGAAGGCGCTTAGGAGGGGAGCTTTCATATCACGCCTTGCCCATCAAGCCCTGCGGGCGGAACATCAGTACACCGAGAAACAGCACCAGCACGATGGCCGTCTTGTATTGCGGCCCCAGCAACAGGCCGCCCATGACCTCGATCACACCGACCAGGATGCCGGCCCAGAAAGCCCCTGTCACACTCCCAAAGCCGCCCAGGTTGACGACCACAAAAGCCAGCAGGATGAAACTGGCGCCGACGTCCGGGAAGATGGGAAAGAAGGTCGACAGCAGCACGCCCGCCGCACCGGCGCAGGCAGCACCTATGCCCCAGGCCAGAGAGAACATCTTGTGCGAATCAATTCCCATCAGGCGTGCCGCTTCCTTGTCGGAGGCCGTGGCTTCCAGCGCAGCGCCCAGCCGTGTCTTGTTCAAAAAGAAATAGATCAGACCGGTGACCACAACCGCACCGACGCCAGCGACCAGTTGGGGTTTTCCGAGCTGTATGCCCAGCAGTTTCACGGTGCCGCTGACGGCCGAACTCTCGATCGAACGAAAGTCCGGCTTCCAGAGAAACTGGGCCACGCCGCGCAGCAAAATCATGATGCCGAAGGTGGTGAAGATCTGCGACAACATGGGCGCGTTGATGATGCGCACTATCACCAGCCTGTAGAGCAGCACGCCGAACGCGAACAGCATGAGGACCGTCAGCGGCAGCGTGATCATCGGATCCAGCGCATACAGGGCAAACAGCCAGAAGGTCGAGTACATGCCGAGCATGAGGAATTCCCCGTGCGCGAAGTTCACGATGTCCATGACGCCGAAAATCATGGTCAGGCCGATAGCCACCAGCGCGTAAATCAGCCCGATCAGGACGCCGGAGGCCAGCGTCTGAAGCAATATTTCCGTGGTCATGGTCGTCTCTTTTTTTAATTCAGGGTCCGCGGCTTACTTGCGCTGGTCCCACTTGGGCATGGGCCAGGTCACTTCACGGGAAGCCATGTCGAAAGGCCAGACCGTGTTGTACTTGCCGCCCATGATCTGCACCAGGATGCCCTGGCCCAGGGTGTTCTGGCCGGTAGCATCGAACTTCACGCCCTTCCACGGCATGATCAGCTTGCTGCCGGGAATGTCCGTTGCGGCGAGTGACTTGCGGATGGCTTCGGGTTCGGTCGATCCCGCACGGTTGATGGCATCGGCCATCACCATCAGGCCGGTGAAGGTGCGCGACGAGTTGCCGGTGAAGTTGATCTTGTAGCGGCTGTTGAAGAGGTCGTTGACCTGCTTGATCAATGGGTTGCGGTTGGCCAGGTCCAGCGCCCAGACCTCGCGCGTGATGATGTAGTCGGCGTCCTTGCCCAGGGTCTTGATGAAGTCGGTGTCGGTAAAGCCCGCGTTGTTCGCCAGGATCATGTCCGGCGAAAAGCCCAGCTCCTTGTAGGTCTTGATCGACAGGATGGCGTCGGCCGTGTAGGACGATTGCAGAACCAGGTTGGGACTGGCGGCCTTGAGCGTCTGCACCTCAGAGGTCAGCTGCGTTGTCTTGGCCGGGTACATCACCTGCTTGACCAGGTTCTGCTTGAACTCGGGCGCCAGTTTGGTCTGCAGTTTGGTGGTTTCCGTGCCCCACAGGCCGTTCTCATTGAGGCTGGCGACCACGCCCGCCTTGATGCCTTTCTTGGCTTCGAGTTCTTTCAGAAAATCGAAGGCGTTGTGCACGAACAGGTCGTCATGCGGCGTGGTGCGGAAGAACCATTTGAAGTTGCGCTGCGTAAGCGAAGCCGACGAGGACTCGGGGTTCAGGAAGGGAATGCCGGCGCGCTCGGCGATCTGGCTGGCCGTTGCCGTTACCGCGCTGTTGTAGGCGCCCACCAGGGCAACTACTTTTTCCTGCGTGATCAGGCGTTCGGCTTCGGTCGCGCCGGTTTGCGGATTGGCCTGGTGGTCGGCAAACACCAGCTTGATCTTCGCGCCCTTCAGGTTGGGCAAGCCTTTGCCTGCGGAGAACGGCAGGTCGGGAATACCGGGTGCGCCGTTGTTGATGATGTCGGCCGCAAGCTCCAGCGCACTGCGCAGCTCGGCTCCGACCGAAGCGCCCGGCCCGGTCAGGGGATAAAGAACGCCTATCCTGATTTCCTGCTGGGCGTGCGCACCAAGGGCAAAACTCGCCCCCAACACCACTGCGGCCATGCGAGCCGACCACGATTTTTTCATTTGAATCTCCTCGTAAAAACATGACAGTTGAATGACATGTGACGAAGTGTGCTTTTAGAAAAACACTAAATCAAACAAGAAATTTTTCGCTTATATCATCGATTTTTTCGATAATAAGGATTTACCCTGATACACCTTTTTCGTTGGTTTTTCAGGCTTGCGGCGACCCGTTTTGGTGCCGGCGCTCCCGCCTGCAGCCCGGCCTGTCGCGCCACCCGCAAACTCCACCGCCGACCTGACAACGGTCTCAACCGATGACGATGTCGGATCCGTCCGGTAACTCGCGTGTATGGGCAGGTCCTTCAGCCGCTTGTCGCAGGTCAATGGTTTCAGGCTTGCAAAACCCGTCAGGCGCTGCACGGCTGCGCGTGGCAGCAATGCGACGCCAAAGCCGCCCTGCACCAGTTGCACCATTGCTGAAATGGATGAGATGGCATGCACCTTTTTGGGCTCCATGCGGTTGCTTTTGAACAGGTCAAGCAAGGTGACATGCGGCTGGGAGCCCTTTTGAAAGGTCAGCACCTCCATCTCCGCCAGTTCGCTCAATCGGTAATTTCTTTTTTTATGCAGTGCGGGATTGCCCACAAAAACCATCTCCATGGACGGCAGCGCATGGTTGATCACGCCATCCGCGGAAGCCGGCAAGACGGCAAATACCAGGTCCAGCGTACCGCGCTGCACCTGGTCCATCAGTATGGGCGTGGTCTCCACCGTCAGTTCCAGTTCCAGCCCCGGGTGGTCGGCCCGCAGTTTTTCAAGCCAGGGAATCAGCCACGAGTGCAACACCGACTCGATGGCGCCTATGCGCATGGCCACCGCCATGGGCGCGCCCGAGCCCATTTCTGCCTTGACCTCGCGCTGCAGGTCCAGCAACCTTTGGGCATAAACCAGGAAGCGGGTACCAGCAACCGTCAGCTTGAACTGCTTGTCGCGGCGATCCAGCAGCAGGATGCCCAGTTCCTCCTCCAGCGTGGCAATACGGCTGGACATGGCCGATTGCGTCAAAAAGAGTTTTTCTGCCGCGCGCGAGATGCTCTTCAATGAGGCGACCCAATAAAAGGCCTCGACAAAACGTAGATTCATGGCGAACTCTTTCGGGGTTGCTGTGAGCGGGTCCGGCTGGCTTTTTGGGGTATGCCCGGGGGCGCTGGCGCGTATTTTGCGTCTACTATCCTACGACCTTTCATCCGGTCACCATTCCAAATTCATCCCTCTTCTGGAGTTCCCATGAAATTCAAGCTCACCCTGATCGCGGCGGCCCTGACCCTCGGCTCATCAGCTTTTGCGCAAACAAAATGGGACTTGCCGGCGGCCTACCCGGCTTCCAATTTCCACACGGAAAATCTCACACAATTTGCCGCCGACGTCGACAAGGCCACAGGCGGCAAGCTGAAAATCACCGTTCATGCCAACGCATCGCTGTTCAAGGCCAACGAGATCAAACGTGCTGTTCAGGGTGGGCAGGCGCAGATCGGTGAAGTGCTGCTGGTCAATTTTGAGAACGAAAACCCGATCTATGGTGCCGACGGCCTGCCTTTTGTAGCCTCCAGCTATCCGGCAGCCCGCAAGCTGGCCGATGCACAGAAGCCCGCGCTCGACAAGATCCTGGGCGCACAGGGCATGAAGGTTCTCTATACCGTCGCCTGGCCGCCGCAAGGGATTTATGTCAACAAGGAAATCACCGCCGTCGCCGACATGAAGGGCCTCAAGTGGCGCGCCTACAGCCCCGCCACCAGCAAGATTGCAGAACTGGTGGGCGCACAACCCGTTACGGTGCAGGCGGCAGAACTCAGCCAGGCCATGGCGACGGGTGTGGTCAACAGCTATATGAGTTCGGGCTCCACCGGCTACGACACCAAAACCTACGAAAGCATCAAGTACTGGTATGACGTTCAGGCCTGGCTGCCCAAGAACGCCATCATCGTGAACAAAAAGTCGTTTGACGCACTCGACGCCGCAACACAGGCTGCGGTTGTCAAGGCAGCAGCAGATGCAGAAGTGCGCGGCTGGAAGGTCAGTGAAGAGAAAAACGAGTTTTACAAAAAAGCCTTGGCTGAGAAGGGCATGAAGATCATGACGCCGTCAGCCAAACTGGTTGCCGACCTGCGCCAGGTAGGGGTCATCATGAAGGCAGACTGGATCAAACGCGCCGGCGCCGATGGCGAGGCCGTATTGTCAGCCTACGAGAAATCAAGCACGGCGAAGAAGTAGGCATGCGCAAGCTGCTTGACGGGCTTTACGACGGCGCCGCGTGGCTGGGCGCCATCTTCATGGTCGGCACGCTGGTCTCCGTGCTGGCAGGCGTGCTGGACCGGCAATTCGCCTGGTCGCTGCGCGGCACCGACATGTACGCCGGTTACTGCATGGCGGCCTGCGGCTTCCTGGCGCTGGCGCATACGCTCAAAAAAGGCGAACACATACGCGTGACGCTGATTCTCAACGCCGTCAAAGGTCCCACCAAACGGGCGATCGAGATATGGGCGCTGGCAGCCGCATCCCTGCTGTCCATGCTGTTTGCGTACTACAGCGTCAAGCTGTCCATCAACTCCTGGCAGTTCAACGACGTCTCCACCGGCAACGACGCCACGCCGCTGTGGATTCCGCAGATCACCATGGGTGTGGGCGCGGTGGTCCTGATGATTGCCTTTATTGATGAACTGGTACTGGAAATCATGGGCCGCCGGGTGCAGGTGGACAGCGACGAAGCCCTGCATCACGAATAAGCCTTCGCAAAACAACAAGAAAATACATGTCCGACATTGCCATCACCACGCTGCTGATACTTTCGCTGTTCGCCATTCTGGGCTCGGGGGTGTGGATAGGGCTCACGCTGTCAGGTGTTGCCTGGATAGGCATGCAGCTTTTTTCATCGCGCGCCGCGGGCGATGCCATGGCCGTGACCATCTGGGGCTCATCATCCAGCTGGACGCTCACGGCCCTGCCTCTGTTTGTCTGGATGGGTGAGATCCTTTTTCGCACCAAGCTCAGCGAAAGCATGTTCAAGGGCCTGGCGCCATGGGTAAGCCGTTTGCCGGGTGGCCTGCTGCATACCAATGTGATCGGCTGCACCATTTTTGCAGCCGTCTCGGGTTCATCCGCCGCGACCTGCGCCACCATCGGAAAAATGACCCTGCCTGAGCTCGCCAGGCGCGGATATCCCGAAGACATCACGATAGGCTCGCTGGCCGGGGCCGGCACCCTTGGCCTGCTTATCCCTCCGTCCATCATCATGATTGTTTACGGCGTGAGCGCCGATGTTTCAATCGCCAAGCTGTTTATTGCCGGCATTTTCCCCGGGCTGATACTCGCCTCGCTTTTTTCCGGCTACCTGATCGTCTGGGCGCTGATGAACAAGGGCAAAATCCCGCCGCCCGATGCACCCATGACATTTACTCAAAAAGTCTATGAGTCACGCCACCTGATTCCCGTGGTGCTGCTTATCAGCGCGGTGCTGGGCTCCATCTACGCAGGCGTTGCCACCGCCACTGAAGCAGCTGCGATTGGTGTTGTCGGCTCACTGGTGCTGTCACTTGTGCAACGTTCCCTGAGCTGGACCACCTTCAAGGAATCGCTGCTTGGCGCAACACGCCTGTACTGCATGATTGCGCTGATCCTGGCCGGCGCCGCATTTTTGACCCTCAGCATGGGCTACATCGGTTTGCCGCGCCACCTGGCCGAGTTTGTATCCGGCATGGGCCTGAGCCCGTTTTTGCTGATTGTCGCGCTGAGTTTGTTTTACATCATCCTGGGCTGTTTCCTGGACGGTATCTCCATGGTAGTGCTGACCATGGGCGTGATCCTGCCGACCGTGCAAACGGCGGGACTGGACCTCATCTGGTTTGGCATCTTCATCGTCATCGTGGTCGAGATGGCGCAGATCACGCCGCCTGTGGGTTTTAATTTGTTCGTGCTGCAGGGCATGACCAAAAAGGAAATCACCTATATCGCCCGGGTAACCTTGCCGTTTTTCTTTTTGATGTGCGGCATGGTGCTGCTGCTGTGGTTCTTTCCGCAGATCGCGACCTGGCTGCCATCGAAGATGTGACGAACTGGCCCTGGCAGGCAATACAGACCCGATGACCCGCGCCAAGTGATGGCCGGGAGGAGCGCGGCAACCCTTGCATTGGGGTCGTCAATGGGGCTGAAACCCTGTGCAATACTGCGGTTTTCGTGACAGGCGCGTCATGGCCGACCTATAGAATCAAGCGCAATGCCTCTCGTTCTGCTCGTCGCCCTCCCCTTTATTGCCAGTGTGCTTGCAGCCCTGCTGCCGGCCAACGCGCGCAACCGGGAGTCGACCCTGGCCGGCCTGGTTGCCCTGGGCTGTGCTGCGCAGGTCGCCTGGCTGTTTCCCAAACTGGCCGATGGCAACGTGCTGCGGCAGGAAATCGAATGGCTGCCGGCCCTCGGGTTGAACCTGGTGCTTCGCATGGACGGCTTTGCCTGGCTGTTCTGCATGCTGGTGTTGGGCATAGGCGCGCTGGTTGTACTGTATGCGCGTTATTACATGTCGGCCTCGGACCCGGTGCCGCGCTTTTTCTCCTTCTTCCTGGCCTTCATGGGTTCCATGATGGGTGTGGTGCTGGCCGGCAACATCGTGCAGCTGGTGATGTTCTGGGAACTCACCAGCCTGTTCTCCTTTTTGCTGATCGGTTACTGGCACCACCGGCGTGATGCCCGGCGCGGCGCACGCATGGCGCTCACGGTGACTGGCGCCGGAGGACTGTGCCTGCTGGCTGGCGTACTGGTTTTGGGCCATATCGTTGGCAGCTACAACCTGGACGTGGTGCTGGCTTCAGGCGACGTGATCCGCGCACACCCGCTGTACACACCCATGCTGGTGCTGGTGCTGCTGGGCGCCTTCACCAAAAGCGCGCAATTCCCCTTCCATTTCTGGTTGCCGCGTGCCATGGCTGCGCCTACGCCGGTATCGGCCTACCTGCATTCAGCCACCATGGTGAAGCTGGGCGTGTTCCTGATGGCGCGGTTCTGGCCAGTGCTGTCGGGCACACAGGAATGGTTCTGGCTGGTGGGCGGCGCGGGCGCCATCACCCTGCTGCTGGGCGGCTTTGTGGCCATGTTCCAGCGCGACCTGAAGGCGCTGCTGGCTTACTCCACCATCTCGCACCTCGGACTCATCACGCTGCTGCTGGGCCTGAACAGCCCGCTGGCCGCCGTCGCAGCGGTGTTCCATGTGATGAACCACGCCACATTCAAGGCCTCGCTGTTCATGGCGGCCGGCATCATCGACCATGAAACCGGCACGCGCGACATCCGCAAGCTGAGCGGGCTGATGCGGCTGATGCCGATCACCGGCACGCTGGCCATCATCGCCAGCGCATCCATGGCCGGCGTGCCGCTGCTCAACGGTTTCCTGTCCAAGGAAATGTTTTTTGCCGAGACGGTGTACATCCAGTCCACAGGGTGGATCAACTGGGGCCTGCCTGTCATCGCAACGCTGGCCGGCATTTTCAGCGTCGCCTACTCCGCACGTTTTGTTTTTGACGTGTTTTTCGGTCCGCCCTGCGGCCCTGACGTGCCCAAACAACCGCACGAGCCGCCGCACTGGATGCGCGTTCCGGTCGAACTGCTGGTGCTGGCCTGCCTGGTGGTCGGCGTGGCGCCGGCATGGTCGGTTGGCCCGATGCTGGCAGCAGCCGCTACGCCGGTGGTCGGCGGCATCTTGCCTGAGTACAGCCTGGCGCTGTGGCATGGTTTTAACCTGCCGCTGATGATGAGTTTCGTCGCCCTGGCCGGCGGTGCATTGCTGTATATGCTGCAGCGCCGGGGCCGCGCACACGGCAGGCTGGAGCACACGCCCCTGCTGCACCGTTTTGACGGCCAGCGCATTTTTGAAAACCTGCTGGCCCGCCTGAGCGAAACCGGCCGGCGCAGCAGGCACCTGCTGGGTACCCGGCGCCTGCAGTCCCAATTGCTGCTGCTGGTGAGCGTGGCTATCGCCGGCGCCGGCGCTTCGGTGTGGTTCACGCCTGCCGAGCGCGGCACGCGTGAATTGCTGGCCTTTTCGCCCATGTTCGCCATGACCTGGGTCATAGGCGCGGCTTGCGCCGTCGCCGCGGCCTGGCAGGCCAAGTTCCACCGGCTGGCGTCGCTGATGCTTGCCTCCGCTGCGGGGCTGGTGTGCTGCATCACCTACATCTGGTTTTCGGCGCCCGACCTCGCGCTGACACAACTGGTGGTGGAGGCCGTCACCACCGTCCTGCTGCTGCTGGGCCTGCGCTGGTTGCCCATGCGCAAGATCACGGTTCAGCCTATGCAGGCCCGCGTACGCCTGCTGGGCCGACGCGGGCGCGACTTGCTGGTGGCGGCCATCGCCGGCTGCGGCATGGCTGCGCTGGCCTGGACCATGATGACCCGGCCTTTCCCCCAGAGCATCTCGTCATTTTTTCTGAATCATGCCCTGACTGAGGGCGGCGGCACCAATGTCGTCAACGTGATGCTGGTGGACTTCCGCGGCTTTGACACCTTTGGCGAAATCACCGTGCTGGGCGTTGTCGCACTGACGGTGTATGCACTGCTGCGGCGTTTCAGGCCAGCCATTGAATCCATGGCGCTGCCGCTACAGCAGCGCCTGCAGGACGACAACGGCAGCAGCGACCTGATCAACCCGCGCCGCGCCGTGGATACGGCCGTGGGTTACCTGATGGTGCCTGCCGTGCTGGTGCGTTTGCTGCTGCCGCTGTCCGTGCTGGTGTCTGTGTATTTTTTCATGCGCGGGCACAACGCCCCGGGCGGCGGATTCGTCGCCGGGCTGGTGATGTCGGTGGCATTGCTGCTGCAGTTCATCGTCTCCGGCACCGAATGGGTCGAGGAGCATTTGCGCATTTACCCGCGCCGCTGGATCGCCATCGGGCTGCTGCTGGCGCTGGCCACGGGCGGCGGTGCAGTTGTGCTGGACTACCCCTTCATGACCACGCACACTGCGCATTTGCACCTGCCGCTGCTGGGCAGCATCCACGTGCCAAGTGCGCTGTTTTTTGACATGGGCGTGTTTTCGCTGGTGCTGGGCGCGACCATGCTGATCCTGACAGCACTGTCGCACCAGTCCGTGCGCAGCCACCGCTGGGCTGATGAGCAGGAAGAGAAAAAGGCTGAAGCCAAAGCACTGGCCGAATCCACAGAAGGAGCCCGCTGATGGAAATCGTGCTTGCCCTGGCCATAGGGGTGCTGACCAGCTCCGGCGTCTACCTGCTGCTGCGGCCGCGTACCTTCCAGGTCATCATGGGCCTGACGCTGATCTCCTACGCAGTCAACCTGTTCATCTTCAGCATGGGCCGTCTCAAGGTAGACAGTGAACCCGTGCTGGTTCACGGTGTAGCCAAAACACTGGCCAATACCGCCGACCCGATGCCGCAGGCCCTGGTGCTGACGGCCATCGTCATCGGTTTTGCCATGACGGCGCTTTTTCTGGTGGTGATGCTGGCCTCGCGCGGGCTGGCCGGCACTGACCATGTGGATGGCAAGGAAGACCTGATCGACGACACCGGCCTGCATGTCAAGGGGTCCCCAGAGTGACCAACATCCTCCACTGGCTGGACCGTCTTCTTGACGCCACCATGCCGCATCTGGTGGCCGTGCCTATCCTGGTGCCCATGCTGACGGCCGCACTGATGCTGCTGCTCAATGAGCAGCAGCGCCGCGCCAAGTCTGTGCTTACTGTGGTGTCCGGCCTGATCGGCCTGCTGGCCGCGCTGGCGCTGCTGCGCTGGGTCAATGCACCCGGTACCGGCGGCGGCGAGGGCTCCATCGGTGTCTACCTGCCTGGCAACTGGCGCGCGCCTTTCGGCATCGTGCTGGTGGCCGACCGGCTTTCAACCATGATGGTGGCACTGACCGGTGTGGTGGCGTTTGCGGTCTCAATCTATTCGACGTCCCGCTGGGACCGCGCCGGCGTCCACTTCCACCCGCTGCTGCAGTTACAGCTGATGGGTTTGAACGGCGCTTTTCTCACCGGCGATCTTTTTAACCTGTTTGTCTTTTTTGAGGTCATGCTGGCTGCCTCCTACGGTTTGCTGTTGCACGGCTCCGGGCGGCTGCGGGTGCAGGCCGGGCTGCATTACATCGCGATCAACCTGGCGGCCTCTTCGCTGTTCCTGATCGGTGCAGCCCTGCTGTATGGCGTGACGGGCACGCTGAACATGGCCGATCTCGGCATCCGCATTGCGCAGCTCGACCCGGCAGACCGCGGACTGGTGCATGCTGCGGCAGCCATCCTGGCGACCGCATTTTTTGCCAAGGCCGGCGCCTGGCCGCTCAACTTCTGGCTGGTACCGGCTTACAGCGCGGCGGTGCCGCCGGTCAGCGCGGTGTTTGCCCTGCTGACCAAACTCGGCATTTATACCGTGTTGCGGCTCTGGACCGTGCTCTTCGCGCCGGACACCGGTGACTCGGCGCAGTTCGGCCAAAGCGTGCTGATGGCCATCGGTCTTTCAACGCTCTTCGTCAGCGCACTGGGCATTGTGGGCACACAACGGCTTTCACACCTTGCCGGGTACAGCGTGCTGATCTCCGCCGGAACGCTGCTCACGGCAATTGGCCTCGGGCAGCCCGCCGTCTGGGCCGGCGCACTTTATTACCTGCTGAACTCGACGCTGGCAGTGAGCGCCTTTTTCCTGCTGATCGACATGATCGAACGCTGGCGCAATGCCGGTGCCAGCATCGCGCCGCACGAATCAGCCGACAATGCGCCGTTCCTGTCAGAAGACCTGAAGACACTTGACGACGTCAACCTTGACGACGAACAACAGGCGCTTTACGGCCGCGCCATACCCGCCGGCATCGCTTTTCTCGGGCTCGCGTTTGTCGGCTGCACACTGCTGCTGGTCGGCCTGCCGCCGCTCTCGGGTTTTGTCGGCAAACTCGCCATGCTTTCGGGTCTGCTCGCTGCCCCACACATCACGCCGGCAAGCTGGGGCTTTCTGGCCCTGCTGCTGGTCTCCGGGTTCCTGGCGCTGGTTGCGCTGAGCCGAGCCGGCATTCGCTATTTCTGGACACAACCTGCGGCAGCCATGCCGTCCCTGCGCACACTGGAGGTGCTGCCGGTCGCGGCGCTGCTGGCTGCCTGCGTTGCGCTAACGATTGAAGCCGGACCGGTCATGCACCATGCCAGTGCTACGGCGCAGGGCCTGCTCTCCCCCGCGGCCTATCGCAGCGCCGTGATGGAGGCGCGCCAGGTGCCGAATCCTGCAACACCGAAAGCCGCACCATGATCAAACGCTGGCTTCCCTCGCCGCCGCTGTCGGCAGCGCTGTTTGTGGTGTGGCTGCTGCTGAACCAGTCACTGGACGCCGGCACCCTGATACTGGCCGCAGTGCTCGCACTGGCCGTGCCGCTGCTTACCAGGAGCCTGCGGCCAGCCACTGTGCGCATGCGCAGGCCGGGCGTAGCCTTGCGCCTTGCCGGACATGCCGTGTTCGACATGCTGCACTCGGCGCTGACGGTAGGCCGCCTGCTGCTGACGCGCCGCAGGAGCAAGCTGCGCCCGCGGTTTATCCACGTACCCCTGGAGCTGCGTGACCCGAATGCACTGGCCGTGCTGGCCATGATCTGTTGCCTGACCCCGGGAACCGCCTGGGGCGAGCTGTCCTTTGACCGGTCCAGCCTGCTGATCCACGTGTTCGACCTGGAGGATGAACAGGCCTTTATCACCATGATCAAGACCCGCTACGAACGCCCGCTCATGGAGATTTTTGAATCATGACACCCATTCTTTTCTGGGCCCTGAAGTTCGCACTCTTCCTGCTCGCCGTGGCCATGCTCTGCGCCGTGACGCGCCTGCTGATCGGCCCGACAGCGCAGGACCGGGTCTTGGCGCTGGATTGCCTCTACATCAACGGCATGCTGATGATGCTGGTGCTCGGCATCATCTATGCCAGCAATGTGTACTTCGAAGCAGCCATGCTGATCGCGCTGTTCGGTTTTGTCGGCTCGACCGCCATGGCCAAGTTTTTACTGCGCGGCGAGGTGATCGAATGAGCGACTTCATCGTTGGCCCGCTGCCGCTCTGGGCTGAAATCATCATCGCTGTGTTTGCAGTGCTGGGTGCAGCCTTTGCGGCCGTCGGCTCCTTCGGCCTGGTGCGGCTGCCAACCTTTTTCAGCCGCATCCATGCGCCTACGCTTGGCGCCACCGCCGGTGTTTGGTGCCTGACCATTGCCACCATCGTCTATTTTTCGGTGCAGGGCTTCAACCTGTTCCTGCACGCCGTGCTGATCACACTGTTTGTCGCCCTCACCGCGCCGATCACGACGATTTTCCTGATGCGCGCCACGCTGTTTCGCGAGCGGCAAAAAGGCGGCGCTGTTCCGCTGGCCGCAACCTCGGCCCAGACAGCGCAAGACAGCCCGCAGCCTTGACGCCTCACCACCTTGCCATCAGTTGCCACGCCAGGGCCGCAGCAGCCTATCATCATCGGTCAACGCCCAGGTCTTGAGGCCGGTCGCGGCCTCAATGGCCTGCCTGTAGGGTGGCATGTTGGTGCACTCCAGCACAACATCTGAAAGTGCCGGCTCACGCTTTTTAAGCGCCACAGCGGCAGCCACCACCTCGGCGCCGGCCTTTTCGGTGTCCATGGTTTCCCGGTTTCCCAAAATGGCCGTGGCAAACTCACCGGCGGCATCCACCCCCTGCACCACCACGTCTTTCAGGCGCTCGCGCGGCACGCCGGCGGCGCGCAAGTGTTCGACGCCCAGTTTGCCCGAGCTGATGGTCAGCACGCCAACCCTGGGCTGGCTCACCAGCAGGCCCGGCAACTGCAGCAGGCTGGACGTGACCACCGGCACCTTGACGGCCGATTGCAGCTCTTTTTGCAGCAGCACCAGAAAGCCGCAACTGGTGGTGATGGCTTTGGCGCCATCGCGCTCCATGGCGCGCACCACAAACACAAAAGCCGGCACCACGCGCCCGGCACGCAAACCGGCGCCCGACTGCACCACCTTGTCCGGCCACGCCCCCTTGACCACACGCAGGCTGGTGGGAACGCCAAACGCATCGGGATGGCCGATATCGCCGGGCAGGCGCGGGAAACGGGTGTCCAGCATCACCACGCCCAGAAAACCGGCATGGCTGGCTGCGGGCCCCTGCGTGGGCTCGCCGGGTGCGATCGGGGCGGTTAAAGTCATGGCTTATTATTACTTCGCCAAACAACACGCCCACCATCATGCTGCCTGTCCTTGCGATCTGTATTGGTGCTTCTGTGGGCGCGCTGTCGCGCTGGGGCCTGAGTTTGTGGCTGACGCCCAATGGGCTCATTCCCTGGGGCACGCTGGCGGCCAACCTGATAGGCGGCTACCTGATTGGTGTGTGCCTTGGGGTGTTCCAGTCCATGCCGCAAATCGACCCGGTCTGGCGACTGCTGCTGGTCACCGGCTTTTTGGGCGGCCTGACCACCTTTTCCTCGTTCTCGGCAGAGGTTGTGATTTACCTGATGGAAGCGCGCTACGGCCTGGCAGTGCTTACCGCCGTATTGCATGTACTGGGTTCACTGCTCATGACCGTGGCAGGCGTCAAGAGTGCTATATTTTTTATAGCTAGTCGCGCGCATTAATCGGGGGCTACAGGCACTTTTCGCTCCAAATTCGGGCTTTGGATGCCGTTACAGCCTGCTACGGGGCGTCAACGCAGGCCGCGGTACCTGAAGATGATGTCAAACCCGCTGCCGTCGTGTTCACTGTCTTCCAGTTCGGCGACAAAACCCAAGGCCGTCATTCTTTCCTCGAAGTAAAGCATCTGGGCAACACCCTTGACGGCGGCACGGCGGTAGACCTCGCCCTGCATGTTGCGCACACCCACTTCAAAAGCCATCAATTCATCGCAGGGCAATTTCCAGGCAATGTCCAGCGCGGCCATGATGGCGGCATCGTTCTCGTACACGGCAGCGCCGGCTACCCGTGAGCTGTCTTGCAACGGCACAGGCGGCGGCGTCGAGAAGGTGCTCATGTAGGCCATTTTGTCATCCAGCCCCTCAAAAGGCCAGAATAGCCTGAAGCAAAAGCGTAGGGGTTTTGACGGCAGAAGCGGGCAAGGAGGTTGGCACCCCCCCATGGGTGCGCCAGGCCACGGCAGCCCGGAGCTGAACTTTGTCAAGGCTGGCGTTCAGGCCCAGCCCCACCCCCGACAGGTTGCGACTGTTTGAGGCCGGCGCGCCAAACGGATTCTTGTTGATTTTGATGCTGCCGAAGTCATAAAATAACGTGCCCTGCAGGTTCGGCATCAACGCCTGGCGCAACTCCACCGTGCCCTTGTAACCCTCATCACCGCTGGCCTCCCCCTGCGGATAGGCCCTCACCCCGTTGAGCCCGCCCAGCACGAACTTCTCGGACGAGTCCAGGTTCTTGCCCGCCTGCTGGCCGCTCAGGGACACGGAGAGAAAGGTCTCGTTGGAAATACGCTGCAAACGGCCCAGGGTGTAGGCCACGCGGCTGTAACTGCCGTTGGTTTGCGCCGAGGCCGCATCTATCGCCAAAGCCGTAGGCGACTGGATGTTCAGGTTGCCCAAAACCAGCGACAGGTCAAGGCTGTTGATACCGCCGCCCCACAAGGCATCCTGCAGACTGCCCGCCAGGCCCAGGCTGGTCACCTGAAGTTTCTTGCCGGTCTGGGTGGCCGTGGAATCAACCCGGTCGTTGAGCTTTTTATCTTCCAGGACGATGGTGCCGCTCAGGTTCTTCATCTGGCTGCGGATAAACGGATAAGCCGCAAACACGCTGGTGCTGCTGGCCGTGCCGTTGGCCTGCAAGGCCTCGAACTCGCGGCCCAGCCTGTAATGCGTGTCAAAGTAGGCCACGCCCAGCCGGAGGCCGTCGCTGCCTACGGGCAACTGGTAGGCGATACGGCCAAAACTCAGGCTTGGGCCGCTGGTCAGGGCATTGAAAGTAAGCTGGTCGCCGATCTTCAGCGGGCTGGCCAGGTTGAAGCTGCCGGCCAGGCGGTACTCGCCGGTGTAGCGGCTGCCGTAGTTGTCCAGCACGACATTGCCACTGTAGGGGGCAGCCGGATTGACCTCGATCAGGAGTTCGGAAGTGCCCACGCTGGCGCCCGGCTGCAGGGTGGCGCGGGAACTGCTGACGCCGGGTGTGTCCTGCAGCAACAGCAGGCCGCGGTCTATCTGGTCGGACCTGATGACATCGCCATCCCGCACCTGGCCGACGTACGCGCTGGCCGCTTCGTCGGACAGCAGGGAGTTGTTGGAGATACGGTGGCTGGAGATGCGGCCTTCGATGACGCTGATGGTGACGACGCCGTCCGTGATGTCCTGCGCGGGCAGGTAGGCACGGGCCACGGCAAAGCCCTGGCGCCGGTAGTAGGCCGTGATGCGCCGGGCGGCAGCGTTGAGCTGGCTCAGCGACTGCTCTGCGCCGACCAGGCCGGCCACCAGCGGCTGCAGCTCGCTGCCCGGGATCTCCTGGTTGCCGGTGATGGTGACGGACTTGACCAGCACCCTGGCCTCGCCCTTCTGGCTCAGGTCGGGCGACTCTTCGATGCGCTGCAACGGCGCCGCCTGCGGTTGCGGCATGGGCGAAGCCTGCCGCAGGTCGCGCAGCACCTGGCCGGCGTCTGGCACGGGCGGGGTTTGTGCCCAGGCACCGCCATACATGGCCAGCAAAAGCGCCGAGGTCAAGGTGGACAGGGGCAAGGAATTGAAGGTCATCTTTTTCATTTCGGTTGGGCTGTTCATGCGGCGCAGGCTTGCGGGTCACGGCCGAAAATGACCATGAAGGACGTGGCCTCCCTGGTGCTCAGCGTCAGGTGATTCTCTGTATCTATCGGTAACCCGGCCATACTGCAAATGCAGTATGCACGGCCGGCCCCGGCAGTGTCAGGAATGTCGCAGACGTTGGCGGGCTTGTATGTCCCCATTTTTAGGGACAGTTGCGCGGCAGGCGGGGAAGCACCAAAGCCGGCAGGCCTCGAAGACTCAGCCCGGCGCGGGTGGGATGTCTCATTCACCGCCCTCGCGCTCCTCCGCTGCAGCGGCATTGAGGGCCGCAGCCGCAGCCGCAGCCGCAGCAGCGTCGCCACCACCTGTCCCCTTGCTATCGCCCAACAATGCGCCAGGCACAAAGCCGTTACCGGAAAGGGTGTTGAGGGAGGTCTGGTAGGCGCCGGCCAGCGCCGTGCCACCCAGGGCGGCCGAGGCGGCGTCACCGCCGCTGAGGGTCAGCCTGCCCTGCACAAAGCGCAGGCTGTAGTTGCCGTTGGCCAGCAGTCCACCCGGAGTGATGTCGTACTCACCCGGCAGATAAGCGCCCTGCGCCCCTCCACCGTAGACCACGCTGCCGGCCAGTACCGCGGCCGCCGTGTCCCCGGTAACCAGGCCGCTGTAACTCACGCCATTGCCGCCGCTGTAGGGCGTGCCGCCCATCTGCCTGTCGTCGTTGGCTGTCACCGTCAGCTGTTTTGGCGTGATGTCCGCCGTGGTGCTGGCGGTGCTGCCGCTGATGAGGTTGTAGTTGCCGGCATCCGCACCGCTGACGGCAATGCCGGTGATACTGACGGCCTTGTTGAGACCGGCATTCTTGTCGGCGAAACTGGCGCTGCCTGTCAGGTTAAGCACGTCGCCCGCAAGGCCGTTGCCGCTGAATGCGACAACAGCGGCCGTAGTGCCGTCATAGACTTTGCTGGTGCCTGTGGCCTGGACCGTGAGGTCGGCTTTGTTGATGGTGCTGGTGGTGTTGGCTGCGTACGTGACGTTGTAGTTGCTGTTATTGACACCGTCGCCCACCGTCACGCCGGACACGCTGACGACCTTGTCACCGGTGCTGGCGTTCTTGTTAGTGAAAGCGAAGCTGCCGCCAAAGAGGCTGTCGCCGCCGAACAGCGTGCCGCCGGTGACGACGGCAGCGCCTGCGGCGCCTGTGCCGGCGTCATAGGTCTTGACCACATCGGAGGTCGACAGTGTCAGGCTGGCCTGGCTGATGCTGGCAGTCGTTGTTGCCTGGCCGGTGATGGCGTAGTTGCCCACATCAGCGCCGCTGTAGCTGCTGCTCAGGTTGACAGTTTTGTTGGTGCCTGCGTTCTTGTCGCTGAATAGTCCGGTCGCTGCCACATTCACCACATCACCGGCAAACAGTCCGCTGTAATTTGCGCCTGCTGTGTTGACATTAGCGGCATCGCTGGCGTTGTAGGTTTTGTCAGAAGCGGTGATTCCGCTGACGGTCAACGCGGCCTGGCTGATGCTGGCCGTTGTCGTCGTCTGGCTGGTGATCGCGTAGTTGCCCGCATCGACGCCGCTGTAGCTGCTGCTCAGGTTGACGGTTTTGTTGGCTCCTGCGTTCTTGTCGCTAAACAGACCGGTTACCGCCACGTTCACCACGTCCCCTCCAAACAGGCCGGTGTAACTTGCGCCTGCCGTGTTGACGGTGGCCATGTCGTTGGCGTTGTAGGTCTTGTCAGCAGCCGTGATGCCGCTGACGGTCAATGCTGCCTGGCTGATGCTGGCCGTGGTGGTGACAGGTGCTGCAGCCAGTTGGTAATTGCTGGCCAGACCGCCGGATCCATCTGCCAGGCCATAGGTAGCTGTGACCAGCTTGCCGGTGCCAACGTTCTTGTCGGAAAAGGTAGCGCCGGTGTTGCTGAGCGTCAGGACTTCACCGCTGACCAGTCCATTCAGTGTGCCGATATTGCTCAGTGTGGCGGCATCGCTGGCGTTGTAGGTCTTGTTGTCTGCGACGATGCCGGTGACCGTTAGCGTGGCCTTGTTGATGGTGCCGGTTGCAGTGGCTAGGGTGACGTTGTAGTTGCCGCCGTTGTTGCCGTCTGCGACAACGTAGCCGGTATCGACAGCCAGGGTACTGCCATTCACGCCGAGTACGTTCTGGTTGCCGAACGACTGGGACAGGCCAGTCACGGTGTCGCCGCTGACCAGTCCTGTCTTGCCCACCGTGGCGGTGGAGACCGTCGTCCCATCGTAGGTCTTGCTGTCGGTCACCGCACTCAGGACCAGGTTGGCTTTGGCGATGGTCAGGGCTCCACCCGTGATGTCGTAGCCCTGCTGTCCCGAGTAATAGCCGTTGTAGACGCCCGCATTGCGCCCAGCGGACGCCGTGCCCTGTATGCTCGCCACCGCGGTACTCGCACCTGCTTGCACCGCGCCGTTGTAGGTGACAGTGGTATCGGCCAGTGTCAGACCGGTCATGAAGCTGCGCAATAGCGGACCGGTGTTGCCTTCGTAGATACGCCAGTCCTTTCCGGTGCCGCCCGCAGCGTCGATGTTCCAGCCTGCTGAGGTGTAAGTCGCCAGGCTCGTGAACTCGCCAACCGTCAGGCCACGCGTGAAAGCGTCTATCGAGCCGGTATCGGCGCCCACGCCGGTGCTGCTGACGGCGGTCTTCCAGAACGACGCGGTGATGCTGCCTGCATTCGTG
Source organism: Polaromonas aquatica (assembly GCF_042659145.1). Lineage (NCBI taxonomy): Bacteria > Pseudomonadati > Pseudomonadota > Betaproteobacteria > Burkholderiales > Comamonadaceae > Polaromonas > Polaromonas aquatica. The sequence goes on along the minus strand of NZ_JBHSRS010000005.1, from coordinate 15,799 downwards.
CCTGCAAGCGCGCCGACGCCGGTGTTGCCACCCACGGTGCCTGTCGCGTAGCTGTTCGCGATGCTGCCGGCGTTGCTGCCGACCAGGCCGCCAGCCCCGTCGACACTGCCGGTCACACCACCGATCGCGTAGCTGTTAGCGATGCTACCGTTGTTGCCACCAACCAGGCCGCCGACGGCGTTGCCGCCGCTTGCGTTGCCAGTCGCGTAGCTCCCGGCGACCGTGCCGAGGCTGGAGCCGGCAAGGCCACCGACGAGGTTCAGGCCGCTCACATTGCCGGTCGCATAACTGCCATTGATGACGCCGAGGTTTGAGCCGACCAGGCCGCCCAGGCCGGAACCGCCGCTGACCGCACCGGTAGCGTAACTGCCGCTGATCTGGCCGCTCAGGCCGCTGCCGTTATCAGCATCGCTGGAACCCACGAGCCCGCCGCCCACACCGAGCGTGGCGACCACACTGGCAGCCGAACGGCTGGCAGCGACGCTGCCGGTGAAGTCGAGCTGGCCGACCAGCCCGCCGACGATGGCGTTACCATTGACGCTCCCGCTTGAAGAGCTGTTGCCGACAATACCGCCGCTTTTCCCAACCAGCGCACCAACCATGCTCCCGCCGGTGATCGCGGCCTGGGTCAGGCCGACATTGCGAATCTCGCTGCCGCTGGCCGTCACGCCGAACAGGCCCACACCGCTCTCGGTGGCGCGGTTGATGCTCAGGCCCTGCACCGTCCGGCTCTGCCCGTCAAGGCGGCCACTGAAGGCCGCGCTGGCGTTACCCACAGACGCAAAGCCTGCGGTGCTCCACATGCCGCCAACGTCGCTGCCGCTGGTCACGCTCGCGTCGATGTTGCGGGCCAACGTATAGCTGGCCGACAGATTGGCAGCCATCAACTGCAACTGGTGCGCATTGCCGACGTTGGTCGACCATTCACTGTAGAGGAAGGGTCGCGTCGAGCCCTCGACCATGACCCATTGCGGCGTGCCGCCCGCGTCGCGCGCGATCCAGACACCGGAGCCGCTGGCGGTTTCAGTCCAGGTGCCGAAATTGCCGTAGCCGCTGTGGCTGTAGCGAGTGACGGCCGTGATGTCGCTGCCGCTGTTGCCGGCGTTGTTGAAACCCGTGAAACTGCTCTGGCCCGAGCTACCGCTATCCCAGGCGGCATTGCTGACGCTGCCCGTGTCGGCACCCATCAATCCGCCGCTGTAGGCGGGACCGAGATTGGGGTTGAAGACCAGGGTGACGCCGCCGGTGGAGTAGACGCTGTCGACGGCACCCGAGTTGTTGCCGATCAGGCCGCCGACCAGGTGGTCGCCGCTGACGGCACCCGTGGCATAGGCATGGTCTATTCCCCCGCCGTTGATGCCGACCAGGCCACCGGCGGTGCTGCCGCCGGTGTTGCCGGTGACGGCGCCGGTGGCATAGGCCTGGCTGATGGTGGCACCGGCGTCGTTGTAGCCCACCAGACCGCCGGCGTATGTGCCGCTGACAGCGCCTTCCGCATAGACGTTGTCGATGTTGCCCTTATTGAACCCGACCAGCCCACCGGCATAGCTGCCACTACTGCTGACCGTGCCGCTCGCCCAGGAGTTGCTGATGCTGCCACCGTTGGCGTAACCCACCAGACCGCCGGTGCGGGTGCTGCCGCCGACATTGACGCTGGCATAGGCATTGCTAATACTGCCGCCGGTGTTCCGGCCTGCCAGCGCACCAACGTCCCCGTTGGCGCCGCTGATGCTGCCGCCGACGAGGCCGATATCGCGAATCACGCCGTTTGCACTGACAAGGGCGAACAGGCCAGCACCACCGGCAGCGTTGATGTTCAGGTTGCTGATGGTATGCCCCAACCCGGCAAAAGTGCCGCCAAAGGCCACGCTGCTGCTGGTGCCCAGCAAGCTCCTGGTGTAGGCCGTACCGGCAGCGTTCAGGTCCTGCGCCAGCGCATAGAAGCCATTGGTGAGTTTTGCGGTGCCGACGCCGGTGACCGCGTTATGGCCATCCAGCGCGTCAAGCTGCGCCATGCTGCGTATCAGGGTATAGGTATTGCCATTGATGGCCAGGCTGGCGCTCGCGCCGCTCAGGGTGATGGGCGCGTTGACCTTGTAATCACCGCTGTAGTTGAGCCGCAAGCCGCCGCTCGCGCCGGTGGCCGTGATGGCGCGGTTGATGTTGATGTCATGGCCGGCGCTCAGGGCCAGCACGCTGTTGGAGCTCCAACTGACGGCATCGTTGACGTTGATATCTCCCGCGGTGCCGCTGGCCCCCTGGGTGTTCAGGATGGTGACCGTGCCGTTGTTGGCCAACTGGGTGGAAAGCGCCGCACCCGTCATGTCGCCGCCGCTGGCCGCAATCGTGAAGTCGGTCGGATCTATCAGCCAGGTGCCGCTTTGTCCGCCCAGGCTCTCGACCGCTTTGGTAGTGATCACCGCGCTGTCGGCGACCTTGACGTGGGCCGCGCTGGTTTCAATGAAGCCGCCGTCGCCGCCGTTGGGTGCGCTGGCATCGAGTGTTCCACCCACATTGACCGTTCCGGTTTGCATATCGCCCATCAGCAGGATGCGGCCGGCCTTGTTCTGTATCGTCTTCGCTTCAATGACGCCGGTGTTGTTGACCGTGGCCGTGGTCAGGCTGTCCATGGCCTTGGCCGACAGCAGTACCTGGCCGCCGTCAGCCTGGATCAGCTGTTTGTTCTCGGCCAGTGCATTGATCGCGCCCTGGTCAATGCTGTAGCCCAGCAAGGAGCCGTTGTCGATGTTCAGCGTGACCTTGTTGCCTGCCGCGAGCAGCGCAGTGCCCAGCGACGCGGTCATTACGCCTTCGTTGCGTACTTCGGGTGCCAGCAAGGCGAGGTAGCCGCCGGGGGCGGCGTTCAGCGTTCCCTGATTGATGACCGAACCGGCTGAACCGGTGAACACATGGTTGCCGTTCATGAAGTCGGCATTGCTCATGCTCAAGGTCGACGCGACCAGGCCGCCCACGTTGACTTGACTGCCCGCACCAAACAGCACGCCGTTCGGGTTCAGGATAAACACCTGGCCATTCGCCGTGAGGCTGCCGAGCAGCTCGCTCGGGCTGCTGCCCGTGATGCGGTTCAGCGCAATCGCCTGGGCATTGGGCTGGTTGAAGATGAGCGCTTCGTTGGCGCGGGTCGAGAGGCTGGTCCAGTCAATCGCCGCGCGCTGGCTGGCCTGGTTGATGGTGGTGGTGTTGCCCACGGTCGCCACACTGGCCGCGCCGGCCGTCACCGTGGCGTTGGCTGCATCCGCCGCATGCGCCTGGAACGGCACAAAAAACAGCGACACCATCAAGCCCAGTGCAGCAAGACACCTGGCGTGCAGTATAAAACCACCAGACGCCAGATCGGTATTGACAGAAACAACGTCCACACTGTTGCGGCCGGAGCCGCCTTTGCTTTGCCCCCTCGCATTCTCGGCAACAGCCACCCAAAGACTCAAGGCTGCATTCCATACAAGGCGGTAGATGCGGTTCATGCTGGCGTGGCTCTTCATGTGATGCTTTCTGTTGCGACAAGTTTTGCACCCGGAAAACAGGCTGCCATTTACCTTTTTTCAGTGAATTGCAATTCAGAAATAATGGCATTGATGCAAAGGAGTTTTGCCGTCATCGTACAAATCACAGACGCCGGTGTCTGTAGCGCATATGCGCTACAGCCTCAGGATTTTCTTGCCCCGTCACGCATAAGATCTGGCTGCAGGCTAATGATGATGGGCGCAGGCCGCTATCAAAATCGCAGCAATTAACTTCAGGCCAAACGCCTAGTTGCCGCCCCCCTGCTCGGCGGCCTCCGCCGCGGCGGCATTGAGGGCCGCAGCCGCTGCATCATCGCCACCCTTGCCCTTGCCGCCCTCTCCGGAAAAATCCGGCACAAGACCTGAACCACCAAGGGTGTTGAGCGAGGTCTGGTAGGCGCCGGCCAGCGTGTTGCCGCCCAGCGCTACCGTAGCGGCATCGCCGCCGCTGAGGGTCAGCCGGCCCTGCAAAAAGCCCAGGCTGTAGTTGCTGTTGGCCAGCAAACCGCCCACCGTGATGTCGTAGTCACCCGGCAGGTAGGCGCCCTGCGAGTTGCCGCCGTAAGCCAGATTGCCTGTCAACACCATGGTCGCCGTTTCACCCGCCACCAGGCCGCTATAAGTCACGCCCTTGCCGCCGCTGTACGGTGTGCTGCCCATCTGCGCGTCGTTGTTGGCGATGACGGTCAGCGCTTTCGGTGTGATGTCTGCCGTCGTACTGGCAGTGGTGGCGCTAATGAGGTTGTAGTTGCCCGCATCCGCGCCACCTACAGCAATGCCTGTAACGCTGACAGCCTTGCCAAGCCCGGCGTTCTGGTCAGTGAAAGACGCTGAAGCCGTGATGCCCAGCACATCGCCCGCCACGCGGTTGTCACCCAGACCCACAGTTGCCACCGTTGTGCCGTCATAAACCTTGCTAACGCCGCTGGCCGTCACGGTGAGGTCGGCCTTGTGGATGGTGCTGCTGGTGTTTTCCACATAGCTGACGTTGTAGTTGGCGTTGTTCACACCGTCGCCGACGGTGACATCCGAGACGTTCACGACCTTGTCGCCAGTACGGGCGTTCTTGTTGGCGAAGGCGAAGCTGCCGCCGCTGATGGTGTCACTGCCGAACAGCGCGCCACCCGTGATGACGGCCACGCCCGCCGCACTGGTATTGCCGTCATAGGTCTTGACCACGTCGGTGGTCGACAGCGTCAGGCTGGCCAGGCTGATGCCAGCCGTCGTTGTGGCCTGGCCGGTGATGGCGTAGTTGCCGGTGTCGGCACCGCTGTAGCTGCTGCTCAGGTTGACAGTCTTGCCAGCACCTGCATTCTTGTCGCTGAACAGGCCTGTGGCACTCACTGTCACCGCATCACCCGCAAACAGGCCACCGTACACAGCGCCTGCTGTGTTGACGGTCGCGGCATCGCTGGCGTTATAGGTCTTGTCGGCAGCCGTGATGCCGCTGATGGTCAGCGCAGCCTGGCTGACGCTGGCCGTGGTGCTGGCCTGATTGGTGATGGCGTAGTTGCCCGCATCGGCACCGCTGTAGCTGCTGCTCAAGGTCACCGTCTTGCCAGTGCCCACATTCTTGTCATTGAACAGGCCTGTGGCACTCACGGCCACCGCGTCGCCTGCAAACAGGCCACCGTACACAGCGCCTGCGGTGTTGACGGTCGCGGCATCGCTGGCGTTATAGGTCTTGTCGGCAGCCGTGATGCCGCTGATGGTCAGCGCAGCCTGGCTGATGCTGGCCGTGGTGCTGGCCTGATTGGTGATGGCGTAGTTGCCCGCATCGGCACCGCTGTAGCTGCTGCTCAAGGTCACCGTCTTGCCAGTGCCCACATTCTTGTCATTGAACAGGCCTGTGGCACTCACGGCCACCGCATCGCCTGCAAACAGGCCGCCGTACACAGCGCCTGCCGTGTTGACACTGGCCATATTGTTGGCGTTGTAGGTCTTGTCGCCGGCCGTGATACCACTGATGCTCAGGCTGGCCTGGTTGATGTCGGCTGTGGTCGTACCTCCGGCTGATGCCAGCACGTAATTGCCCGCGTCGCTGCCCGAGAGGCTGCTGGTGTAGCTCACCGTCTTGCCGGTGGCGGCGTTTTTGTCGCTGAATGTGCCGCTCTGGTTGAGCGCCACGGTGTCGCCGCTGACCAGGCCGCTCAAGATGCCGCTGAGTGTGGCAGCTGTCGTGCCGTCGTAGGTCTTGTTCGAGGCCGCGGTGCCGCTCACCGTCAGCGTGGCCGCCACGATGTCGGCCGTGGTCGTGCCGCCACCTGATGCCAGCACGTAGTTGCCGGCATCGCTGCCTGACAGGCTGCTGGTGTAGCTGACAGTCTTGCCGGTGGCGGCATTCTTGTCGCTAAAGTTGCCGCTCTGGCTGAGTGCCACGGTGTCGCCGCTGACCAGGCCGCTCAAGCTGCCGCTGAGTGTGGCAGCTGTCGTGCCGTCGTAGGTCTTGTTCGAGGCCGCGGTGCCGCTCACCGTCAGCGTCGCCGCCATGACCGTGGCTGTGCCGCCGACAAAGCTCAGGTCGTAGCCCTGCTGGCCGGAGTACAGCCCGCTGACCGCGATGCTGTAGCTGCCCACGTTTTTGCTGCTGGTGCTGGAGGCGGCGGTGCCGAGGATCAGGCTGCTATCTGCATTGCTTTTGCTGAGGGTGTAGGTGCTGTTGATGGCGGTGCTGCCGTCGTAGGTCTTGCTGACGTTGCCCGCCGTCACCGTCAATGCGCCCATGAAACTGCGCAGCAGCGGCGCGGTGTAGCCCTCATAAATGCGCCAGACCGCGGTGCTGCCGCCGCTCGTAGCAATGCTCCAGCCTGCGCCGCTGAAGGTGCCGGCCTGCAGCATCTGCGCCGTGCTGATGCCGGTGCCGCCATCGCTGCCGGCCTGGCCCGAGGTAGCGGTGTTCCAGAAACTGTTACCGATCGTGCCACCGCTGTTGAAGCCCACCAGACCGCCGGCGTTGCTGCCGCCGCTGACGCTGCCGCCCGCGTAACTGCTGTTGATATTTCCGGCGTTGTTGTAGCCCACGAGCCCGCCCGCATAGCCGCCCGTGGCCGACACCGCGCCGCTGGCGTAGCTGTCGGCGATGCTGCCCAGGTTGTCGCCCGCCAACCCACCGACCCTGCTGGTGCCCGCCACCGCCGCACTGGCGTAGCTGTTGCTTATGCTGCCGCCGTTTTCGCCCACCAGGGCACCCACATGGTTGGCACCGGACACACTACCGCCGGCGAGGCCCAGGTTGCTGATCACGCTGGTGCTGCCGGTGCGGCCGAACAGGCCGACGTAGTCCGTGCCTGGGCGCTTGATGTTCAGGTCGGAAATGCTGTGGCTCTGGCCGTCCAGGCTGCCGGTGAACGCGGCCATGCCGTTGCCCACGGGCACAAAGCCGGCCGTGCCCCACATGCCGCCGGTGTTGCCGGCGCCGGTTTCTCCGGCATTGATATTGGCACCCAGGGTGTAGCTGGCACTGGTGTCCAGCGCCATCAGCTGCAACTGGTGTGCGTTCTGGATGTTGGTGCTGTACTCGCTGTACAGAAAGGGCCGGGTGCTGCCCTCAATCATCACCCAGGCCGGTCCGCCCGTGTTGGTGGCCACCCATATGCCCGAGCCGCTGGCCGTCTCGGCCCAGGTGCCCAGGTAGGCGTAACTGCTGTGGCTGGTGGCGCTGCTGCTGGTGACGGCGCTGACGTTGGTGGTGGTTCCGCTTCCGCCTCCCACCGCACTGCTCCTGCCCGTGCTGCTGCTGTCCCAGTAGCTGTTGCTGATGCTGCCGTTGCTATAGCCCATCAGCCCGCCGACGAAAGCGCCGCTTCCCGAAACGCTGCCGGTGGCATAGGCGTCGCCAATGCTGCCGTAGTTCCTGCCCACCAGCCCGCCGACGTTAAAGCGACCGCTCACGGCTCCGAGGCTGTAGGCATTGCTGATGCTGCTGCTGACCTCAGCGTAGCCCACCAGCCCGCCGGCGTAAAGGTTACCTCCCGAAACACTGCCGGTGGCATAGGCGTTGCTGATGCTGCTGTAGTTGAAGCCCGCCAGCCCGCCGACGTAGGAAGAGCTTCCCGAAACGCTGCCGGTCGAATAGGCGTTGCTGATGCTGCCGGCGTTGGAGCCCGCCAGCCCGCCGATGTAGGAGTCTCCCGAAACGCTGCCGGTCGCATAGGCGTTGCTGATGCTGCTGCCGTTGTTGTTGTAGCCCACCAGCCCGCCGACGTTGGAGCTTCCCGAAACGCTGCCGGTCGCATAGGCGTTGCTGATACTGCCACCGCCGGTGTTGAAGCCCACCAACCCGCCGACGTAGGAACTTCCCGAAACGCTGCCGGTCGCATAGGCGTTGCTGATGCTGCCACCGTTGTTGCTGCCCACCAGCCCGCCGACGTTGGAGCTTCCCGAAATGCTGCCGCCCACCAGGCCGATATCCCGGATCACGCCGCTGATGTAGACAGAGCTGAATAGGCCCACGGGGTCGGTACTGCCTGCGCTGATGGTCAGGTTGCTGATGGTGTGCCCCAGCCCGGCGAACGTGCCGGTGAAAGCGCTATTGTTGGCAACGCCCACCAGCGCGCTGCTGTAGGTGGTGCCGCCGGCATCCATATCCCCTGCCAGCGCATACTTGCCGCTCAAGCCCGTGCTTTCGATGGCATCCAGTGCTGCCATGCTGTGGATCAGCGTGTAGTTGGCGCCGTTGATAGCCAGCGTGGCATTGCCGCCGCTGAGCGTGACCGGGGCCTTGACCTTGTAGTCACCGCCGTAGTTGAGCACCAGGCCGCCGCTGGCGCCAGTGGCCGTGATGGCCCGGTTGATGTTGATGTCGCGGCCTGCCGCCAAGGTCAGCACGCTGTTGGCGCTCCAGCTCACAGCATCGTTGACGTTGATGTCCCCCGCGGTTCCGCCTGCGCCCTGGGTGTTGAGGATGGTGACAGTGCCGTTGTTGGCCAGTTGCGTGGAGAGCGCCGCGCCTGTCATGTCACCGCCAGTCGCCGCGATCGTGAAGTCGGTCGGGTCTATCAGCCAGTTGCCGCTTTGCCCGCCGAGGTTGCCGGCCGCCCTGGTGGTAACCACCGCGCTGTCGGCAACTTTGACGTGCGCCGCGCTGGTTTCGATGAAGCCGCCATCGCCGCCATTGGGTGCCGAAGCATCGAGCGTACCCGCGACGTTCACCGTGCCATAGCTCATGTCGCCCATCAACAGGATGCGACCGGCCTTGTTCAGTATTGTTTTGGCCTCGATCACGCCGGTGTTATTGACCGTGGCACTGGTCAGGCTGTCCATGGCCTTGGCCGAGAGCAACACTTGCCCGCCATCGGCCCTGATGAGTTGCTTGTTTTCGGCCAAGGCGTTGATGGCGCCTTTGTCGATGCTGTAGCCCAACAGCGAGCCGTTGTCCAGGTTGAGTGTGACCTTGTTGCCCGCCGCAAGCAGGGCGGTGCCGAGGCTGGCCGTCATCACGCCTTCATTGCGAACTTCGGGCGCCAGCAGGGCAAGGTAACCACCAGAAGCCGCCGTCATGGTGCCCTGATTGACCACAGATCTGCTGCTGCCGTTGTTGCTGAAGATGTGGTTGCCGGCCATGAAGTCGGCGTTACTCATGCTGAGTGTCGAGGCGACCAGGCCGCCGACATTGACCTGTGAGCCCGCACCGAACAGCACACCGTTGGGATTCAGGATAAAGACCTGGCCGTTGGCGGTGAGACTGCCCAGCAGCTCGCTGGGGCTGCTGCCGGTGATGCGGTTCAAGGCTATTGCTGAAGCATTGGGCTGGTTAAAGACGAGCGCTTCGTTCGTGCGGGTCGACAAACTGGTCCAGTCAATCGCCACGCGCTGGCTACCCTGGTTGATCGTCGTGGTATTGCCCACTGTCGCCAGGCTGGCGGTGCCGACGGACACGCTGGCGTTCGCTGCATCGGCGGCATGTGCCTGCTGCGTCGCAACCAGGGCCAGGGACGCGATCAAACCCAATGCGGCACAACATCGGGCATGAAAACTGAAGCTGTCTGTCCATCCTCCAGGACCCACCACACTGCCACGAACGGATCTGCCCTTGCCGCGCCCTTTGGCGTTCTCGGCCACGGCCACCCAGACATTTAAAGCCGCATTCCAGACAAGTCGGTAAATACGGTTCATGCTGGCGTGGCTTTTCATGGGGGCTTTCTCTGCGCGAAATGGCCAAGATTGAAACCATCAGGCAGACGCCCGTGTTTTCGGTAAATTAAAGTACTAGGAAGAATGGTAGTTAAGCTCAGGCGTTTTGCCTGTAGCACAAATGCGCTACGAAGCCCCTCTCAATCCGTCGCACAATGGCACCCACATGGAAGCGCTCAATTCGACAAATCAGGAATCCCCGGCGGAGCCCGGAAAGCCCGCGTCGCGCATCCACGTCGCCATCGTCGAGGACGACCTCGGTTTTCGCAGTGCCCTGGCCCGCGCGCTGCTGGCCGCGCCCGACATGAGGCTTGCCGCCACGGCAGGCACAAGGGCCGAAGGCATCGCCCTGCTGCAGGGCACTCCGGTGGATGTGCTGCTGGTGGACCTGGGGTTGCCGGACGGCTCCGGCATTGACGTCATCCGGGCGGCCTCCCGGCTGTGGCCTGCTTGCAGCATCATGGTCAGCACCAATTTCGGCGATGAGACGCATGTGATGCGGTCAATTGAAGCCGGCGCGGCCGGTTACCTGCTGAAAGACAGTTCCCCCCTGAAAATGGTCGACGAAATCCGCAGCCTGGCCAGCGGCGGCAGCCCTATCAGCCCCATCATCGCGCGCCAGGTACTGGCCCGTTTCAGGCATGCCGCACCCGAAAGTGTCGACGAAGCCGGACCGACCGCAGACGCACCGCCGGCGTTGTCGGCCCGCGAGAAGGAGGTCCTGGACTTCATCACCAAAGGCTTCACGGCCCATGAGATCGCCAAGCTCATGCAACTGTCCCACTTCACTGTGCGGACTTTTGTGCGGCGTATCTACAGCAAACTCAAAGTCACATCCAAAGCGGAAGCCATCTACGAAGCCAGAAACCAGGGAATTCTGGCGGAATAGCGCGGGCTTGCATGCAGCACCCCACCAAACACCTGTTGCCTGGAATAGCCGGTTTTGCCTGCGCCCTGATGCTTTTTTGGGCCGCCCTCGCTCCTTTTAGCGTCTGGCCAAAAGAAACGGACAACGTACAGCTGCCCCCGGCAGACCCGCACATCACCGAGGCTTTGTGGCAGGTCCTGGATGCATCCGGTTTCACAGCAGCGCCACCCACGCTGGACAGCAAAACCCTGCCGGACGCCTGGCAACCGGTCGCCCTGCCTCACGCCCGGCCCGTCTCCCTGCTGCGCCAGGCAGCGGCGGCGGCGCCAGGCGCCACCCGCACGACCTGGTTCAAACTGGCCGTGCCGGCACCGTCTGCGGTAGCCGGCCCGCTGGCGCTCTATGCCGCACGCATAAAGACCGACGGCACGATCGCCGTGTATGTTGACGGGCACCTTGTACACGTTGCCCAGCAACAAGGCCCCTTATGGAGCAGCGCGCGCACACCCTTGTGGCTGGTGCTGGAGAAAGCGGATGACGGCGCGGCACCGCGAGAGATACTCGTCCGCCTGGAACATTCACGCGCCACCCAGGTGGCGCTGTCCTCAGTATGGCTGGGTCCGACCGATGCCTTGAGTTGGCGCTACCACGGACGCCAGTGGGTGCAGCAGGAACTGCCGGGCATGTTCAGCGCAGCATTTCTGGCGGTCGGCCTGTTCGCACTGCTGGTGTGGTTCAGGCGCCGGCACGAAGCCGGCTACCTGCTTTTCTTTGTGCTTGCTGCCACCTCTTTCCTGCGTGGCCTGCATTTTTACGTGAACTTCCCTATCGCCAATGACTGGTTCGCATGGCTGACAGTCAACTCCCTGTTTTTACTGGTAACGGTCGTGCACTTTTCAATCGTCCTGCTGCATGGCCGGACGCAGCCCTGGCTGACCCGCGCGCTGATAGGCGCAACAGTACTGATGGCTTTGCTGACGCTGCCGGTACTGGCCACCCTGCCCAATACGCCCAAGGTCACGCCGCTGATCTACATCGTGGCGGCGCTAATGGGTGCAAGCGTTGCAATGGCGGGTGGCATCAACGCATGGGGCCGCTCACGCGAAGCCATGCTGGTAGCCATCGGCACCGGCCTGGCAACCCTGTTCGGGGTGACGGACTGGCTGCTGCAGAACAACTTCATCAGTCCTGAAGGCTGGTATTTTGGCGCCTACACCAATGCGATCACCTTCAGCATCTTCGGTTACCTGATGTACCGCCGTTATGTCGGTGCTATCACAGAGGTAGAACTGGTCAATGCCAGCCTGGCGCACCGCCTTCAAACGCGTGAAGCCGAACTTGAATTGAGCCACCGGCGGCTGCGCGAGGTGGAGCAGCGGCAAATGCTGAGCGACGAGCGCCAGCGCATGATGCAGGACATGCATGACGGACTGGGTTCGACGCTGATCAGCGCCATCCGCTCGGTAGAAAACGGCGGCATGAGCGATGCGAAGGTCTCGCAAATTCTCAAGGACTGCATGGATGACCTGAAGCTGGCCATCGATTCGATGGAGCCGGTGGAGGCCGACCTGCTGCTGCTGCTGGCCACACTGCGCTTCCGGCTGGAGCCGCGCCTTGAGGGCACAGGCGTCACGCTGCTCTGGGAAGTGCAGGAGTTGCCTGCGCTCGACTGGCTCGACCCGTCGAGTGCGCTGCATATCCTGCGCATCGTGCAGGAGAGCGTGGCCAACATCCTGCGCCACACGCGCGCGACCGAGATCCGCGTAGGTACCGCCGTGGCAAAAGGCGGCCTGGAGGTCACCATAGAAGACAACGGTCAGGGCTTCAATGTCGACAGGGAGCTTGCCGATGCACGCGGCAAAGGCCTGCACAACCAGTTGCGCCGCGCGCAGATGCTGGACGGCACGGTGGCCTGGGAGTCGGGGCCGTCAGGCACACGCTTCACACTGTGGCTGCCCCTTGAGCGCTCGACGCAGGCAATACCTTGACCCAGGCAGTGAACAGCCCTTATTCGTCCTCGCCCGTATTGCCAGCTTCGGCGGCTGCGGCTCTCAGTGCGTCGCCGAGGCCTGCACCACCGCCTGAGTCACCGCCACCTCTTGAACCACCCAGGGCTGCCACGTTGTACAGCGCGCTGGTGTAAGCATCATCTGCCGGGGCACCGCCGCGCTGCAGTGATGGCTTAGTTGCCCGCGGCGCTGGTGCCTTGTGAACTGCCGCCTATAGCCTGGCCGATAGCACAGGGCTTGCCGGCAACAAGGCCATTGCGGCGCGACTAGACTGCCTATTGGTCTACAGGCCACCCCCTCTCCAAAAGGTCCTGGCATTTTCGCTCAGGAAAAAGCAGGGCATGCCCCCAATATTGGGGACGGTGATCAGGACAATTCCGCTGGACAGCGCCAGCTGGTGGCACCAGGACGCCAGAGGCGGCGCCCTACTTGTTGTCCGCGTCGCCCGCTTCCGCCGCGGCGGCAGCCAGTGCGCCTGCCATGGCGTCGGCGCTGGCGCCCATACCGCCACCGCCAGATGAGCCCCCCAAGCCAGCCACCGCCTGCAACGCACCGTCGTAGGAACTGACCAGCGCCGCATTACCCAGCGCCGCGGCGCTGGCATTGGAAGTCGTGATGCTGAGTGCGCCGCTGGCAAAGCCCAGAACATAGTTCCCTGAGATGGAATTCAGGCCACCTGCCGTGATGACGTAGTTGCCCGCAGCCACGGCGCCTTGCGAGGAACCGCCATAACCCAGGATGCCCCCGATGTCTGCCAATGAGTCACCGGCCACAAAACCGCTGTAGCTCACGCCGTTGCCGCCGCTGTAGGCCGAGCCGTCGTACAGCTTGGTGTCGCCGTTGGCCGTGACCGTCAGCGCCTTGGGTGTAATGCTGGCCGTGGTGCTGGTCGTGGTGTTCAGCAGGTTGTAGTTGCCAGCGTCCGTGCCGCCCAGGGCAATGCTGTTCACACCGACTGTCTTGCCATTGCCGGCGTTCTTGTCGGCAAAGAATGCAACGCCCGTGACACTCAGCACATCGCTGCCCAGGCGGTTGTCGCCGTAACCCACGGTAGCGGCTGTCGTGCCGTCATAAATCTTGCTGACGCCGCTGGCTGTCACTGTCAGGTCGGCCTTGTTGATGGTGCTGGTCGTGTTGTTGGCGTAAGTGACGGCATAGTTGCCGTTATTCACGCCGTCGCCCACCGTCACACCAGTCGTCGTCACCGTCTTGTTGCCAGTGCCGGCGTTCTTGTCGGTGAAGGCGAATGTGCCGCCCGTCAGGTTGTCGCCGCTGAACAGCGTGCCGCCCGTCACCATGGCCGTACCCGCAGCCGAGGTGTTGCTGTCATAAGTCTTGATGACGTTACCCGTGCCCACCGTCAGGCTGGCCTGGGTGATGCTGGCCTGCTGTGTGCCGCCGGTAAACGTGTAGTTGCTGGCCAGGCCGCTGCCGTCGATCAGGTTAAGGCCCGCGACCGTCAGCGTCTTGTTGGCACCCACGTTCTTGTCGGCCATGGTCGCCAGACCGGAGAGGCCCAGGGTTTCGCTGCCCACCAGCGGGCCGATGTTCAGCACACCTGCGGCCACATCGGCCGTTCCGTCATACGTGCGCGTACCCGAAACGCTCACCGCAAACGGGTTGATCGTGCTGGTGGTGTTGTCCACGTAGCTGACGCTGTAGTTGGCATTGTTCACGCCGTCGCCCACCGTCACGCCGCCCGCAGTCACCGTCTTGTTGCCGTTGCCGGCGTTCTTGTCGGTGAAAGCGAAGCTGCCGCCCGTGAGGCTATCGCCGCCAAACAGCGAGCCGGCCGCCACCGTGGCCGTGCCCGCCGCCGTGGTGTTGCCGTCATAGGTCTTGGTGACATTGCTGGTGGACAGCACCAGGCTGGCCTGGTTGATGGTGCTGGTCGTGTTGTCCGCGTAACTGACGTTGTAGTTGGCGTTGTTCACGCCGTCGCCCACCGTGACGCCCGTCGTCGTCACCGTCTTGTTGCCAACACCAAAGTTCTTGTCGGTGAAGGCGAACGTGCCGCCGCTGGTGCTGTCACCCGCGAACACCTGGCCAGCCGTCACCACCACCGCACCGCTTGCCGAGAGGCCGCCGTCGTAGGTCTTGGTGACGTCGGAGGTCGACAGGGTCACATTGGCCTTGTTGATGGTGCTGGTGGTGTTGTCAACATAGGCGATGTTGTAGTTGCCCGTCACGTCGGCATTGCCGTTGTCCTTGATGGTCAGGCCGCTGGCCTGCACCGTCTTGTTGCCGATACCGAAGTTCTTGTCGGTGAACACCTGTGTGGCGGCGGTATTGACCGATTCGCCTGCTCCCGCCCCGGCAAGCACGCCCACGGAACCGTTACCCGTAGCGCTGAGTGTGCCGTCGTAGGTCTTGGTCACGCCGGTGGCCGTCACCGTCAGATCGGCCTTGTTGATGGTGCTGTTGGTGTTGTCGACATAGCTGACGTTGTAGTTGGCGTTGTTCACGCCATCGCCTACCGTGACTCCGGATGCCGTCACCGTCTTGTTGCCCGTGCCGGCATTTTTGTCGGTAAAGGCAAAGCTGCCACCCGTCAGGCTGTCACCGCCAAAAAGTGTCCCGGCCGACACCGTGGCTGTGCCGGAAGCGGCCACCGTGCCGTCGTAAGTCTTGGTCACGTTGTTGGCCGTGAGCGTCAGGTTGGCCTGGTTGATGGTGCTGGTGGTGTTGTCGGCATACGTGACGTTGTAGTTGGCATTGTTCACGCCGTCGCCCACCGTCACGCCCGCCGTCGTTACCGTCTTGTTACCCGTACCGGCGTTTTTATCGGTAAAGGCGAAGCTGCCACCCGTGGTGTTGTCACCCGCGAACACCGTACCTGCCGTCACCACCACCGCACCTGCCGCGCCGGTCGTGCCGTCGTAGGTCTTGGTGACGTCGGAGGTCGACAGTGTCACATTGGCTTTGTTGATGGTGCTGGTCGTGTCGTCCACATAGGCAATGTTGTAGTTGCCGGTGACGTCGGCGTTGCCGCTGTCTTTGATGGTGACCCCGCTGGCGCGCACGGCCTTGTTGCCAATGCCGAAGTTTTTGTCGAGGAAGGCCTGGCTGCCCGCTGCGTTGACCACCTCGCCGGCGCCCGCGCCCGCGAGCGTCGCGACAGTGCCCGTGCCGGTGGCGGCGAGCGTGCCGTCGTAGGTCTTGGTCACCGCATTGGCCGTCACTGTCAGGTTGGCCTTGTTGATCGTGCTGGTCGTGTTGTCCACATAGCTGATGTTGTAGTTGCCCGTGACGTCGGCGTTGCCACT